>NZ_JBHUER010000002.1:25500-320370 GCF_042681025.1 Methylopila henanensis
GACGGCTTCGTCGAACGCGCGGGTTTCGCCCTCGACCATCTCGTCGGCGATCTTGGCGAAGGCCAGGACCATGCCGGACGCGAGCAGAATGGCGATCAGGGTGTTGAATTCGGGCAGTCGCCACGCCGGCGTCCAGCGGGCGATCGAGAACAGCGGCTTGTCGTTCAGAACCACGGCGGCGTCATCCTGCGGGAACCGCGACGCCAGATAGCGCGCCGCCCCCGGCCGGACCAGAACGCCTTCGCCGCCGTTCTCGGGATTGTCAGACGGCGGCGGCTTCAGCCGCGGCCGTTCTCGGTCACCTCGAGCGGGGCCTCACCGGTGCGCGGCTGGCCGGTCTCAACCACCTCGGCCTCGCCGCGGGTCGCCATCTTGCCGTCATGCGCGGCCTTCAGAACCTTGAGCGCCTCCAGCGGCTCCGGCTCCAGCCCGGCGCCGCCGGCGCCCACATGCTCGAAGATCTCCTTCTTCATGCGCGGGTCCCAGAAGTGCTGGATGTGGTCCACGATGCCGGGAATCCTCAGCCGCTCGGGCTGGCTCTTGAAGAACCAGCCGATCTGGTTCGCCATGTAGATCAGGCGGTCGAGCGTGGTCTTATGCTCGCGGCCTTCGATCTCGGGGACGCCCGGACGGGCTTCGTGGGCGTGCGCCATGGAGTGCGTATCCTCAAACCTTGCGGAGGGCGGCGTTCTTCGACGCCTTGTCCGCGACGATGCGATGCGGGTGGGTGAAGACTTCGAAGCCGTCGCCGCGGGCGATGGCCGCGAGCGTGACGCCGGCCTCCTCGGCCATCCTCACGCCGAGCGCGGTCGGGGCGGAGACGGCGACCACGAGGCCGGCGCCGATCACGGCCGATTTCTGGATCATCTCGACCGACACGCGGCTCGACAGCACGATGAAACCGGTCGCTACGTCGCGGTCCGTGCGCGCGAGATGGCCCGCGAGCTTGTCGAGCGCGTTGTGGCGGCCGACGTCCTCGCGCACCGCGACGAGGCCTTCGGCCGGGCTCCAGAACGCCGCGCCGTGCGCGGCGCGGGTGGCGAAGTTCAGGGTCTGCGCGCGCGACAGCGCCTCCAGCGCCTCATGGACCTCGGCCGCCGTGAAGACCGTATCGGACGCGACCACCCGGGCGGGCTTCACCGCCTGCGCGAGGCTGTCCACGCCGCAGAGCCCGCAGCCCGTGGGGCCAGCGAGCGCGCGGCGGCGGGCGCCGAGGTCGCGCGCCGGGTTCTTCGCGAGCCACATCCGCGCCTCGAGGCCGATCCCCTGATCGACCACCTCGAGGCTTTCGATCTCGGAGACCGAGCCGACGATGCCTTCCGTCAGGCTGAAGCCGACCGCGAAATCCTCGGCGTCGGCGGGCGAGGCCATCATCACCGCCTGCGTGCCGCCGTCATAAACCAGCGCCACCGGCGTCTCGGCCGGCACGGCGCGGTCCGCGGTTTCGACGAAGGCCCCCTCGCGCCAGACGGCGCGCGGGAGACGGAGAACGGAGGGCGGAAGGTCGGTCATCGACGGGATATGGGAGCACCACTTCAGGCGTTAAAGCGCTCAATCATCCGCGCCCTTGTCCCGGCCCTGAGCCGGGACCCAGAAACGCGGACGTCATCGACTTCGACCCGCAACGGCTCTGGGTCCCGGCTCAAGGCCGGGACAAGACGCCCAGCGGTTTGGCCCGTCCGTCGAACGATCCCGGATCGACGGTTTGCGCCGTCGTCCGGGATGACGAGACTCCGTCGCGTCTCGGCGGCGGTTACTCCGCCGCCTGCGGCAGGATGCGGCGGCTGAGCTCGGAGTGCTCCTCGTAGCCTTCCTGCCAGGCGCTCGGGCCGTTGGACGGGGCGACCTGCACCGCCGTCACCTTGTACTCCGGACAGTTGGTCGCCCAGTCCGAGAAGTCCGTGGTGATGACGTTCGCCTGCGTCGTCGGGTGGTGGAACGTGGTGTAGACCACGCCCGGCGCCACGCGGTCGGTGATGAGCGCGCGGAGCGAGGTCTCGCCGGCGCGGCTGCGCAGCGTCACCCAGTCGCCGTCGCGCACGCCGCGGTCCTCGGCGTCCACCGGATGGATCTCGAGGCGATCCTCCTCGTGCCAGCGCGAGTTCTCGGTGCGGCGGGTCTGCGCGCCGACATTGTACTGGCTGAGGATGCGGCCGGTGGTGAGCAGCAGCGGGAAGCGCGGGCCCACCTTCTCGTCGGTGCCGACATACTCCGTGATGACGAAGTTGCCCTTGCCGCGCACGAAGCCGCCGATGTGCATGATCGGCGTGCCGTCCGGCGCGTCGTCGTTGCACGGCCACTGGATCGAGCCCTTCCGGTCGAGAGCGTCGAACGAGACGCCCGCGAAGCTCGGGGTGGAGCCGGCGATCTCGTCCATGATCTCGGACGGATGGCTGTAGTCCATGTCGTAGCCCATCGCCTTGGCGATCAGCAGCGTGACCTCCCAGTCGGCGTAGACCGCCTTCGGCGCCATCACCTTGCGCACGCGCTGGATGCGGCGCTCGGCGTTGGTGAAGGTGCCGTCCTTCTCGAGGAAGGACGAGCCCGGCAGGAAGATGTGGGCGTAGTTGGCGGTCTCGTTCAGGAACAGGTCCTGCACCACCACGCACTCCATCGCCGCGAGGCCGGAGGTGACGTGGTAGGTGTCCGGGTCGGACTGGGCGATGTCCTCGCCCTGCACGTAGAGGCCCTTGAAGGTGCCGTCGACGGCCGCGTCCAGCATGTTCGGGATGCGCAGGCCCGGCTCCGGATCGAGCGGGACGCCCCAGAGCTGCTCGAACATCTCGCGGACATTGTCCTCGGAGACGTGGCGGTAGCCCGGGTACTCGTGCGGGAACGAGCCCATGTCGCACGAGCCCTGCACGTTGTTCTGGCCGCGCAGCGGATTCACGCCGACGCCCGGACGGCCGATGTTGCCGGTCGCCATGGCGAGGTTCGCGATCGCCATGACGGTCGTCGAGCCCTGGGAATGCTCGGTGACGCCGAGGCCGTAATAGATCGCCGCGTCGCCGCCGGTGGCGTAGAGCCGCGCAGCGCCGCGCACGAGGTTCGCCGGCACGCCGGTGATGGACTCGGTGGCTTCGGGCGAGTGCCGCTCCTCGGCGACGAAGGCGGCCCACTCCTGGAAGGTCTCAAGGTCGCCGTGCTGGCGCACGAAGGTCTCGTCGACCAGCCCTTCGGTGACGACCACATGGGCGAGCGCCGTCGCGATGGCGACGTTGGTGCCCGGCTTCAGCGGCAGGTGGTAGTCGGCCCGGATGTGCGGGCTCTTCACCAGATCGATGCGGCGCGGATCGATGACGATCAGCTTGGCGCCCTCGCGCAGCCGCTTCTTCATGCGGCTGCCGAACACCGGATGTCCGTCGGTCGGGTTGCAGCCCATCACGAGGATGACGTCGCTGTCGTCGACCGAGTCGAAATCCTGCGTGCCGGCGGAGGTGCCGAACGCCGTCTTCAGGCCGTAGCCGGTCGGCGAGTGGCAGACGCGGGCGCAGGTGTCGACGTTGTTGTTGCCGAAGCCGGCGCGCACAAGCTTCTGGACGAGGTAGGTCTCCTCGTTGGTGCAGCGCGAGGAGGTGATGCCGCCGATCGAGGACCGGCCGTACTTACCCTGGATGCGCTTGAACTCGGACGCCGTGTACTCGATCGCCTCCTCCCAGCTCACCTCCCTCCACGGATCGGTGATCTTGGCGCGGATCATCGGCTTGAGGATGCGCTCCCTGTGCGTGGCGTAGCCGTAGGCGAAGCGGCCCTTGACGCAGGAATGGCCGTGGTTCGCCTTGCCGTCCTTCCACGGCACCATGCGGACGAGCTCGTCGCCGCGCATCTCGGCCTTGAAGGTGCAGCCGACGCCGCAATAGGCGCAGGTGGTGACCTTGGAATGCTCGGGCGTGCCGATCTCGATGACCGACTTCTCCTGCAGCGTCGCGGTCGGGCAGGCCTGCACGCAGGCGCCGCAGGACACGCATTCCGACTGCAGGAACGGCTCGTTCATGCCCGGAGACACGCGGCTGTCGAAGCCGCGGCCGGAGATCGTCAGCGCGAAGGTGCCCTGCACCTCCTCGCAGGCGCGGACGCAGCGCGAGCAGACGATGCACTTCGACGGGTCGTAGGTGAAGTACGGGTTCGACTCGTCCTTCTTGGAGACGAGGTGGTTCTCGCCCTCATAGCCGTAGCGAACCTCGCGCAGACCCACGACGCCGGCCTGCTCCTGCAGTTCGCAGTCGCCGTTGGCCGAACAGGTCAGGCAGTCGAGCGGGTGATCGGAGATGTAGAGCTCCATCACGCCCTTGCGCAGCTGCTTCAGCCGCGGCGTCTGGGTCTTGACCACGATGCCGTCGGCGACGGGCGTGGTGCAGGAGGCCGGGGTGCCGTTGCGGCCCTCGATCTCGATCAGGCAGAGGCGGCAGGAGCCGAAGGCCTCGACGCTGTCGGTGGCGCAGAGCTTGGGGATCTGGTTCCCCATCTCCATCGCGGCGCGCATGATCGAGGTGCCTTCGGGCACGGAGATCCGTTCGCCGTCGATGGTGAGGGTCACCATCTTCTCGGACTTGGAAAGCGGCGTGCCGTAGTCGGTCTCATGGACGAGGGACATCAGTTCCTCCTCACTCGGCAGCCAGCGGCATGGGACCGCGGCCAAAATCTTCGGGGAAATGGGTGAGCGCGCTCATGACGGGGTAAGGCGTGAAGCCCCCGAGAGCGCAAAGCGAGCCAAGCTTCATCGTGTGGGACAGGTCTTCGAGGATCGCGAGGTTCTTCTCGCGCTCGACGCCGGCGATGATCCTGTCCATGACCTCGACGCCGCGGGTGGAGCCGATGCGGCAGGGCGTGCACTTGCCGCAGCTCTCGACCGAGCAGAACTCCATCGCGAAACGCGCCTGCTTCGCCATGTCGACGGTGTCGTCGAAGATGACGATGCCGCCGTGGCCGATCAGGCCGTCGCGCTTGGCGAAGGCCTCGTAGTCGAACGGCGTGTCGAACAGCGCGCGCGGGAAGTAGGCCCCGAGCGGCCCGCCCACCTGCACCGCGCGCACGTCGCGGCCGGTGAAGGTGCCGCCGGCGACGTCCTCGACGAGTTCGCCCAACGTCACGCCGAACGCGATCTCGTAGAGCCCGCCATACTTCACGTTGCCGGCGAGCTGGATCGGCATGGTGCCGCGGGAGCGGCCGAAGCCGACGTCGGCGTAGGCCTTCGCGCCTTCGGCCATGATGAACGGCACCGCCGCGAGCGACAGGACGTTGTTGATCACCGTCGGCTTGCCGAACAGGCCCTTGTGGGCCGGCAGCGGCGGCTTGGCGCGGACGAGGCCGCGGCGGCCCTCGAGGCTCTCGAGCAGCGAGGTCTCCTCGCCGCAGACATAGGCGCCGGCGCCGACGCGCACCTGCATGTCGAAGGCGTAGTTCGAGCCCGCGACGCGGGAGCCGAGATAGCCGGCCTTGCGAGCGGCCACGATCGCCTTGTTCATGGCGGCGATCGCGTGCGGATATTCCGAGCGGCAGTAGACGTAGCCCATGTCGGCGCCGACGGCGACGCCGGCGATCGTCAGGCCCTCGATGAGCTGGAAGGGATCGCCCTCCATGATCATGCGGTCGGCGAAGGTGCCGCTGTCGCCCTCGTCGGCGTTGCAGACGACGTACTTCTTGCCCGGCGCGCAGGCGGCGACGGTGCGCCACTTGATGCCTGTGGGGAAGCCTGCGCCGCCGCGGCCGCGCAGGCCTGAATTGAACACCTCCTCGACCGTGTCAGCCGGGCCGATCGCAATCGCGCGCTCAAGCCCCTTGTAGCCGCCATGGGCGAGGTAGTCGTCGAGCGAGACCGGATCGGTCACGCCGACGCGTTTGAAGGTGAAGCGCTCCTGCTTGGCGAAGAACGGGATCTTCTCCACGTCGCCGAGGCGCAGGTCATGCCCCGCGCCGTCGAGCAGGCCGCCGTCCAGCAGCGCCTCGACGTCCTTGGGCTTCACGGGGCCGTAGCCGACGCGGCCGGAGGGGGTGACCACCTCCACCAGCGGCTCGAGCCACACCATGCCGCGGGAGCCGTTACGGACCACCCGGCCTTCGACGCCGCGGCGGGCGAGGCCGTCCACGAACGCCTTGGCCACGCGGTCGGCGCCGACGGCGACCGCCGCCGCGTCGCCCGGAACGTAGATGACGACGCTCACGACCGCACCTCCGCCGCGATCTCGTCGATCGCTTCGTCGTCGATCAGGCCGACGAGACGGCCGTTGACCATCGCCGAGGGCCCGCAGGCGCAGAGGCCGAGGCAATAGATCGGCTCCAGCGTGACCTGCCCGTCGGGCCGGGTCTCGCCATAGGCGCAGTCGAGCGCCTTCGCGATCTTGTCGGTGGTGACGCGGGCGCCGGCGGCCTGACAGGCCTCGGCGACGCACACCTTGACGATGTGCTTGCCGGCCGGCTCGTGCCGGAAGTCGTGGTAGAAGGTGAAGGTGCCGTGAACCTCAGCCCGCGAGAGGTTCATGGCCTCCGCGATCAACGGGACCGCGTCCTGCGGCACGTAGCCGAACGTCTCCTGCATCGCATGCAGGATGGGCATGGTCGCTCCTTCAAGCGGAAGATGCTCCGCTATGATTTCGCGCCCGCGCTCCGCGCTCCAGGCCTCGTGCCGTCCGCGCGACGACGGCGCAACGGTGATGCCGCTCATGGTCCGCGCTCCTCCAGATATAATTCTTGTTATTCCAAACTGTGGGCTCGCCTCCCCCTGCGATCAATAGCGTTGTTCCGTTACGCGATAGAACATGTCTATCAAAAAGGGTATCTAAGGGCCTCTGCAGAGGCGTATCGTCACGCCTGTCCGACGCCCGAAACCTTCACCGCGAGAGCCTTCGCCGTTGCCACCAGCGCGGTCGTCGCGGGGGTGGTGGGATCGCGGTGCGGCACCACCAGACCGACCGTGTGCACCACCTCCGGCTCCACGATCGGGATCGAGCGGATTTTCGGCGGCAGGCTCACCGAGTCGCCGAAGCTCTGCGGCAGCACGCTCGACCAGGCGCCGGTGCGCACATGGCTCAGCAGCACTTCGGTCGAGTTCGATTCCAGGGTCGGTGACGGCGAGCCGCCCGCCTCCCGCAGCAGCGTCTCCACGATGCGGCGGTTCTGCATGTTCGGCGTCAGCAGGCAGAGCGGCAGCCGGCTGACCTCCCGCCACGTGACCTTGTCGCGATCGCCGAACGTGTCGTCGGCGGAGGTGACGAGCCGGTAGCCCTCGCGCCAGATCGGCACCACCGAGACCCGGCCGAGCGGCTCGTTGTCGAGATAGGTGACGCCGGCGTCGACCTCGAGGTTGTCGAGCGCCGAGCCGATCTCGAGCGAGGTGCTGCTGAGGATGGTGAAGCGCACGTCCGGATGCTGGGCGCGGTAGGGCGTCGTGAGCTGGGAGACCATCGGCAGCGCGGTCGGAATGACCGCGATCCGCAGATGCCCGACCACGCCGCGCTTCAGCGCGTCGATGTCCTGCCGCATGGCGCGGGCGTCGCCGACGATCCGGCGCGCCCATTCGAGCGCGCGCATGCCCTCGGGCGTAAAGCCATGAAACCGCGCGCCGCGTTCGACCAGCCGGACGCCGAGCGCGTCCTCGAGCTGCTTCACGCCGGCCGAAAGCGTCGGCTGGGTCACGCCGCACGCTTCAGCCGCGCGCCCGAAATGACGCTCCTGCGCCAGCGCCAGTAGGAAATCGAGCTTGTCGAGCATGGGTTCGGCGGCGGCCCTGTCTTCGTCGCCCGCCGCCTGCGCCGGGAGCCGGCTCGGCGCGCACGCGGAGGAATGAATGTGGGAACAGCTTACACGGAACGGCTAAAGGTCGTTTACGTGCGCTGCAATATGGGCTTATGGAATATCGTAACGGGCAAGAACAGTTGAAAACCGCCCGGTCAACGGCCCGGGAGGGGCGCTGTTCCATGACTGCCGCACGTTCACACCTGCCCTGGATCGCTCTCGGGCTGATCGGCGCCTTCGCGCTCGCAACCGTCGCCCTGCACCGCGGCGAATCGATCGGCGCTCTCTGGATCGTCGTCGCGGCGGTCTGCACCTATCTCGTGGCCTACCGCTATTACAGCCTGTTCATCGCGAACAAGGTCCTGCGGCTCGACCCCGCCTACGCCACGCCCGCGGTGCGGCTGAACGACGGGCTCGACTACGTGCCGACCAACAAGCACGTGCTGTTCGGCCACCACTTCGCCGCCATCGCCGGCGCGGGCCCGCTCGTCGGCCCCGTTCTCGCCGCGCAGATGGGCTACCTGCCGGGAACGCTCTGGATCATCGTCGGCGTGGTGTTCGCCGGCGCGGTGCAGGACTTCATCATCCTGTTCCTGTCGACCCGCCGCGACGGCCGCTCGCTCGGCGACATCATCCGCCAGGAGATGGGCCAGACCGCGGGCATGATCGCCCAGATCGGCATCCTGCTGATCATGATCATCCTCCTCGCCGTGCTCGCGCTCGTCGTGGTGAAGGCGCTGGTCGGCAGCCCCTGGGGCATGTTCACCGTCGCCGCCACCATCCCGATCGCGCTGTTCATGGGCCTCTACAGCCGCTACCTGCGGCCGGGCCGCGTCGGCGAGATCTCGGTGATCGGCGTCGTCCTGCTGATGGCGTCCATCGTCTACGGACAGCACGTGGCCGAGAGCCCGACGCTCGCTCCGCTGTTCACACTGAAGGGCGAGACGATCGCGCTGCTCATCATCGGCTACGGCTTCGTCGCCTCGGTGATCCCGGTCTGGTTGCTGCTCGCGCCGCGCGACTACCTCTCGACCTTCCTGAAGATTGGCGCGGTGGTCGGCCTCGCGGTCGGCATCCTCGTGGTGATGCCGGACGTGAAGATGCCCGCCGTCACCAAGTTCATCGACGGCACCGGCCCGGTCTTCGCCGGCTCGCTGTTCCCCTTCCTGTTCATCACCATCGCCTGCGGCGCGGTCTCCGGCTTCCACTCGCTGATCGCCTCAGGCACCACGCCGAAGCTGATCGAGAACGAGACCCAGGCCCGCTTCATCGGCTACGGCGCGATGCTCACCGAGAGCTTCGTGGCGATCATGGCGCTGATCGCGGCCTCGGTGCTCGATCCCGGCATCTACTTCGCCATGAACAGCCCGGCCGCGCTGATCGGCACGACGCCGGAATCCGCCGCCGCCGCCGTCTCGAGCTGGGGCTTCCTCATCACCCCGCAGGACCTGACGCTGCTCGCGCAACAGGTCGGCGAGCACACCATCCTGTCCCGCGCGGGCGGCGCGCCGACGCTCGCCGTCGGCATGTCGCACATCCTCTCGCAGCTCATCGGCGGCGAGGCGCTGATGGCGTTCTGGTACCACTTCGCCATCCTGTTCGAGGCGCTGTTCATCCTGACCACCGTCGACGCCGGCACGCGCGTCTGCCGGTTCATGATCCAGGACCTGATCGGCAACGCCGTCCCCTCCTTCCGCGACACCAAGTCGTGGACGGCGAACGTGGTCGCGACGGCGCTTGCGGTCACGGCGTGGGGCTACTTCCTGTATCAGGGCGTCGTCGATCCGCTCGGCGGCATCAACACGCTGTGGCCGCTGTTCGGCATCTCGAACCAGATGCTGGCGGCGATCGCGCTGATGCTCTGCACCGTGGTGCTGTTCAAGCTGAAGCGCGAGCGCTACGCGTGGGTCACGATCGTCCCCACGGTCTGGCTGCTGATCTGCACGCTGACGGCGGGCTGGCAGAAGCTGTTCCACCCGTCCCCGTCCATCGGCTTCCTCGCCCACGCCCGCAAGTTCAGCGACGCGGCCGCGCGCGGCGAAGTGCTCGCGCCGGCGAAGTCCGTCGAGCAGATGGGCCGCATCGTGTTCAACGACTACGTCAACGCCGGGCTCACGATCGCCTTCATGGCGGTCGTGCTCGCGATGGTGTTCTTCGGGGTCAAGTGGATCTTCGCGGCGCTGAAGGCCGACGGCGTCACCGCGAACGACGCCCACGCGCAGCCCGCGGAGTAAGCCGATGCGACAGGCGCTCGCCAGCGTCCGGATGAAGCTCGACCCGCTCGTCTGCGCGTGCCGGATGGCGCGCCAGACGGCGCATCTGATGGTCGGGCTGCAGGACTACGACGCCTACGCCGCCCACGTCCGGGCCACGCATCCGGACGTGGAGCCCATGGACCGCGCAACGTTCTACCGGCAGGCGACTGACCGTCGCTATGGCGGCGGCCCGGGAAGCGCGTTCCGCTGCTGCTGAGCCGCAGCGGCTGAATGAAAAGATGGGCCGGCGCGATCCTCCATGGGTCGCGCCGGCCCATCCGTTTTAGGGCCTGATCCGCCTAACGGGCGACGGCGCCAAGCTCGCGCAGGATCCGGTGCGCCGCGGCGATGCGGGCCGGTATCGGATAGTTCCGGTTCGCGAGCAGCACGATCCCTACGCCGCGCGAGGGCGCGAAGGCGGCGTAGGCGCCGAAGCCGTTGGTCGATCCGGTCTTGCCCAGCAGCGCGCCGGGCTGCGGCGGCTGCGGCGGATCGAGCCTCTCGGCGGGTTGCGGCTCGAAGATCATCGCGCTCGCGTTCGCCGCCTGAAGGCGATCGAGCGTCATGGGCGCCTCGACCTTCTCCCAGCCGAGCCCCTGAATCATCCCGCCGACCCGGAGGCGGCCGCGATGGGTTTCGGCGATCGCCCGGCGCAGAGCGTCGTCGAGACCGGTCCCATCCATGTTCGCCGCGACGAAGCGGAGGAGGTCGGCTGCGGTCGTCTTGATCCCGTAGGTCTCGGAATCGAGCATGCCCGGCGCGACCCGCACCGCCCCGCCATCCCGGGCGTATCCGAGGGCGTAGTCCTTCATGCGCGACGCGGGCACGTCGAGATAGGTGCTCGTGAGCCCGAGGGGCCGAAAGATCACCTCCGGCATCAGCTCGTCGAACGGGCGTCCGAGGCTTCGGGCCGCGATGTGGCCGAACAGCCCGATGCTCGGGTTGGAATAGAGGCGCCGGGAGCCCGCCGGAAACCGTGGCCGCCAGCCGCGGTAGAAGGCGAGCATCTCGTCGGAGGTGTCGACCGCGTCCGGAAACTGCAGCGGCAGGCCGCCCGCAGCGTAGGTCGCGAGGTCGAGGAGGCTGACGCCGTCGAAGCTTGTTCCGGCGAGCGCCGGCAGGCGCCGGCTGACCATGTCCGACAGCGCAAAAGCCCCGCGCTCCTGCGCGTAGGCCCCGAGAGTCGCGGTGAAGGTCTTGCTGACCGATCCGATCTCGAACAGCGTGTCCGGCGTGACCTTCCGGCCGCTGGCCTTTTCCGCCACGCCGTAGGTGAACACGCGCCGCTCGCCGCCCACGACGATCCCGACCGCCATGCCGGGCACGTCGTGCTCCGCCATGAGCGGACGCACCACGTCGTCCACGATTCGGGCGAGCCGGTCCTCGCCGGCGACCGCGATGGCGCAGCCGAGGAGAAACGTCGCCCCGGCGACGGCGAGCCTCGTCGCGCCGCGCGCGATGGGAGACGGGATCGCCCGCCTCCCCTCCGCGAACGCGCTCACACCTTACCGTCGAGGCCCATCTGGTAGTATTTGTGGGTGATCCGCTCCTGGTTCTCGAGCAGCCAGTCGATGGTGGGCTCGTTCGACATGGCCTTGCGGATCGCCTGCGTCATACCCTTGCGGTGGATGTCGAACAGCGCCTTGTGATCGAGGTTCTCGACGTCGACGATCGAGGGCGCGAGCCAGACCGAGCAGATGATGCCGAGGTCGTTGGCCTTCTCCTTCGGGATCAGCCCCTCGCGCACCGCGTCGAGCACGCCGTTCGCGATCGCGAACTGCACCGTGCCCATCAGGATGTTGGTGTAGCGGGGATTGTCGACGGTGACCTTGGAGACGCACAGCGTCACCGGGCGCACCATGATGTCGGTGTTGAGCAGGGCGAACACGCGGGTGTGGCCGGCGACCTGATCGCCGGTGAGGGTCGCGAGCGCGGTCCCGACCGGTCCGTCGAGCTCGCCGATGACGACTTCGGGCTCGGCGGCGGTGCCGGGAGGGCCGCCTGCGACGAGCGCCTCGCCGGCGCGCAGGACGATGCGGTTGGACATGGACGTCTCCTTCTGAATTTCCGGTATCGGCTCAGGCCGCGGTCTCGGCCGCGGCCGTCTTCGGCCCCCTGCTCTCGCGCGGAAGCCACAGGCAGAGCAAGAGCGCAGGCAGGCCGGTGAGGAAGGTGATGACGAAGTACGGCCCATAGCCGACCGCCGCGACGCCGAAGCCGGAGCCGCCGGCGAGCAGGTGGCCGGGCAGCGCGTAGATCGAGCTCAGCACGGCGTAACGGGTCGCCGAGAACTCCGAGGCCGCGAGCTTCGACATGAAGGCGATCAGCGCCGTGCCCGCGACCGCGGAGGCGACGTTGTCGAAGCTGATGGTCGCGGTCAGCATGGCGATGCTGTGCCCTGTCGCCGCCAGCGCGGTGTAGAACAGGTTCGTCGCGGACGAGGCGACGATGCCGATGATCAGCACGGTCCGGACGCTGAAGCTCTTCAGCAGGAAGCCGCCGAGGAACGCGCCGGCGATGCCGAGGATGACGCCGAAGATCTTCGTGACGTTGGCGATCTCGATGTTGGTGAACTGCAGGTCCTTGTAGAGCGGCGACGACATCACGTTGGCGAGTTGGTCCGGCACCCGGTAGAGGCCGATCAGCGCGAGCGTCGTCAGCGGGGTCGTGGCGACAAGCGCCATAAGGTCCCTGATCGGGGCCGCGAGCGCGGCCGCGCCCCGGCCCGTGGCGATCCGCTCGGCGTCGCGCGCGGTCGCCGGCACGATCGTCAGCGTCAGCAGCGCGACCAGCGCCATGATGGCGGACATCACGCCATAGGCCCCGATCCAGCCGAGACCGTCGGCCAGGTAGAGCGCCCCGGCGCCGGCGGTCAGCATCGCGAGCCGGTAGCCGAGTTGGTAGGCCGCGACCAGAAGGCCCTGCTCGTCGGGCCCCGCCGCCTCCACGCGCCAGCCGTCGACGGCCGCGTCCTGCGCGGCGGACGCGCCGGCGGTCACGAAGCAGGCGACGGCCGCAAGCGCGAGGTTCGTCGCGGGATCGCCGAACGCCATGGCCGCGAGCCCCGTGGCGACGCAGATCTGCGCCGCGAGTATCCACGCCCGGCGCCGGCCAAGCGCCCGCCCCAGCGGCCCGAGGCTGTAGGCGTCCATCACCGGCGCGATCAGGAACTTCAGGCTGTAGGCGATTGACGCCCAGGACAGCAGGCCGATGACCTGCACGCTGACATGCGACTCCCGCAGCCAGAACGCGAAGGTGCTGCCGACCAGCAGCAGGGGCAGGCCCGAGGCGTAGCCCAGCATGCCCGAAGCGAAGCGTTTCAGTCCGAAGCGCCCGGAGCCGGGCGAAGCTGAGGAGGGCTGGTCGGACACGGGAGGCCTCCCTGGCGAAGCGGCGACGGCGGCGGAACAGGCGCGCATCCGATTCGAACGGACGAGCCCCGTGCGTCGCCCTTCCTAACCCATTCGCCGCGCGGCCGTCGCCAGCCTGCGCGCCGCAGTTCCGCGAAGTTTAATGTTGACATGTTCTATGGAATGTATGGGTATGTTCTGGCATGCCGCGACGGGAGACCCGCCGACGGCGACCGAGTTTCCGCCGGAAGGCCTCTGCGATGCCCTGTCGACCGATCTGTTGACGTTCGTCCTTCGCCGCATCGCCCGCTAGCGCCCGCCCCGAGCCGCACCCAAACCTACGAGACGCATCCGCCATGATCACCCGCCGCACGGCGCTGACCGGGCTTGGCCTCGCCTCAGCCTCCCTCGTCGTCCGCCCCGCCCGAGCCGAACCGAGGCGCCTGCGCATCGGGCTGCAGAAGAACGGCGTGTTCCTCATCGCCAAGACGCGGCGCGCTCTCGAGGAGCGCTTCGCCGCGGATGGCGTGGCGGTCGAGTGGCTGGAGTTCACCTTCGGCCCCCCGCTGATGGAGGCGCTCAACGTGGGCGCGATCGACATCGGCACCACCGGCGACGCGCCGCCGATCTTCGCCCAGGCCGCGCGCGGCCGCTTCGTCTACGCCGCGACCTACCCAGCCTCCGGCGCAGCGATCCTGGTGCCGAAGGACTCTGAGCTGAAGACCGTCGTGGACCTGAAGGGCAAGCGCATCGCCATTCCCAAGGGATCCAGCGCGCACAACGTGGCCGCCATCCTGATCGAGCAATCCGGCCTCGCCTTCGACGACGTCACCGCCGCCTATCTCCCGCCCGCGGACGGGCAAGCCGCCTTCGCGCGCGGCGCGGTCGACGCCTGGGCGGTGTGGGACCCGTTCTACGCCATCGCTGAGGACCAGTTCGGCGCCCGCGTGCTGTCATCCAGCGTCGACGCCGGACCGCAGCGCAGCTTCACGCTGGCGAACCGCGGCTTCGCGACCGAGCATCCGGAACTGCTGAAGGCCGCGATCGACGAAATCGCCCGCGTCGGCGAATGGGCGGACGCGCATCCCGCCGACGTCGCGACGCTGTTCGCCGAAGCCACCAAGACCCCCCTTTCCGCCCAACGCCGCGCGGTCGAGCGCACCGGCTTCAAGGTCGCCCCCGTCACCACGGAGATCGCCGCCGGGCAGCAGGCCAACGCCGACCGCTTCCACCGGCTTGGTCTGATCCCGAACCCCGTCGTCGTAGCCGACGCGGTGTGGACCTCCGGCGCCTGAGGACTCCAGCGATGCGCTTCGACGCCAAGAACCTTCTCGCCTTCGTCATCCCCGTCGGGCTGATCCTCGTCTGGCAGGGCCTTTCGTCCCTCGGACAGCTCGCGCCGGAGGTGCTGCCGGCGCCGACCGCCGTGGTGGCCGCCGGCTGGCGGCTCGCGCTCTCGGGCGAACTCTGGACCAACATCGGCGTCAGCGCCTGGCGCGCCGGCGTCGGCTTCCTGATCGGCGGCGGCATCGGCTTCGCGCTCGGCCTCGCGAACGGCCTGTCGAAGCTGTCCGAGCGCCTCACCGACCCCACCATCCAGATGGTTCGCACCATCCCGCACCTCGCGATGATCCCGCTCGTCATCCTGTGGTTCGGCATCGACGAGACAGCGAAGGTCTTCCTGGTCGCGCTCGGCGTATCGTTCCCGATCTACCTCAACACGCTGCACGGCGTGCGCACCGTCGACGCCCAGCTCGTGGAGATGGGCCGCACCTACGGCATGACGAACCGCGAGCTGTTCTTCCGGGTCGTGCTGCCGGGGGCCCTGCCCTCGATCTTCGTCGGCCTGCGCTACGCGCTCGGCATCATGTGGCTGACGCTGATCGTCGCCGAGACGATCTCTGCCTCCTCGGGCCTCGGCTACATGGCCATGAACGCCCGTGAGTTCATGCTGGTCGACGTCGTGGTGCTGTCGATCCTGATCTACGCCCTGCTCGGCAAGCTCGCCGACTCCATCGCCCGCTGGCTGGAGCGCGCGACGCTCTCCTGGCACCCGGCCTATCTCGCTCACTGAAGGACGCCGTCGATGACCGCACGCTCGCTTACGGCCCGCGGCCTCGCGGCCTTCTCGCCGGTCGCCCAACGCCAGTCCGGCGGAGCCACGCGCCTTGGCGCCGGCGGCAAGGGCGCCACCGTCACCCTGCGCGGCCTTTCGAAGTCTTTCGGCGCGAAACCGGTGCTCAGGAACGTCGACCTGCACATTCCGGCCGGCCAGTTCGTCGCCGTGGTCGGCAAGAGCGGCTGCGGCAAGAGCACCCTGCTGCGCACGATCCTCGGCCTCGAAACCCCGACCGCCGGCGACGTGCGCGTGGCGGACGCGGCTCCCAACGTGCAGGCGGCGCGCATCATGTTCCAGGAGCCGCGGCTGCTGCCCTGGGCGCGCGTGATCGACAACGTCGTGGTCGGCGTGCGGGACAAGTCCGACAAGGCCGCCGCCCGCGCCGCCGCCCAGAGCGCCCTCGACGAGGTCGGCCTCGGCGACCGGGGCGGGGACTGGCCGTCCGCGCTCTCCGGCGGTCAGAAGCAGCGCGTGGCGCTGGCCCGCGCGCTCGTCAGCCATCCGCGCCTGCTCGCGCTCGACGAGCCGCTTGGCGCCCTCGACGCGCTGACCCGGATCGAGATGCAGGGCCTCGTCGAGCGCATCTGGCAGGAGCAGGGCTTCACCGCCGTGCTCGTGACCCATGACGTCTCCGAAGCGCTCGCCCTCGCCGACCGCGTCGTGCTTGTCGAGGACGGCGCCATCGCGCTCGACCTCGCCGTCGACCTTCCCCGCCCCCGCCGCCGCGGCTCGCCCGAGCTCGCGCGGCTCGAGGGAATCATCCTCGACCAGTTGTTCAAGACCGGCGACCGCGTCGCCGCGGAGGCGTCCGGAGACGCTCTCCAGGAGGCCTACGCATGACGACCCGCAAGTCCATCGTCGCGATCACCGGCAGCCTGTCGCAGCCATCCCGCACACGCCGGCTGGTCGAAGACGTCGCCGCGCGCGTCCAGTCGCGCTCCGGCGGAGCCGTGACGCTGATCGACGTCGCGGAGATCGGCCCCGATCTCGGCCAGGCGTTCAGCCGCGGCGCGGCCTCGCCCGCGCTCGAAGAGACGCTGCGCGCGATCGAAAGCGCCGACCTGATCATCGCCGGTTCGCCCATCTACAAAGGCTCCTACACCGGTTTCTTCAAGCACCTCATCGACCTGGTGGACTACCGCGCGCTCGCCGGCGTGCCCGTCGCCCTGCTCGCGACCGGCGGCAGCGATCGTCACGCGCTCGCGGTGGAGCACCAGCTCCGTCCGCTGTTTGGCTCGTTCGACGCTCTGACCCTGCCGACCGCCGTGTTCGTGATCGACCGGGACGTCGTCGACGGCCGCGTCACCGACGAACGGGTCGCGCGCCGGCTCGACACCCTCGTCTCGGAAGCCGCCAGCGCGCTCGCCCGGCCGGCGATCGCCGCCTGATCCCCGAAACCTCCTCGCACTCCTGATCCGGAACCCCTCAGATGTCCTCCTTCGGTCTTCGCGCAGGCAGAACCCTCGCCGCAGCCCTCCTCCTCGCCTCGCTCGGCGCGGCGACCGCCGCGGACGCGGCCGAGCGCACGCTGCGCATCGGCTTCCAGAAGTACGGCACCCTCATCCTGCTGAAGGGCAAGGGCTCGCTGGAAGAGAAGCTCAAGCCGCTCGGCGTCACCGTGAAGTGGTCCGAGTTCCAGTTCGGCCCGCCGCTGCTGGAGGCCGTCAACGCCGGCGCGATCGACTTTGGCACCACCGGCGAGGCGCCGCCGATCTTCGCCCAGGCCGCCAGCGCGAAGCTCACCTACGTCGCCTATGACCCGCCGTCGCCGAAGGCCGAGGCGATCCTCGTGCCGAAGGGCAGCGCGCTTCAGTCGCTCGCCGACCTGAAGGGCAAGAACATCGCCGTCGCCAAGGGATCGAACAGCCACTACCTGCTGGTCAAGGCGCTCGAGAAGGCGGGCGTCTCCTACGGCGACGTCAAGCTCTCCTTCCTCACCCCCGCCGACGCCCGCTCGGCGTTCGAGAGCGGCAAGGTCGACGCCTGGTCGGTGTGGGATCCCTTCTTCGCCGCGGCCGAAGTCGCCGGCGCGCGGGTGCTGACCACCGGCGAGGGCATCGTCGAGAACCACCAGTTCTTCCTGAGCTCGCGCGACTACGTGAAGGACAACGAGGACGTGCTCGCCATTGTGCTGTCCGAACTGCGCAAGGTCGAGGACTGGGTCGCCAAGGACCCGAAGGCCGCCGCCGAGGAGCTCTCGCCGCTGGTCGGCATTCCGGCGCCGCTGCTGACCACGGCGATCTCCCGCCTCGGCCTCGGCGTCGGCCCGCTTAAGCCGGAGGTGGTCGCCGCCCAGCAGCGCATCGCGGACGCCTTCCTCGAACTGAAGCTTCTTCCGAAGCCGATCGTGGTCCAGGATGCGGTCGTGACCATCAAAACCGCGGAGGCGGCGCAATGACCGGACAGGCCGCAGAAACCGCCAACGTCCTCTGGTTCCTGCCGACCCATGGCGACGGCCGCTATCTCGGCACGTCCAAGGGCGGGCGCCATGTGGACCTCGGCTACCTGCGCCAGGTGGCGCAGGCGGCCGACCAGCTCGGTTACTACGGCGTCCTGCTGCCGACCGGCCGCTCCTGCGAGGATTCGTGGGTCGTCGCCTCGGCGCTCGCGCCGCTGACGGAGAAGCTGCGCTTCCTCGTCGCCGTGCGGCCGGGACTGCAGTCGCCGACGCTCGCGGCCCGCATGACGGCGACGCTCGACCGCATCTCGGGCGGGCGCCTGCTGATCAACGTCGTAACCGGCGGCGATCCGGCGGAGAACGCCGGCGACGGCATCTTCCTGAACCACGACGAACGCTACGCCGTGACGCGCGAGTTCCTCGACGTCTACAAGCGCCTGCTCGCGGGCGAGACCGTGCGCTACGAGGGCGAGCACATCCGGATCGAGGACGGCCGGCTGCTGTTCCCGTCGCAGCAGGAGAACGGGCCGCCGCTCTACTTCGGCGGCTCGTCGCCCGCGGCGACCGACGTCGCGGCCAACACGATCCACAAGTACCTCACCTGGGGCGAGCCGCCAGCGGCCGTGGCCGAGAAGGTCGCCGTCGTTCGCGCCGCGGCCGAGAAGGCCGGGCGCGAGGTCAGCTTCGGCATCCGGCTGCACGTCATCGTGCGCGAGACCAACGAGGAGGCCTGGGCCGCGGCGGACAAGCTGATCAGCCACCTCGACGACGACACCATCGCGGCCGCGCAGAAGGTCTACGCGCGGATGGATTCGGTCGGCCAGCAGCGCATGGCGGCGCTCCACGGCGGACGGCGCGACAAGCTCGAGGTCAGCCCCAACCTGTGGGCGGGCGTCGGCCTCGTCCGCGGCGGCGCGGGCACGGCGCTCGTGGGCGATCCCGAAACCGTCGCGGCGCGGATGAAGGAATACATGGCGATCGGCATCGACACCTTCATCCTGTCGGGCTACCCGCATCTCGAAGAAGCCTACCGCTTCGCCGAGCTGACCTTCCCACACCTGCCGCTCGCGACGCGGACCGAGCAGGTGGAGACCACGGTCAACATGGGCCCGTTCGGCGAGACCATCGCCAACGACTCGCGCCCGGCGCTGCGGGTCTCGCAGTCCTGAGGAGCGGCGCCTTGCGCGAGCATGACGACAGAGCGGTGATCGCGATCATAGGCGGCGGCTCCAGCGGAGCCGTCGTCGCGCATCAGATCGCGCGGCGGCGGCCCGGCGAGTTCCGGATCGTCGTGATCGAGCCGCGCGACCACCTCGGCGGCGGGCTCGCCTACTCCACCGAGGAGCCGGCCCACCGCATCAACGTGCCGGCGACGCGCATGAGCTTCGTGCCGTCGGACCCCTGCCATTTCGACCGCTGGCTGAAGGCGGACGTCGCGCTCCACGAGGACCCGGACGCGCTCACCGCCGACGGACGCGCCTTTCCGCGGCGCTCCGTGTTCGGCCGCTACGCCGCGGCGACGCTGGAGCCCTATCTGCTCTCGGGCGCGATCGAGCACCGCGTCGCCCGCGCGACCGGCGCGACTAAGACGGCCCGCGGCTACGCCGTGACCCTGTCCGACGGCGCGACGCTCGACGCCGACGTGCTGGTGCTGGCGGCGACCCATCCGGCGCCGGTCGCCCCGGCCGCCTTCGCGTCGCTCATCGACGATCCGAGGATCGTCGTGGACGCCCAGCGCGGCGGCGCGTTCGACGCCATTCCGGCCGATGCGCGCATCCTGATCGTCGGGACCGGCCTGACCATGGCCGACGCGGTAGCGTCGCTCGAACGCCGCGGCCATCGCGGCCCGATCGTCGCGGTGTCGCGACGCGGGCTGCTGTCGCGCGGCCATGGCGGCGAGGCCGGCGATTTCGGCGATTTCTCCACCGAGCCCGAAACCCGCGCCAGCCGGCTGCTGCTGCGCATCCGGCGCGTGGTCGACGCGGCCGAAGCCCAGGGGCTGACCTGGCGCAACGCGCTCGACGCCGTCCGCACGCAGGCGCCCGTGATCTGGGGGGCGCTCCCGGTCGCCGAACGCCGCCGCGTCGTGCGGCGGCTGCGCCCGTTCTGGGATGTGCACCGCTTCCGGGTCGCTCCGCAGATCGAGGCGGCGATCGCGCGCCTCCGGGCCGCGGGACAGCTCACAGTGCTGAAGGGCGAACCGAAGCGGGTCGAAGCGGACGACGCCGGGCTCGCGACGACGCTCCGGCTTGCGGGCGGCGGCGAACGCGGTTTCGTGTTCGACCGCGTGATCCTCGCCACCGGCCCCGCCCACAGCCAGCTCACCGTGAGCGATCCCTTGTTCGCGGCGCTTGCGCGCGAGGGGCTGGTGCGGCTCGACGACGTGGGCCTCGGCCTCGCGGTCGACGCGTCCAGCCGCGCGATCGGCGCGGACGGGCTGGGCGCCGAGGCGTTCTGGGTCGCGGGTCCGCTGGCGCGCGGAGCCTTCGGCGAGCTCATGGGGCAGCCGGAGGTGACGAAGCACGCCGAACGGGTGGCGGGCGACGTGGTCCTCGCCCTGCTCGCGCGCGGGGAGCGCCGCGCCGCCTGAGCGGCGCCGCAGCGCGGGGGCGTCACGCAACAGTGACGCCTCCCGGCGATTGCAGCCGGTGTCCGGCTGACCTATCCAGCTTTCAGGCCGGCGCGCCGCCCCACGATCCGCCTGAGAGAGACGCGAGATGACATCCATGACGCGACGCTCGATGATCGCCGCCGCGGCGGTTTCCGCGATGGCCCCGGCCGGCGCAGGCGGCGCGCTCGCCGCGGCGCCGGCGGCGGGCCGGCAGGCGCCCGGCGTCTACCGCTACAAGGTCGGCGACATCGAGGTCACGGCCCTCACCGACGGATTGAACCGCCGGCCGCTGGACGCGAGCTTCGTCCGGAACGCCCCTGTCGAGGACGTCCGGCGCGCCCTGTCCGACGCCTTCATGGACACCTCCTCGGTCGCGATCTCGTTCACGAGCGTGGTGGTGAACACCGGCAGCCGCCTGATCCTCGTCGACGCCGGCACCGGCGGCCACCTCGCCCCGACTGCGGGCCAGCTCTACGAGAACCTCTCGGCCGCGGGCATCGAGCCGAAAGCGGTCGACACGGTGCTGATCTCGCACTTCCACCCCGACCACATCGGCGGCGTGCGCCTGAAGAGCGGCGAGCTCGCCTTCCCCAACGCCGAGATCGTCGTGCCGGAGGCGGAGTGGGCGTTTTGGATGGACGACGGCCAGATGAGCCGGGCGCCCGAGGCGCTGAAGGGCGCGTTCAAGATGGCGCGCCGGGTGTTCGAGCCGATCAAGCGCGACGTCCGCCGCTATGACCCCGAGACCGAGTTCGTGACCGGCCTCGTCGCGATTCCCGCGCCGGGCCATACGCCCGGCCACACCGCGTTCCGCCTGTCGTCCGGATCGGAAGAGCTCATCATCTGGTCCGACACCACCAACCACCCCTCGCTGTTCGTGCGCAATCCGGGCTGGCACGCCGTGTTCGACATGGACCCCGGCCAGGCCGAGGCGACCCGGCGGCGCATGCTGGACATGGTGACGAAGGACCGCCTGCTCGTCGCCGGCTACCACTTCCCCTTCCCGGCCGTCGGCCACATCGCGCGCCGCTCGAACGACGAGTTCGCCTTCGTCCCCGAAATGTGGAATCCCGTGCTCTGACGCGGCGCGCATGGACGCGCGGCCGCGGGGCCGTGTATGGCTCGGATCCGCGCGCTGACCGACGCGCGCGTCACGGAGACGGCGCAGGCGCATGACCGACCGCGGCTTTGAACGCATCGCCTTCGTCGCGAGCGGCGCCGACGACGCGCGCGAGGCGCGGGCGAAGCTCGCCCAGCGCTATGGCGGCGTGGCGGTCGAGGACGCCGACGTGGTGGTCGCGCTTGGCGGCGACGGCATGATGCTGCTGACGCTGCACGACCTGATGGGCCGCAACGTGCCGATCTACGGCATGAACCGCGGTTCGGTCGGCTTCCTCATGAACGACTTTCGCGAGGACGACCTGCCGGAGCGGCTGGCGGCGGCGGAGCGCACCGTCATCCACCCGCTGACCATGCGCGCGCGCGACCGGGACAACCAGGTCCATGTGGCGAAGGCCATCAACGAGGTCCAGCTCTGGCGCCAGACCTACCAGGCGGCGAAGCTCAGGATCGAGGTGGACGGCAAGCCGCGGCTCGGCGAGCTCGTCTGCGACGGCGTGCTGGTCGCGACGCCGACGGGCTCGACCGCCTACAACCTCTCGGCCCATGGCCCGCTGCTGCCGCTCGCGAGCCCCCTGCTCGCGATGACGCCGATCTCGCCGTTCCGGCCGCGGCGCTGGCGCGGCGCCCTGCTGCCCGACCGGGCGGCGGTCGCGATCGACGTGCTGGAGCCGGAGAAGCGCCCGGTGGCCGCCGTCGCCGACAACACCGAGTTCCGGGACATCAAGCGGGTCGAGATCGCGCTCGACCGCAAGACCAACCTCGTAATGCTGCACGATCCCGGCCACGGGCTAGACGAGCGCATCCTCGCCGAGCAGTTCGGCTGGTGAGCGCAGAAACGCGGCGTTAACGACGACAGGCCATGATTTCGAATGGTCTGATGGTCCTTCGCCCGCGACATGATCCGCGTCGACTTCACAAAGCTCCGAATCCTCGTCGTCGACGACAACGCGCACATGCGCCGCATCGTCCGCACGCTGCTGCACGGATTCGGCTCGCGCGAGGTCTACGAGGCGGAGGACGGCGCCGCGGGCCTCGAGATGTTCACGACCCATCTGCCGGACATCATCATCGTCGACTGGTCGATGCCGATCTTCGACGGGGTCGAGCTAACGACGATGATCCGTCAGCCCGACAGCGGCATGAACCCTTACGTGCCGATCATCATGCTGACCGGCCATTCCGAGAAGAGCCGGGTCATCCGCGCCCGCGACGCCGGCGTCACCGAATTCCTCTGCAAGCCGATCTCCTCGAAGGCGCTGCATCAGCGCCTGCTCAACTGCGTGCTGAACCCGCGGCCCTTCATCAAGACGCGCGACTATTTCGGCCCGGACCGCCGCCGGAGCACCGCGGCGAGCTACTCCGGACCCGAGCGGCGCTCAAAGACGGCGAACGTGGTCGAAGACACAGCCAATGCGCGCCTGCGCGACAGCGTCGTTTCCTGAGGCTTGGACCCATGCCGGACGCGCCCCCTGCCCCTGCTCTCGTCCCTGCGGCCTCCTGGGGCGTGCCGGTGGAGTCCTTCACGGACCACATCGTGCTGCGTCCGCCGAACCGGCTGAAGGAGCGCGCCACCCGCTCGGTCGGCCTGCGGGACAAGAGCGACGAGGAGGCGATCCTCCGCGCCGAGCAGGCGCTCGAACTGCTGTCGACCGAGTTCGACGGCTGGATGCAGCAGGAGATCGATCGGCTCGAAGCCATGCGCGCGGCGCTCGCGATCGGCCGCGACGTAGAGGCGCTCGACGACCTGTACCGCAGCGCGCACGACCTGCGCGGCCAGTCCGCGACCTTCGGCTTTCCGCTCGCCGGCGAGATCGCGGACGGGCTTTGCCTGATGCTGGAGCAGAACGGGCCGCTGCCGCCGCAATCCTACGTGGACCGGCATGTGGAGGCGATCCGCGCGATCGTGCGCGAAGACGTGCGCGGCCGGGAGCATCCTGTCGCCGCCGAGATCGTCGAACGGCTCGCCATGCTGCGCGCAGGCTTCCTCAAACCGAAGGTCTGACCGGGCTCAGGCCGCCTTCGGCGCCTCGAGCGCGAGCAGCTCGCGCGCCGCGGGCTGGAAGGCGCGGCGGGCGTCGGCGCGCGCCGCTTCGGTCGCGAACCGGCGCAGCAGCGCCCGAAGCGCGGCGACGTCGACATCCACCCCTTCGCAGGCGGTGAGCGCGCGCTCCACCATGCGGCGCGAGAGTTCCGCGTCCTGCGCCCGGCCGCCGGCGAAACCGGCCTCGCGGGCCGCCGCGAGCGCCGCGCGGTAAACCGGCAGCGCCGGCGTCGGGAAACCGGCCTGACGGTAGAGCGCCTCGAAGCCGCGGCCGTCGAAGTCGCGCACGAAGCCCGCGACCCGCTGGGGCGTCTGGCCCGACAGAACCGAAAGCGCCGCCTCGAAGATCGCGACGTTGCCGCAGAGCAGGGCGCGGAGCGCGAGGCCGGCCGAGAACTCGCCGCGGTCGACCAGCAGCCGCACGAAACCCTGCGCGTCCGCCTCTCCGGCGGCGATCACCAGCGCGCCGCGTTCGCAAGCCTCGTCGGCGGCGCGGCGGGCGCGGTCCGGCGCGAGCCAGCCGCGGTCGGTCACGAACAGCTGCAGCGCGCCCGCAACAGAGCGCATCAAAGCCTGCCGCACCGCAGGGCTGGCGTCGCCGCGCCCGAGCAAGGCGTCGCGCACCCCGCCATGGGCGCCGTGGCGTTCGGCGATGCGCTCCACCGCCGAACGGGGCGGACGGGCGCCGGCGTTCGCCAGCAGCGTCGCGCAGGCCTCCCCGCAGGCGACCTCGGCGATGGCGGCGCAGAGCGGGCCCGAGACGCGCGCCCGCCGCGCGATCGCGACCTGCTGGCGGACGCCGCCCTGGGCCACGAGATCGACCAGCTCCACGTCCGTCAGCAGCGGCGAGCGGGCCAGCACCGGCTCGGCGACGTCGGGAGCGTCGAAGGCGAGCGCAAGCACGAGCGGCGTCGCGACGTCCGGAGCGGCCGCGAGCACCTCCGCGACGGCGCAGCGCACCGCGAGGCTCGTGTCGTCCAGGATGCGCATCAGCGCCGCCTCGACCTCGTCGCGGATCTCGTGCTCCAGCTCGCCATGGAGGTAGGAACGCGCCAAGCCGTCGGCGGCCTCGGCGCGCAACTGCGCGGGAGCGGTCTCGGCCCATTCGAGGTAGCGTTCCACGATCATTTGCGGGCCGATGGCGAGATGGTGGGAATGACCGCGCGCCGGACCGGCGCGGGATTGGCGGGCGCAGCGGCGACGGGAGCGGGAGCGGCGGTCTGCGCGGCGACCGCGACCGACGCCGTGCGGCGCGCCCTGGCCGGCGCAGCCGCCGCCTGCGGCGCCTGAACGGCGTTTCCGGCGGCGACCGCGGCCGGCGACGCCGCGTAGGCGCGGGCCGAGGCCGCAAGCAGCTGGTCCGGCGCTGGCTCGGCGCGGGCCGCGGTCTTCAGGCCCCGGAACGGACCCGAGACGTCGGAAACGAGGCCCGCCGCGCCGAATGACGACCAAGCTTCGGCCACATAGGCCGACACCGGCGAACGGCGGCCTGTCTTGAACAGCGAATGGAAGGCGCGGCCGTCGTCCTCGACGCCGGCGTTGAACGGGGCGACGTCCTCGGTCCGCGTCCGCGCCTCCTGCAGGGCGAGAGCGGTCGTCACCGTCGCGGTCGAGCCGCCGCCGGCGGTCAGGCGGGCGTAGACCTCGCCCGCGGTGCGCTCGCGGCCCTTGTCGTAGAAGATCGCGCGGTTCGCGGACGCCTGCGCCGGAAAGGCGCTCGCGGCGCCCGTCGACGGCTGGTCGGCGGCGAGCCTGATCAGCTCCGTAGCGCCCTTCGCGCCGAGAAAGTGCGCGGCGTAGAGCTCGCCCTCGGTCGGCGCCCGGCCGATCCCGGCCTGGAGCGTCGCGGCGTTGCGGCGGGTGAAGGCGCCGGCGAGCAGCGCCGACGTCGTCGGATCGTCGCGCAGGGCCAGCAGCTCCGCCCGGCGCGCGGGGTCGGCGACGACGTAGCGGCCCGAGGTGGTGCGCGTCACGTCGGCCGCCTCCTCGGCGAGGCCGAGCTTCGGACCGTCCTCCTTCAGTACCTGCAGCCAGGTCTGATCGATGAACTGGAACAGGCCGCGGGCCGAAGAGCTCGACGCCTTCGCGGTCGGGTTGAGCGAGGATTCGCGCTGGGCGGTGCGAAGCAGGTAGTCGAATCCGGCTCCCGTCGCGTCGGCCGCGCCCTTGAGGGCGGCGGTCACGCGGCTCACGGCGTCGGCCGGAGACAGAAGCTGCATGGCGGGCGCGATTCCGGCTGCGGCGTTCCCCTGCGACGCCTGCGGAAAGCTTGCTCCGATCATGGTAAATCTCGGGTTAACCATATGGGCGACGGGGCGGCGGCCACCTTGCGCCGCCCGGCCGGCCTGAGCGAAACAATGGGAATGACGCCCTATCTCCGCGCATCCGGCGCCGACCCGTTCAAACCCGCCGCCAGCGGGCCGCTGGTGATCGACGCGGAGGCGCTCGCCGGCCTCCACACCGGTGACGTATCCGTCCCGATCTGGCTCGCCCTGCCCGCTCCCGACGCGCTAGATCCCGCGACGCTCGCCGCGGTGCCCGTCATCGCAGGCGTGGTGCTGGAGGCGACCTCGTCGCGCGCCGACGTCGAGCATCTCGCCGCCCGGCTCGCGGTCGCCGAGGCGCTAGGCGAGTGGCCAGACGGCGCGCTCCGCGTCGTCGCCCGCATCGCGACGGCGAAGGGCGCGCTCGGTCTCGCCGGCCTCGGGGCGGGTCATCCCCGGCTCGCAGGGATCGCTTGGGACGCGGACGCTCTCGCCGCCGATCTCGGAGCCGCCTCGCCCCGTGGTCCGGGCGGCGCGCTGATCGCGCCCCTCGCCACGGTCCGCAGCGCGGTGGTCGTCGCCGCGGCGGCAGCCGGCGTCACGGCGATCGACAGCGCCTTCGCCGGCGATGACGACGCTTTCATCCGGGACGCCGAGGCGGCGCGGACGGACGGGTTCAACGCAAAGTTCGCGCTGACGGCCGAACAGGCGGCGGCGCTCGGCGCGCTGTGAGCGGCGGCGCTTACGCCTTCGGGCGTTCGAGCGCGAACACGGTCTCGACCGCGGCGTAGTCCATGTAGCCGCAGCGCGCGAGCGCGCCGGCCTTCGCCGTGTCGAACAGGCCGCCGGTCAGGAACTCCTCGCGGATGTGGACCGCCACGACCTGACCGACCACCATCCAGCGCCCGATCCTGCGGCCGTCGAGATCGGAAAGCTCGGTCACGCTCAGAGCCTTGCACTCCAGCGCCGCCGGGCTCGCCTTGACCCGCGGCGGCCGCACCAGGCTCGATTCCGCCGTCTCGAGCCTCGCGAGCTCGAACTCGTCGACGCCGGCTGCGACCGGCGCGGAACTGGCGTTCATCGCGTCCTTCAGCGCGAGGCTCGCGAAGTTGCAGACGAACTCGCCGGTGGCGTCCACGTTCGCGACCGAGTGCTTCCAGCCCTCGGACGAGAACATCACCATTGGCGGCGACCCCGCGACGCCGTTGAAGAAGCTGTAGGGCGCAAGGTTCGGCCGCCCTTCGGCGTCGACCGTGGAGATCCAGCCGATCGGGCGCGGCGCGACGATCGCCTTGAACGGGTCGTGCGGCAGGCGATGGCCCTTGGCGACCTCGTAGCTGTGGACCATCAGGCGCTCCACCGCGTCACGATCTCGGCGAGGTCCGGCCGCGGACGGTCGCTCCAGCGCTCGGTCGGTGCGCCGACGTGGATGAAGCCTGCGATCTTCTCCTGCGGCGCGAGGCCGAGGATTTCCAGCGCTCGCGGCTCGTAGGCGGCCCATCCCGTCAGCCACTGCGCGCCGAAGCCGAAGGCGTTGGCGGCGACGACGAGGTTCATGCAGACCGCCCCGGCGGACAGCACCTGCTCCCATTCCGGGATCTTCACATGCGGCGCCGCGCGGCTGACGACCGCGACGACGAGCGCGGAGCCCGAGAACAGGTTTTCCTGCTGCGCGACGCGCTGGGGCGGGGCGTCGGGCTGAAGCTCCTTCAGCAGGGCCGCGAGCCTGAGGTCGAGGCTCTTGCGGGCCCCGCCCTCGATCACGACGAAGCGCCAGGGCGCGAGCTTGCCGTGGTCGGGCACGCGCGCCGCAACGGTCAGCATGCGCTCGAGCTGGCCGGCGTCGGGCCCGGGTTCGGCCAGCGCGTTCGCCGGCACGGAGCGGCGGGCGCTCAGCAGCTCGATGGTCGGGTTCGCGGCGTCGGTCATGGCGCTTCTCCTGCGTTCGCGCGGGACGACGCGGCCATCGCACGCGGCGCGGGCCCGCGCAACGGCGGGCTCCACGTCACCCGCACTTGCCAAGACCCGCGCGCGGTGGCATCGCACGGGGATGCACCGTCGCTCAGTCCCCGCCTGGGTCGCCGCCTGCGCCGCCGCCGCCATGGCGTGCGCGGCGCATCCTGCGTTCGCGCAGGAAGGCGGAAAGGCCACGCCGGGCGGAGGCGGCGGACCCGCCGCCAAGGAGCGCGGCGGCTTCAGCTATGGCGGCAGCTTCACCGGCCGGATCGACCTGCTCGCCCCGAAAGACGGCGACTCCAGCCGCCCCGCCGCGCCGCGGCTGCCCCCGCCGGAGGCCGCCCTCGGCCGGCCGGACCCGTTCGGCGGCGCCGGCGATCTGCTGAACGGGATCAGGATTCCAAATCTCGCCCCGGCGAAGCCGGCGGCGCCCCCCGCCGCCGCGACCGAGCCGATGGCGCCGGCGCCCGCCCCCGCGCGGACGACCCCGGCGGCGCTGCCCTCGCCCACGGCTCCGGTGATCAAGCAGCCGCTCACCCTGCACGCGGCCTTCAGCAAGAACGGGCCGCGCGTGATGAGCGGGGTGAAGTGGCGCGTGTTCACCGACACGGCCGACGCCAACGGCGAGCACATGATGGTCGCCGAATCGACCGACAGCTCGCCGCGCTTCGAGCTCGATCCGGGCGGCTACGTGGTGCACGCGGTCTACGGGCTGGTGGCGGTGGCGCGCTACGTCACGGTCGACGCGCGGGGGCCCCGCGAGGACACGCTGGTGATCGAGGCCGGCGCGGTGCGGCTCACCGGCTTCGTCGGCGACGTCAAGATTCCGGGCGACCGGCTGAGCTTCACCCTCACCCGCGACGACGGCGGCGTGACGCGGACGGTCGCCGAGAAGATCGCGCCCGGCACGACCCTCCGACTGCCCGCCGGCACCTATCACGTCGTCTCGGCCTATGGCGACGCCAACGCCATCATCGAGGTCGATCTGGAGGTCGGCGCCGGCAAGTTCGTCGAGGCCCAGGTGCACCACAAGGCGGCGCAGGTCGCGCTGAAGCTCGTGCACGAGCCCGGCGCGCCGGAGCTGCCGGACACCTCCTGGACCATCCTGACGCCCGGCGGCGACGTGATCCGCGAGTCGATCGGCCAGCTGCCGCCGATCGTGCTGTCCGAGGGCGACTATGTCGCGATCGTGCGCCGGGACGGACGCACCTTCCAGCGCAACTTCTCCGTCCGGGCCGGCTTCGACGGCAATGTGGAGATCGCCGGGGGCTGAGCCGCCCCCGCGAGCTCAGATATAGGCCGAGGCGAGCTCCGGCGGCTCAGTCAGCGCGTGGCCGATGAACTCGAGCGCCGCCCTGATCTCGTCGCGCGTCGACGGCCCCCCGATGCACACCCGCACAGCCTCTGTCGGCGCGGAGCCGACCGTGAAGGCGTCGCTCGCCACGACGCCGATCCCGGTCTCGCGCATCTGCCCGACGAAGGAGGACCGGCTCCAGGGCGGCGGCAGCGGAATCCAGAGGTTGAAGCTCAGCGGGTCCGCGCGGAACGAGCCGGGAGGCAGGATCTCCGCCGCCATGCGCTGACGGGCCGCGGTCTCCTCGCGGATGAAGCGCAGCATGGCGTCGGCGGCGCCGTCCTCGATCCAGCGCGTCGCCAGCGCGACGGTCAGCGGAGAGGCCATGACGGTCGCGGCCCTGAGCGCCGCCACGAACGGCCAGGCCGCCCGCGCGCTCGGCGCCACCACATAGGCCGCCCGCAGACCCGCGCCGATGCATTTGGCGAGGCCGGCCACGTGCCAGGTGAGATCGGGCGCGATCGCGGCGAAGGGCGAGATCTTCCGCGTCGGGATGAAGCCGTAGGCGTCGTCCTCGACGATCGGCAGCTCGTTCGCGCGCGCCACCGCCGCGAGAGCCGCCCGCCGCTCCTCAGGGATGGTCAGGGTGGTCGGGTTCTGGAGCGTGGGGTTGAGATAGACCGCCTTCGGCGCATGGCGCGCGCAGGCCTCCTCGAGCGCCTCCGGCGTCACGCCGTCCTCGTCCATCGCAAGCCCCACCAGCCGGACGCCGAGCTGGGCCGCGATCGAGCGGACGCCGGGATAGGTGACGGCCTCGCACAGGATCACGTCGCCGGGCTTCGCCAGAATGCTGAACACGCCGTGCAGCGCGGGATGGGCGCCGGGCGTGACGAACAGGCGGTCCTGCGACGGCACCAGCGCGCGCCGGCCGAGCCAGGACGAGGCGGCGTCCTTGTCCTCCGCCGAGCCGCCGAAGCCCTGGTAGCGCAGCCGTGGCACGAGATCGCGCGCGACCGCCGCCAGACCCTCGCGCATCATGTCGAGCAGGGCGGGGTCCGTCGGCTCCGGCGGCAGGTTCATGGTGAGGTCGGCGGACAGCCGGGCGTGGGCGCGCATCTGCGTCGTCTGCGGCGCGCCAGCGACGAAGGTGCCCTGCCCCACCCGCGCGGTGACGAGACCGCGCTTGCGCGCCTCCTCGTAGCCGCGCGCGACCGTGGTGAAATCGATCCCGACCCGCTTCGCCAGCACCCGCTGCGGCGGCAGCCGGTCGCCGACCGCGAGCCGCCCGGACCGGATGTCGGCCGCGATCAGATCGGCGATCGCGAGGTAACGCGGCTTGTCGCTGAGGGCGAAGTCGGGAGTCCAGTCGGCCATGCCAGTCTGCCTGCAATTTCCCTAATTGCGGGATTATTGACTGCATGCCTTCGGCTGTCGAGCCACCCTGCAATACCTGCAATATTTTGCTCATGTCCAAGGCGACCAGTGCCTGTTGACGCGTCATACGTTCAGTTTCAGGGATTTCAGGCGCCCGCAATCCATCCAATATTGCATGGAAAATTGAATGCAATTTGATGCAGTCTTTGTATGCCAGCGCTTTTTGGCGGTTGGCACGAGGGTTGCTCCCCTGTCAGCGACCCGGGCGGCGAGGCCCGGCAGCCGAACAGGAGAGCGAGATGCCCGCAGTGACGAAGCCCGCCAATCAGAAGGGCGATTTTCTGGTCGACTACGAAAGCAAGGTGTTCGAGGACGTGAAGGCGGCGCCGGGCGAAAAGGCGCTCGTCACCTTCCACACCGTGGCCTTTGAGGGCTCGATCGGCCTCGTCAACCTGCTGCAGGCCTCGCGCCTGATCGCCAAGGGCTTCGAGACCTCGGTGCTGCTCTACGGCCCCGGCGTGACGCTCGGCGTGCAGCGCGGTTTTCCGACGCTGGGCGACGAGGCCTTTCCCGGCCATCTCAACTTCAACAACCGCATCGAGAAGATCCTCGCCGACGGCGGCAAGGTCTACGCCTGCCGCTTCGCGCTCCAGGCGCTCTACGGCCACGGCGAAGGCGCGCTGATCCCGGGCGTCACGCCGATCAGCCCGCTCGACGTGCTCGACGTCATTCTCCTTCACCGCAAGGAGAACGCCTTCATCCTCGACACCTGGACGCTCTGAGAGCGGCCACAGCCGTCGTCCCGGATGGCCGCAGGCCGATCCGGGAGACGGCCAGGGAGACATGGCGATGAGCGAGAAACGCATCGTCCGGGCCGCGGCCGTACAGATCGCGCCGGATCTCGACGACTGCGCCGGCACGCTGACGCGTGTGCTGAACGCGCTGGACGAGGCGGCGTCGAAGGGCGCGAACCTCGTGGTGTTCCCCGAGACCTTCGTGCCCTGGTACCCGTACTTCTCCTTCGTGCATCCGCCGGTCGTCACCGGCGCGGAGCACCTCAGGCTCTACGAGCACGCGCCGTCGGTCCCCGGCCCCGTGACCGACGCGGTCGCCGCGGCGGCGCGGCGGCGCGGCCTGGTCGTCGTGCTCGGAATAAACGAGCGCGACCACGGCTCGCTCTACAACGCCCAGCTGATCTTCGACGCCGACGGGACGCTGAAGCTCAAGCGCCGCAAGATCACGCCGACCTATCACGAGCGGATGATCTGGGGTCAGGGCGACGGCTCCGGCCTGCGCGCCGTCGACACCGCCGTCGGCCGTGTCGGGGCGCTAGCGTGCTGGGAGCACTACAACCCGCTGGCCCGCTACGCCCTGATGGCGGACCACGAGGAGATCCACGCCGCGCAGTTTCCGGGCTCCATGGTCGGCCAGATCTTCGCCGACCAGATGGAGGTGACGATCCGTCACCACGCGCTGGAGAGCGGCTGCTTCGTCGTCAACGCCACCGGCTGGCTGACGGATGCGCAGCGCGAGCGCATCGCCCCGGACGAGAAGCTGCGCAAGGCGCTCACCGGCGGCTGCATGACCGCGATCGTGTCGCCCGAGGGCGCGCATCTCGCGCCGCCGCTCACCTCCGGCGAAGGTCTTCTGATCGCCGATCTCGACATGGCGCTCGTGCTGAAGCGCAAGCGGATGATGGACAGCGTCGGCCACTACGCCCGACCGGAGCTGCTGAGCCTCGTCCTCGACGACCGACCCGCAGGCCCGGTCCGCCGGTCCGCCGACCTTCCCTCCTGGAGCGCATCCGATGACGCCGATGCCGACCAAGCCGAAGCCGACGCTGCCGACCGAGGAGCTGATCAACGAGTTGCAGTCCTTCGGGGTCCGGCTCGTCGATCCTAGCGCGGGCGCCCAGAGCCGCCGCGGCGGCGCAGGCCCCTCGGACCACAAGGCCATCACCATCGACGGCATGACCGTGATGGCGCCGGTGCACACAGCGCCGGCCTTCGACAGCCCCTATCTGGTCGAGAAGCCGGACGCCTTCGGCCGCAGCCGCATCACCCGCGACGGCGCCGTCGTCGCCGAGGCCTCGTTCCCGCTCGCGCCGAAGTTCTACGGGCTGAAGACCGCCGACGGCGTGCCCTACAGCCACATCGCGACGCTGCACGGCCGCGACGTGCTGGCGACCACGGTGCTGCAGACCTGCATCCGTTACCAGAGCCGGACGAAGACCTGCCAGTTCTGCTCGATCGGCCAGTCGCTCGCGGCCGGGCGCACCATCGCCCACAAAACGCCGGCGCAGCTCGCCGAGGTGGCGGAAGCCGCCGTCCGGCTCGACGGCGTGCGCCACATGGTGATGACCACCGGCACCCCGAAGGGCCCCGACCGCGGCGCCGCGGTGCTTAGCGAGAGCGCCGCAGGCGTGAAGGCCCGCGTGAACCTGCCGATCCAGGTGCAGTGCGAGCCGCCGGAGGACGACGCCTGGTTCGGGCGCATGCGCGACGCGGGCGCGGACGCGCTCGGCATGCATCTCGAGGCCGTGTCGGAGCCGGTGCGCCGGCGCATCATGCCGGGCAAGGCGACGGTCTCGGTCGAGCGCTACTTCGAAGCCTTCGCCGCCGCCGTCCCCGTGTTCGGGCGGGGTCAGGTCTCGACCTACATCCTCGCGGGCCTCGGCGACACGCCCGAAGAGGTGCTCGACGTCTGCGAGCGGCTGACCGCGCTCGGCGTCTACCCCTTCGTGGTGCCGTTCACGCCGATCTCAGGCACGCCGCTCGAAAGCCACCCGACGCCGTCGCCGGCCTTCATGGCCTCCATCCTGCGCCCGCTTGCCGGCATGCTGATCGCGAACGGCCTGCGCGCGGTGGATGTGAAGGCTGGATGCGCGAAATGCGGCGCCTGCTCCTCGCTCGCCACCTACGAACGGGGGGCGTCGCCATGCTCTTCGAGCCGGTAAGGCCGTTCGTCCCCGCGGGCTACCAGATCAAGTGGGCCGTCGGCGCCTGGGAGCGGCGCGGCGCGGCCGAGCTTCGCCGCGCCGTGTTCTGCGACGAGCAGAAGGTGTTCGAGAGGGACGATCGCGACGCCGTCGATGATCGCGCGATCCCGCTGGTCGCGGTGTCGTCGCTCGCGGTCGCCCATGACGCGGTGGTCGGCACCGTGCGCATCCACGAGGAGGCGCCGGACGTCTGGTGGGGCTCCCGCCTCGCCGTCGCGGCCGGCCACCGCCGCGTCGGCGCGCTCGGCGCGGCGCTGATCCGGCTCGCGGTGTCCTCCGCCCGCGCCCGCGGCTGCACGCGCTTCTTCGCCCACGTCCAGAGCCAGAACGGCCCGCTTTTCCAGCGCTTACGCTGGTCCGTTCTCGATGAGGTGGAACTTCATGGACGCCCGCACCTGAAGATGGAGGCCGACCTCGCCTTCTATCCGCCCTTCACGACGCCTGAGACCGGCTTCTACGCCCCGGCGCGGAGGGCGGCGTGACCGCGCTCGAAACCCTCGCCGCCGCGCTGCGTGACGGCGCAGGGCTCGCCGCCAAGGCCGACATCGCCCGCGCGGCGGGGCGGCTCGGCCTCTCCGGCGCCTCCGCCGTGCCGGTCGGCGACGATTGCGCCGCGATCCCCGACGCCGACGGTTTCCTCCTGTTCGCGATCGAGGGCTTCATGAACGCCTTCGTGGAGAAGGACCCGTGGTTCGCCGGCTGGTGCGGCGTGATGGTGAACCTGTCCGACGTCGCCGCCATGGGCGGACGCGCCGTCGCCGTGGTCGACGCGCTGTGGGCCGCGGGCGAGGCCGACGCTGCGCCGGTGCTCGCGGGGCTGAAGGCGGCGGCGGCGGCTTATGGCGTCCCGATCGTGGGCGGACACACCAATCTCGCCTGCGACCGCGGCCAGCTCTCGGTCGCCGTGCTCGGTCGCGCGAAGGCGCTGCTGACGAGCTTCGACGCGCGGCCCGGCGACCGGCTGATCGCGGCGATTGACCTGCGCGGCCGCTACCGCGAGCCGTTCGACAACTGGGAGGCCGCGACCGACGCGCCGCCGGAGCGTCTACGGGGCGATCTGGCGCTGCTGGCCGAAATCGCGGAGGCCGGCCTCGCCCGGGCGGCGAAGGACATCAGCCAGGCCGGCCTCGTCGGCACCGCGGCGATGCTGGCCGAATGCTCCGGCGTGGGCGTGCGGGTCGAGGTCGCGGCGGCGCCTCGCCCCCCGGAGGCTCCGCTCGCGCGCTGGCTCCGGAGCTTCCCGAGCTTCGGCTTCCTGCTCGCGGCGTCCGCGGAGAACGTCGGCGCCGTCGTCGCGCGCTTCGCCGCGCGTGGGATCGCGGCGGCCGACGTGGGCTCGGTCACAGCCGGCGGCCTGGTGGAGATCGCCGACGGCGACGAGCGCGCGACGGTCTGGGACCTGACGCAATCCCCGCTTCTCGGCTGCGCTCCGGCGCAGGCGGCGGCATGAGCGCGCCCCGGCCCTTGCGCGTGGCGCTGCTGTGCCATTCGGTCAATCCGCGCGGCGGCGTGGTGCACGCCCTCGAACTCGCCACGGCGCTCGCGGCGCTCGGCCACGAGCCGGTGGCGCACGCGCCGGACCCCGACGGCCGCGGCTTCTTCCGCACGACGACGTTCGAAACCGTCTCCGTGCCCGCGACGCGGGTCGAGGGCGGGGTGACCGACATGGTGCTCGCCCGCATCGCCGACTACCGCCGGCATTTCGAACGTCCGGCGGCGCGCCGTTTCGACGTGTTCCACGCGCAGGACGGCATCTCCGGCAACGCGCTGGCCGACCTCAAGGCCGCCGGGCTGATCCCGGCCTTCGCGCGCACCGTGCACCATCTCGATCCCTTCGCCGATCCGAGGCTCGACGCCCTGCAGAGCCGCTCCGTCTCCGCCGCCGACGCGGCCTTCACAGTGAGCGAGATGTGGCGGAGCGTGGTGCAGGAACGGTTCGGCCTCGCCGCCACGATCGTCGGAAACGGCGTCGACGGCCAGCGCTTCCGCCCGGAGCCGGACGGCCGGGAGGCGGCACTCGCCGCGCGCCTCGGCCTCGGCGGCGGCCCGGTGATCCTGAGCGTCGGCGGCGTCGAGGAACGCAAGAACACGCGCCGCATCCTGGCGGCGTTCCTCCAGGTCCGGCGCATGCACGACCGCGCCCAGCTCGTGATCGCGGGCGGCGCCTCGCTGCTCGACCACGACGCCTACCGCGCCGGCTTCGACATCGAGCTCGCCGCCGCGGGTCTGGCCGACGGCGACGTGATCGTGACCGGCCCCCTGCCCGACGCCGACATGCCGGCCTTGTACCGGCTCGCCGACGCGCTGGCGTTCCCGTCGCTGCGCGAGGGCTTTGGCCTCGTCGCGCTGGAGGCGCTCGCGAGCGGCGTCCCCGCGGTCGTGTCGCGGCTCGCGCCCTTCACCGAGCATTTCGAGGACGGCGACGTCGCCTGGTGCGATCCGCTCAAGCCCGGCTCGATCGCCGACGCGCTGATGATCGCTCTCGCCGAACCGACGCGCTCCCGCCTTGCGAAGCGCGGTCCGGTCGCCGCCGCCCGGATGGGCTGGAGCGCCGTCGCCCGCGCCCACCTCGATGTCTACGCCGCCCTGCCGAAGGAGGCCGCCCATGCCTGAGATGCGCTTCACCGTCCGCTGGCCGGACGGGGCCACCGAGAGCTGTTACTCGCCCTCGCTCGTCATTCGCGAGCACATGGCCGCGGGCGAGAGCTATCCCGTCGGCGATTTTCTCGAGCGGTCGCGGACCGCGCTGAACATCGCGAGCGAACGGGTTCGGGCGAAGTACGGCTTCGCCTGCTCGAGCGCGCTCGAGCAGCTCGCGCGCATCGAAACCCAGGCGCGCCGTTTCTCCGCGACCGCCGACGCGCGCGTCGCCGTCCTGTCCTTCGAAGAGTGAGCCGGGGAGCACCACGATGAGCGCCATTCCGCATCACAGCGTGGTCGTCGTCGGCGGCGGCCAGGCGGGCCTTTCCGTCAGCTACTGGCTGAAGCAGCGCAAGATCGATCATCTGGTGTTCGAGGCGAAGACCGCCGCCCATGTGTGGGAGACGCGGCGCTGGGACAACTTCTGCCTCGTCACCCCGAACTGGCAGTGCGACCTGCCCGGCCATCCCTATGACGGGCCGGACCCGGACGGCTTCATGGTGAAGGACGAGATCGTCGCCTATGTCCGCCGCTTCGTGGAGAAGGTGGACCCGCCGATCCGCGAGGGCGTGTCGGTGACGCGGGTCGCGCGCCGTCCCGAAGGCGGCTTCTCCGTCGCGACCTCCGCCGGCGATTTCACCGCCGACGAAGTCGTCGTCGCCTCCGGCGGCTACCACACCCCGATCATCCCACGCATGGCGGAGAAACTGCCGAAATCGATCGCGCAGATCCACTCCGAGCAGTACCGCAACGCCGGACAGCTTCCGGAGGGGGCCGTGCTGGTCGTCGGTTCCGGGCAGTCGGGCGCGCAGATCGCGGAAGACCTGCACCTCGCGGGCCGCAAGGTGCATCTCGCGGTCGGGCCCGCTCCGCGCTGCGCCCGGTTCTACCGCGGCCGCGACGTCGTCACCTGGCTCGCGGACATGGGCTACTACGAGATGACGGTGGAGAAGCACCCGCTGCGCGAGGGCGTGCGCGACAACACCAACCATTACGTCACCGGCCGCGACGGCGGCCGCGACATCGACCTCCGGCGCTTCGCGAACGAAGGCATGGAGCTCTACGGCGTGCTGGAGGATTACGACGACGGCGTCCTGCGCTTCCGGGAGAACCTCGCCGAAAGCCTCGACTTTGCCGACCGCACCTACAACGGCATCAACGCCGCGATCGACCGGCATATCGCGGAGACCGGCGTCGAGGCGCCGCCGCCTTCGGTCTACGAGCCGGTGTGGACGCCGCCCGCCGAGCGCGGAACGCTCGACCTCGCCGCATCGGGCGTCGCCTCGGTGGTGTGGTGCATCGGCTTCACGCCGGACTTCCGCTGGCTCGACGTTCCGGTGTTCAACGGCGCCGGACGGCCGGTCCACAAGCGCGGCGTGACGGGGGCGGAAGGCGTGTCCTTCATCGGCCTGCCGTGGCTCAACACCTGGGGCTCGGGACGCTTCGGCGCCGTCGGCCGCGACGCGGAGCATGTGGTCTCCGTGATCGCCGACCGCCTCTCGCGCCGGCTGCCGCCGCTCGACCTCGCGGGCTGAGCGGAAAAGCTCACCAGAGCGTGTCGCGCGTGATCTCGGAGACCGCGCGGCGGCCTGTCAGCGCCATCGCGACCTCGAACTCGGCGCGCAGGATCGCCAGCATGTGGGCCACGCCCACGGCGCCCGCGACGGCGAGCGCGTGGATCTGCGGCTGGCCGACCATCACCGCGCTCGCGCCGCAGGCGAGCGCCTTCAGCACATCGGTGCCTCTTCGCACCCCGCCGTCGAGCAGCAGCGGGGCCCGGCCGCCAACGCGCTCCGCCATCCGCTCCAGCGCGTGAAGGCTCGCGGGCAGAGTGTCGAGCGTCCGCCCTCCATGGTTCGAGACCACGATCCCGTCGACGCCGCGGTCGAGGGCGCGCTCGGCGTCGTCGGGATGGACGACGCCTTTCAGCAGCAGCGGGAGCGCCGTTTGCGCACGGAGCCAGTCGACGTCCGCCCAGGTCGGCGCGCCGTCGAGCAGCCCCTTGAACACCGGGCTCTCGCCGGGCCCGGCGCTGGAGCGCGCCATCGGCGCGCCGTGCAGATGCACGGCGTCGATCCGTTCGGCCCGGAAACCGGCGCGCTGCTCATCGTTGCGCACCCCGCTGACGGCGGCGTCCACCGTCAGCACGATCGCGCGGCAGCCGCAGGCCTCCGCCCGCCGCAGCAGCCCGAGCGTCCAGTCCCGGTCGCCCTGCATGTAGAGCTGGAGCCAGAGCGGCGCACGGGCCGCGGCGGCGACCTCCTCGACCGCGGCGCTCGACAGCACGCTCAGCGTCATCCACGCGCCGAGGGCGCCGGCGCCGAGCGCCGTGGCGCGCTCGCCGTCGGGATGCGCCAGCGTCTGCCGCGCGACCGGCGCGAGCATGATCGGGAACGGCATCTCGGCGCCGAACAGGGTGGCGGCGGTGGTCGCGCCCGCCATGTCGACGAGCGCGCGGCCGGCGAGCGCGCGGGCGTCGAAGGCCTCGCGGTTCCAGCGCTGGGTCAGCCCGTCGGCGCCCGCTCCGGCGACGTAGGCCCACACGTCCGGCGGCAGCAGCGCCTTCGCGTGGCGCTCGTAATCGGCGAGCGACGCCACGTCCGGCGGCACGGCCGGCCCCGCGCTCATCGCCGCCCCGCGACGACGCGCGGCGCGCAGGTCAGACCTCGCACCACGACCGCAGCAGGTTGTGGTAGTGCGCCATGAGGCCGACCACGGCCGGATCGTCGTCCGCGAGACGCTCGCGGACGCTCACGATCGACATATCGAGATCGTAGAGCATCGTGCGACGCCAGTCGTCTTTCACCATCGACTGGGTCCAGAACACAGCCGCCCAGCGGCTGCCGCGCGTCACCGGCGTGACGGCGTGCAGGCTGGTTGAGGGATAGACCACGAGATGGCCCGCCGGCAGCTTGACGGCGTGTTCGCCATAGGTGTCGCGGATCGTGAGCTCGCCGCCGTCGTAATCCTCCGGCGGCGTGAGGAACAGCGTCGACGACACGTCGGCGCGGATGCGCGCGCCGGTTCCCGGCGTCGTGCGGATCGCCCCGTCCACATGCGCGCCGAAGGTCATGCCGGGATCGTAGCGGTTGAACATCGGCGGCGTCACCTGCAGCGGCAGGGCCGCGGTGGTGAAGCGCGCGTTGCGGGCGAGCGCCTGCAGGACGATCTGCCCGAGCCGCTGCGTGACGGGCGAATCTCCCGCCGCCTGCAGGTTGCGCTTGACGGCGGCGGCCTGCCCGCCCGCCGTGGCGCGTCCATCGGCCCAGTCGCCCGTCTCCAGCGCCTCCCGGATATGCGCGACCTCGTCCGGCGTCAGGACGTCAGGGATGGAGACGAGCATCGTGTTCCCGCGATCGGTGGCGACGAGGGGTGGACCAGGCCCGCGCCTCGTCGCCTGAGTTCGGACGGCGTCAGAACTTGAAGCTCGAGCTTACGCGGAACACCCGCGGGGCGCCGAGCGTCGCGCGCGACCCGTTCCAGTTGGTGGTGACGGCGTATTTCTCGCCGAACACGTTGTCCACGTTGAAGCGGACGTCGATGTTCTCGGTGGCCTTGTAGCCCAGCATGGCGTTGGCGAGGAAGTAGCTCGGCAGCTTGCCGTAACGCCCGTTCGGGATGATGCGCAGCGCGTCGTCCGGCCGTCCGAGATAGGACGAGCCCGAATACTGCACGCCGGCGCCGACCGTGAACTTCTGCGTCACGTCGTAGGTGCTCCAGAGCGTCGCCGAGAAGTTGGGCGTGAAGGCCAGCCGGTCGCCGTCGGTGCGGGTGTAGTCGCCGTAGTCGCCCGTATTCGCGTTATTGCGCACGCGGTCGAGATAGGCGCTGTGCTTGCGCTCGCTGCGCAGCAACGTGGCGCCGCCGAACACGCTCCAGGCCTCGGTGATCTTGCCCGCCACGCCGATCTCGACGCCCTGCACGATCTGCTTGCCATAACCTTTCAGCTCGACCGGACCACCGACGACGTCAGCGCCCGTAATCGGCGCGTTATGCTTCTCGGTGTGGAACGCCGCCGCGGTGGTCGAGAGCGCGCCGCCGAAGAAGTCCCACTTTGCGCCGATCTCGTAGTTGTAGCCGCGCACGGTCTTGGCGCCGGGCACGAAGCCGGGGAAGCCGTTGGCGCCGGTGCGGGAGATGTCCGGGTTCGACAGGAACGAGCCGGGCGGCAGCGCCGTCGTGCCGAACGAGGCGTAGAGGCTGCCCTCCCGCACCGGCTTGTAGACCAAACCGATCTTGCCGTTGAGCGTGGTCTTGGTCTCGTCGTAGTTGAACCCGGCCGCGGGGTTGATCAGGTTGATGTCGTCCAGGTCGAGCTTGTAGCGTTCGACGCGCACGCCGCCCGTGATCTGCCACTGCTCGTTCAAGTCGACGGTGTCGTAGAGATAGGCCGCGACCGTGGTGATCTTCACGTCGCTCGCGGCGTTCGGGCTGAACCTTAGGCTATCTTCGCTGTCGTCGAACGGGTCGCGATCCGGGTTCGGGTTGCCGACCGGGATAGCCCGGCCGTCGATGCTGGCGAAACGGTCCGCCTTCGAGGTCTCGCGTGTGACTTCCACGCCCGTGGACACGGTGTGGCGGAACGCGCCGGTGTCGAACTTCGCCTGCAGGTTGGTCTGGTTCGACAGCGACTCGTTCACACGGTCGTAGAACTGCGTCTGCGTCGTGACATGCTGGTCGTCGGGCCGATAGCCGAGCGCGTGCGTGTAGCGGGACCTGCGGTCCACCCGCGCCCAGCGCGTCTGGTTGCTGACGGTGATTCCGTCGGTCAGGTCATGTTCGAAACGCGCGATCGCGCTGTCGGCCTGGGAGTCGTCGAAATCCGAAGACAGCCCATAGAACCTGTCGCGCCGGGCGCGGGCGTTCGACTGGTGGGTGTCGAGCCCCTTGATGGTGGCGCCCGGCACGCCCCAGTCCGGGATGTCGTTCCGCTGCTGGTGCTCGTAGGACAGGGTCGCTCGGGTCGCGGTGCCGAGGCCGAAGCTGATCGAGGGCGCGATGCCGAAGGCGCGGCTCTCGGCCACATCCCGGCCCATCACGCCGCCATGCTCGCCCATGGCGTTCAGCCGGATGGCGACGGTCTCGGAGATCGCGCGGTTGACGTCGATGGTCGCGCGTTTCAGCGGATCGGTGCCGTACTGATCGAAGCTCAGGCTGGCGTCGCCGCGCGCGAAGGTGTCGAGCGTCGGCGCCTTGGTCACGATGTTGACGTAGCCGCCGAGGCCGCCGCGGCCGTTGTCGGCGGCGGGACCCTTGATGACCTCGACGCGGTCGACGTTGAAGGTGTCGCGGGCGTAGCTGCCGGAATCGCGCGCGCCGTCCACATAGACGCTGCCGCTCGTGTCGAAACCACGGAGCGTGAAGTTATTGGTGGAGGTGCCGAAGCCGTTCTCGCCGGCGTCGAAGCTGATGCCCGGCGTGTTGCGCAGCACTTCGGTCAGCGTGCGCGAGCCGCGCTCTTCGATGACCTGCCGCGGCACGACCGTGACCGTCTGCGGCGTGTCGAGAAGCGGAGCCGTGGCCTTGGCCGACGACAGCGTCTCGGTCTTGTAACCCTCGCCGGCGCCGCCCTGCCCGATCACCGAAATCTCGTCGAGCGCGGTGTGGGCGCCGTCTGCGGCCGGCGGAGCGGCCTGCTGGCCGAAAGCCGGCGTCGCGAGGGCGGCCGACAGCGCGATCATCGGCAGAAGGCCGAGCGTGTTGCGCAGGGTTTCAGTCCCGCCCGAAGACGCCGGCGCAGAGTCGCCCGACGGCGCCCCGGAAGGGCCCGCAGCCAAAGTAGTCATAAGATAGTTCCCCCGTGCGCGCGGACGGAAATATTCCGTGGAGCCGCGCGACAAAACCCGCATCTGCAAGTGTTATATGCGGCGTCGCGGACCCATGGCGCAATAAGCCAGGGAGAGGAAAGTATTCACGACGACGAGACGCGCCAAAAATTCTTGTGAAAGCCCCCTAATTATAATTGTTAAAAACAAATACTCGAATACCGCCCACTGAGATGAACGCCTTCGCAGGCGTTCTGCACACGGTTGCGCTGGCGGCGCGTCACAGCCGATCAAAGAGGCGGAACGAACCGGGCGCGTTCGCGTCCCCTCGCCGGTCGTGCTGGACCGGACGGCGGAGCGTTCTTGTCTGGGAAAGAACAAAGCCGCGGGCGTCCCGCGACGTGAAACGTCGCCAGGCTCATGGCCGCGACGTTCTTTGTCGACCCCCAACCCATTGAAAAGGTTGGTCGGAGTGGCAGGATTCGAACCTGCGACCCCCTCGTCCCGAACGAGGTGCGCTACCAGGCTGCGCTACACTCCGTGGCCGACGGCGGCCCTTATACGAGGCCGCGTTTCGCTCCGCAAGCAGGCATGAGCCGCCTTTTCCCACATCCTTCGCGCGGAACGGCGCCGCCCCGCGGCGACAGGGGCTCGTCCCGAGGGAACCCAGGGCCGAACCCGGCGTTCATGGGGCACGCAGTGATGACGCCGGGGCTCGTCGCGCAGATTGCGGCGCGTTTCGGCGACGGACAGGAAGGAACTCGCTCGATGGCCGATTCGAAAGCAACCGAAGCCGCCGAAGCCACGGCCGACGTGGCGCGCAAGGCCGCCCGCGGCGCGCGAAGCGCAGGCGCGGAGACGGCGCGCGTCATTGAGGACGCCGCGGACGAGGGCGTTTCGGCGGTCCGCGACTCCGCCCGCTCCACCTCTTCGACACGGGCTCCCGCGCTTCGGCGATCGACGTCGCTGTCGGACGCGATCCGCGAGAACCCTCTCGCAGCCGCAGGGGCCGCGCTGTTCACCGGCCTCGTGCTCGGGCGCCTGCTGCGCTGACGGCGGGCGAGGCACTTCCCAACCAACGCAAATCGGGGATCGTCATGGTCAACACCAACACCATCAAGGGCGCGGTCAAGGAGACTGTCGGCAAGGGCAAGGCCGCGGTCGGCCGCGCGATCGGCGACGTCGGGCTGCAGGCCGAAGGGAAGGCCGAAGAGACCGAAGGCAAGCTGCAGAAGACGGCCGGAAAGGCCGTGGACGCAGCCAGCTCGGCGCTCCGGAAATCCCGCTGACGGCGAGCGGCCCACCCGCCCAACCGGATAAGCTCGCTCCGACTCGACCGGCGCGGACGGTCACGCTCCGGGCTTCCGTCAGAGCGTGACGACCCGGCGGCGTTCGGCGACCAGGCGCCGTACGGTCTCGACCAGCACCGACAGCGACGTCCGTGACTTCGTCAGCGCCGCTTCGACGCGGGCGGCGACGTCGCGATCGATGTCGTCGGCGGAAAAGATGATCGTCGGAATCGCGTGCGGCCGGCGCGTTTCCAGCGTCGCCAGAAGATCGAGCCCCGAACCGTCGTCGAGCGTCATGTCGACGATGGCGAGCTGGAACGCGCCTCGGGCCAGTTCCCGCTCCGCGTCGTCGAAGCTTCCGACCGACACCACGTCCGCTATCGAGCCGATGGCCGCAGCCACCACCTTGCGCAGGTCGGCGTCGTCCTCGACGTGAAGGACGCGCGGCCGGGGCTCGCGGACGCCGAGCCGGGCGCGCAGCACCGCCGCGAGCCGTCGCGCGTCGACGGGTTTTTCAAGCCAGGCGACGACGTCGAGCGCCGAGGCGCGCGCGTCGGCCCGTCCCCGGCCGGCCTGGGCGGAGACGACCACGATCGGGATGTCGCGGGTGCGCGGAGCCGCCTGCAGGTCGCGGATCAGGCTGATGCCGTCGCCGTCCGGCAGGTTGAGGTCCACAAGGATGGCGTCGATCTGCTCGGTCTCGGCCGCCTTCAGCGCGGCGCGCACGGTTCCCACGGCGAGGCTGTCGAAGCCGGCGTCGCGCAGCAGCTCGGACAGCAGCGCCGCGATGAACACGTCGTCCTCGCAGATCATCACCCGCGGCAGCGCCTCGCCCGAGGCGAACATCGGCGGGGCGACGTCGCGCCGACGGAACCGCGGCAGCCGGACGCGGAACTCGGTGCCGACGCCAAGCTCCGTGCCGTAGGACACGGCGCCGGCGTGACGCTCGACGATCTCCTTGACGATCGCGAGGCCAAGCCCGGTGCCGCCCTTGCGGCGGCTGTCGGAGCCGTCCGCCTGGGCGAACTTGCTGAACAGGCGCGGCCGGAAGGCTTCGGGTATGCCCGCGCCGCGGTCGCGGACGGCGATCGTGGCCACATCCTCCTCGGCGCTCACCGCCACCTCCACCGTCCCGCCGCGCGGCGAGAACTTGATCGCGTTCGAGACGAGGTTGGTCACCACTTGGTTCAGGCGGTCGGCGTCGCCGCGCACGACGAGATCGGTTTCGTCATGCGCGACGTCGATGACCACTTCGAACTCGTCGGCATAGGCGCGCAGGCCCCGGACCGCCTGCTCCACGATCTCGATCAGGTCGATCTCCATCAGATCGAACGCCATGCGGCCGGCCTCGATCTTCTCGATGTCGAGAATGTCGTTGATCAGCCGGACCAGCCGCAGGCTGTTGGAATGCGCGATCGCGATCAGGTGGCTCGCCTTGTCGCCCAGCGGTCCCGCCACCCCGCCCGCGAGCAGGCCGAGCGAGCCGGCGATCGACGTGAGCGGCGTGCGCAGCTCATGGCTGACGGTGGACACGAACTCGTTCTTCAGGCGATCGACGCGCTTCCGGTCGGAGATGTCGTGGGCGGAGATGAAGATGCGCTCGATCCGGCCGTCGGCGCCTCGAAGCGGCACCTGAACCATCTCATAAGTTTGCGGGACGCCGTTGACGGTCGGCTCGCGCTCGATGCGGGACACCTGCCCGAGCTCCAGCGTCCGCGCGAGGTCGCGCTCAATCAGGTCGCCGCGCGGGCCGGGAAACACTTCCGTCGGCGTGCGGCCGACGACGTCGTCGGGCGTGAGCCCCGTCGCGCGGTGGGCGGCGGCGTTCCAGGTCTCGACCCGGAACGCCCCGTCGGGGTCGACCCGGAGCACCGCCTTGCAGTCGGGCGAGTGATCGAACAGGCCGCGGAACAGCGCCTCCGCGCCGGCGAGACGGCGCTCTCGGTCCTCCACCGCCGCCGCCATCACGCCGAGCGCGCGGCTGAGCGCGCCCACCTCGCCGCGCGCGCTGACCTGCGGCCGCGCGCCGAGATCTCCGTCCTGAAGCTTGCGGGCGTAGGCCGTCAGCCTCCGCAGCGGCCGCAGCGCCAGCGCCTCGCCTCCAAGGGTGCCGAGCCCCACCGAAGCGACCAGAACGAGCCCGATCAGCGCGAGCCGCTGGTTCATGCGCTTGTCGACCGGCGCGACGACATTGCGTTTCGGCAGGCCGACGATCAGGGCGCCCTGGTCGGCGAGAACGCGCCGGGACGCGAACACCGTCGAGCGCGCGTCGATCTCGACGGCCTCGAACGTGGAGCCGGGATCCGACAACGCCCTCGCCACGAAGGGCTCGTCGACGGCGCTCGCGCCCGCCGCATGTCCCTGCGGATGGCGTGCGATGATCATGCCGCGGCGGTCGACCAGCGTCAGCGTCGCGCGCGGATCGAACTCCGCCGCGAGGTTGCGCAACGGGTCGCCGAACGAGGCGAGATCGAGCACCGCCGCGAGCAGGACGGGTTCGCGCGCTTCGACCAGGAGCGGCGTGACCACCGCGATGCGCGGCATATTCTTCAGACGAGACACGAACAGACCGCTGACCGTGAACGCCTGCGACGACAGGGCGTCGCGGACATAGTCCCGGTCGGCGATGTTCAGGCCCGCGACGCCCCTAACGTTCGAACAGGTGACGATCCCTCTCCTGTTCACGACATAGAGAGCGCTCAGGCTGGTGTTGAGGGTCGAGAACGAGGCAAGACGATCGAGGCACGACGGGCCAGCGCGCAGCACGTCGGGCGAGCGGGCGAGGAATAGCAGCAGCCGGCGGGCGTCCTCGACCACAGCATCGAGCCGTTCGGCACCGAGTCTGGCCGCGCTTTCCAGCCGCTCCTCCGCGCCCCGCAGCGCGATCTCGCGCTCCGAACCGGCGAAATGGACGGTGAGCGCGGCGAGCGGCGCGATCGCCACCATGCCGAGATGAGCGATCTGCCAGCGCAGGCTGGTGGCCGCGCGGTCGGCGCCGCTCGCGAGGAACAGCAGCGAGAACGCCGCTGCGCTGTCGACGGAGAAGGTCTCGAAACCCCGAACCACCCTGATCGTCGAGGGCTCCGCCATGTAGAGCAGCAGCGTGAACAGGGCCGTGGCGAGACCGACGAGCCGCAGCACCTGCCGCGCGTCGACGGCGGCCGCCCTGACCGAGCCTGTGAGGGCGAGGACGCCCGCGAGACAGAACAGCGCGACGGCGGTCGCGATCGGCGGGGTCTGGGAGCGATCGCCGATGGCCGCGTCGAGGCGCAGGATGGGATCGAGGAGCGTGAAGAGCGCGATCGCCGCCACCACGCCGGCCAGTGCGACGCCCGATCCGCGCAGCAGACGCGAGCCCGAGCGGAAGGCGAACCACGCGACGCAGGCCGCGAGCGTCGCCACCGCGACTTCGGCCTTCATCGGCGGGAAGTCAGCCAGCAGGAACGGTTGCGCAAGCGCGCGCGACGCCAGCGCCACGAGCGCCGCGACGGCGGCCAGGACGACGGCGGTCGCCCCGAGGCGGTAGCGCAGCTGCGAAGGGAACCGGCCCAAGCTCATCGGCGCGCTGCCTCGGTTTCGCTGCCGCAGCTTAAGCTGACGCGCGGCCGCGCGCGACCGTCGCTTTGGAATGAACGGCCGATGAACGCGCCGTCCGGATTGCGTTCAGGGGCGGCGTCCTAATGTCCTCATGCTTCGCATTTGGATCCCCCGCCGAAAGGCGTCGGAACGGATTCCCGCCCCTCTCCCTCCGAACGTGCGAAGCAAGCCCGGCCGTCAGGGGAGCGGCCGGGCTTTTTTCGTCCGCCGCCGCGTCCTGACCCCGGCGAGACCGCTTCCAACCTCCGCGCGTCTCCGTATAATCGTTCGAACAATACGTGCGCCCATTCAGAAGGCGCGGTGGAGAACGCCTTGATGCTTCAGTATGAGACTCTCATAACAAAAGACTCCGTCGAAGGATTGAACAGCAAGCTCAACGACGTCGCGGAGCGCGGGGGGCGCGTCGTCAACGTCCTCTGGGTGCCGGAGCGCGAGAACCCGGCCGATCCGTCAAAGCCCTTCTGGTCAAAATATGTGGTCGTCGCCGAGTTCGGCGCGGTCGCGGCTGCGGCCCCCATCCCCAAGGCGCGCGCGCGCAAGGCCTGACCGACGCGCCGGGAGGGGATGTCGGGATCGGGCGTGTCCGATCGTCCTTGGTTCAAAGCGGCCGACAGGCCGGACCCAGGGAGCGAACGCCATGCATGTTCCGACGCAGAAGATCATCCCGAACCTCTGGTTCGACTGGAACGCGGAGAAGGCGGTCGCCTTCTACGTGTCGCTGTTCGACGACGGCCGCGTCACCAGCGTCGCGCGCTATGGAGCGGACGGCCCCGGCCGCGCCGGCGAGGTGATGGCGATCGGGTTCGAGATCGCCGGCCAGAGCTTCACGGCGATCAACGGCGGCCCGCATTTCAGATTCACCGGCGCGATCTCGCTGTTCATCGGCTGCTCGAGCCAGACCGAGCTGGACGCGCTCTGGGACAAGCTCTCGGACGGCGGAACGCCGCAGTCCTGCGGCTGGATCACGGATCGCTTCGGCGTGACGTGGCAGGTCAATGCGGCGGAGATCGGGGCCTGGGTCGCCGATCCCGACGCAGAACGGTCCGCCCGCGTGATGCAGGCGATGCTGCCGATGACGAAAATAGACATCGCCGCGCTGCGCCAGGCCTATGACGGCGGCTGAGACAGCGCTTAAGGCGCGACCTGATCGGCCATGGCCGCGCCGCGCAGTCCGAGCGGCCGGGGCGCGCCAACGGTGGAGTCGATCCTGGTCTGGTGCTCCATCTCCGCGTTCAGCTCGCCGCCGAGCAGGACGACGGCGGCCGACATCCAAATCCAGGTCATGAAGCCGATCGCGGCGCCCAGCGAGCCATAGGTCTCGTTGTAGGTCGCGAGGTTCTCCGCGTACCAGGAGAACGCGAGCGAGCCGCCGACCCAGAGCGCCCCCGCGAGCACGGAGCCCGGCGCCGCCCATCGCCATTTCGGCGGCCGGCGGCTCGGACCGAAACGGTAGAGCAGCGTCAGCGCCGCAAGCACTCCTACGAACAGCACCGGCCAGCGTCCGAATTGCAGCAGCGCTTCCGCGCGCCCGCCGAGCCCGACGAACTCGAGCGCGATCGGCAGCACCACCACCGCGTTGAACGCGATCAGCACGAACAGGATGCCGCCGAAGGTGAAGGCGAGCGAGGTGAGGTTGAGGACGACGAAGGACCGCCTCTCCTTCTCCTCGTAGACGACGTTGAGGGCGTCGAACATCGCCTTCATGCCGGCGTTGGCGCTCCACAGCGCCGCCCCGAGACCGAAGGCGAAGGCGAAGCCAAGCGCCCCGTCGCTCTTCGTCACGATGCGCGCGACCTGATCGCGCACGATGTCGAGACCCGCGCGCGGCACGACGCCCTGGAGCGTCGCGAGATGGGCGTCGAGCGTGGAAAGGTCGGCCGTGAGGCCGTAGAGCGAAACGAGGGCGACCAGCGCGGGGAAGATCGCGAGCAGCGCGTAGAACGTGACGCCGGCGGCGACCGCCAGCAGGCGATCCTCCGCGATCTGGCCGTAGAGACGCAGCGCGATGTCGCGCCAGCCGCGGACTGGAAAATCCTGGGGGGCGCGGGCGTCGCGTCCGCGCGCGGAGGCGGACACGTTTCGGAAAGGCTCCGCCGCGTTCCCGCCCTGACGCGGGGCTGCGCCAAGCGCCAGGGCCGCGACCGCCATCGCCGCCGCGACGACGATAAGGGGATCGATGGGCGGACCTCGTCTCGTCTTCTCTCCGGATCGTCCCCGCATGCCGCCCTCCCCGCGCTTCCCCTGTCGAAACGCCGGACGCGCCGGAGCGTTTCCGCGGCGCGCGGCCGCGGCGTCGTCACGTAAGCCTGCCGACGACCGCCGTTTCGATCGGCGGCCGTCGGAGCCCGGATTCGGCGCGCGCCGATGGGGGACGCATATGGCGACGCGCGACGGCCCGATCGCTTCGCCCGCCAGGCCGGTCGGGCATGCCCGACCCGTCCGCACGGGCTTGATGCGGCTCAGTAGCGGTAGGACAGCGCGAGGCCGAACATGCCCGTGGTCTCCGACCCGTCCCTGACCACCGGGCTGTCCGCGGCGTCGCCGACGTAACGCGTTACGCCCGCCCGGGCGAGCGCGCCCCACCGCTCGTTGAACTGGTAGCCGACGGTCAGCCCCCCGCTCACGTCCTTGAAGCCGGCGTCCGGGCGGTAGGCGCGAAGCCCGGAGGCGACCGATCCGGGCCGGGTCACGCCGAAATAGGCGCGGTTGAAATCCTCGCTGGCGTAGGTCGTCTCCACGTCGACATTGGCGTAGAGCGGCCCCCATCTCAGCGCGGCGTAGGACACGCCCGCCGTAATGGTGAAACCGTCATGGGCGTTCGAGACGTCCTGCAGGAACGACGCCTCCACGCCGATCTCGCCCTGACCGTCCGCGCGGCCGCCGAAGCGGTAGCCGATGAACCCGCCGGCCTCGATGGCCGCGTCGACCTCGTCGAGACGCCTGACCGGGCCGCTCACGTCGTCGTCGCGCTTGCCGCGGTAGCCAACGATCGGACCGATGTCCCAGGGGCTGTCGGCCAGCACGTCGATCCGGGCTTGCGGGCCACGGACCTGCAGCTCGACGCCGCGCCATTTCACGTTGGCGATCGCGAACGGAACGACGTCGTAGGAATCGGCGCCCTCGTATTCGGGCGCGAAGCCGACGCCGGCCGCGACGAACGCCGAGAACACCCGCTCGTCGGGGGTGGACACGGGCGGGGCAGCGGCCTCGTCGGAAAGATCGGCGCCATGGGCCGACGTCGCCTCGATAACGGCCAGAATCGCCGCTATGCCCAATCTCGTCCGGATTTGCTTCATGTCCACGTCTCTCCCGCTGCCGAACGGACCGGCGCGATGAGACAGCCATGGCCGGCGCGCGGGGACACTGCGAGCGCGCCTTCGCCATTGCGCCAAATGCTTCGTGACGTGCTCTGAATTTTGAGGGGAAGCAGGTCCGCGATGCGTGATTTCGCGAATTTTCAGGCCGAGCCCTGGCTACGCCAGCGCGTCGGCGAACTGGGCGTGGCCTTGGGCCTTGGGCTCGTCTTCGCCTATATCGGCCCTTTCACCACCGACGAGCCGGACTTCCTGTCGAAGCTCGGCTACTGGACCGGCCTGCTGGCGTGCTGGTTCATCGTGGCGGCGCTGGTCGAGCAGGCGCTCCGAAACATCGACGCTTATCGGAGCGCCGGGGTCTGGATTCGGCGAATCTGTCTCGTCGCCGTCGCGTCTGCGCCGATGTTGGCGGTGGTGGCGCCTGCGACCACCGCGTTGGTCGGATGGGAGGCGAGCGTCCCGGAGCTGATCGAAATGTACGGGCAGATCGCGCTGATATGCCTCGGCGTTGTCATTCTGTCGGACGGGATTCTCGGAGCGCCGCGCACGGCTGTCGCCGGATATGACGGGGGCGCAGGCGGGACGATGCGCGCCCTGCCTCCGCCGGCCGTCGCGGGCGGCGACGCGACCGTCGCGGCGCCGCCGGCGGCGAGCACTCTGCTGGCCCGGCTGCCGCCGGACCTCCGCGGCCCGATCGTCTGCCTCGAAATGGAGGACCATTATGTGCGCGTGCACACAAGCCGGGGCTCCAGCCTCGTCCTGATGCGGCTTGGCGACGCCATGAGGGAGCTCGGCCCGACGCCCGGCGCGCAGGCCCATCGCTCGTGGTGGGTCGCGGCGGCCGCCATCGAGAGCTTTGAACGTTCGGGCCGCGCCGGGCGGCTCACGCTTTCCAACGGACTGACCGCGCCGGTGTCGCAGCGCCATCTGCGGGCGATCGCCGAACTGGCGCAGGACCGCGCGTCGCCATCCTGAGGCGAGCGCGCGAGCGCCCGCCGATCCTGGCCGCCTGGAAGCTTTTCGGAAGTCGGGACGCCCCTGTCATGAGGGGCGTCAGTCCGGAGCGTGGTGGGCGGTGACGGGCTCGAACCGCCGACCCTCTCGGTGTAAACGAGATGCTCTACCAGCTGAGCTAACCGCCCGGCTCCAGAACGACGAACGCCGCTCCCTTGTCTTCGGAAGCGGCCGTTCGCGCAAGTCGTAAACGTCTGACGTCCCCGGCGACCGCGCATCCTGAGGAGCGCGGCGCCGTCGGGCGCATCACGCGTTGACGGCGTCCTTCAGGGCCTGACCGGCCTTGAACTTCGGCGTCTTGGACTCGGGGATCTTGATCGTTTCGCCGGTGCGCAGGTTGCGGCCGACGCCGGCGGCGCGCTTCACGACGGCGAACGTGCCGAAACCGACGAGGCGAACCTCATCGCCCTTCTTCAGAGCGGCGATCACGGCGTCGAAGGTCGCGTCGACCGCCTTGGCCGCGTCGAGCTTCGTCAGGCCGGAAGTCTCGGCGACCTCAGCGATCAGATCGGACTTGTTCATCGTTCCCTCCATGTGACGACAGGAATCGCGCAACGGCGCATCCCCTTGAACGAGCCCGGCACACTTTCGCGAAATCTGCCGGAGCGCAAGGACAGACGGGCGGTTTTCCGTCAGTTTCGATACGTTTCCGGGGGGTAGAAGGCTGATTTCAGCGCCTGACCGCGTGCATTTCGCGATCTATGCCCGCTATGGACGAACCGGCCGTCCCCATGCGGGACGGCCGGTCATGCGTCCGTTCAGTGCGCCCGGAGCCCGGGCGCTTCCTCTTCGATCGCAGGAGCGGGCGGCGGAGCCCGCTCCTCATCCCACTCGATCGGCTCCGGCTTGCGGAGCAGCGCGTGGGAGAGGACCTGGTCGACCACCCGCACCGGGATGATCTCCAGCCTGGTCTTCACGCTGTCCGGAATGTCCGCGAGGTCCTTCGCGTTCTCTTCCGGGATCAGCACCGTCTTGATGCCGCCGCGGACCGCGGCGAGCAGCTTCTCCTTCAGGCCGCCGATCGGCAGCACCCGGCCGCGCAGCGTGATCTCGCCGGTCATCGCGATGTCCTTGCGGACCGGGATGCCCGTCATGATCGACACGATCGCGGTCGCCATGGCGACGCCCGCGGACGGGCCGTCCTTTGGGGTCGCCCCCTCCGGCACGTGCACGTGGATGTCGCGGCGGTCGAACAGCGGCGGCTCGACGCCGAAGTCGATGGCGCGGCTCCGGACATAGGACGCGGCGGCGGAGATCGACTCCTTCATCACGTCCTTCAGGTTGCCCGTCACCGTCATGCGGCCCTTGCCGGGCATCATGACGCCTTCGATCGTCAGCAGTTCGCCGCCGACCTCGGTCCAGGCGAGCCCCGTGACCACGCCGACCTGGTCCTCGGCCTCCGCCTCGCCGTAGCGATAGCGGATGACGCCGAGGTAATCGGCGAGATTGGCGGCCGTCACCTTGACCGACTTCTTGCGCTTCTGAAGCACCAGCTCCTTCACCGCCTTGCGGGCGACGTTGGCGAGCTCGCGCTCCAGATTGCGCACGCCCGCCTCACGGGTATAGCGCCGGATGACCTCGAGCAGAGCGGCCGGCTCGATCGTGAACTCCTTCTCGGCGAGGCCGTGCTTGGTCAGGATCTCCGGCAGCAGATGCCGCCGCGCGATCTCGACCTTCTCCTCCTCGGTGTAGCCGGCGATGCGGATCACCTCCATCCGGTCCATCAGGGCCGGCGGGATGTTCAGCGTGTTCGCCGTCGTCACGAACATCACGTTCGACAGGTCGTAATCGACCTCAAGGTAATGGTCGTTGAAGGAGTTGTTCTGCTCGGGATCGAGCACCTCCAGCAGGGCTGACGCCGGGTCGCCCCGGAAGTCCATGCCCATCTTGTCGATTTCGTCGAGCAGGAACAGCGGGTTGGCCTTCTTCGCCTTCTTCATCGACTGGATGACCTTGCCGGGCATCGAGCCGATGTAGGTGCGGCGATGACCGCGGATCTCGGCCTCGTCGCGCACGCCGCCGAGCGACATGCGCACGTACTCACGGCCGGTCGCCTTGGCGATCGACTTGGCGAGCGAGGTCTTGCCGACGCCGGGCGGCCCGACGAGGCACAGGATCGGGCCCGTCAGCTTGTTGGCGCGCGACTGCACCGCGAGATATTCGACAATGCGCTCCTTGACCTTCTCGAGCCCGAAGTGCTCGGATTCGAGCAGCGCCTCGGCCTGCGCGAGGTCCTTCTTGACCTTGGACTTGACGCCCCACGGGATCGACAGCAGCCAGTCCAGATAGTTGCGCACGACGGTCGCTTCCGCGGACATCGGGCTCATCTGGCGCAGCTTCTTGAACTCGGCCTCCGCCTTGTCGCGGGCCTCCTTCGAGAGCTTGGTCTTGGCGATGCGCTCCTCGAGCTCGGCCAGATCGTCCCGGCCGTCGTCGTCGCCGAGCTCCTTCTGGATCGCCTTCATCTGCTCGTTCAGGTAGTACTCGCGCTGCGTCTTCTCCATCTGGCGCTTGACGCGCGTGCGGATGCGCTTCTCGACCTGAAGGACCGAGACCTCGCTCTCCATCAGCGACAGCACCTTCTCAAGACGCTGGAACACGTCCGTCAGCTCTAGCACCGCCTGCTTCTCGCCGATCTTGACGGCGAGGTGCGAAGCGACGGTGTCGGCGAGCTTGGAGGCGTCCTCGATCTGGCTGACGGCGCTCACCACCTCGGGCGAGACCTTCTTGTTCAGCTTCACGTAGTTCTCGAAGTCCGAGACGACCGAGCGCGCGAGCGCCTCGACGTCGACGGGCTTCTCGATCACGTCGTCGACCGCCTCGATCTTGGCCTCGAAGAACTCGGTGCGGTCGGTGTAGCCGAGCACGCGGGCGCGCGACTGCCCCTCGACAAGCACCTTCACGGTGCCGTCCGGCAGCTTCAGCAGCTGAAGCACCGAGGCGAGCGTGCCGACCTCGAAGATCCCGTCGGCGCCCGGATCGTCGTCGGTGGCGTTCCGCTGGGTCGCGAGCAGGATCGGCCGGTCAGCCTTCATCACCTCCTCGAGCGCGCGGATCGACTTCTCGCGGCCGACGAAGAGCGGCACGATCATGTGCGGGAAGACCACGATGTCCCGGAGCGGCAGCACCGGGTGGACGTCGACTTCGCCAGGAGCGTCGGTCGCGCGCGATTTGGCAGCGGTCATGGTCTGAATTCCTTGTCACAGGCCGCAGCCCGTACGGGCGGCGGCCACGATTCGGCGCGGTCGTTCTTGCGAGCCTAAGGCCTCGCAGGGCGGCCGCCCAAGGGAGCGGCGCGCGAAGCTTTGGGGAAACGCGCGCCTTTGTTGAGGATTAGGTGGCCATGCGGCCAGAGGGTGTCAATGGCGACAATGATGCGGCGCAGCGGCCGCCTACGGGCAAAACCAGCGCCGGCGTCGAGGTTGGCGAGATCAGGTCGCCGCGGGAACGCGCGCGATCACCTTGATCTCGAAGTCGAAGCCGGACAGCGAGGTGACGCCCACCACGGTCCAGTTCGCGTAAGGCGGCCCGCCGAACGCCTTCAGCCGGGCGGCGGCGACAGCCTCGATCTGGGACGCCTGGTCGGTGTGGAAGGTGGTGACGTCGACCACGTCGGCGAAGGTGGCTCCGGCGGCTTTGAGCACCGACTCGAGATGGTCGAAGGCGAGTTGCACCTGCTTCGGAAAATCCGGCTCGGGCGTGCCGTCCTCGCGCACGCCGACCTGTCCGGACACGAACAGCAGATCGCCCGAGCGGATGGCGGGCGAGTAGCGATGAGCCTCGTAGAGCGGCTGCGGATCGGAGGGGAACACCGCGTCGCGGATGGTCATGATCTGAAACTCCTGATGGGAAGCCGGCGCGAGGGGATCGGACGGCGGTCGGCGACGCCTTGACCGCGCGCCATACATACGGACCGTATGTCGAACACATCTGGTCATACGGCGCGTATGTCAATATGCGTACGCGACGTATGTGAACGACGGAGCGCAGGAGATGGCCGCAGGACGACGGGCCCAGGCCGCGGAGGAGACACGGGCCAAGCTGGTGCGCGCGGCGCGCAAAGCCTTCGCGGCGAAGGGTTACGCCGAAGCGTCCATGGACGAACTGACAGCCGAGGCGGGCCTGACCCGCGGCGCGCTCTACCACAGCTTCGGCGGCAAGCCCGGCCTGCTGCAGGCGGTGATCGATCAGATCGACGCCGAGATGCTGGCGCGTCTGCGTATCGTGCGCGAGACAGCGGGCTCGGGCTGGCCCGGCCTGCTCGCCGAGAGCGTCGCCTATATCGAGATGGCGCTTGAGCCGGAAATCCAGCGCATCATGCTGCTGGACGGTCCGGCCGTGCTTGGCGACCCGTCGCGCTGGCCGAACCAGACCGCCTGCCTGCGCGCGACGGCGCGGACGATCGAGACGCTGATCGCCGACGGCGTGATCGCCCCGGTCGACCCGGAAGCCGCCGCCCGCCTGCTCAACGGCGCCGCCCTCAACGCCTCGCTGTGGGTCGCGGCCGCTGACGATCCGCCTGCGGTGCTCGTCAAGGCGACCGACGCGTTCCGGCTTCTCGCGACCGGCCTGCTGAAACCGAAGAGTTGAGCCGCGCCGGCTGCCGGTTGGTGCGCCATCGCGACGCCGAAACGAAAAACGCCCGCGACCTGGGTCGCGGGCGTTCGAAGCGTTTCGGCGGGCCGTCCCGTCAGGCGCTGGCGGGGGCCGCCTCGCCGGCGCGGTCGGCGTAGATGTAGAGCGGGCGGCCCTTTCCGTCGGCCACGTCGCCCGAGATCACCACCTGCTCCACGCCTTCGAGGCCCGGCAGGTCGAACATGGTGTCGAGCAGGATCTGCTCCATGATCGAGCGCAGGCCGCGGGCGCCGGTCTTGCGCTCGATGGCCTTCTTGGCGATCGCCGACAGCGCGTCCTCGTTGAAGGCGAGCTCGACGTTCTCCATCTCGAACAGCCGCTGATACTGCTTCACCAGCGCGTTCTTCGGCTCGGTCAGGATCGTCTTCAGCGCCGCCTCGTCGAGATCCTCGAGCGTCGCCAGCACCGGCAGACGGCCGACGAACTCCGGGATCAGGCCGAAACGCAGCAGGTCCTCGGGCTCGACATGACGGAAGATCTCGCCCGTCTTGCGGTCGTCCGGCGCCTTCACCTTGGCGCCGAAGCCGATCGAGGTGCCCTGCCCCTTCGACGAGATGATCTTGTCGAGGCCAGCGAAGGCGCCGCCGCAGATGAACAGGATGTTGGTCGTGTCGACCTGCAGGAACTCCTGCTGCGGATGCTTGCGCCCGCCCTGCGGCGGGACCGAGGCCACCGTGCCTTCCATGATCTTCAGCAGCGCCTGCTGCACGCCCTCGCCCGAGACGTCGCGGGTGATCGACGGATTGTCGGACTTGCGGCTGATCTTGTCGATCTCGTCGATGTAGACGATGCCGCGCTGGGCGCGCTCGACATTGTAGTCCGCGGCCTGCAGCAGCTTCAGGATGATGTTCTCGACGTCCTCGCCGACATAGCCGGCCTCGGTCAGGGTCGTCGCGTCCGCCATCGTGAACGGCACGTCGAGGATGCGGGCGAGCGTCTGCGCGAGCAGCGTCTTGCCGCAGCCGGTCGGGCCGATCAGCAGGATGTTGGACTTCGCCAGCTCGACGTCGTTGTGCTTCGTCGCGTGGTTCAGCCGCTTGTAATGATTGTGGACGGCGACCGAGAGAACCTTCTTCGCATGGTCCTGGCCGATGACGTAGTCGTCGAGAACCTTGCGGATTTCCTTCGGAGTGGGGATGCCGTCGCGCGACTTCACCAGCGAGGACTTGTTCTCCTCGCGGATGATGTCCATGCACAGCTCGACGCACTCGTCACAGATGAAGACGGTGGGTCCGGCGATGAGCTTGCGGACTTCGTGCTGGCTCTTTCCGCAGAACGAGCAGTACAGGGTGTTCTTGGCGTCTCCGCCGCCGACCTTGCTCATCATATCACCCCTTTCGGGTCGAAGCCGGCGTCCCGGAATCGCGCCGCTTCATCGAGATGTCATATGCCGACCGACCTTAATCAATCGGCGCCGTCACATGGTGACGGCTCCGCTGCGACGCAACGCCGCCCGCCATGATACGCCGAAGCGCGCTCTCGGCAACCGGACGCGCCGGTCCGGTTGCGATCATGACTGACGGTGTCCTTAAGGTCACGCGGACGGCGCGTCGCCCTCGACCTCGCGGCGCTCGACGACCTGATCGATCAGGCCGAAGTCGCGCGCCTGCTCCGCCGACATCATGGTGTCGCGGTCGAGCGTGCGCTCGATCTCCTCGTAGGTCCGGCCGGTGTGCTTCACATAGATGTCGTTCAGCCGGCGCTTGATCTTCACGATGTCCTCGGCGTGGCGCTCGATGTCGGACGCCTGGCCCTGGAAGCCGCCGGAGGGCTGGTGCACGAGGATGCGGGCGTTCGGCAGCGCGGCGCGCATGCCCTTCTCGCCGGCCATCAGGATGAACGAGCCCATCGAGGCCGCCTGGCCCATGCACAGCGTCGCCACCGCCGGCCGGATGTACTGCATGGTGTCGTAGATAGCGAAGCCGGAGGTCACCACGCCTCCCGGCGAGTTGATGTAGAGCGCGATCTCCTTCTTCGGGTTTTCCGCCTCGAGGAACAGCAGCTGGGCGCAGATCACGGCCGCCATGTCGTCGTTGAACGGGCCGGAAAGGAAGATGATTCGCTCCTTCAGCAGGCGCGAATAGATGTCGAACGACCGCTCGCCGCGGTTGGTCTGCTCGATCACCATCGGAATGAGGAAGTTGGTGGTCAGGTCCTGGAAATCGCGCATGGGCGGAGTCTCGTCCTCAAGAAGGCGCGCCGCGCCACCGGCTCTCGGCGACGCGGCGCGCTTGGTTCGCGGCAATGGACGCCCGTGAGGGCGAGACGTCAAGCCGAAGGATCGGCGTCCGTCGCGGCCTCGGGCTCGGCGGCGGCCTTCTTGGCCTTGGCCGCCTTCTTGGCGGGCTTGGCCTTCTCGGGCTTCGCGCCCTCCGCCGCCTCGGCGTCCGGATCGGCCAGCAGTTCGTCCTTCGAGACGGCGCGCTCGGTCACGGTCGCCTTCTCGAGGATCTGGTCGACGACCTTGTCCTCGAAGATCGGCGCGCGCAGCTCGGCCAGCGCCTCGGGGCTCTGGCGATAGTAGTCCCACACCTGCTTTTCCTGGCCGGGGAACTGGCGGGCGCGCTCGATCAGGGCGCGGGTCACCTCGTCGTCGGTGACCTTGACCTCGTGCTTGTCGCCGATCTCGGCGAGCACAAGCCCGAGGCGCACGCGGCGCTCGGCGATCTTGCGGTATTCGGCGCGAGCCTCGTCCTCGGTGGTCTCTTCGTCGGCGAAGGTGCGGCCGTTCGCGGCGAGGTCGGCCTGAACCTGACGCCACACGTTCTCGAACTCCTGCTCCACCAGCGTGGGCGGCAGGTCGAAGGCGTATTCGGCGTCGAGCGCGTCGAGAAGCTGGCGCTTCAGCTTCTGGCGGGCGATCTGGCCGTACTGCTCGCCGATCCGGTCGCGCACCGCCGCCTTCAGCGCGGCGAGGTCGTCCATACCGAGCGTCTTGGCGAGCTCGTCGTCGATCTTGACCTCGCCCTGCGCCTCGACCGACTTCACGGCCACGTCGAAGGTCGCGGCCTTGCCGGCGAGATGGGCCGCGCCATAGGCCTCGGGGAAGGTCACGGAGATGGTGCGGGCCTCGCCGGCCTTGGCGCCGATGAGCTGCTCTTCGAAGCCCGGAATGAAGCGGCCGGCGCCGATCTCGATCTCGGTGTTCTCGGCGGAGCCGCCCTCGAACGGCTCGCCGTCGATCTTGCCGACGAAGTCGACCGTGAGACGGTCGCCCTCGGCCGCCGCCTCGCCCTCGGCCTTGGCGGCGAACGGCGCGTTCTGCTTCGCGACGCGCTCGACCTGCTCGTCGACCTCGGCGTCGGTCACTTCGGTGGTGAGCTTCTCGAGCGTGATGCCCGAGACGTCCTTGAGCTCGACCTGGGGAAGCACCTCGAGCGCCACCGTGACGGACAGGTCGGCCGCGCCGGAGATCACGCCCTCGACCTCGTCCTGCGCCTCGGGAAGGCTGATCTTCGGCTGCATCGCGAGCTTGAGGCCGTTGTCGTCGACGATCTTCTTGTTCGCTTCGGCGACCGTCTGCTCGACCACTTCCGCCATGACCGAACGGCCATAGAGCTTCTTGAGGTGCGCGAGCGGCACCTTGCCCTTGCGGAAGCCGTTGATGTTGACGCGGTCCTTCAGCGTCGCGAGACGCTCGTTCAGGCGGGCGTCGAGGTCGGCGGCGGGCACCACCACCTTGAATTCGCGCTTGAGGCCCTCGTCGAGGGTTTGCGTCACCTGCATGAGCGTCGTCTCTTCGAATCTTCCGCCGCGGCGCTGCGCCCCCCCGCCTGCGGGGAAGCACGCGCCCGCGGCGCCTTGTTCCACGGGTTGGCGGCGGACGATCGGCCGGACCTTGGTGCGGGCGGAGGGGCTCGAACCCCCACGGCTTGCGCCACGGGAACCTAAATCCCGCGTGTCTACCAGTTCCACCACGCCCGCGCCGGGCGCAATCGCGCCTCGCGCATCCCTCAAAAGGGGGGCGCAAGGCGGACGCTCTATATCACGGCGACCGGAACGCGCACCAAAAAAACGACGCGCCCTTCGGCTCACGCCGCGTCAGGCGGACAGGCGGCGCAGCACGGCTGGCAGCGCGCCCGGCAGGTCGTCGGCGATCAGGCCGGGCCCGACCTCGCGGGCCGCCTCGCCGTGCAGCCAGACCGCCGCAGCGGCCGCCTCGAACGCGGGCATGCCCTGCGCGAGCAGGCCGGCGCAGAACCCCGCCAGCGTGTCGCCGGCGCCCGCGGTCGCAAGCCATGGCGGCGCGTTGTCGGCGATCGCGGCGCGGCCGTCCGGGCTCGCGACCACCGTATCCGGCCCCTTGAGCACGACGATCGCGCCGAGCCGGCGCGCGGCCTCGCGCGTCCGGTCGAGCTTGGAGCCGGAAGGTCCGTCCTGCCCGAACAGCCGGCCGAACTCGCCTTCGTGAGGCGTGACCACGACGGGCCGGGCGGGGCGCTCCGCGATGCGGTCGCGCAGCGCGTTTGGCCGATCAGCGAAGGCGGTGAAGACGTCGGCGTCCAGCACGCAGGCCCCGGCTCCGGCGAGCGCGGCGTCCGTCGCCGCCCTGACGCCGTCGCCCGCGCCGGGGCCCGCGATCGCGACGGCGAAGTGGCGCCCGGCCAGGATCGTGGGCAGGTCGTCCGGCGTCTCCGACGGCTTCAGCATGATCGCGGAGACATGGGCGGCGTGGACCCTCAGCGCCGCGGCGGGTCCCGCGAGCGTGACGGCCCCCGCCCCTCCCCGCGCCGCGCCGAGCGCCGCGAGTCGCGCCGCGCCGGTCGCGAACTCAGGGCCGCTCCAGACCAGCACATGGCCGCGATCGTACTTGTGCCCCTGCGGATCAGGCGCCGGGAACGCCGCGCGCCACAGTCCTGGCCGGTTCAGGAAAGTCCGGGCCCCGACGCTGGCGACGACGCTTTCCGGCATGCCGATGTCGGCGAGGACGACCTCGCCGCAAAGCGCACGGCCGGGATACAGCAGGTGGCCGGGCTTCAGCCGGACGAAGGTGACGGTCGACGCAGCCGGCAGCACGGCGCCCGCCGCCGCGCCGGTGTCGCCGTTCAGCCCGCTCGGCACGTCGACGGCGAGAACGGGGAGCCCGCTGTCCGCCACACGCCCGATCGCGTCCGCGGCGACGCCAGCGAGAGGACGGGCGAGACCGGCGCCGAACAGCGCGTCGACCACGAGGTCGAAGGCCGCCGGGTCCGCTTCCGCTAGGGGAACCGTCGGGCCCGACCAGCGCGCCGCCATGACGGCCGCGTCGCCGCGCAGCGTCTCGGTGGGCGCGAACGCCGCCACCGCGACCATCCGCCCGCTCTCCGCCAGCCGCCGCGCGGCCACGTAGCCGTCGCCGCCATTGTTGCCGGGACCTGCGAGCACGAGCACGCGGCGCGCCTGCGGCCAGCGCGCGAGCGCCGCCTCCGCGACCGCCCGCCCCGCAGCCTCCATCAGCACCTCACCCGGGACGCCCTCGCCAGGCGCGCGCCGGTCGGCCTCCGCCATTTCGCAACAGCTCAGGAGCTCGATCACGCCGCGCCTCGCCACATCGTGAAGCCACGACAGAGTTTGCAAACCTGCTGAGCGCGCCTGCCCAAACTTCGCGCTGACCGCGCACGAGCCGACCTGAGATTATGCCTATTTTCTAATCTTTTTGCATATTTCATGTGCACGTCTATCGCATCCAGCAGTCGCGCGGCGAAGTCGGGCGCGGTAGGCTGTTGAGCGTCAGCCGGTTTCCCAACGTCAGCGCGCTTGGCATGCTTGCTGCTTCGATGCGCCACGCCCGCGTCCGCGCCGACGTCATGCGTGCGCGAGACGGACGATACGGAGGAGCTCCCGAAAGTGAAGAAGATCGAAGCGATCATTAAGCCGTTCAAGCTCGACGAGGTGAAGGAGGCGCTCCAGGAGGTCGGCGTTCAGGGCATCACGGTGACCGAGGCGAAGGGGTTCGGCCGTCAGAAGGGCCACACCGAACTGTACCGGGGCGCCGAGTACGTCGTCGACTTTTTGCCGAAGGTGAAGATCGAGGTCGTAATCGGCGACGACGTGGTAGAACGCGCCGTCGAGGCCGTGCGCAAGGCGGCGGCGACGGGCCGCATCGGCGACGGGAAGATCTTCGTGTCCCCGGTCGAGGAAGCGATCCGTATCCGCACGGGCGAGAGCGGGCTCGACGCGATCTGACGGTTTCTCGCATGGCGCCCGCCTCGACGCGGGCGTCATAAAAAACCTGAACAGGGACAAGGACGGTCATTATGAAAACCGCCAAGGACGTTCTCGCCTTCATCAAGGAGAACGACGTCAAGTACGTCGATCTGCGCTTCACCGATCCGAACGGGAAATGGCAGCACGTCACCTTCGACATCACGATGGTGGACGAGGATTTCTTCGCCGAGGGCCAGATGTTCGACGGCTCGTCGATCGCGGGCTGGAAGGCGATCAACGAGTCCGACATGCTGCTGATGCCGGACGTGGCGACCGCATGCATCGACCCGTTCTTCGCCGCGACGACGCTGTCGGTCGTCTGCGACGTGCTCGAGCCGACGACCGGCGAGCCCTATGAGCGCGACCCGCGCGGCACGGTGAAGAAGGCGGAGGTATACCTCCAGTCGCTCGGCATCGGCGACACGGTCTATTTCGGCCCCGAGGCCGAGTTCTTCGTGTTCGACGACGTCAAGTTCGCGACGAGCCCGTACAACACCGGCTTCAAGCTCGACTCGGTCGAGCTGCCCACGAACTCCGACACCGACTACGAGACCGGCAACCTCGGCCACCGCGTGCGCACCAAGGGCGGCTACTTCCCCGTTCCGCCGGTGGACAGCGAGCAGGACATGCGCGGCGAGATGCTGGCCGCCATGGCGGCCATGGGTGCGGTCGTCGAGAAGCACCACCACGAGGTGGCCTCCGCCCAGCACGAGCTCGGCCTCAAGTTCGAGAAGATCGTCCGCATCGCCGACCACCTGCAGGTCTACAAGTACTGCATCCACCAGGTGGCGCATTCCTACGGCAAGACGGCGACCTTCATGCCGAAGCCGGTCTACGGCGACAACGGCTCGGGCATGCACGTCCACCAGTCGATCTGGAAGGACGGCAAGCCGCAGTTCGCGGGCGACAAGTACGCCGGCCTCAGCCAGGAATGCCTCTGGTACATCGGCGGCATCATCAAGCACGCCAAGGCGCTGAACGCCTTCACCAACCCGTCCACCAACAGCTACAAGCGGCTGGTGCCGGGCTTCGAGGCGCCGGTGCTGCTGGCCTACTCCGCCCGCAACCGCTCGGCCTCCTGCCGCATCCCGTGGACGAACTCGCCAAAAGCCAAGCGCGTCGAGGTGCGTTTCCCCGACCCGACCGCGAACCCCTACCTGGCCTTCGCCGCGCTGCTGATGGCCGGCCTCGACGGCATCGTGAACAAGATCGATCCGGGCCCGGCCATGGACAAGGATCTCTACGACCTGCCGCCGCGCGAGCTGAAGAAGATCCCGACAGTCTCGGGCTCGCTGCGGGAGGCGCTGCAGAACCTGGACAAGGACCGCGAATTCCTGAAGAAGGGCGGCGTTTTCACCGACGACCAGATCGACAGCTTCATCGAGCTGAAGATGAAGGAAGTTATCCGGTTCGAGCACACGCCGCATCCGGTCGAGTTCGACATGTACTATTCGGTCTGACGGGGATCCTCCCGCGGCGCGCCTCGACGAGGCGCGCCGGACCTGCCGGGGCGCCTCAGGGCGCCCCTTTTTTTGCGCTGAACCGGGAACTTTTTCTATTCTGAATTGGGTGTATTTCCCCAAAAATACAAAAACTTTATCCAATATAACACGTTCGTGACGGAGACGACGTTTGAATTGTTCCAGCATCCTTTATGTGACGACGCTCGTCCGGACCGACATTGTCGATCTCATGTCTTTTAATATGAGATTTATAATTACGTCCGCGCGGATCAGTCACAATAATTCGGAGCGGAAACATGTCCATGAGGGGAGCGACGGTTAAGGCGGCCGCTGCGGCGGCGCTGATCGCCGCGGGCGTCGTCGGCGCCAAGGCGTCCATAACCTTCAACAACGCCATCACCGGGGAGGTGCTGAACCTCGAGGATGCGGGTCCGGAGGGCAAGGACACCGAAGCGTTCAAGAAGTTCATCGAGACCGGCGAGAACATCTACAACGGCAACGCCGACTGCCTTGCGAAGGGCGAGCAGTCCTACCTCGCGATGTGCTCCGGCTGCCATGGCCAGAAGGCCGAAGGCAAGCTCGGGCCGGGCCTCAACGACAGCTACTGGACCTATCCGTCCGGCAAGACCGACAAGGGTTTCTTCGAGATCATCTTCGGCGGCGCCTCGGGCATGATGGGTCCGATGTACGGCGCGATGAACGTCGACGACATGCTGCTGACGATGGCGTGGGTCCGCCATCTCTACAAGGACAAGCCCGAGGACGCCGGCGAGTGGCTCACCGACGAGCTGAAGGCGAACTTCAAGCCCTACGACGGCAAGACGCCGACCCCGAAGCCCAGCGCGAACGCGCCGGAGTCCTGCAAGATCGATTGACGAAAACGCGTGACGCGGGCGGCCTCCGTCCGCGTCACGCGATCGAGGGCCGCAGCAGCTTCGCGGCGTAGAGGTTCGCTTCGGTCTCGGACAGCACCCAGCCGTCGATGACGACCGAGCGGCCCTCGGCGAAGTCGATCGCGCACTGGTCCTGCACCAAGCGGCGGCGGGTGGATTCGCAATCGGTCGTCGCCGCCTCCCCCGTCAGCGGCCGCAGCCGCAACGCGGCCGCGAAGGCGTCGAACCCGGCCGACGCGGCCTCGGCGACGACCAGTTCGCCGATCCGCCGCGTGGCGGGGTTGTCGGGCGTCATGTCGAGCAGCGAAAAGAAGTCGGGGTGGTGGCGCGGCACGAAGCGGCATGCGAACCGGCTGCCGCCATAGACCGCGCCGCCCGCGACGATCGTCGCGACCGATCCGAGCAGCACGCGACGTGTGATCTTTCCCATCGCCTCCTCCCTCAGGTCACGCGAGGGTCGCCGAGAGATGCTCGGCGAGCCGGATGGCGAGCGCCGTGATCGTCAGCGTGGGGTTGGCGCAGCCGGCGGTCGTGAACACCGAGCTGCCGGCCATGTAGAGGTTCCCGACCGAGTGCAGCCGGCAGTTGGCGTCGACCACGCCGCGCTTCGGGTCGGCGTGCATGCGCGTCGTGCCCATATGGTGGTAGCCGGAGAAGGCGATGTCGTGGTCCGGTGGTTCCGAGATGCCGAGCCGCATGCGGCCGAGGCCGGCGGCGCCGAGCTGCTCGCCGATGAACTGGTGCGTGCGCCGCAGCCTGAGCAGGTCCTCGTCGGTCACGCGCCAGTCCAGCGCCACGCGCTGGAAGCCGAGCGGGTCGACCTCGTCGATCAGCGTGACCCGGCTGTCGGGATTGGGAGACTGCTCCGCGTCCTGGCGCAGCTTGAACGCCACCGGCTTCGAGCGCGGCTTCACCTTCCGCATCACGTGGCGATAGGCGCCCGTGGTCACGCGGCCCAGATCGTCGACCACCTCGCAGTAGCGCTCGCCGAACCGCTCCGGAACGCGGCCATGCGCGAACGCCTTCACCATCTCCGAAAAGGCGATCCAGCCGTAATCGCGGAACTCGTCGTTGAAGGTCTCGTCTTCGAACTGGGGAATAAGGAAAGCGGCGTTGTTGTTGAGGCCGCGGGCGACGATCTCGTCCGGCGCGATCTTCAGGCCGAAGTTCAGCACCGTGTCGCCGATGGTGTGTTGCTCCTCGTAGAGCGTCGCGTCGACCTCGTCCTCGAGCGCGACCAGCGTGGTCTCGATCGTCATGTGGTCGGTGTAATAGCGGCCGACCAGACCGTTCTCGTTGCCAAGCCCCTCCGCCCGCTGCTTGCGGCAGTTCAGCAGGATGCGCGCGTTCTCGACGCCGCCGCAGGCGATGACGAAGCGGTTGGCCCTGACGCTGACGGAATGGCCGTCCAGCGAGCGCGCCTCGATCCGCTCGACGGCGGAGCCGGCGGCGTCCAGCGCGATGTCGACGAGATTGGCGTGCAGCCAGCAGGAAATCTTCGGCTCGGCCCGCACCGTCTCCATGTACTTCAGCGCGAAGCGGGTGGGCGGGCTCTGCTGGTAGACGGTGGTGAACACCTTGGTCGGGTCGAGCGGCAGCGCCGGTCCCGGCGCGTTCGGCCGCCAGTAGTCGAAGTCGTAGCGGTAGGGTCCGAGGTCGAGATAGGGCTGCGCCCGGGCATAGAACGGATCGAGATCGGCGCGGCGGATCGGCCAGCCGTGGTCCGGCATGTCCGGGCGCGGCGTGAAATCGACGGGGTCGAGGGGCGCGCACATCCCGGTCCAATGTCCGGAGGTGCCGCCGAACTGCCGGAGCCGCGACGCGGCGACGTCGATGTTCTGGTGGCCGGTGATCCGGCCTTCGTAGAGCGCCTGGCTCGCCTCTTCGTAGTGCTCGCCGCCGGATTCGAGCAGGACGACCTGCCGCCCCTTTTTCGCGAGCTCCAGCGCCAGCGTGACGCCCGCAGGCCCCGAGCCGACGACGCAGACGTCTCCCGTCAATTCCGCCGGGGCCTCGCCCGAACGCAGATCGGCAATCATATCCGCATCCCGCTTGCGCGCGCGCGCCGCGCCGCCTGGGCTCGCGCCAGTCTTTCGACAACCCACATGAAGCCCGCGCGGCCGGGCTTTTCGACGATGGCGTATGTCACCACGGAAACCCCGAGCGTCACGAAGGGCACGCACACGCCGACCACCGCCCGCTCGCCGAGCGTGCGCGCGAAGCCGAAGTGCTCCGCCCCCGTGAACAGCACCATGATGACAATCGCGTGGGTCAGGTAGATCGAATAGGACAGGTCTCCCAGCCATATCAGCGTGCGGTTGCGCAGCACGCCGGGCTCGGCCCAGGTGGCGCGCGACGCGAGCGCCGCGACCAGCACGAGCATCGGAGGCCACAGCGCGTCGTAAGGCGCGTTGAGCGCGATCAGCACGCCGCAGGCCGCGAACACGCCGACGATGACGAGCGCGTAGATCCGCGGCGTCATCGCGAGCAGCTTCGGCTCGTCGTCGAAGATGCGGCGAAGCAGGATGCCGGCCAGGAACGACGGCAGCAGCCGCAGAGCGCCGCCGTCGAAGGTGAGGGTCACGAGGTCGAGGCGCAGCAGCACGTGCGACCCGACGGAGCAGACCGCGAACAGGGCGAGGCTGAGTGCGAGACGCCGCGCGGTGCCGCGCACGCGGTCGGCCGCGGCGAGGTACAGCGGGATCATCAGATAGGCGATCCACTCGGCGCTGACGGACCAGGACGGCCAGTTCCAGGCGAGATCCGGCGTCGTCCAGGCCGAGTGGAGCATCAGCGCCGTCATGGCGAAGCTCGCCGCGTCGTGGGTCGCCTCCGGCGTCACTCCGACGATGCGCCCGGCCACCACCAAGGCCAGCACGCAGGCGAGCGTGAACAGATGCAGCGGCCACAGCCGCGCGAGCCTTCGGATCAGGAACTCGCCGTGCCGGAACCGGCCCTCGCGCCACGGCCCGTCATACATATGCGCCAGCACGAAACCGCTGAGCACGAAGAAGAAGTCGACGATGACGCGGCTGTACTCGATCGCGGCGGGCAGCGCGTAGTGGCCCTTCAGCACGGTGGCGTAGCTGTGCGCGAGCACGACCCAGACGGCGGCGACGCCGCGCGTGGAGACCAGCTCGGGCAGCAGCATGCCTGGCGTGAAGCGTCTCGGCGTTTCGGTCGTCATGCCATCGCGTCCCCACGACGGGCCTGTCCGCGCCGTCGCCACGAGAAGAAGACGCTACGCGCAAATCCTTTAACGTCCCGCTCCCGGATCGTGGCGTTTTCAGCGCTTTGCAGGCGGCCTGCGCACGCTTCCGCGCCGATCTCGGATGACGGCTTGACGACGGCGGAGAACGGGAGCACAGTTTTCCCGTCAACAACGAACACGGAGGTCTAAGAAAATGACTCCGCCGAAGCGTGTAGACAGACCAGACTGAGACGCATCCGGAGCGTCCCGAGCCTGGAACAACACAATTTAGCTGACTTTAGCGACACTGCGACGCGAAGAACGTCGAGAGATATTTCTGTCGAAGATCGGAACGACAGGAGAGCTTACGTTCTAGACTAAGCAGGCCGCATGAGAGCAGATCGAAAGCTCGACGGGTTCGGACACGCCGAACGCCCCTCGCGGGCCGGCTCTCACACGATGGAACCCGCGTCTTCGACGAACAGAAACGCCTCGACGGTTCGGCCGTTCGGGGCGTTTCTTGTTTCGGGGGCGCCGCGCAAGGCGCGTTCAGCCGCGCCGGAAAGCCGTCGGGCTTCGTGCGGACAGGACGTCGACCGGCAGCGCGCAGCGAGCCCGCGCGCCTCACACCGCCTTGTATTTCGGGAGCAGAGGCACGTCGTCGAGGCTGAACAGGTCCTGCGTCAGCACCCACATCACGATCAGGAACACGACCGTCGTGACCACGGTGTTGATCAGGACAAGCCGTTTCAGCGGCATGCGCGCCGGGGCGCCGGCCTCGCTGCCGGGCACGACCTCACCGGCCTCCGCCTGGCTGCGGCCGGCGAAGGGGAGCGTCGCGAACAGCGCGATCCACCAGATCACGAAGTAGATCGCGACCCAGCTGACGATCGGGAAGATCACGCCTGCTCGAGCTCCACCAGCGTGCCGAGCATGTCCTTCGGATGCAGGAACAGCACCGGCTTGCCATGGGCGCCGATCTTCGGCTCGCCGGAGCCGAGCACGCGCGCGCCCTCCGCCTTCAGCCGGTCGCGGGCGGCGAGGATGTCGTCGACCTCGTAGCAGACGTGATGGATGCCGCCGGCCGGCGCGCGGTCGAGGAAGGCCTGAATCGGCGAGCCCTCGCCCAGCGGCTCAAGCAGCTCGATCTTGGTGTTGGGCAGCTCGATGAACACCACCGTCACGCCATGGTCCGGCTGCGGCGTCGCCTCGGTCACCGTGGCGCCGAGCGTGTCGCGATAGATCGCGGTCGCGGCCGCGAGGTCCGGCACGGCGATGGCGACATGGTTCAGGCGGCCGATCATCTGCTTCGCTCCGTCATCCCGGCGGAGCGGCGGAGCCGCGAACAGCCGAGATCGTGATCAGGATCAAGCGCCTGCCGACGGGCGGCCCCCGGCTCTCCGCTCATCGCTTCGGCCGGGATGACGCGCTGCGGCGGCGGGCGCTCCTAGCGCTCGCTCATACCCCCACCACGCTGACGTGGCATATTGGCTTTTTGCCCCATACCGTCTGGAGCTCGCCGCGCACCGCGCGCTCGATCGCCTTCTCTACAAGGCCGTGGTCGCGGCGCTTCTGGCGCGGCAGGCTGTCGAGGCAGTCGAGCACCGTGTCGCGCAGCACCTCCGGCATGGAGGTGCCCTCGTCGTCGCGCGGCGGCAGGCCGGCGAAGCGCACGGAGACGTCGCCGGATAGATCCCCGCGCTCGTCGAAGGCGAGCGCGATCGAGACGACGCCGGCGAAGGCGAGGCGGCGGCGCTCGCCGATGGTCGGCTCGGTGGCGAAGATCATCACCTTGCCGTCCTTGAGCATGCGCCCGTTGACGACGTCGTCGACGATCTCCGTCGGACCGCCCGCGAGCCGCACCACGTCGCCGTTGCGGATGCGCACGACCTTCGGCACGCCGATCGACTTGGCGAAATCGGCGTGGCCGTCGAGATGCATCTCCTCGCCATGCACCGGCGCCAGCACCTTCGGCTTGAGCCAGCCATAGAGCATGGCGAGCTCCTCCTGCCGCGGATGGCCGGAGACATGCACGAAATGGGTGCGATCGGTGATGACCTCGGCGCCGCCCTCGATCAGCTTGTTGATGATGCGGCCGACCGCCTTCTCGTTGCCGGGAATGGCGCGCGACGAGAAGATCACGCGGTCGCCCTTGGCGAGGGTTACTTCGGGATGGTCGCCCTCGGAGACGCGGGCGAGCGCTGCGCGCGGCTCGCCCTGGCTGCCGGTCATCAGCGCCACCACCTTGTTGCGCGGCAGATAGCCGAAGGCGTCGGGACTCAGGAAGTCCGGAATGCCTTCGAGGTAGCCGAGTTCGCGGGCGACCTCGGTCGCGCGCGCCATGGCGCGGCCGACCAGCACCACCTGCCGGTCGGCGGCGAGCGCAGCGTCCGCGACCGCGCGCAGGCGTCCGACATTGGACGCGAAGGTCGTCACCGCCACGCGGCCGGGCGCGGTCTTGATCAGCCCGGCGAGGCTCGCGGCCACCTCGGACTCCGAGCGCGAGATGCCCTCGCGCAGCGCGTTGGTGGAATCGCCGACGATGGCGGCGACGCCCTCCTCGCCGATCGCGCGGAAACGCGCCTCGTCGGTCGGGCGGCCGAGCACCGGCGTGCGGTCGATCTTCCAGTCGCCGGTGTGCACCACCGTGCCGACCGGCGTACGGATCGCGAGCGCGGTCGATTCGGGGATCGAATGGGCGACCGGCACCAGCTCGACGTCGAACGGCCCGACATTGAAGCGCGAACCTTCCGCGACCACGCGCACGTCGATCCGCGGCGCCTCGCGCTCGGCGGCGCGCTTGGCGTCCAGCAGGCCCGCCGCGAAGGGCGTGGCGTAGACCGGGCATTTGAGCTGCGGCCAGAGGTCCAGCAGAGCGCCGTAATGATCCTCATGGGCGTGGGTGAGGATGATCGCCTCGATCGCCGCGCCTTGCGCCTTCGCGAAGCGGATGTCGGGCATGATCAGATCGACGCCCGGCGTGGTGACGGGGTCGCCGAAGGTCACCCCGCAATCGACCATCAGCCAACGCCGCTTGCGACCCTCGCCCAGCCCGTAGAGGCCGGCGTTCATGCCGATCTCCCCGACGCCGCCGAGGGGTACGAAAACCAGATCCTGCGCCATTCCCGCCCTTATTCCCGGACCGTCGCCGCGGTTCCGAAATGCACCTCGCCGGCCGCGATCGCGACGGACGTCCCGTCAGGGGCTCGTAGCACGAGCCGCCCCTCGTCATCGATCTTTTCGAACACGCCGCGCGCGACCCGGCCTCCGAGGTCCACCGAGACCGCCGAGCCGAGCCCCGCGGCCCGCGCCATCCAGCCTTTTCGCACCTGCGCGAAGCCGCGCCCTTCGTCCCATGTCTCGAACCACGCCGCGAAGGCGTCCGTCAACGCGACGAAAAGCTGTTCCGCCGTGGCGACGTCCCCTCGGCCGCTCAGCGAGACCGCCGAATAGGGCAGGCCTTCGGGCGCCACCGCCACATTGACGCCGACGCCGACGACCACGTTCACCCGCCCGGGCGTCGAGACGTCGGCCTCGAGCAGGATGCCGGCGAGCTTGGCGCCGTCGACGATCACGTCGTTCGGCCATTTCAGCTCAGGCCTCGTCGTGGGCAAGGCGAGTGAGGGGGCGACGGCGCGCAGCGCCTGCTCGAGCGCGAGTCCGGCGACGAATCCGAGGGTGGCCGCGACCGACGGGGACACGCCAAGCGTGACGCCGAAGCTCGCCGCGAGATTGCCGCGGCCGGTGGACCACGTCCGTCCGCGCCGGCCGCGGCCGGCGGTCTGCGCGCGGGCGACGACCCAGACCGGCCCCCTGCCCTCGCGCGCGAGGCCCATGGCCTCGGCGTTGGTCGAACCGACCGTGTCGTAGGCCTGAAGCGCGCAGCCGGCCGCGACGGCCCGGGAGCCGAGGGCGAAGCCCGGCTCCACGCTCAGAACAGCGACTGGGCGGCTGCGGACGCGGCGGCGGTGAGCGGGCCGGGATAGACGAAGTAGAGCAGCGTGAAGCCGCCCGCGACCGTCAGCACCGCCCGCGCCCCGAGCGTCATCGGTTCGAAGGCGACGGTTGGCTCGTCGAAGTAAATGATCTTGACGATGCGCAGATAGTAGAAGGCGCCCACCACCGAGAGCACGAAGCCCGCAACCGCCAGCGGATAGAGCCCGGCGTTCACCGCGGCGTAGAACACGTAGAACTTGGCGAAGAAGCCCGCGAACGGCGGAATGCCGGCGAGCGAGAACAGGATCATCGCCAGCACGAAGGCCATGGCGGGCTTGGTCCGCGAAAGGCCCGCGAGGTCGGAGACGTTCTCCAGGTAGGAGCCGTCCTTCAGCCGCATCGACAGGATGCAGGCGAAGGCGCCAAGCGTCATCGCGACGTAGATCGCGAGATAGATCATGACGCCGCGCACGCCCTCGGGCGTGCCGGCGGCGAGACCGACCAGCGCGTAGCCCATGTGGCCGATCGAGGAATAGGCCATCAGGCGCTTGAAGTTCGTCTGGCCGATCGCGGCGAAGGAGCCGAGCGCCATCGAGGCGATCGCCACGAACACCACCACCTGCCGCCACTCGGTCGTGACCGAGGGGAACGCCTCCATGATCACGCGCACGAACATCGCCATGGCCGCGACCTTGGTGGCGGAGGCGAAGAAGGCGGTGATCGGCGTCGGCGCGCCCTCGTAGACGTCCGGCGTCCACATATGGAACGGCACGGCCGAGACCTTGAAGGCGAAGCCGGAGATCAAAAACACCACGCCGAAGATCAGCCCGAGCGAGGCCTCGCCCGACTTCAGCGCCTCGGCGATGTCTGCGAAGCCGACCGCGCCGGTGGAGCCGTAGACCAGCGAAGCGCCGTAGAGCAGCATGCCCGACGACAGCGCGCCGAGCACGAAGTACTTCAGGCCGGCCTCGGTGGAGCGCACGTCGTCGCGGTTGATGGCGGCGATGACGTAGAGCGCGAGCGACTGCAGCTCTAGGCCGAGATAGAGCGCGATCAGGTCGTGCGCCGAGATCATCAGCATCATGCCAAGCGTCGCGAGCACGACGAGGATGGCGTATTCGAAGCGGGCGAACTTGAGCCGCTCCATGTAGTCGAACGACAGCAGCAGCGCCGCGAAGGCGCCGATGAGCGCCACGAGCTTCATGAAGCGGGCGAAGCCGTCGAGCACGAAGCCGCCGCTGAACGTCACGGCGTCCGGAGCGATCGTCACCGCTACGCCCGCCGCGGCGAGCAGCGCGAGCGCAAGCGCGTTCACCAGCCGTGTGGAGCGGTCGCCCATCACCGCGCCGACCAGCACGAGGGCGAGCGCTCCGACCGCAAGGATGATCTCCGGCAACGCGGGCGCGAGCGAGGGCAAGGTGGCGTCCATGGTCAGCAGCCTTGATCGAAGTTTCGCTGGCGCGTCGGAACACGCGCGCCGTCATGCCCGGCGAAGCCGGGTATCCACGACTTGAATGTCAAGCGCCGCCCGAAGTCGGGGATACCCGCGCGAAGGCGCGGGCATGACGTTGAGAAGATGGCTGGGCCTTCTTGCATCCGACGCCGCATCACCGCCCCACCAACGCGGCGGCCTTGCCGGCGCTTTCGATGGCGGCGGTCGTCTGCTGCAGCAGGCCGTCGATGGAGGCGGCGGAGAAGTCGATCACCGGCGCCGGCCACACGCCGAACAGGATCGTCAGCGCGATGAGCGGCGCGAGCAGCACGACCTCCTTGCGGGACAGGTCCGGGATCGCGGCGAGGTCCGGCTTGTCGAGGGGGCCCAGCACCACGCGGCGATAGAGCCAGAGCGCGTAGCCCGCCGACAGGATGACGCCGGTGGTGGCGAACAGCGCGACCCAGGTGTTGGCGCGGAACGCGCCCATCAGCGTCAGGAACTCGCCCACGAAGCCCGATGTGCCGGGCAGGCCCACATTCGCCATGGTGAAGACGAGGAAGGCCGCTGCGTACCACGGCATGCGGTTCACAAGGCCGCCGAAGGCCTTGATCTCGCGGGTGTGCAGCCGGTCGTAGACCACGCCGACGCAGAGGAACAGCGCGCCGGACACGACGCCGTGGCTGATCATCTGGAACACCGCGCCCTGCACGCCCTGCTCGTTCAGCGCGAAGATGCCCATGGTGACGAAGCCCATATGCGCCACCGAGGAGTAGGCGATGAGCTTCTTCACGTCCTCCTGCATCAGCGCCACCAGCGAGGTGTAGATGATGGCTACGACGGAGAGCGCGAACACGAAGGGCGCGAAATACTCCGACGCCAGCGGGAACATGGGAAGCGAGAAGCGCAGGAAGCCGTAGCCGCCCATCTTCAGCAGGATGCCGGCAAGGATGACGGAGCCCGCGGTCGGCGCCTCCACATGGGCGTCCGGCAGCCAGGTGTGCACCGGCCACATCGGCATCTTCACCGCGAAGGAGGCGAAGAAGCCGAGCCACAGCCACCACTGCATGTCGGCCGGGAACTTGTAGGCGAGCAGCGCCACGATGTCGGTGGTGCCGGCCGTCCCGTACATCGCAAGGATGCCGACCAGCATCAGCAGCGAGCCGAGCAGCGTGTAGAGGAAGAACTTGAAGCTCGCGTAGACCCGGCGCGGGCCGCCCCAGATGCCGATGATGAGGAACATCGGGATCAGGCCGGCTTCGAAGAACAGGTAGAACAGCACCATGTCGAGCGCGCAGAACACGCCGATCATGAGCGTCTCGAGCACCAGGAAGGCGATCATGTACTCCTTCACCCGGTGGGTGATGGAGGTCCAGGACGCCAGGATGCAGAACGGCATCAGGAAGGCGGTCAGCACCACGAAGGGCGCCGAGATGCCGTCCACGCCGAGCTTGTAGGTGATCGAGCCGCCGAGCCATTCGGCCTGCTCCACGAACTGGAAGCCGGGCGCGGCGTAGTCGAACTTCGCCCACAGCACGAGCGAGACGACGAAATTCACCACCGTCGTCCAGAGCGCGACATGCTTGACGTTGCGGAGGCTCGCCTCGTCGTTCCCGCGGATCACCAGCAGGAAGAACACGCCGACGAGCGGCAGGAACGTCAGCAGCGAGAGGATGGGCCAGCCGGTCATAGCCTCACAGCCCCCGCATCAGGAACCAGGTGAACAGGGCCGCGACGCCGATCAGCATCGCGAAGGCGTAGTGGTAGACGTAGCCGGTCTGCAGGCGGACGACGCGGTTAGTAACGTCGATCACCCGAGCGGAAACGCCGTCCGGCCCGAGGCCGTCGATGATCCGTACGTCGCCGGTCTTCCAGAGGAAGCGGCCGATCCACTTCGCGGGACGCGTGAAGATGAGGTCGTAAAGCTCGTCGAAGTACCACTTGTTGAGCAGGAACTCGTAGAGCATCCGGTGCCGCTGGGCGATCGCGGCGGGGATGTGCGGGCTGCGGATGTAGAGCAGCCAGGCGAGCCCGAAGCCGATCACCATCATCACGAAGGGCGACCAGATCACCCAGCCGGGCACCTCGTGCATGTGGTGCAGGATCTCGTTGTGCTCGCCCACGAACAGAGCGCCGTTCCAGAACGCGTCGTGCTTGTCGCCGATGAAGCGCGACTTGAACACGAGGCCCGCGAACAGCGCGCCGACGCCCAGCACCAGCAGCGGCACCGTCATCACGCGCGGGCTCTCGTGCACGTGGCTCATGGTCTCGAGCGACGCGCGCGGCTCGCCGTGGAACGTCAGGAAGATCAGGCGCCACGAGTAGAACGAGGTCAGCAGCGCCGCGAGCACGGTGAGCGTGAAGGCGTACATGCCCGCGCTCGTATGCGCCGCGTAGGCCGCCTCGATCACCGCGTCCTTCGAGAAATAGCCGGCGGTCAGCGGGAAGCCGGTCAGCGCCAGCGTGCCGATCACCATCATCCAGTAGGTCAGCGGGATCAGCCGGCGCAGTCCGCCCATCTTCCGCATGTCCTGCTCGTGGTGCATCGCGTGGATGACCGAGCCGCTCCCGAGGAACAGCAGCGCCTTGAAGAAGGCGTGCGTGAACAGGTGGAACACCGCGACGCCATAGGCCCCGACGCCGAGCGCGACGAACATGTAGCCGAGCTGCGAGCAGGTGGAGTAGGCGATCACGCGCTTGATGTCGTTCTGCACCAGGCCGACGGTCGCTGCGAAGATCGCGGTGGTGGCGCCCACATAGGTGATGACGGTCAGCGCGTCCGGCGCGTGCTCGTAGATCGGCGACATGCGCGCCACCAGCACGATGCCCGCCGTCACCATGGTGGCGGCGTGGATCAGCGCGGAGACCGGCGTCGGGCCCTCCATCGCGTCCGGCAGCCACGTGTGCAGGCCGAGCTGGGCCGACTTGCCCATCGCGCCCATGAACAGCAGCAGCCCGATCACGGTCAGCGCGTGCCAGTCGTGGCCGAGGAAATGGATCGACTTGTCCGCGGCGCCGGGAACGTCCGCGAAGATGGTCGCGAACTGGACGCTGTCGAACACGACATAGGTCGCGAAGATGCCGAGCAGGAAGCCGAAATCGCCGACGCGGTTGACGACGAAGGCCTTGATGGCGGCAGCGTTCGCGGAGGGCTTCTGGTACCAGAAGCCGATCAGCAGGTAGCTCGCGAGGCCGACGCCCTCCCAGCCGAAGAACAGCTGCACGAGGTTGTCCGCCGTCACCAGCATGAGCATCATGAAGGTGAAGAGCGAGAGGTAGCCGAAGAACCGCGGACGATGCGGATCCTCGTGCATGTAGCCGATCGAATAGAGGTGCACGAGCGCCGAGACCGACGTCACGACCACCAGCATGACGGCCGTCAGCGTGTCGACGCGGAACGCCCAGTCGATCGCGAGGCTGCCCGAGGAGATCCAGCGCAGCACGGTGACATGGGCGTCGTTGCCCGACAGCCCGACGTCGATGAAGGCGATCCACGACAGCAGCGCCGAGACCATCAGCAGGCCGGTGGTGACCAGCTCAGCGAGGCGCGACCCCTGCGCCGCCGGCTCGACCGGGCCATGGCCGTGGTCGTCATGCCCGTGGTCGTCGTGGGCGTGGGCGCCGTGGCCGTGCGCGTCATGATGCGCGGCGTGGCCATGGGAGCCGTGGTCGTGCGCGTGGTGGAACGCGTCGACGGGACCGACGGCACCGGGATGGCGCTTGCGGGCGCCGGCGAGCGCGATGACACCGGCGAGGATCGCGCCGAGAAGGGGGAGAAAGACGATCAGATGGTACATCAGCGGTCCGTCGGAGCCTGGAAGCCCCTCACCCCTTCATCCGGTTGATGTCTTCGACCGCGATCGTGCCGCGGTTGCGGAAGTAGACGACGAGGATGGCGAGGCCGATCGCGGCTTCGGCCGCAGCGACCGTGAGCACGAACAGCGCGAACACCTGGCCCTTGAGGTCGCCGATGTGGGTGGAGAACGCCACCAGGTTGATGTTCACGGCGAGCAAGATGAGCTCGACCGACATCAGGATGACGATGACGTTCTTGCGGTTGAGGAAGATGCCGAGCACGCCGAGCGTGAACAGGATCGCCGCGACCGTGAGGTAATGCCCGAGACCGATCGCCATGGTCAGACCCCCGTCTCCGAAAGGCCCTGCCCCGGCCGCACCTTGACGACCTCGATCGCGGTCGCGGGCCCCCGCGCCACCTGGGTCGCGATATCCTGCCGCTTCACGCCGGCGCGGCGTTCGCGCAGCGTCAGCACGATCGCGCCGATCATGGCGGTGAGCAGCACGAGGCCGGCCGCCTGGAACAGCAGAAGGTGCTCGGTGTAGAGCACGCGGCCGAGCGCCTCGGCGTTGGTGATGTCGTCCGGGATCGGCGCCTTCGCGACCACGGTCTGCGGCGCGCCGCCCGCGCCCCAGGTCCCGACCACCAGCACCAGCTCGGCCAGAACGATCAGGCCCACCAGCGCGCCGACCGGCAGGTACTGCAGGAAGCCGTCCCGCAGTTCGGCGAAGTCGACGTCCAGCATCATGGTCACGAACATGAACAGCACCGCGACCGCGCCGACATAGACGACCACGAGGATCATCGCGAGGAACTCGGCCCCCATCAGCACGAACAGGCCGGCCGCGTTCACGAAGGCGAGGATCAGGAACAGCACCGAATGCACGGGGTTCTTCGACGAGATCACCATGAAGGCGGAAGCGACGGTCACGCCCGCGAACAGGTAGAAGAACAGCGGGGCGAGGCTCATGCGCGAAGGTCCTTGCGCGGAAGTTCAGTGCGGCGGGTCATCGTGCGGGCCTCACCGATACGGCGCGTCGAGCGCGATGCGGCGGGCGATCTCGCGCTCCCAGCGGTCGCCGTTCGCGAGCAGGCGCTCCTTGTCGTAGTAGAGCTCCTCGCGGGTCTCGGTCGCGAACTCGAAGTTCGGCCCCTCGACGATGGCGTCCACGGGACACGCCTCCTGGCAGAAGCCGCAGTAGATGCACTTCACCATGTCGATGTCGTAGCGGGTCGTGCGGCGCGTGCCGTCGTTGCGGCGCGGGCCCGCCTCGATGGTGATGGCCTGCGCCGGGCAGATCGCCTCGCACAGCTTGCACGCGATGCAGCGCTCTTCGCCGTTGGGGTAGCGGCGCAGGGCGTGCTCCCCCCGGAAGCGCGGCGAAATCGCGCCCTTCTCGAAGGGGTAGTTGATGGTCGCCTTCGGCCGGAAGAAATAGCGCATCGACAGAAAGAACGCCGACACGAACTCCTTCAGGAACAGCGAGCGGGCCGCTTGATCGAGCCGCATCTCAACCCTCGTTTCGTTTGCGAGCCGTCATCAGCCCGCCAGCAATTCCGCCGCCACGTAGCCCACGACCGCGATCTCCACGATCGTCGTGACGATGACGATCGGACCGGCGAGCCGGCGGACCGTCGTGAATTTCGCGGCGTCCTCGGAGGACGCCTTTTCCATCTGCCGGTCGAGCCCGGCGTTGATCGCCTTCGCGCCGAGCCAGCCAAGAACGGCGCCCACGAGCGCGCCAAGAAGGCCCCCGGCCGCGCCGGGGCTCATCCCGCAGCGCGTCCAGCCCAGATCGAATAACCGATCACCCCCCCAACCCCGCCGAACACCAGCGGGACAAGGTACCGGTAGACGAGCCGAGTGATCCGCTCGAGCTGGACAGGATCCCCGAACGGCGCACGCAGACGTCCCGCTTCCGCCGCAGCCTTCTGGCTCCGGAGCGCGATCGGCAGGCCGAACCGCGCGCCGCCAAGACCGACGGCGACGCCGGCAACGGCCCCGAGGATGCAGGCCAGAACGGCGCTCACGGCGCCCAGCCCGTGAACTGCAGCACGCCGGCCACGATCACGACCATGGCGAGCGAGATCGGCAGGAACACCTTCCAGCCGAGCCGCATGAGCTGGTCATAGCGGTAGCGGGGCACGAAGGCCTTCACCATGGCGAACATGAAGAACACCAGGCACATCTTGGCCACGAACCAGATCACGCCCGGGATCCAGGTGAAGGGCGCGAACGGGATCGGAGACAGCCAGCCGCCGAGGAACAGGATCGTCGTCAGCGCGCACATGGTCATGATCGCCACGTACTCGCCGAGCATGAACAGCAGATAGGGCGTCGAGCCGTACTCGGTCATGAAGCCGGCGACGAGCTCGGACTCCGCTTCCGGAAGGTCGAAGGGCGGGCGGTTGGTCTCGGCGAGCGCCGAGATGAAGAACACCACGAACATCGGGAACAGCGGCAGCCAGTACCAGCCGAAGACGCCGGCTGCGGTGTCCTGCGCGCGCACGATGTCGGAGAGGTTGAGCGAGCCGACGCAGAGCAGCACGCAGATGATCACGAAGCCGATCGAGACCTCGTAGGACACCATCTGCGCGGCCGAGCGCAGCGCGCCGAGGAAGGGGTACTTCGAGTTCGACGCCCAGCCGCCCATGATGACGCCGTAGACGCCGAGCGACGAGATCGCGAACACATAGAGGATGCCGACATTGAGGTCGGCGATCGCCCAGCCGTCGGCGAGCGGGATCACCGCCCATGCGGCGAGCGCGAGGAAGCAAGTGACGAGCGGCGCGAGCAGGAACACGCCCTTGTTCGCGCTCGACGGGATCACCGGCTCCTTCAGCACGAACTTCAGCAGGTCGGCGAAGGACTGCAGCAGGCCGAACGGACCGACAACGTTGGGCCCGCGGCGGAGCTGCACCGCCGCCCAGACCTTGCGGTCGGCCAGCAGGATGTAGGCGATGAACACCAGCAGCGCGACGAGCAGCGCCACGCTCTGGAGCAGGATCAGCAGGACCTGGAGGAACGTTTCCACGACTTACTCCGCAGCCTGCGCCAGCGAACCGCGCTTCAGCGCGCTCATCTCGGCCATGATGGCGGAGGCGCGCGCGATCGGGTTCGTCAGGTGGAAGTCCGGGACCGCGTTGACGAAGGCGTCGCCCGACAGCGCGCCGCCGCGAGAGGCGAGCGCCGCGAGGTCCGCCGGGTCGCCGGCCGCGATCTGGTCCACGGCCGCGAAATGCGGGTGCGCCCGGTAGAGCGCGGCCCGGAGCTGCGCCAGCGAGTCGTAGGGCAGCCGGGCGCCGAGCGCGTCGGAAAGCGCGCGCAGGATCGCCCAGTCCTCGCGGCCTTCGCCGGGTGGGAAGGTGGCGCGGTTCGCGACCTGCACGCGGCCTTCCGTGTTCACATAGGTCCCAGATTTCTCCACATAGGCGGCGCCGGGCAGGATCACGTCGGCGCGGTGCGCGCCGCGATCGCCGTGGGTGCCGAGATAGACCACGAAGGCGCCCGGAGCGACGTCGATCTCGTCGGCGCCCAGCAGGAACGCCACGTCGAGCCCGCCGGGAGCGGCCATCTCGGCCGCGGTCTTCCCGCCCTCCCCCGGAACGAAGCCGAGATCGAGCGCGCCGACGCGCGAGGCCGCGGCGTGCAACACCGACAGGCCGTTCCAGCCGGCCTCGACGTTCGCGCCGGAGGCGAGCTTCGCCGCGGCGGCGAGCACGGCGAGGCCGTCGGCCCGCGCCAGCGCGCCGGCGCCGACGATCACGAGCGGACGGACGGCGCCGGCCAGCACGTCGGCGAAGCCGCTCTTGCCTTCGAACAGTTCCATCAAGCTCCCGGTCCCGGCGCCGAGATGCTCCGCGCCGTAAGTGAGGTCCGCGCGCTCGCCGACGAGGCCGACGCGCAGAGCGCCCTGCCGCCAGCGCTTGCGGATGCGGGCGTTCAGCACCGGCGCCTCGAGCCGCGGGTTGGTTCCGATCAGCAGGATGGCGTCCGCGCGGTCGACGCCGGCGACCGTCGCGTTGAACAGGTAGCTCGCGCGGCCGAGCGCGGGATCGAGCGCCGAGCCGTCCTGGCGGCAGTCGAGGTTCGTCACCCCGAGCCGACCGAACAGGTCCTTGAGCGCGAAAATTTCTTCGACGGCGGCCAGGTCGCCGACGATCGCGCCGACGCGGCTCCTGTCGGCGCCCTTGACCTTCTCGGCGACCTTGGCCAGCGCCTCCGGCCAGGAGGCGGGGCGCAGGCGGCCGTTCTCACGCACGTAAGGCCGGTCGAGCCGCTGGGTCCGCAGTCCGTCCCAGATGAAGCGGGTCTTGTCGGAGATCCACTCCTCATTCACGTCCTCGTTCACACGCGGCAGGATGCGCATGACCTCGCGGCCGCGGGCGTCGACCCGGATCGCCGAGCCGAGCGCGTCCATCACGTCGATGGACTCGGTCTTCGAGAGCTCCCACGGGCGCGCCTGAAAGGCGTAGGGCTTCGAGGTCAGCGCGCCGACCGGGCACAGGTCGATCACGTTGCCCTGCAGCTCCGACGACATCGCGTGCTCGAGATAGGTCGTGATCTCCATGTCCTCGCCGCGGCCGATCGCGCCCATCTCGGACACGCCGGCGACCTCCGCCACGAAGCGGACGCAGCGCGTGCAGTGGATGCAGCGCGTCATCGTCGTCTTCACGAGCGGGCCGATGTACTTGTCCTCGACCGCGCGCTTGTTCTCGTGGAAGCGCGAGCCCGAGACGCCATAGGCCATGGCCTGGTCCTGCAGGTCGCACTCACCGCCCTGGTCGCAGATGGGGCAGTCCAGCGGGTGGTTGATGAGCAGGAACTCCATCACCCCCTCGCGCGCCTTTTTCACCATCGGCGAGCGGGTGGAGACGACCGGCGGCTCGCCGTTCGGGCCGGGGCGCAGGTCGCGCACGCCCATGGCGCAGGAGGCCACCGGCTTGGGCGGCCCGCCCTTCACCTCGACGAGGCACATGCGGCAGTTGCCGGCGATCGAGAGCCGCTCGTGGTAGCAGAAGCGCGGAATCTCCGCGCCCGCCGCCTCGCAGGCCTGCAGGATGGTGTATTCGGCCGGGACGTCGACCTCGGCGCCGTCGACGATGATCTTGGTCATCTCGTCACCTCAGTGCGGCATGTCGAAAAGATCGAGCCGGCGCTCGATCCGGTCGACCCGCTGATCCAGCCGGTCCAGACGACGGTTCACGCCAGCGATCCCTTCTTCGACCGCTGTCACGCGAACCTTGAGATCGCCCACGTCGTCGGTCACGCGGTCAAGCTTCTGGTCAATCCGGCGCAGGTAGGTCAGCACGATGTTGTCGGGTTCGTCGGCCATCGTCCTCACTCCGCCGCCATCGCGTAATCCCGCGTGGCGGGGTTGGCGGCGTAGTCGTCGATGCGCTTTTCGATTTCGTGGCGGTAGTGCCGGATCAGGCCTTGCACCGGCCATGCCGCGGCGTCGCCGAGGGCGCAGATCGTGTGGCCTTCGACCTGCGTGGACACTTCCAGCAGCATGTCGATCTCACGCTTCTCCGCGCGGCCGACCGCCATGCGCTCCAGCACGCGCCACATCCAGCCAGTGCCCTCGCGGCACGGCGTGCACTGGCCGCAGCTCTCGTGCTTGTAGAAGTGCGAGATGCGGGCGATGGCGCGGACGATGTCGGTGGACTTGTCCATGACGATCACGGCCGCGGTGCCGAGGCCCGAGCGCAGGTTGCGCAGGGTGTCGAAGTCCATCGACAGGTCCTGGCACTGGTGCTCGGGCAGCACCGGCACCGACGAGCCGCCGGGAATGACCGCGTAGAGGTTGTCCCAGCCGCCGCGGACGCCGCCGCAGTGCTTCTCGACCAGCTCGCGGAAGGAGATGCCCATCTCCTCCTCGACGTTGCACGGCCGCTCGACGTGGCCGGAGATCGAGAACAGCTTGGTGCCGGTGTTGTTGGGCTTGCCGATGCCGGCGAACCAGGCCCCGCCGCGGCGCAGGATCGTGCCCGCGACCGCGATCGACTCGACGTTGTTCACCGTCGTCGGGCAGCCGTAGAGGCCCATGTTCGCCGGGAACGGAGGCTTCAGCCGCGGCATGCCCTTCTTGCCTTCGAGGCTTTCGAGAAGGGCCGTCTCCTCGCCGCAGATGTAGGCGCCCGCGCCGTGGTGGACGTAGATGTCGAAGGGATAGCCGTGCTTGTTGTTCGGTCCGACGAGATTTGCCGCATAGGCCTCGTCCACCGCGCGCTGCAGCGCCTCGCGCTCGCGGACGTACTCGCCGCGGATGTAGATGTAGCAGGCGTGGGCGTGCATTGCGAAGGACGCGATCAGGCAGCCCTCGATCAGGAGATGCGGGTCGTTCCGCATGATCTCCCGGTCCTTGCAGGTGCCCGGCTCGGACTCGTCGGCGTTCACGACGAGGTAGTGCGGGCGGCCTTCCTGCGGCTTCGGCATGAAGGACCACTTGAGGCCCGTCGGGAAGCCCGCCCCGCCCCGGCCGCGCAGGCCGGACGTCTTCATCTCCGCGACGATCCAGTCCCGGCCCTTTTCGAGCAGGAACTTGGTCTCGTCCCAGGCGCCGCGCTTGAGCGCGCTCTCGAGGTCGGCGCCGCGGCGGCCGTTGAGATTGGTGAAGATGCGGTCGCGATCGGTCAGCATAGCGTCACGCTCCCTTCTCGGACGGCTTTGCGGAGGACGGCGTCCCGTCACCGGAAGGCTGCGCCTCGCGCTTGATCTGGCCCTCGGCGGCGCCGCTGTTCCAGGCGGGCTGGCCCTCGCGACGGCTGCGGTCGCTGGTGCGCGCCTGAACCGGCGCCGCGTCCTTCGCCTTTCCGTCGGCGGCGCCGTCGGCGTCGCCCTTGCCCTTCGCGGCCTGAGCCTCCGGGCGCGCGCCCTCGGCGGGGCGTCCCGCGCTGTCCGGCTCGGTCGCGTCGCCCTTCGGCTCGTCGCTGAAGCGGCTCTTCCACGAGCCGACGACGGAACCGTCGTAAAGGCTTTCGTCAGTCAGCGAGGTGTCGCCGCCGAAAGGCGCGGAGCACGACCGGCCGGTCTGCGACCCGGTCTTCACGGGACGGCCTGCCCGCAGGTCCTCGAGCAGCGCTTCGAAGCTCTCCGGGGTCAGGTCCTCGTAATAGTCGAAGTTGATCTGGACCATCGGCGCGTTAGAGCAGGCACCGAGGCACTCGACCTCGAGCCAGGACAGCTTGCCATCGTCGGTGACGTGGTTCTGGTCGCCGATGAGCTTCCGGCAGACGTCCTTCAGCCGTTCCGCCCCGCGCAGCGCGCAAGGGGTGGTGCCGCAGAGCTGGACGAAGTGCTCGCCGACCGGCTTCAGGTTGAACATCGTGTAGAAGGTCGCGACCTCCATCACGCGGATCACCGGCATGCCGAGCATCTCGGCGACGCGCCGGATCGCGGGCTCGGGCAGCCAGCCGCCGTGCTGCTCCTGCGCGCGCCACAGCAGCGGGATCACCGCCGAGGCCTGGCGCCCTTCCGGATACTTGGCGATCTGCCCTTCCGCCCAGTGCAGGTTGTCCTGCGTGAAGGCGAAATCGGCGGGCTGGACCTCGGCGAGACGACGGACGGACATCTTAGACAGTTCCCTCGACGTCATGCCCGGACGCAGTCCGGGTATCCACGACTTGAAGGCGTCGCGGCTTGAGGAAGTCGTGGATGCCCGCGAAGGCGGGCATGACGGTTGAGCGAAGGACGAGCGTCACCGGTCCACCTCGCCGAACACGATGTCGAGCGAGCCGAGGATCGCGGAGACGTCGGCCAGCATGTTGCCGCGGCACATGTGGTCCATGGCGGAGAGATGCGCGAAGCCGGGCGCGCGGATCTTGCAGCGGTACGGCTTATTGTCGCCGTTCGAGACCAGATAGACGCCGAACTCGCCCTTGGGCGCCTCGACGGCGGCGTAGACCTCGCCCTCCGGCACCCGGTAGCCCTCGGTGTAGAGCTTGAAGTGATGGATGAGCGCCTCCATCGAGCGCTTCATCTGGCCGCGCTTCGGCGGCGCCACCTTGCCGTCGAGGGTCGCGATCGGGCCCTTCTCGGTCTTCAGGCGCGCGCAGCACTGCTGCATGATGCGCGTCGCCTGCCGCATCTCTTCCATGCGGATGAGATAGCGGTCGTAGCAGTCGCCGTTCTTGCCGATCGGAATGTCGAAATCGAGGTCGGCGTAGCACTCATAGGGCTGCGACTTGCGCAGGTCCCAGGCCGCGCCCGAGCCGCGCACCATGACGCCGGAGAAGCCCCACTCCCAGGCCTCGTGCAACGGCACCACGCCGATGTCGACGTTGCGCTGCTTGAAGATGCGGTTCTCGGTCAGCAGCGCGTCGATGTCGTCGAGCGCCTTGTAGAAGCCGACGCACCAGCGGTCGATGTCCTCGACGAGCTGATCCGGCAGGTCCTGATGCACCCCGCCCGGCCGGAAATAGGCCGCGTGCATGCGCGAGCCCGAGGCGCGCTCATAGAACACCATCAGCTTCTCGCGCTCCTCGAAGCCCCACAGCGGCGGGGTGAGCGCGCCCACGTCCATGGCCTGCGTGGTGACGTTGAGGAGATGGCTGAGGATGCGGCCGATCTCGGAATAGAGCACCCGGATGAGCTGCGCGCGCATCGGGATCTCGACGCCGAGCAGCCGCTCAGTGGCGAGGCAGAAGGCGTGCTCCTGGTTCATCGGCGCGACGTAGTCGAGCCGGTCGAAATAGGGCATCGCCTGCAGGTAGGTCTTGGTCTCGATCAGCTTCTCGGTGCCGCGGTGGAGCAGCCCGATATGCGGGTCGACGCGCTCCACCACCTCGCCGTCGAGCTCGAGCACGAGACGCAGAACGCCATGCGCCGCAGGGTGCTGCGGGCCGAAGTTGATCGTGAAGTTCCGGATCTCGGCTTCAGCCACCGGCCTGCTCCTGCGCCGCGGCCCAGCGAGCGAAGAACTCAGGGCCGGTCAGTTTGCGAGTGTCGTTCGAGAAGGCGTAGAGCGACGGCTTCGCGTCTATGAATATCTCTTCCGCGAACACAAACCCGTCCGTGTCGTCGAAGGCCTGCAGCGCCACGGCGGTCGCGCTGCGGTCCTGCATCCGCCACATCAGGCTTGAGCCGCAGGTCTTGCAGAACACGCGCTCGCCGTACTCCGACGAGGCGTAGGCCGCGACGGCCGCGTCGTCCTCGAAGGCGACGTCGCAGGACGGCACGCCGAGAAACACGCCGCCGCTCCATTTGCGGCAGTTGCCGCAGTGGCACGCGTCGATCTCCAGCGCCAGCGGCCGCGCCGTGAAGCGCGCCGCGCCGCACAGACAGCCTCCCGACCTTCCGCCTGGCTCAGCCATCGCCCGACCTCAGTTCGCCTTGGCCTTCTCGTCGCCGGGCAGCACGTATTCCGTGCCTTCCCAGGGCGACAGGAAGTCGAAGTTGCGGAACTCCTGGTTGAGCCGGACAGGCTCGTAAACCACGCGCTTGGCCTCGTCGTCCCAGCGCACCTCGACGAAGCCGGTGGTGGGGAAGTCCTTGCGGAGGGGGTGGCCGTCGAACCCGTAATCGGTGAGCAGGCGGCGCAGGTCCGGATGGTCCGAGAACAGCACGCCATAGAGGTCGTAGGCCTCGCGCTCGAACCACAGCGCGCCGGGGAAAACGCCTGTGATCGACGGCACCGGCGTCACGTCGTCGGCCTCGACCTTCACCCGGACGCGCAGGTTCTTCACCGGCGACACCAGATGATAGACCACGTCGAAACGCTTCTCGCGCGCAGGCCAATCCACGCCCGCGACGTCGACGAAGCACACGAACCGGCATTCGGGGTCGTCGCGCAGGAAGGTCACGACCTCGACGATGTCGCGCGCCTCGACCTTGAGCGTCAGCTCGCCATACGCCACCGAGGCGGAGGTCAGCGCGGAGCCGAGACCGGCCGCGACATGGGCCGCGAGCGTTTCCAGAACGTCGTGGGGAGAGGTGCTCATCGCGTCCTCCTCACCGCTCGATCGTGCCGATGCGGCGAATCTTCTTCTGCAGCAGCAGCACGCCGTAGAGCAGCGCCTCGGCCGTCGGCGGGCAGCCCGGCACGTAGACGTCCACCGGCACCACCCGGTCGCAGCCGCGCACCACGGCGTAGGAATAGTGATAGTAGCCGCCGCCGTTGGCGCAGGAGCCCATGGAGATGACGTAGCGCGGCTCCGGCATCTGGTCGTAGACCTTGCGCAGCGCCGGAGCCATCTTGTTGGTCAGCGTGCCGGCGACGATCATGACGTCGGACTGCCGCGGGCTCGCGCGCGGCGCGAAGCCGAAGCGCTCCACGTCGTAGCGCGGCATCGAGACCTGCATCATCTCTACGGCGCAGCACGCCAAGCCAAAGGTCATCCACATCAGCGAGCCGGTGCGGGCCCAGTTGATGAGGTCCTCCGTCGAGGTGACGAGGAAGCCCTTGTCGGACAGCTCCGCGTTCAGCTCGCCGAAGAAGCGGTCGTCATGTCCGAGCGGCCTGCCGGAGGCGTCGACCAGTCCCTTCGGGGCGGGCGCGACCAGCGTGTCGGACGGGTTCTGGCTCAATCCCATTCCAGCGCCCCTTTGCGCCACTCGTAGATGAAGCCGATCGTCAGCACGCCGAGGAACGCCATCATCGACCAGAACCCGAAGACGCCGACCTCCTTGAACGCGACGGCCCAGGGGAACAGGAAGGCCACCTCGAGGTCGAAGATGATGAAGAGGATCGCGACCAGATAGAACCGGACGTCGAACTTCATCCGCGCGTCGTCGAAAGCGTTGAAGCCGCACTCGTAGGCGGACAGCTTCTCAGGGTCTGGGTTCTGGTATGCCAGAAAAAATGGCGACGCAAGCAGCGCGACGCCGATCAGCAGCGAAACGCCGAGGAAGATCACGAGCGGCAGATAATCCGCGAGCAGATCCGTCATCGCGACGTCGACCTCCACGTCTGAAGCGGGGTCCGCGCGCAGCGATCTTAACGCCGCCAACCGCGCAGGTCCGTTGCTGCGCTGCAGCGGATCGCCGCAGCCGTCGGGCGAGGCTTAGCCCCCTGCCACTTTAGGCGCAAGACCGCCTCGCTTAAGAAGCAAAACAATTCAAAGGCGATGGGAAAAATCCTCGCCCGTCCGCCCGCTGGAGCGCGCGAAGCCCCTCATGCTCCATGACAAAAGAGGGGGCCGCGGATCGGCGATCCGCGACCCCGTCTTTTGTGGGAAATGGCTACGGCGACGCGCGGGACGCCGCGGTCAGCGACCGCCTTCGGCGATCAGATCCTCGATCGAGCGGGGCGCGGAGCGGATCGCCGGACGCGGCGGAACCGCGGAGGCCATGACCGGCTCGACGGCCTCGATCCGACGCGGCTCACGCGGCCTGTCGTACTCGTTCGAGGCGACCCGGCGGGGCTCGCCGTAGGTCTCGCGCATGCCGGCCTGCGACAACGGCTCGGCGTAGCCGTCGTAGCGCACGATCTCGTCGCGGGGGTGGCCGCGCTCCGGCCGCGGTTCCTCGCGGCGACGCGGCGCTTCGTAGGGCGGCAGCGGGCGCGCGTCGGCGACTTGGATACGGCGCTCCGCGACCGGCGCCGGGCGCGCCTGTCGGCGCTCGATTCGGACCGGTTCGCGGACCACGGCGACCGGCGTCTCCGGCTCGATCGAGGCCATGCGGACGCGTTCCGCCGACGCGATCGATTCCTGGCTCGCGATCATGATGCCGGGGCCGGGACGGCGCTTCTCGTAGAAAGCGTTGCCCCCGGCGATCGCGACATAGTGCATGTTCCGGTACGGAAACTTGTAGCCGGCGGTGTGGAAGAACATCGACTTCGAGCCGACGCGCGGGTTGCGGGCGCCGCGCAGCACCGCGTCCGCCATCCGGAAGGCGCGCGGCTTGCCGCTGTCGGTCATCGGTCGGGTCAGCACGCCGGGCGCGAACTGGCGGGGCTGGCCCACCACGCCGCAAACCGTGCGCGGATATTTGCCGGACTCGACGCGGTTCATCACCACGGTGCCGACCGCGAGCATGCCGTCGTCGCTCGAGCGGTTCGACTCGAAATACATCGCCCGCGCCATGCATTCGCGGGCCGTCAGGCGGACGTTCGTCGGCTTGCCGACATGTCCGCAGCCCGCGAGGGCCAGGGGCAGAAGGACGGCGGCGGCAAGCCTCGCCCGGGTCAGGAACGCCATACGCATACGCCAGTCCACGCCAAACGCCACACGCCGGCCGATCCGCGTCCGCTGCAGCCCCAAGCGCTGTGGGCTTCGCGCAACGCCGGCCGTCTTTATTCAGAAAGGCCCCAAGGACGTCATCAAACGCTTAACGGATTCGAGATTCTTCCGAATCGACGGATCGGAGAGCGCGCTCTCCGATCCACGGACTCCGCGTCAGGCGCTCGCGGCCGACCGCACGACGCGATCAGAGGCGGAAGCGGATCTGATCGGTCCAGAAGCGCTCGAGACGGACCAGCGCCACGTTCAGGGTGCGGAAGTCCTCGGCGTTCACGCCGCCCACCTGCTCGATGGTGCGGATGTGCTTGGCGTAGAGCTCTTCCACGATGTTGTGGATCTCGCGGCCCTGCTCGGTGAGGCTGATGCGCACCGAGCGGCGGTCCATGCGGGAGCGCTGGTGGTGCAGGAAGCCCATCTCGACGAGCTTCTTCAGATTGTACGAGACATTCGAGCCGAGATAGTAGCCGCGGGTGCGCAGCTCGCCGGCGGTCAGTTCGCTGTCGCCGATGTTGTACAGCAGCAGCGCCTGGACGCTGTTGATGTCGGAGCGGCCCCGGCGGTCGAACTCGTCCTTGATGACGTCCAGCAGGCGGCGATGCAGCCGCTCCACCAGCGTCAGCGCCTCAAGGTAAAGCGGGCGAACCTCCACCTGACGGGGGTCGGCGGCCGGCTTCTCGGTGGTGCGCGCGAGGTTCTTCATATCTGACGCCTTCCCGTATGCCATTTGATCTTGGGGCGTCGTCCTGTTCCGCGCCCCTTTGACCTCAATCTAGGCGTCGGAAGTGAAAATGCGTTTAAATGACTTGCTGAAATTTGTCTTTATTTCTCAGACTGAACAAAGCGTTGCCGCGCTTCGTCAATGAGCCGTTACCAGGACAAACGTAAATAGATTTTGATTTGTCCTTCCGATGTCTGAAGAATTGCAGACAGCCCTGAATTCGCGGGGGAGCCATGGTGAAAAAATGCTGACCATGGACTTGGGACGACCGGCCGAAGACTCGGCGCGAAGGACGCGCAGGCGCTCAGCGCTCTTCGCGTTTCGCGGCGAGGGAGAGCGCGAGATAGGTCACGATCGCCGCCGCCTCGAAGGCGGTGACCGCCCAGTGGCCGGAGATCGAGCCGCCGGCGAAGGCCGCGAACAGGATCTGCGCCGTCGCGGTCAGCAACCAGATCACGGCTCCCCAGGCGGCGCCGAGCCAGAGCCCGACGGCCGCCACCAGATCGGCGACGGCGAAGAACACCGTCCCCACGCGCCGGGCGGTGGAGACGTCCGCGAACGGCTCGCCGCCCACGCCGATCAGCGCCGTCCAGTGCGCGAGCCCCTTCGCGAACTGGACGACCGCGAGCACGCGGATGAACGCGAACAGCCGCCACTCCCAGGGCCGCGCGGCGGAGGAGCCGCGCAGCCGGGTCTCCTTCAGCGAGATCGGCGCAAGGTCGTCGCTGTCGTTCACGGGGTCCGGGCGTCCGGACTGCGGCAGGCGCGGGCGGCGGGGGACACGGGCGCGCTCCTCGGTCGGTGTCTCGGAGAGCGCGGCGGCGCGGACGAAGCCAGGCCGGCGCCGCGCGAGTCGGCGGAGCGCCAATGTCCGCGAACTGGCCCCTGCGCGCAAATCGGCGCCGCTATGACGATTTGACCGAACGGAAAACGCTCCGGGCTCTCTCTGGAAGGCCTCCAGAGTGCTATAACGCCGTCAACGAGCGGGGACGGCAGTCCGGCTGCAAGCCCCCGCCGCCGACCGGACGGAGACGTCAGCATGCACGAAACGATCGGAAGCCTCCGCGCGCGGGGCATGGACATCCGCCTCGAGGACGGCGCCCTCGACCTCACCCGCCGCCCGCGCCGCAGCCGCGGCGCCGACTGGTCGCGCCGGCTGGTGCGCGAGAACGCGATCAGCGTGAACGACCTTATTTGGCCGATCTTCCTGATCGACGGCGACGATCGCCGCGAGCCGGTGTCCGCCATGCCGGGGGTCGAGCGCCTCACCGTCGACCAGGCGGTGCGCGAGGCGGAGACCGCGGCGGAGCTCGGCATCCCCGCGATCGCGCTGTTCCCCTACACCGACCCGGACCTTCGCGACCCTGCGGGCTCCGAGGCGATCAATCCGGACAACCTCACCTGCCGGGCGCTGCGCGCGCTGAAGCGCGAGGTCCCGCAGATCGGCCTGATCACCGACGCCGCGCTCGACCCCTACACCAGCCACGGTCATGACGGGCTGATGAAGGGCGACCGCATCCTGAACGACGCCACCGTCGCGGTGCTGGTGCGGCAGGCGATGGCGCAGGCGGACGCCGGCGCCGACGTGATCGCGCCTTCCGACATGATGGACGGCCGCGTCGGAGCGATCCGCGCCGCGCTCGACGACGCCGGGCGCACCGACGTCCAGATCATGTCCTACGCCGCGAAGTACGCCTCCGCCTTCTACGGCCCGTTCCGCGACGCGATCGGCACCCGCAAGGCGCTGACGGGCGACAAGAAGACCTACCAGATGGACCCGGCCAACGGCGACGAGGCGCTGCGCGAGGCCGAGCTCGATGTCGCCGAGGGCGCCGACATGCTGATGGTGAAGCCGGGCCTGCCCTATCTGGACGTGGTGTGGCGCCTCAAGGAGCGCTTCCGGCTGCCGACCTTCGCCTATCAGGTCTCCGGCGAGTACGCGATGATCCAGGCCGCCGCGAAGAACGGCTGGATCGACGGCGAAGCTGCGATGCTCGAAAGCCTTCTGGCCTTCAAGCGCGCCGGCGCGGACGGCGTGCTGACCTACTTCGCGCCGACGGTCGCGCGGCTGCTCCGGGACGCCCGCTGAGGCCGCCGTCCCCGTCGCGGCGTTCACGGACGCGTCATGACGATTGACCGCGTCCCGCAGACGGTCGGCGCCCGCTAAACTCCCGGCGTCAGGAATCATTCACGCCGGGGACCGCCGCTCATGACCGACACGCCGTTGCGCGACACGCTCGCCAGGATCGCGCGCGGGGACATCACGGCCACGGAGGCGTTCGACGCCTGCGCCGCCGCGATCGAGGCGCGCGAGCCCGAGATCAGGGCCTTCGCGCATCTCGACCTCGACCATGCGCGCGACGCCCTCCCCGGCCGCGCCGGCCTGCCGCTCGCGGGCCTTCCCGTCGCGCTCAAGGACATCTTCGACAGCGCCGACATGCCGACGACCTACGGCTCGCCGATCTACGCCGGCTGGCGGCCGAAGACGGACGCCGCGGTCGCGGCCAGACTGAGGGCGCTCGGCGCGAGCCTCGTCGGCAAGACCGTCACGACCGAATTCGCGATGGCTCATCCGGGCCCGACGCGCAATCCGCGCGATCCGGCCCGCACCCCCGGCGGCTCGTCCTCCGGATCGGCCGCGGCGGTGGCGGCCGGCATGACGCCGGCCGGAATCGGCACGCAGACGGCCGGCTCCGTCATCCGCCCCGCCTCGTTTTGCGGGATCGTGGGCTTCAAGCCGAGCTTCGGCCTGCTGCCGACCGCCGGCATGAAGCCGCTGGCGCCGAGCTTCGACACCGTCGGCCTGTTCGGCCGCGCGGTCGACGACTGCGCCCTGCTCTGCGACCTGCTGCTTGGCGGCGACGGCGCCCCGCTCCAGCCCGTGGCGAACCGCTTGCGCGTCGGCCTCGTGCGCGGCGCGAACTGGGGCGAGGCCTCGCCGGAAGCCCAGGCCGCGGTGCTCGGCGCCGCGGAGACGCTGGCGAAGGCCGGCCACGCGGTCGAGGAGATCACGCCGCCGGCCTCCTTCGATGAACTCGACGCCGCGCACTGGACCATCATGGCGCGCGAGGCGGCGCTCGCGACCGCTTTCGAACAGTCGACCGCGCCGGAGCGCATCAGCGCCTCGTTCTCCCGCCTGATCGCGGAGGGGCTCGCCGTCTCCGCCGCGGTCCACGCGGCGGCGCTCGCGCAAATGAACGGAGCGCGCGCCGAGATGGACGCGCTCGGAGGGACCTTCGACCTGCTGTTGACCTTCAGCGCGCCGGGACCGGCGCCGATCGGTCTCGACTTCACGGGATCGCCGGTCTTCAACAAGCTCTGGAGCGCGCTCGGAACGCCCTGCGTGACCATCCCCGTGCGCACGGAGGCCCCGGCGCCGATCGGCGTGCAGCTCGTCGGCCGCCGCTACGACGACGCAAGCTTCCTGGCGCGGGCGCTCGCCGTGGAGCAGACGCTCGCCGCCTGACCGGCGGGGCGAAGTGGCGCGCCGGGCCCGCATGGGGTACGGCCAGACGGTGAGCGGGACGGCGGGAGACGCGGAATGGCGGCGGAAGGCGGATCGAACGAACTGGTTCAGGTGGTGGCGCTGCTCGGCGCCGGCGTGGTGGCGGTGCCGATCTTCCGAAGGCTCGGCCTCGGCTCGGTGCTCGGCTATTTCGCGGCCGGCATCGTCATCGGTCCGTTCGCGATCGGCCTGTTCCCGGATCCGGCCTCGGTGCTCCACGTCGCCGAGTTCGGCGTCATCATGCTGCTGTTCATCATCGGGCTCGAGATGCAGCCCTCGCGCCTCTGGGGGCTGAGACGCGAGATCTTCGGCCTCGGCCTGGCGCAGGTGGCGGTCTGCGGCGCGCTGCTGACCTTCGCTGGCATTCTGGCCGGACTGTCGGCGCCCGTGGCCTTCGTCGCCGGCATGGGCTTCGTGCTCTCCTCCACCGCCGTCGTGATGCAGATGCTGGACGAACGCGGCGACACCTCGACGCCGGCGGGCCAGAAGGCGGTCTCGATCCTGCTGCTGGAGGACCTCGCGATCGTGCCGCTGCTCGCGATCGTCGCCTTCCTCGCGCCGCAGGAGACGCACGCGGGGGGCTCGCGCCTCACCGGCGTCGCGATCGCCCTGGCCGCGATCATCGGGCTGGTCGTGGCCGGCCGCTATCTGCTCAACCCCATGTTCAAGATCCTCGCCCGGTCCAAAGCGCGCGAGGTGATGACGGCCGCCGCCCTGCTGGTGGTGCTGGGCTCGGCTCTGTTGATGGACATCGGCGGACTGTCGATGGCCATGGGCGCCTTCCTCGCCGGCGTGATGCTGTCGGAGTCGACCTTCCGCCACCAGCTCGAAGCCGACATCGAGCCGTTCCGCGGCATCCTGCTCGGCCTGTTCTTCCTCGCCGTCGGCATGTCGCTCGACCTGCCCGCGATCGCCGCCAACTGGGGGATGGTCGCCGCCGCGGTCGTGGGCTTCGTGGCGGTCAAGGCCGCCGGCATCTTCGTGGTCGCGCGCCTGTTCGGCTCCAACTGGCGCGAGGCGGTGGACCGCACCGCCCTGTTCGCACAGGGCGGCGAGTTCGCCTTCGTGCTCTACGCCGCAGCCACGGCGTCCGGCGTGATGGACGCGCGCGAGAACGCGGTGTTCACCGCCGCGGTGATCATCTCCATGGCGCTGACCCCGTTCACCGCGATCGCGCTGAAGCGGCTGATGCCGCCGCGCCCGGAGACCTCGCTCGACAATGTCGAGCGGGCGGACGGCCTCACCGGCTCGGTGCTGATCGTCGGTTTCGGACGGTTCGGACAGATGGTCAGCCAGCCGCTGCTGGCGCGCGGCTTCGACGTCTCGATCATCGAGCTCGATGTCGAGATGATCGAGGCCGCGGCCGAATTCGGCTTCAAGGTCTACTACGGCGACGGAACCCGGCTCGACGTGCTGCGCACCTCCGGGGCCGGCGAGGCCCGCGCCATCGTCGTCTGCGCCGACGGTCGGCAGACCGCGAGCAAGATCGCCGATCTCGCCCGTCACGAATTCTCGCAGGCGCAGCTCTACGTCCGCGCCTACGACCGCGGCCACGCCATCGACCTGATCCGGAGCGGCGTCGACTACCAGCTTCGCGAGACCTTCGAATCCGCCATGGCCTTCGGCGAGGCGGTTCTGATCGGGCTCGACGTGCCCGAGGAGGAGGCCGCGGAGATCGTCGCCGACGTCCGCAAGCGCGACGAGGAGCGCCTGACGCTCCAGGTCGCCGGCGACATCTACTCCGGGATCGACCTCGTGAACGGCAACGCGCCGATCCCGAGCCCGCTGACGCGGCCGAAGCGCCGCGGCGTGATCTATGACGAGGCGCTGATCGGCCCCGCTCAGCCGCGCGTCTCCGGCGGCTGAGCGCGCCGGCCAGCATGCGTCAGAAGTCGGGCGATCCCTGGAGAACCCGGCTCAGACGCCCGCGATGACCTGATCGAGAGTGATCGGGAACCGGCGCGCCCTCACCCCGGTCGCATTGAACACCGCGTTCGCAAGCGCCGCGCCCGCCCCGCAGATGCCGAGCTCGCCCACGCCCTTCGCGCCCAGCGCGTTCGCGCGTTCATCGTGTTCGTCGATGAAAAAGGCGTCGACATTGGCCGCGTCGGCATGGGCCGCGACGTGGTACTCCGCGAGGTCGCCGTTGACGATGTGGCCGGTGCGCGGGTCGTTCACCGCCTCCTCGAACAGCGCCGAGGACACGCCCCAGATCATGCCGCCGACCATCTGCGAGCGCGCGGTCTTGGCGTTGAGGATTCGGCCCGCCGCGAACGCGCCGAGCATGCGCCGCATCCGGATCTCACCAGTGTCTTCGTCCACCTCGACCTCGGCGAAATGCGCGCCGAAGCAGTATTGCGAGAAGTCCTTGTAGGCCTGGGTGTCGCGCATGCCCTTGACCGAGCCTGTCGCCTCGAACACCCGCGCCTCGTCGGTGCGCGCCATCTCGGCCTTCACCTTCAGGCAGGCGTCGTGGACCGCGGAGGCCGAACTCGCCGCGCCCCAGGAGCCGCCGGAGCCGGGACTGACGGGAAAGCGGCTGTCGCCGAGCTCCACGGTGACCGCCGACAGCGGGACGCCGAGCGTCTCGGCCGCGACCTGCGTCAGGATCGTGTAGGTGCCGGTGCCGATGTCGGTCATGTCGGTGCGCACGACGACGCTGCGGTCCTCGGCGACGCGGACATGAGCCGCGCACGGCCCGATGTAGTTCGGCCGGATCGCGGCGGAGACGCCGTAGCCGATCAGCTTCGCTCCCTCGCGCCGCTCACGCGGGGCCTTCGGCCGGTCCGCCCAGCCGAAGCGCGCCGCGCCCTCCCGCAGACACTCCACGAGATGGCGGGACGAGAACGGCTTCTTCTTCTCCGGATCGATCTGGGTGTCGTTCAGGATGCGGAACGCGACCGGGTCCATGCCGAGCTTGTAGCAAAGCTCGTCGATCGCGCTCTCGAGCGCCAGCAAGCCCGGGGCCTCGCCCGGCGCGCGCACCGGCTCGCCGCCCTGCATGTCGAGATTGACGAGGCGGTGCCGCGTCAGGATCGCCGGCGCGCCATAGAGCGCGCGGGTCGAGGACGCGGTCTGCTCGGCGAACTCCTCGACGGGCGAACTCTGCATCCAGACCTCGTGCGAGACGCCCGTCAGCCGGCCATCCCGCGTCGCCGAGAGCCGCACCCGCTGGATCGCCTCCGGCCGGTGCCCCACAGTGTAGAAGGTCTGGCGGCGCGTCTGGACCGCCTTCACCGGCCGCGAGAGCGCCTTCGCGGCGAAAGCGGCGAGCGCGGTCTCGGCGCGCATGCCAAGCTTTCCACCAAATCCGCCGCCGATGTAGGAGCTGACGACGCGCAGCTTCTCCCTGTCAATCCCGAGCGTCGCCGCGAGGCTGGCGCGCGTGTTGGCGATCGTCTGGCTCGCGGTGAAGACGGTCAGTTCGTCGCCGTCCCACTCCGCCACCGCCGCATGGGGCTCGATCGCCATGTGGTGCTGCTGGGCGACATGATAGGTCTCGTCCACTTTCACGGGAGCGGCCGCGAAAGCGGCCTCGAAGTCCCCGACCTCGGTGTCGGTCGGCATGCCGACATTGATGGTCTCGGGCGCGTAGGCCTCGCGAAGATGCTCCTCGAGCCCGATCGCATGCGGCTCCGCATCGTAGGTGACCTTCACGAGATCGGCGGCGGCGCGGGCCTGCTCGAAGGTGTCGGCCACCACGAAGGCGACAGGCTCGCCCCAGTGCCGCACGCGGTCGTCGCCTAGGAAGGGCCGCGCGCGCTGGAAGCGGTTTCCGGCGATGCGCGCCGGGCCGAACTCAGGCTGCTTCGGCGCGTTCCGGTGGGTCATCACCAGCCGGACGCCGGGCGCGGCCTCCGCCGCCGCGGCGTCGATCGCCGTGACGCGGCCCTTGGCGACGGTCGCGCCGACGATGACGCCGTGAAGCGGCGGCGCGGACGGTTTGCGCTCGGCGGCGTAGCGCGCGGCGCCGGTGACCTTCAGGCGGCCGTCGACGCGGTCCAGCGGCTCGCCGATCGGGCCTTTGGCCGGGCTCAAGGTGGTCATGTCGCGGCCCTCACGAGACGCCGGCGGCGTCGGCGAGCGTGCGCCGGATCGCGCGCCGGGCGAGATCGATCTTGAAATCGTTGTGGCCGTAGCCGCGGGCGCCGGAAAGCGCCGCCTCCGCGATCCGGTCGAACAGACGCGTCTCGGCGCCGCCGTCGAACAGGCGCTCGGCCTCCTCCACCCGCCACGGCTTGTGCGCGACGCCGCCAAGCGCGAGCCTTCCGCCGCGGACGCGGCCGTCGGCGGCGTCGACCACCGCCGCGACCGAGACCAGCGCGAAGGCGTAGGACGCGCGGTCGCGGACCTTGCGGTAGACCTGACGGCCCGGCGGCGGCGGCGGCAGCAGCACCGCGGTGATCAGCTCGCCATGGCCGAGCGTGGTCTCCGGCCCCTCTCCGGGCGCCCGGTAGAGTTCGCCGAGCGGAATCTCGCGGCGTTCGCCCTCGCCCGTCACGGTCTCGACGCGGGCGTCGAGCGCGGCCATCGCGACAGCCATGTCCGAGGGGTTGGTGGCGATGCAGGCCTCGGTCGCGCCGAGCACGGCGTGGATCCGGTTGAAGCCGCCAAGCGCGGCGCAGCCGGAGCCGGGCGCGCGCTTGTTGCAGGGCTGGGAGACGTCGGTGAAGTAGAAGCAGCGGGTGCGCTGGAGCAGGTTGCCGCCGGTCGAGGCCATGTTGCGGAGCTGACCGGAGGCCCCGGCGAGCAGCGCGCGCGACAGCAGCGGATAGAGCTCGCGCACCCGTTCGTCGCCCGCGAGGACGCTGTTCTTCACTTGGGCGCCGATCTTCAGCCCGCCCTCGGGCGTCGGCTCGATCGCGTCGAGCTTCAGACGCGAGACGTCCACGAGATGGCCCGGCCGCTCGACGCCGAGCTTCATCAGGTCGACGAGGTTGGTGCCGCCGGCGATGAAGCGCGCGTCCGGGCGAGCGGCGACGGCGCGCGCCGCGGCCGCCGGATCGCTCGCGCGCTCATAGGTGAAGGGGGTCACAGCGCGCCTCCCTCGCTCACGTCGCGGATGGCGGCGACGATGTTGGGATAGGCGGCGCAGCGGCAGAGATTGCCGCTCATGCGTTCGCGGATCTCGCCGTCGTCGAGGTCGCCGCGCGCGAGCAGATCGCCCGAGACGTTGCTCGGCCACCCGGCCTTCGCCTCCGCCAGCATGCCGACGCCCGAGCAGATCTGGCCCGGCGTGCAGAAGCCGCACTGGAAGGCGTCGCGCTCCAGAAACGCGGCCTGCATCGGGTGCAGGTCGTCGCCGGCCGCAAGGCCCTCGACGGTGACGACCTCGTCGCCCTCGTGCATCACCGCGAGGGTGAGGCAGGAGACGACGCGGCGGCCGCCGACCAGCACCGTGCAGGCGCCGCACTGGCCGTGGTCGCAGCCCTTCTTCGCGCCGGTGAGGTCGAGATGATCGCGCAGCGCGTCGAGCAGCGTGGTCCGGGGATCGAGGCTGAGGCTGCGCGCCTCGCCGTTGACGGTGAGCCGCACGTCAGCGCCCCCAGCGACAGGAGATGGAGCAGGCGCGGCGTGCGCCGCCGGGAGGCTGGAAAGCCCGGCCGCGAGGCATGCGGCCGCCGTGGTCGATCCCTCCAGGACGTCGCGTCGCGACGGGCGGAAGCGGGGTGTCGTCATGTCGTGCCTGCGGCCTCCTTCGGAGCGCCTGCGGCCGGTGTCCCCCGAAATCCCGGGCGCAGTCGGAAACGGTCGTCATTTCAAGCGGTCCCTGCTGCTTTCGTCTTTCAGCTTTCCGGCGCCAGTTTCACGATCCGGGCGCTGCGGCGCGGCGCCAGGCCTGCGGGGTCGCCCCGTTGCGCCGGCGGAAGACGGTCGTGAAGTGGCTCTGGCTGGAGAAGCCGAGGGCGAAGGCGATCTCGGCGATCGAAAGCTCCGACGCCGCCAGCATCCGCTCCGCGGCGCGCACGCGACGCTCCAGCACGTAGGCGTAAGGCGCGAGCCCGGTCGCGGCCCGGAACCGGCGCGCGAACCGATCGACCGGCATGCGCGCCAGCGCGGCGAGATCGGCGAGCGATACGTCCTCGGCGAGATGGGCGTCGACATGGTCGGCGATGCGGGCGAGCTCCCGGCGCGACAGCCCGCCCGGGGCCTCGCGCGGGGCCGGCCTCGCGCCCTCGCGCGAAGCAAGCCGCATCGCCATCAGCGCGACGGCGTGCTCGGCGTAGGCCGCCGACGGCGCAAGGCCCGCGGCCGCGTCGTCCCGCAGGCCCCTGAGCAGGGCGGCGACCACGGGGTCCTCGCCATTGACGAAGGGGGCCGGCGCGCGGAACGGCCTTCCGGCGAGCCGGTCCATCGTCTCCGGCGCGATCCAGATCGCGGCGTAGGACATGTCCGCCCGACGATAGGCGCCGTAGCGGGAGGCGCCGGCGGGAATGAAGCTCAGCGCGCCCGGCGCGTCGCGGCCGTCATAGGCGCGGCCGCCGTCGACGCGAACCTCCGTCGTCGCGGTGCCGCCAGCCTCCGTAAGCACGATCAGATGATGCGGCGACGTCCATTCGATCTCGGCGTCGTCGCAGGTCCAGCGCCGGCTGTCGAAGGTGACCTCGCCGCCGCCCCAGGTGATCGACGCCGGCGGGGAGACCGCGCCGCCGCGCTCGCGGATGCGGCCCTGGCCGACAAGTGGTCTCATGTTCCGCCCCGCCATCGCGCGCGTGGTCGGGCGCGACGCCGCATGCGCCCCGCCGTCTTACGCCGAAGGTAGCGCGGCCAACGGAAAATAGAACCGTTCGAGATCGTGGCGCTCGCGAGGCAGTCAGCGGCCGCAGAACACCGTCAGGTGGAACGGGCCGTTCGTCAGCGTCCCGTTGACGTCCAGTATCCGGAGGAACACGGCGCTCGGGTCGCCGGCTCGCGGCGACACCACCGCGAACAGCGACGGGGGAGTGTCGAAGGCTTCGACTACGCCGATCGTCGCCGTGAGGGCGCAGTTGGTGATGTCACGACCAAAAGAGACCTCGTAGGCGCCCTTGGCGAGGTTGACCGCGCTTTGCGCCCCCTCGCCACGGACCAGCGAGCCGTCCATCCGCACAGCGGCCGACATCAGCGCCATGCCCAGGTCGGAGGCGGATGGCGTGGGCGAAGCTTTGGCGCGCGCCGGCGGATCGTTCCGGTCCGACGCCAGCGCCGGCGCGACGACGGCGCCAAGCAGAAGGGCTGTCGCGGCAAAGCGCATCGGCATGGACGATCTCCTTTCGAAGCGGCGTCAGCGGCCGCAGAACACGAGGACATGGAAACCAAGCGGCAGCGCCGTCCCATCGACGCTAAATGTCTCGACGAACACGCCTCTGACATTTCCGGCTCGACCGATGACGGCGGCGACGCCTCTCGGCGGCGTGCCGGCGGTCTCCCAGCCGCCAACGTCGACGGAATAAGCGCACGCTGTCACATCGCGGCCGAAGATCACCTCGTACTGATGGCTCGCGCTGACGACGGCCGAGGACTCAGCGCCCTCGGCTCGCACGAGGGTCCCGTCGGACCGGACGACGGCGGACATCAGCGCCATGCCGCGATCGCTCGTCGAGGGCGCCGGCGCGGCCCGGCCGGCGGCCGGCGGATCGTTCGGCCCCTGTGCGAGCGCCGGCGCGGCGCAGGCGACGAAGGCGCTTACCGTCAAGAGAACGAGCGAACGGATCGGATGCGGCGTCCCCGAGACGCCGCTTGTCAGATAGACCATCGCCAGCTCGCCGGATCAGTCCTGGCACTTCACCAGGATGGAGAACAACCGATCGGCGGCGGCGGCGTTCGGAGCGAACGTCAGTACGTTCAGCATCGTCGGCTGCCCGGACACTGTGGCGATGGTGAGCATGCCCGGCGTCGCGCCGAGGATGGTCGCCTGCCAGGAACAGGTCGTCACCGCGCGCGGGAACGTGATCCGGTAATTGCCGGCGGCGGTCCTCTGAACGGCTGCGACGCCGGACACCGTCCGCGCCGTGCCGTTCGAGTTGAACGAACCCCAAAACTCCGCCATTCCGGTGCCGGCGGCGGCCGGCGTCGCGACAGCCAGCGCCAGCGCCAGCCCAGCCTTGGTTCCAGAAGAGATCATGTGCGCCCCCCGCGCGTTCTTTGACCACCGGATCAAAGCCCGCGCGGAGGACAAACGCCAGTCCATAATAAGACCAGAAGGCTCAGACTAACGTCTAGCCGATCAATATCGCTTGTAGCTCAGGAACTTGCCCGACATGCCGATTTTCACCCGATCGCCTTTTTGGTCGGGCTGGCGCTCCAGCGTCATGTCGAAATCGATGGCGGACATGATTCCGTCGCCGAACTCCTCGTTGATCAGTTCTTTCCAGGTCGTGCCGTAGACCTGGATCAGCTCGTAGAAGCGGTAGATGACCGGATCGGTGGGCGGCACCTGCGGCAGCGATCCGCGATAGGGGATCTCGGTCAGGATGATCTTCGCCTCCTCCGGCAGGTCCAGCAGCTCCGCCGCCTTCTCCGCCTCGTTCGGCTCGAGCCGCATCTGCCCGAGCAGCGCGGCCGTGATCACGACCGGCGAGGTCGAGACGGACACCTTCTCGTGGATCTGCTTCCAAGTGAGGCCCTTCATGCGCTTGGCGGTGAGGACGAGTTCGGTCACTTCGGCGCGGGTCATGGCGCACGGCTCCTGTGGTGGTCATGGTGGTCAGGTCAGGTCGTCAGGGTCCGGCGGCGCGGCCCGCCGCCGGGACCGGTCAGGCGATCGCCGCGGAGCGCGGCGAGCCGTCGTCGGCGAGGGTCTCGACGCCGACGGGCTTCGCGCCGGGGCGCACGACCGGCGGCTTGCGCGGGTCGTAGGCCTTGCCCTCGATCTCCGCGGCGAAGTTCTTCGAGCGGGTCACGAGGAAATCCAGCAAGTGATTGCGCAGCGCGTAGTAGTTCGCGTGCTTGTGCATCGTCGCGGGCCGCCGGTCCTTCGGCAGCGTGTTCTCGACGATCTCGGCGATCTTCGCGCCCGGCCCGTTGGTCATCAGCACGATCTTGTCGGCGAGCAGCATGGCCTCGTCGATGTCGTGGGTGATCATGAACACGGTCTGCTCGGTCTCGGTGCAGATGCGGCGCACCTCGTCCTGCAGCGAGCCGCGGGTGAGCGCGTCGAGCGCGGAGAACGGCTCGTCCATCAGCAGCATCTTGGGCTCGATCGCGAGCGCGCGGGCGATGCCGACGCGCTGCTTCATGCCGCCCGAGAGCTCCGCCGGCTTCTTGTGCTCCGAGCCGGTGAGATGCACGACGTCGATGTACTTCTGGCAGTGCGCCCGCACCTTCTCCCGGTCCCAGTCGGGATGGCGAGAGGTCACCGCGAAGGCGATGTTGCCGATGACGGTCATCCACGGCAGCAGCGAGTGGCCCTGGAAGATCACGGCGCGGTCGAGGCTCGGCCCCGAAATCTCGCGCCCGTCGACGATCACCGCGCCGCCGGAGGGCTGGTCGAGGCCGGCGAGCACGTTGAGGATCGTGGTCTTGCCGCAGCCGGAATGCCCAATCAGGCAGACGAACTCGCCCTTCTGGATCGGCAGCCAGACATTCTCGAAGATCGTGGTCTCACCGCCGCCACGGGCGGGATAGCGGCGCGCCAGCGCCTCGATGGAGATGAGAGGCTTCGTCATCTCGCTCACTCCCGGTAGGCCACGAGCCGCGCGGCGCGGCCGAGCGCGACGTCGAGCGCCATGCCGACGAGGCCGATCAGCAGGATCGCGGTGATGATGTTGCCGATCGAGAGGTTGTTCCACTCGTTCCAGACGAAGTAGCCGATGCCGGTGCCGCCCACGAGCATCTCGGCCGCGACGATCACGAGCCAGGCGATGCCGATCGAGATCCGCATGCCGGTCATAATGGTCGGCGCCGCCGCCGGCAGGATGACGAGGAACGCTTTCCGCAGCGCCCCAACCTCCAGCGTCGCGGCCACGTTGAGCCATTCCTTCCGCACGCTCGCGACGCCGAAGGCGGTGTTGATCAGCATCGGCCACAGCGAGCAGATGAAGATGACGAAGATCGCGGAGATGCCGGAATCCTTGATCGTGTAGAGCGCGAGCGGCATCCAGGCGAGCGGCGAGATCGGCTTCAGCACCTGGATGAAGGGATCGAGCGCGCGGTAGACCAGCGGCGACATGCCGATCAGGAAGCCGAGCGGGATCGCGACCGCGGCCGCGAGCAGGTAGCCGAGCAGCACGCGGCCGAGCGAATAGGCGAGCTGGACGCCGACGCCCTGATCGTTCGCGCCGCGAACGTAGAACGGGTCCTTGAGATGGCCCCAGATCACGCCCGCGACGTCCGCCGGCGTCGGGAACGCGCTCTTCGCCCCCTGCGCCGCCGCGCCCGAGACGAGAGCGGCGTATTCCGGATCGACATCGCCCGCGGCTCCGCCGGAGGGCAGCGTGGCGAACTGCCACGCGCCGATGAACACGGCGAAGATCAGAATCGACAGCAGTCCTGCGCGGAGGGAGAGGGAGCCGCTCATCGCTCAGCCCCGCTTGATCGCGAAGGAAGCGACGTACTCGTCCGGCTTCGACGGGTCGAACGTCTTGCCCATGACCGAAAAGGTCTTGGTGGTCGACTGCGGCGGCGTAAGCCCCGCCTCCGCCATCAGCTTGGTCGCGTCGGTGGCGAGGAACACCTCCTTCGCGACCTTCTGGTAGTCGACGTCGCCCTTGATCTGGCCCCAGCGCTTCATCTGGGTGAGGATCCAGACCGCGAAACTCTCCCAGGGGAACGGATCGAAGGCGATGCGGTCGGCGTCCTTCTTCACGCCGCCGAGGCCGTCGGCGAAGGTGCCGGTCAGCACCTGCTCCACCACCGTCACCGGCTGGTTGAGGTAGTTGGTCGGCGCGATCGCGGCAGCGATCTCCTTGCGGTGCTCGGCCTTCTGCGCGTAGGCGGTCGCCTCGATGATCGCCTTCAGCAGCGCCTGGTAGGTGCCCGGCATCTCGGTGACGAACTGCTTCGAGGCCGAGAACACGCAGCAGGGGTGGCCCTCCCACATCTCCTTCGACAGCAGGTGGATGAAGCCGACGCCGTCATAGACCGCGCGCTGGTTCACGGGGTCGGGCGCGAGGAAGCCGTCGATGTTGTCGGCGCGCAGGTTGGCGACCATCTCGGGCGGCGGCACGGCGCGGATCTGCACGTCCTTGTCCGGGTCGAGGCCGGCCTCGGCGAGGTAGTAGCGCAGCAGGTAGTTGTGCATGGAGTAGTCGAAGGGCACGGCGAACTTCATGCCCGCCCACGTCTTCGGATCGCGTCTGTCCTTGTGCTTCATGGCCAGCGTGATCGCCTGGCCATTGACGTTCTCGATCGCCGGCGCGGACCACGGAATCGGGTTCGAGCCGACGCCCATGGAGATGGCGAGCGGCATCGGCGAGAGCATGTGCGCCGCGTCGTATTCCTTGTTGATCGCCTTGTCGCGGATGACCGCCCAGCCCGCGGTCTTCACCACCTCCACCTTGAGGCCCTGCTTCTCGTAGAAGCCCATCGGCGCCGCCATGATGATCGGCGTGGCGCAGGTGATCGGGATGAAGCCGACCTTGAGGTCGGTCTTCTCCGGCTTCAGACCCTGCGCGAAGACGTCGGTCGCGGTCGCCAGCGGGAACAGCGCGTTGACGGCGGCGATCGCGGTCCCGGCGCCCACCGCCGTCAGGAACGCGCGGCGGGTGGCGTCCTCGGGGAACAGCGCCCGCATCACGGCGCTCTCCACCACCCGCGACGTCTGCGCGTCGCCGGCGACCGCCGAGGCGGCCATGTGCTCGGCCTCGCTGCCGTGGCGGCCGCAGGAGCAGCCCGGCGTCAGGCGGTGACGGGCGTCGAACGGATCGTCGAAGGTGGTCATCGGCGCAGGCTCCAAGAAAGATCGACGCCTCTCTTGCACGCCGCATGCCAAACGGCTGCGCGCCGGCGGCTTTCGCATTCTCTTGAAGCCGCGGCTTGCAACGCGGATCACGACATGTCGTAAATGACGATATCTCGTCACTCCGCTTACGATATGTCGTGATCTACGCCGCTTCCTCCCGAAAGCCGCTTGAAGCGCTCGCCTTCGACGAGGCCGCCGACGCGGCCCTGATCGTCGATCCCTTCGCCGACCGGATCGTCGACGCCAACGCCGCAGCCGGCCGGCTGCTGGGGCGCCCGCGGGCGGGGCTCGTCGGCGCCTCTTTCGCAGGCCTGCACCCGGGCCAGCGGCCGGCGCTCGTGGTGTTCACCGACGCGGTGCTGACGCTCGGCCGGCACTGGACGCGCTCGCTCAGCCCCGACGCCGGCGGACGGGCGCTGCGGCTCGAATATGTCGGGGTCCGCCTCGGCGAGGGCCCGGAGCTGCTGCTGACGCTCGCCGATCTCGACGAGCGACGCCGCCGCGACGCCAACGCCGAGGCCGACCTCTACATCCGCGACGGCATCGCCGAGTGGCGTCGGGTGGAGCGCTTCTTCCAGGAGGTCGAGCGCGAGAACCAGCTCATCCTCAAGGCCGCCGGCGAAGGCGTCTACGGCGTCAACGCGGAGGGAACGACGACCTTCCTAAACCCCGCCGCCGAGCGGATGCTGGGCTGGCGCGCCGAGGAGCTGGTCGGCCGCAACATGCACGCGACCGTGCACCACAAGCACCCCGACGGCGCGCACTATCCGCATCACGACTGCCCGATCTACGCCGCCTTCAAGGACGGCGCGGTGCATCAGGTCTCCGACGAGGTGTTCTGGAAGAAGGACGGGACGCCGCTCTGGGTCGAGTACACCTCGACCCCGATCCGCGACCGCGGCAGCCTCGTCGGGGCGGTGGTGGTGTTCCGCGACATCGGCGAGCGGCGCCGCGCCGAGGAGAAGCTCCGCGCCGCGCTCGCCGAAGTCGAATCCCTGCGCGAGCGGCTGGAGCTCGAGAACGCCTATCTGCAGGAGGAGATCCGGCGCGAGGGCCGCCACCGCGGCATCATCGGCGCGAGCGCGGCGATCGAGACCGTGCTGCGCCAGATCGATCTTGTCGCGCCCACCGACGCCACCGTGCTGATCACCGGGGAGAGCGGCACAGGCAAGGAGCTGATCGCCCGCGCGATCCACGAGGCGAGCGCCCGGTCGGAACGGCCGATGATCCGGGTGAACTGCGGGGCGATTCCGCGCGAGCTGTTCGAAAGCGAATTCTTCGGCCACGCCCGCGGCGCCTTCACCGGCGCGCTGCGCGACCGCGTCGGCCGCTTCGAGCTCGCGGATGGCGGGACGCTGTTCCTGGACGAGGTGGGAGAGATCCCGCTGGAGCAGCAGGCGAAGCTGCTGCGCGTGCTGCAGGAGGGACAGGTCGAGCGCGTCGGCGAGGAGCGCACCCGCGCCGTCGACGTGCGGGTCATCGCCGCCACCAACCGCGACCTCGACGCCGAGGTGCGTCGGGGAGCCTTCCGCCGCGACCTGTATTTCCGACTCAACGTTTTTCCGATCCACTCCGCACCCCTGCGCGAGCGGGCGGAGGACGTGCCGGCGCTCGCGCTCCACGCGCTGAAGCGCCAGCCGCAGGCGGCGGCGCTGTCTCTGAGCGAACGCGACATGCGCCGGCTCGTGGCCTACGACTGGCCGGGCAACGTCCGCGAGCTGGAGAACGTGATCGAGCGCGGCGCCATCCTCGCCCGCGACGGCCGGCTCCGCATCGACCTGCCCGAGGCCGGCGCCCGCGCGCCGCAAACGAGCGCGGCGCCCGCGGCGGGCCCCGACGGCATCCTCACCGAGGAGGCCCGACGCGCCCGCGACGCCGCCAGCATCCGCGCCGCGCTCTCCGCGGCAGGCGGCAAGGTCTCCGGTCCCGGCGGGGCCGCCGAACGGCTCGGACTGAAGCCCACGACGCTGGCCTCGCGCATGAAGGCGCTCGGGATCGGGCGGTGACATTCGACGCTTCGTCGAGCGGGTCAGATGCGCCGGGTTTAGCGAGAAGCCTTGCGCGACGACCGGCGCCGTCGCCACATCGGCGCTGCACAGCCAACCCGACTCCGAACCGCCTCGAAAGCCGCCCATGACCGCCTACGCCGAACTCGCCGCCCATTTCGGCCGCATCTCTGCGCTCTCGAACGCGCTCGGGGTGCTGCACTGGGACCACGCCGCGGTGATGCCAAAGGGCGCGGCGGAGACGCGCGCCGAGAGCGTGGCGCAGCTCGAAGTGCTGAAGCACGGCATGCTGGTGGACGCACGCCTTGGCGACTGGCTCGACGAGGCCGAGGCCGACGACGGCCTCGGGGCCTGGGAACGCGCGAACCTGCGCGAGATTCGCCGGATCTGGACGGTCGAGACCGCCCTGCCCTCCGACCTCGTCGCCGCCTCCAGCAAGGCGACGTCGGCCTGCGAGATGGCCTGGCGGCAGGCGCGCGCAGACAGCGACTTCAAGTCCCTGCTGCCGCTTCTGACCCAGGTGCTGGTGCTCCAGCGCGAGATCGGCCGCGCCAAGGGCGAGAAGCTCGGGCTCTCGCCCTACGACGCGCTGCTCAACGACTACGAGCCCGGCGGCCGCTCGGCTGCGATCGATGTGGCTTTCGACGACCTCGCGTCCTTCCTGCCGGGCTTCACCGAGGAAGCGCTCGCCGCGCAGGCCCGCCGCCCGGCCCTGCCGGCGCTCGACGGTCCGTTCCCGGTCGAGAAGCAGCGCGCGCTCGGATTACGGATGATGGAAGCGCTCGGCTTCGACTTCGCGCGCGGCCGGCTCGACGTCTCGACGCATCCGTTCTGCGGCGGCGCCGACAACGACGTCCGCATCACCACCCGCTACGACGAGGCCGACTTCACCAGCGCGCTGATGGGCGTGCTGCACGAGACCGGCCACGCGCTCTACGAGCAGGGCCGCCCGCAGGCCTATATGAGCCAGCCGGTCGGCGCCGCGCGCGGCATGAGCCTGCACGAGAGTCAGTCGCTGCTGGTGGAGATGCAGGCCTGCCGCAGCCGCGAGTTCATCGGCTTCGCGGCCCCGCTGATGCGTGAGGCCTTCGGCGGCTCCGGTCCCGCCTGGGCGCCGGAGGCGATGTGGCGGCGCTACACGCGGGTCGCGCGCGGCTTCATCCGCGTCGACGCCGACGAGGTCACCTACCCCGCCCACGTCATCCTGCGCTACCGGCTCGAGAAGGCGCTGATCGCAGGTGAGGCGAATCTCGCCGACCTGCCGGCGCTGTGGGCGGACGGCATGCGCGAGCTGCTCGGCGTCACGCCGCCCGACGACGCCCGCGGCTGCCTGCAGGACATCCACTGGCCAAGCGGCGGCTGGGGCTACTTTCCGACCTACACGCTGGGCGCCATGACCGCGGCGCAGCTGTTCGACGCGACGACGCGCGCCGAGGCCGACGCGCTGCCGGGGATCGCCCGCGGCGACTTCCGCCCGCTGCTGGCGTGGCTGCGCGAGAACGTCCACGAACAGGCCTCGCTGCTCACCACCGACGAACTCCTGACCCGCGCCACCGGCCGCCCGCTCGACGCCGGCGTGTTCAAGGCCCATCTCGCACGCCGGTATCTCGACGCGGCTTAAAGGGGCGGAGACCAAGCGATGCTCGATTCGGCGATCAAGGCGGCGCGGCAGGTGTTCTCGCCGCCGTTCCGCGCGGTGCTGCTGAAGTCGCTCGGGCTGACGCTGCTGCTGCTCGCGGTCGGCTGGATCGGCCTCCAGGCGCTGGCCGAGCATCTGCTGACCTTGCAGAACCCGACGCTGAACCTCGTAGCCCGCATCGTGGCGGGGCTCGGCACGGCGCTGGGGATGCTGTTCCTGGTCGTGCCCGTGACCGCGGCCATCGCCGGACTGTTTCTCGACGACATCGCCGAGGTGGTGGAGCGGGAGCACTACCCGCAGGACCCCTCAGGCGCGGCCGTGCCGCTCGTCCGTGGGCTGGCGCTGTCGGTCCGTTTCGGCCTGCTGGTGCTTGGCCTGAACCTTCTGATGCTGCCGCTGCTGTTCGTTCCCGTGATCGGTCAGATCATCTGGCTGGTCGTGAACGCCTACCTGCTCAGCCGGGAGTATTTTTCGCTCGCGGCCATGCGGTTCCGCAGCGAGGCGGACGCGACAGCGTTGCGGCGGCGCAACAGGTTCAAGGTGTTCGCAGCCGGCCTCGTCACCGCCGCGCTGGTGATCGTGCCGTTCGCGAACCTGCTGACGCCTCTGTTCGCAACGGCTTTCTTCGTCCACCTGCACAAACGCATCGCCCGCGCGGACGCGCAGCGGCTGGGAACGGAGGCGTCGCCGCCGCGTTTGCGGCCGTAACGGCCCTTAAACCCGCCGCATTCAAAGTCCACCCGGGGCATCGAGGGACGGCGCGGCTTGTTCGCGCCGCGGCGTGGGACGTGACGGAGTTTGGCGGCCATGGCGATCGGACGCGGGTCCGGGCGGAACGAACGGCTGGAGCCGCGCTTCGACGCGCATCCGGAGGCGTCGTTCGACCTCAGACTGACCGCAGACGACCGGCCTTCGAACGGCGGCCGCGCCGAACCCCGGCTCGATCCGCGAAGCGAGCCGCCCCTGTCAGACGGCCGCCGCGAGCCTACCTTCTCGGCGACGCGGGAGGATTCGGAGCCGCCCCGCGAAAAACTCTCCTATTGGGCCTGGGTCATGGGACGTAGCCGGCCAGCGAAGCGCCGCGGCTCAAACGGAGGCGGACGCCCGCCGAAACGGCGGAGCGGCCTGTTCGGCCGGCTGGTGTCGCTCGTCGTCGTGCTCGGCCTGTTCGGCGCGGTCGGCGCCGGCGGCGTCGTCGCCTATTACGCCTCCGGCCTTCCGCCGACGGACAAGCTCGAGATTCCGAAGCGCCCGCCCAACGTCGTGATCGCGGCGCTGGACGGCAAACCGGTCGCCAACCGCGGCGAGACCGGCGGGGCGCAGGTTCCGCTTTCCGACATGCCGAAATTCGTGCCGCAGGCCTTCATCGCGATCGAGGACCGCCGGTTCTACGACCACTGGGGCGTGGACTTCATCGGCCTCGCCCGCGCCATGAAGACCAATCTGGAGCACGGCACGCTGGTGCAGGGCGGATCGACCCTGACGCAGCAGCTCGCCAAGAACCTGTTCCTGACGCCGGAGCGCTCGCTCGAGCGCAAGGTGCAGGAGGCCGTGCTCGCCTTCTGGCTGGAGCGCAAGTTCGGCAAGGACAAGATTCTGGAGATGTACCTCAACCGCGTCTATTTCGGCGCGGGCGCCTATGGCGTCGAGGCGGCGTCCCAGCGCTATTTCGGGAAGTCCGTCCGCAAGATAAACATCAGCGAAGCCGCGACCTTGGCGGGCCTCGTCAAGGCGCCGTCGCGGCTGTCGCCGACCCGGGACCCGGACGGCGCCCGCGCCCGGGCCGACCTCGTGCTGTCGTCGATGGCCGACGAAGGCTACATCGGCCGCGACGAGGCCAACCGCGCCTTCAAGCTGCATCCGCCCTCCCCTGCGCCGAAGCCGGAAGGCGCGGTCGGCTACGCCGCCGACTGGGTCATGGAGCAGCTCGATGGGCTGGTGGGCCTCTATGACGAGGACCTGACCGTCCAGACGACGATCGATTCCGCCCTGCAGACCGAAGCCGAGCGCGACCTCTCCGAGGCGATCGCCAAGCGCGGCGGCGCGCTGAAGGTCACCCAGGGCGCGCTCGTCTCCCTCGCCCCGGACGGCGCCGTGCGGGCGCTGGTCGGCGGGCGCTCCTACGCCGACAGCCAGTTCAACCGCGCGGTCTCCGCCAAGCGGCAGCCGGGCTCGGCCTTCAAGCCGTTCGTCTATCTGACCGCGCTGGAGCTCGGCCTGACCCCGGACGCGGTGCGGGTCGACGCGCCGTTGAAGATCAAGGGCTGGACGCCGGAGAACTACTCCCGCCGCTACAGCGGCCCCATGACGCTGACTGACGCGCTGGCGCATTCCGTCAACACGGTCGCGGTGCGTCTCGGCGTCGAGGTCGGCCCGGTCAACGTGGTGCGCACGGCCGAGCGCATGGGCATCTCTTCGCGGCTCACTCCCAATCCTTCGGTCGCGCTCGGCACCTCCGAGGTCACGCCGCTCGAACTCGCGGCCGCCTACGCCCCGTTCGCGAACGGGGGCATGGCCGCGAAGCCTTACATCGTCACGCGGGTCACCACCGCCGACGGCGAGGTGCTGTTCAACCGGCGGCCCGACGCGCCGCAAGAGGTGGTCGACATCGAGCGCGTCGGCATGATGAACGCCATGCTGTCGGAGACGATCCGCTCTGGGACCGCGAAGGGCGCGGTTCTCCCGGGCTGGCCCGCCGCGGGCAAGACCGGGACGTCCCAGGATTTCCGCGACGCCTGGTTCGTCGGATACACGTCCCACCTCGTCACCGCCGTGTGGCTCGGCAACGACGACAACAGCCCGACCAAGAAAGCCTCGGGCGGCGGTCTGCCGGTGCAGATCTGGAGCCGCTTCATGACGGCCGCCCATCGCGGCGCGGCGGTCGCGGCGCTTCCGGGCGACTGGAGCCCGCAGGTCGCCGGCTATGAAGAGCCCGGCGACGTCTACCAGACCGGACCGGGCGGGTCGGCGGACGAGCCCGACGGACGATGGGTCGAGGCGCCGCCGCCCCAGCGTCGCGCGCGGCGTGACGATGGCGGGCCGCTGGGCTTCCTGCGCGGTCTGTTCGGCGGCCTGTGACGCCGGAGCCGCGCCGCGCCATGTCACGTCGGCGGCGGACGTCGCCGACAGGTTAGGGAGACCGAGGATGACAGACCCTGCGAACGCCAGCCCCCCGACCGTCTACCCCGCCTTCAAGTTCGACGACGCGTCCGCCGCGATCGACTGGCTCGAGCGCGCCTTCGGCTTCCGCCGCGGCCTCGTGGTGCCGGGCGAAGACGGCGCGATCGCCCACGCCGAGCTGAGCTTCGGTGCCGGCGGCGTGATGCTGGGCTCGCCGCGCAAGGCCTCCTCAGACGACCCCTGGGCGGACGCCCGCTTCGGGCTCTACGTCGTGGTCGAGAACGTCGACGCCCATTACGAGGCGGCGAAGGCCGCCGGGGCCCGCATCGTCCGCGAGGTCAACGACACCGAGTATGGCTCGCGCGAGTATTCGGCGCTCGACCTCGAAGGCAATCTCTGGAGTTTCGGCAGCTACCGTCCGGGCGACGCCGGCGTCTGAGCGCCGCCGTCGCGATCGTTCCCACGGGTTGCGCCGCGCGCCGCGATGGCTAGAGTGCGCCGCGCTTCAAGCCCCTCAGGATTCCGGACCCCCCTCGCAATGTCTGACGCCGCTTCCGTGAAAAAGGTCGTCCTCGCCTATTCCGGCGGCCTCGACACCTCCGTCATCCTCAAGTGGCTCCAGACCACCTACAACTGCGAGGTCGTGACCTTCACCGCCGATCTCGGCCAGGGCGAAGAGCTGGAGCCCGCGCGCAAGAAGGCCGAGCTGCTCGGCATCAAGCCGGACAACATCTTCATCGACGACCTGCGCGAGGAGTTCGTGCGGGACTTCGTGTTCCCGATGTTCCGCGCCAACGCGGTCTACGAGGGCCAGTATCTGCTCGGCACCTCGATCGCGAGGCCGCTGATCGCCAAGCGCCAGATCGAGATTCTGCGCGCCACCGGCGCTGACGCCGTGGCCCATGGCGCGACCGGCAAGGGCAACGACCAGGTCCGCTTCGAGCTCGCCTATTATGCGCTGGAGCCGGAGGTGAAGGTGATCGCGCCGTGGCGCGAATGGGACCTGACCTCCCGCACGAAGCTCATCGAGTTCGCCGAACAACACCAGATCCCGATCGCCAAGGACAAGCGCGGCGAGGCGCCGTTCTCGGTCGACGCCAACCTGCTGCACTCGTCGTCGGAAGGTAAGGTGCTCGAGGATCCGAGCCTCCCGGCGCCGGAGGATGTGCACATGCGCACGATCTCGCCCGAGGACGCGCCGGACCAGCCGACCCTGATCTCGATCGACTTCGAGAAGGGCGACGCAGTCGCGATCGACGGCGAGCCGCTGTCGCCGGCGACGATCCTGACGCGGCTGAACGAGCTCGGACGGGCGAACGGCGTCGGCCGGCTCGATCTGGTCGAGAACCGTTTCGTCGGCATGAAGTCTCGCGGCGTCTACGAGACCCCCGGCGGCACGATCCTGCTCGCCGCGCACCGCGCGATCGAGTCCATCACGCTCGACCGCGGCGCGGCGCACCTCAAGGACGAGCTGATGCCGCGCTACGCCGAGCTGATCTACAACGGCTTCTGGTTCGCGCCGGAGCGGGAGATGCTGCAGGCGGCGATCGACTACTCCCAGAAGGAGGTTTCGGGCCGGGTGCGGCTGAAGCTCTACAAGGGCAATGTCATCGTCACCGGCCGCGAAAGCCCGAACTCGCTGTACAATCAGGAGCTCGTCACCTTCGAGGACGGCGCGGTCGCCTACGACCACCGCGACGCGGCGGGCTTCATCAAGCTCAACGCGCTGCGCCTGAGGACCCTCGGCGCGCGCAAGCGGCGCGGGGCGTAAGGCGTCGTCCCGGCCAAAGAGCCGGGATCGTTCTGCGGTCGTTGCCTTTCGAAGCGCGGTCCCGGCTCGACCTGAAGGCCGTCCGGGACGGACGACGCATGGGTGTGTGTCCCCCGCGCCCTTGCGTTTCGAGCCCGTTTCCCGCATGTGTGCGCCGCACACGAGATATTTGACGAGAACAGCGGGCCCGCGCGCGCGGCCCCGAGGCGAGACCCCATGAAGCTCCGCAACATCGCGATCATCGCGCACGTCGACCATGGCAAGACCACGCTGGTCGACAAGCTGCTGCAGCAGTCCGGATCGTTCCGCGAAAACCAGCGGGTCGCCGAGCGCGTGATGGATTCGAACGACCTCGAGAAGGAGCGCGGCATCACCATCCTCGCCAAGGCGACCTCGGTCGTCTGGAAGGACACGCGCATCAACATCGTGGACACGCCCGGCCACGCCGACTTCGGCGGCGAAGTCGAGCGCATCCTCTCCATGGTCGACGGCGTGATCGTGCTGGTGGACGCGGCCGAAGGCCCGATGCCGCAGACCAAGTTCGTGGTGTCGAAGGCGCTCAAGATCGGCCTGCGCCCGATCGTGGCGGTCAACAAGGTCGACCGTCCGGACGCCCGCGCCTCGGAAGTCATCAACGAGGTGTTCGACCTGTTCGCGGCGCTCGACGCCACCGACGAGCAGCTCGACTTCCCGATCCTCTACGGCTCCGGCCGCGACGGCTGGCTGAACCATTCGCCGGAAGGTCCGAAGGAGGACGGCCTCGCGCCGCTGTTCGACCTGATCCTGGACCACGTGCCCGAGGCGAAGACCGAGGACGGTCCGTTCCGCATGCTCGGCACCCTGCTCGAGGCCAACCAGTTCCTCGGCCGCATCATCACCGGCCGCATCGCGTCCGGCACGGTGAAGCCGAACCAGACCGTCAAGGTGCTGGACCGCGAGGGCAAGCTGGTCGAGACTGGCCGCGTCTCCAAGATCCTCGCCTTCCGCGGCATCGAGCGCCAGCCGATCGAGGTCGGCGAGGCCGGCGACATCGTCTCGATCGCGGGCCTCGTGAAGGCGACCGTCGCCGACACCTTCTGCGATCCGGCCGTCACCGAGCCGATCCAGGCGCAGCCGATCGATCCGCCCACCGTGTCGATGAGCTTCATCGTCAACGACTCGCCGCTCGCCGGCACCGAAGGCGATAAGGTCACGAGCCGCGTCATCCGCGACCGCCTGCTCAAGGAGGCCGAAGGCAACGTCGCGCTCAAGGTCGAAGAGTCGGCGGAGAAGGACTCGTTCGTCGTGTCCGGCCGTGGCGAGCTTCAGCTCGCGATCCTGATCGAGACCATGCGCCGCGAGGGCTTCGAGCTCGGCGTCTCGCGTCCGCGCGTGGTGCTGCAGAAGAACGAGGCCGGCGAGACCGTCGAGCCGATCGAAGAGGTCGTGATCGACGTCGACGAGGAGCATTCCGGCGTCGTCGTGCAGAAGATGTCGGAGCGCAAGGCCGACATGCTTGAGATGCGCCCGTCCGGCGGCAACCGGCTGCGCCTCGTGTTCCACGCCCCGACCCGCGGCCTGATCGGCTATCAAGGCGAGCTGCTGACGGACACCAAGGGCACGGCGATCATGAACCGCCTGTTCCACGCCTACGGCCCCTACAAGGGCGAGATCGCGGGCCGCGTGAACGGCGTGCTGATCGCCAACGAGCCGGGCGAGGCCGTGGCCTACGCGCTCTGGAACCTCGAGGACCGAGGCCCGATGATCATCGAGCCGGGCTGGAAGGTCTATCAGGGCATGCTGATCGGCATCCACTCGCGCGACAACGACCTCGAGGTCAACGTCCTCAAGGGCAAGAAGCTCACCAACATCCGCACCCAGTCGAAGGACGAGGCGGTCCGTCTCACCCCTCCGATCCGCATGACGCTGGAGCGGTCGCTCGCCTGGATCCAGGACGACGAGCTGGTCGAAGTGACGCCGAAGTCCATCCGCCTTCGCAAGCGGCTGCTGGACCCGAACGACCGCAAGCGCGAGGAGCGCAAGCGCGAGGCCGAGGTCGCCTGAGCAGGCTCGCTAAGTTTGCGCCAAGGTCGTAAGTAAAAGTCCCGATCTCCCCAAGCGGCGCGCCGGCTAGATTGCCGGCCGCTAGAAATGCGCGCGGCGGCGCAAGTCGCCGCCCGGGGGAAACTGGTCGGGGTTTATGCGCAAGCGTGGTCTGTCATCGGGCGCGGTTCTCGCCGCGTGGGCCCTGTCGGCAGGCGTCGCCTTCGCGCAGGCACCGATCCAGCGCACCGCGCCCGCCGCGGGCGCGGTGATCGCGGCCAAAGGCGGCGAGGAGCTGCAGTTTTCGGCCGAGGCCCTGTGGCGCTCGGTCGCCCTCCAGCAGAACCTCGTCGGCGGCGACACGCTGCGCACCAACGCTTCCGGCGCGCTCGGCATCCTGTTTCAGGACCGCACCCAGGTGCGCGTCGGCCGCAACTCCACGCTGATCGTGAAGGACGTCGCCCGCGGCCCCAACGGCGAGACCGAACTCTCGCTGCCGGAGGGCTCGATCTACGCCCGCGCCTCGCGCGGCGGATCGGGCGTCACCGTCGAGACGCCGGCCGCGGCGGCGGCGATCCGCGGCACCGATTGGTCGCTCTCGGTCGAGGGCGCCAAGACGTCGCTGATCGTGACCGAGGGCGAGGTCGTCCTCGCCAATTCGCAGGGGTCCGTCACAGTGCGGCAGGGCGAAGGCGCGGTCGCCCTGATCGGCCAGGCGCCGCGCAAGATCACCCTGATCAATTTCGACGGTCGCGCCCAGCTCCTGCTCTATCGCGAGCTGCGGGACTCCTTCTTCGAGCTGTCGCCCAACACCCGGCCGGGCCGCGACCTGCGCGACGCCCGCGCCCGCATCCGCGCGACGCCCGCGGCGCGCCGCTCCGCCGAGGACGCCGTCGCAAACGCCGAGCTCGCGCTCGATTTCGACGGCGCCGCCGAGGCCGAGCGCGCCGTCGCGGAAGCCGAGCGCCCCGGCCTGAACGCGGCCCAGCGCGCGCGCCTGACGCTGGTGCGCGGCTTCATCGCCGCGCGGCGGGGCCAGTGGTCCGACGCCGCCGCGCGTTTCCAGTCCGCCGGCCGGAACCTCGACGCCGAGCGCCGCGACACCGCCGCTTACGCCGCCTGGGTCTCCGAGACTATGGCGCGCCCGAACGAGAGGCCCGCCCCGTTGCCGGAGCCCTCCCGCCACGCGCAGAGCCGCGCCGGAGCGATCGGCCGCGCCAGCGTCGAGATGTTCGTCGAGAGCAACGAGCGCGGCGTCGAACTGCTGACGGAAGCCGCGAAGCGGCATCCGTCCGATCCCTTCATTGCGGCGGCGAAAGGCGCGACGCTGCTCGCGATCGATCAGGATAAGGCGGCGAAGGCGGAGATCGACCGGGCGCTCGCGCTCGACCCGGAGGACCCGTTCGCGCTGGCGGTGCGGGCGCGCTACCGCTGGACGGCGCAGAGCGATCTGGACGGCGCCAAGCAGGACATCGAGCGCGCCATCGCGGCCGTTCCCGGCGACGCCCGATTCTGGGCCGAACTCGCCCTGATCGAGGACGAGCGCGAAGCGGTGCGGGAGGCCGAACGGGCGCATCTGCGCTCGATCGAGCTCGACCCCCAGACCCCGCTCTACCTCGCGAACTACGCCAACTTCCTGATCAACCGGAACCAGATCCGCGCCGCGGAAGAGCCGCTCAGACGGGCGGAGGCGATCGATCCATCCGGCGCGGTACAGCTCGTCACGCGCGGCCGGCTGCTGACGCGTCAGGGGCGTAAGGAGGACGGGCTCCAGAAACTCCTCGCGGCCTCGGCTGTGAACCCGACCTACGTGGACGGCCTGCTGGAGCTCGCGATCACGAACTACCAGCTCGGCGCCTATGACGAGGCGGCGCAGGCGCTCGACAACGCCGACCGCTTCGACGACGACAACCCCAACACGCCGCTCGCGCGCTCCGTCATCGCCGTCGACCAGTACCGCGCCGACGAGGCGATCGTCGCGGCGCGGGAATCGCTCCGCCGCCGGCTCGCCCGCGGCGGATATTTCGCCACCATCGAGTCCGACCGCCAGAACGGCTCGCCGATCAACAGCGCTCTGCGCTTTCTCGACCTCGACGACTGGGGCCGCTACTTCGGCGACCGCACCTTCGATCCGTTCTCCGCGTTCGGCTATTTCGACCAGGCCACGTCGAGCCGTAGAGACCCGTTTGCGGCGATCCAGCCTCCGGCGCTCGACGACGTCTTCGGATCGACCGCCTTCTCGTCCCAGCTCCAGGGCATCATGCTGGAGCCGCTCGCTGTCGCCGGCTCGGAACGGCGGCAGATGCTCACCCACGCGCCCTTCGCCGAAGCCGCGATCGAGGGCGGCCTCAGATCCGAGCGCGGCGACATCGGCTGGCGCAACACGTTCGTGGCGCAGGGGAAGCTGCTCGAGCCGACGCCGGTCGCGGTCTATGTGACGGGCGGACTCGACCGGCCGGACAGCTCGTTCGACGACGACCGCAACGATCTCGGTAGCCTGACCGCCTTCATCGGCGCGCAGCCGACGCTGTTCGACAATGTGGTGCTCTACGGCGCGGTCCAGCGGCCGAAGCAGGAGCTGCGGACCGTAGACCTGTTCTCGCAGCGCCCCGAGCGGGTGGATTCGGACGCCCGCACCGCGGGCGTCGGTTGGACCCACACCTTCGCCGAGCGCAACCTGTTTCAGGTCCTGATCTCGGGCTCGCGCCTCGATCGGACGCAGGCCGGCGACTCCGTGACGGACATTTTCGACGTCGACTTCAACGTCCGCCCCGACGGTCTTCCCGACATCTTCCACCGCCGCCGCGCCAAGGGCCACGAGGACAACGGCGTCGCGGCGCTCGCGCACATGATCGGCTTCGGCGACGTCACGCTCAAATACGGCGTCGAAGGATCGATCTCGCGCGCCAAGTCGGTGGAGGACCGGTTCTATCCGGGATCGGCGTTTCCGCTGCCCTATCCCGACACCGCCTTCGACGTCACCACGCGGGTCAAGGGAGAGATCGGCCTCGCCTACGCCGACGCCGTCTGGGAGACGTCGCCCTCCGTCCAGTTCGAGGCCGGGGTGTTCGCGACCTCGGTCGATTACAAGACGACCGGCTTCGACTGCACCTTCGCGCCCTTTCTTCCCTGCGCGGCGGCCCGGCTGAAGCAGCGCGACCGCGACCTGAACCCGCGGATAGGCACCGCATGGGAGCCGGTGCGCGGCCACTGGCTGCGCGTGGCCTACCGCGAAGACGTCGCGATCCTCAACAACGCCTCGCTTGCGCCGGTCGCGACCGTCGGCATCCTGCCGAACGAGACGCCGGCCCCGGTCGGCGCAGAGGTGAAGACCTTCGCGGCGCGCTGGGACGCGGAGTGGAGCCCGCATCTCTTCACCTCGCTAGAGTACCAGGACCAGCGCGCCGACCAGCTCGGCTTCGGCATCCCCGAGAGCGTGTTCGACGCCACGCGCGCCGACGTGCGCCTGCGCCGGCTTGAGGCCAGCGCCAACCTGTGGCTGACGCACGGCGTCGGCCTGTTCGCGCGCTACGCCCGCACCTGGGCGGACGCGGCCGGAGACGCCGACGTGCCCTTCCTCGCGGAACATGCGGGCCGCGTCGGCGTCACCTTCGTGCATCCGTCGAAGGTGCGGCTGTCGCTGATCCAGAACCTCGTCGGCGCGCGCGACGACGCCGGCGCGGACATTCCGCTCTCGCTCAGCGAGACGCGGCGGCTGAAGGCGTTCACGACCACCGACGTCGGCCTGACCTGGGAGCCGTTCGACAAACGCCTGCTCATCGGCCTGCAGGCGGTGAACCTGTTCGACCGGCGCTACGTCGTGCAGGCCAACGCGTTCTCGACGCAGTTCCGGGGCCTCGCCGGCGAGACCATCGAGGGCCAGCGCCGCACCTTCCTCGCGACCGCGCGCGTGCGGTTCTGATGCGGTCGGCCCTGCGCCGACTCGGCGCGCTCGCGCCGGTGCTGGCGATCGGGGCCGTTTTCGCGCTGCTGCTCGCAAGTCCCTGGCGCGGCGTTCTAGACGCACCCGCCTACGACGCGCTCGCGGCCATCGCGCCGCCGCCGCCCGCTCCCGACATCGTCGTGGTCGCGATCGACGAACCGTCCTTCGCCGAGATCGGACAGCGCTGGCCGTGGCCGCGCAGCCTGCACGCCGATCTCATCCGCGCCGTGAGGGCGGCCGGGGCGCGAACGATCGGCCTCGACATCGTCTTCGCCGAACCGTCGAGCCCTGAGGCCGACCTCGCGCTCGCCGAGGCTCTCGGCCCCGACGTGATTCTGGCGGCCGACTTCACCGTCATCGACACGCAGCATGCGCGGCAGTCCCTGCGGATCGATCCGCTCCCGGAGTTTCTGGACCGGGGCGCCAAAACCGGGATCGCGGCGGTCTCGCTCGACCGCGACGGCGCGCTGCGGCGCGCGCCGGCCTATGACGACGCCTTCGCCCGGATGGTCGCGCGCGCGGCGGGCGCGACGCCCGGCCCCGTCTCCGACGGCGCGCTGATCCGCTTTCGCGGCGGCCCGCGGACCTACCGCACCGTGTCCTACTATCAGGCGCTTGAGCCGGACAAATTCCTGCCGCCAGGCGCTCTCAAGGACGCCGTCGTGCTCGTCGGCCTGAGCACCCAGACCGCGGCCGGCGCCGGCGCGGCGGACGCCTTCGCGACCCCGTTCACCGCCCGCACGGGCCGCTGGACCGCCGGCGTCGAGGCGCAGGCGACGATGGTCGACGGCTGGCGGTCCGGCGACGTCATCCGGCAGGCCCCGCTCTGGGCGGAGTTCGCGGCGCTCGGACTCGCGATCGCGGCCGGCGCGGGCCTCGCCCGCGGCGGACGGGTGACGCTGCGCGCCGCGCTCTCAGCGCTGGCGCTCGCCGTCGTCGCGGTCGCCGCGAGCTGGCTCGCGCTGCGCCATGGCGGCTGGCTCTCGCCCGTGGCTCCGGTCCTCGCTCTCGCCGCCGTCGTGGGCCTCGACGCCGCCATCGACTACGCGCGGGAGCGGCGCGCCCGGAAGGAGATCGCCCGCGCCTTCGGACAATATCTCGCGCCGGAGCTGGTGGAACGGCTCGCGCGCGACCCGGCGGCGCTGAAGCTTGGCGGCGAGGTCCGCGTCATCACTGTCCTGTTCTGCGACGTGCGCGGCTTCACCAGCATCGCCGAGCGGCTCAAGGACGATCCGGAGCGCCTGACGAGCCTCGTCAACCGGCTGCTGCAGCCGCTGTCTGACGCGGTGTTCGCCGAGGGCGGCACGATCGACAAGTACATCGGCGACTGCGTGATGGCGTTCTGGAACGCGCCGCTCGACACGCCCGACCACGCGGAGCGCGCCGTCGCGGCGGGCCTGCGCATGCTTGCGGCCATCGAGGCGCTCAACGCGGAGCTTGCGGCCGAACCCGCCGCCGGCGCGCCCCCGCTCGTGTTAGGGGTCGGCGTCGGGATCAACACCGGCGCCTGCGTGGTCGGCAATCTCGGCTGCGACCGCCGCTTCGACTACAGCGCGATCGGGGACGCCGTGAACCTCGCCTCGCGGCTCGAGAGCGCCTCCCGGTTCTACGGCGTGCCCATGCTGATCGGCGAGGACACCGCCGCCGCGGCGGGGAGCCGCCTCGCGCTGCTGGAGCTCGACCGGCTGGCGGTGAAGGGCCGCGCGAGCGGAACCGCGGTCTACGCCGTGCTCCCCGCCGCGCATTCGGAGGCGGCGGCCCGCGTCCAAGCCGCGTTCCTCGCCGCCTATCGCGCTGGCGACTGGGACGCGGCGGACGCGGCGCTTGGGAGGCTGTCGTCGGAAGCGCCCGAACTCGGCGTCTACGCCGTCCGCATGGCCGAGCGCGTCGCGCGCCTGCGCGCCGAGCCGCCGCCGGTCGACTGGAACGGCGTGTTCGCCGCAGTCGAAAAATAGCTCCGTCTCACGCGTCCTCGCCGGCGTTCGCTCGCAGCCGCTCGGCCGCGGTCGCCTCGATGCGCGCGCGAAGCTCGGGATGGTCGTCCAGAAAGTTCATGAAAGCGCGGCGCGGCAGCCGGAGCAGCGAACCGTATGCGATCGAGTCGACGTCGGCCGTCCGCTCCTGATCCGTCAGGAGCGCGATCTCTCCGAAGACGTCGCCGCGCCCGAGCCGGACCACCCCGCTCCGCCCGACCACCTCAACCGCGCCGGAAGCGATGAAGTAGGCCGCGTCGCCCTGGTCGCCGCGCCGGATCAGGCGCTCGCCGGGATGGACGAGGATCGGCTCGACGCGGTCCGCGAGGCGCTTGAGCGCGGCCGAGTCGAGACCGGCCAGCATCGGCAGGCGCGCGATCAGCGTGCGTGCGTCGAGGCCGAGGTCGAGCGCCGGGCGGATCTCAGCGCTCCGGCGGCGGTGGTCGAGGTCCAGGCCGAGGTCGCGGTGCAGCTCCGGGCTGATCAGGCCCTCCTCGTGCATACGGTCGTATTCGCGCTCCTCGAAGGCGAGCGCCGCGTTCCGCAGCAGGCGGCGCTCGAGCGCCTGGGCGTAGTCGGGATACTGCAGGCGCAGCGCGTCGAGCTGGCGGGCGACGGCGGCGGAGCGCTCGGCGTGGACCTCGGCGACGGCGTCCGCCGCGGCGTCCCCGAGCACCGGACGGATCGTCTCGTCAGCGACGCCCTCGATCCGCCGCAGCGCCATCGAAGTGAGCTGGAGCAGCTCGAAGCGGTCGGCGAGCGCGCGGGCGAGCCATCCGCGCCAGCCGAGTTTGCGCGCGAGCAGGTGCGCAAGCCGCTCGGAACGGGAAAAGGCGAGCGCGACGCCATAGGCCTGCCGATAGCCCGCAGGCCCCGCCGCGCGGCTCCGGTCGCTCAGCCGCCGGACGTCGCTCAACAGCCGGTTCACGAGCCCGAGCGAGACCGCGCGCTCGCGCACCCGCTCCATCACCAGCTCGCGCTCGGCGCGGGCGAGCGTCACCAGCGCGATGGCGACGCGCTCGCCGACCGGCGCGGGAGCCTCCACGACGGGCGGCGCGATACCCAGCGGGGCGAGCTCGGGCGGCGACGAGATGTGGTAAGTCGCGGCGGTCTCCGTCACCGCGACGGCGACCCGCGCATGGGCGGCGGCGAACACGTCGCGCCGCAGCGCGGCGTCGACGGGCGACAGGCGGTCGACCCCGGTCGCCCGGACCAGCCGGCGTAGCGTCGCGCCCTGGACCAGCAGCGTGAACAGCACGTAGCCGGTGGCGAGCACCGCCACGAAGGAGCGCACCTCGCGCGGAATGGCCTCGTTCTCGGTGACCGCGAGGGCGAGCACGAGCGTCGTCGCGCCCCTGAGCCCGCCCCAGAACACGACCCAACGGAATGGACGGCTGATGGACGGCGCCATGCCGGCGCGCGACAGCGCCGGCATCAGCCCGAACACGATGGCCGCCCGCGCGACCAGCGAGGCGACGATCAGCGCCACGAGCAGCAGGAGGTCCCGCAGGGTCGCGTCCGCCAGCAGGCGCGGGGCGAGGATGGAGGCGAGCACGAAGATCAGCGACGCGGCCCACCAGTCGATCTGCTCCCAGACCGCGCGCAGGTGGCGCCACACGTCCGGCGGCGCCTTCGCCGGCCCCGCGGCGGCGAAGGTCATGCCCGCCGCGACGACGGCGAGCACGCCCGAGACATGCAACAGGCTCTCCGCGACGACGAAGACAAGGTAAGGCAGCGCGAGGCTGACGGAGGTCGGCGCAAGCGCGTTGTCGCGCAGCGCGCCGACGAGATTGGACGCCGCCCAGCCTCCGACGAAGCCGACCACGGCGCCGCCGAGCGGGAGCACCAGCGCGTCGAGCGCCGCCGCGCCCGGATCGAACGGCCGTCCCGTCACCAGCAGATCAAGGAACAGCGCGAACAGAGTGATCGCCGCCGCGTCGTTCAACAGGCTTTCGCCCTCGACGAGCCGGACGAGACGCGCCGGCGCGCCGGCCTCGCGGAAGATCCCGATCACCGCGATCGGATCGGTCGTCGCGACGATCGCGCCGAGCAGCAGGCAGGCCACCAGCGGCGCCGCCGTGAAGGGCCAGAGCGCGAAGCCGATCACCAGCGTCGAGACGACGACGGCGACGATCGCGAGGATGAAGATCGGACTGGCGTCCTCGAGCACATGACGGACGTCGGTGTTCATCGCCGACTGGAATAAAAGCAGCGGCAGGAACACGAACAGGAAGGCCTCGGCGTTGAGCGGCAGGTCCGTGATCGCCGCCGCGAGGCCGCGGCCGGCCGGCCCTAGCGCGCCCGCATGCAGCACGAGCCCGACCGACCCGAGCACCACGCCGAACAGCGCCAGCAGCACGCTCGCCGGAAGCCGCACCCGCGCCGCCGCAGGCTCCGCGAGGCTGACCACCAGCAGCAGCGCTGCCAGCACGGCGACGACAACGGCGATGGACATATGCGGAAGGTATCCCCGGATGCGGATCGCGAGGGGACGCAAGCGCGGACCGGGAGTCAACGGAGAGGCGCGCCACTGGCGTGCGCCTCATGTCAAAGTACGTAGGACCACGTAGGAATACGTGCACAATCGCGCCAAACAAGCCTTGGGAGGCACGAATGCCCTACAACGTCGTATGCACGCTTGACGACAAGGCCTCGATCTCTTTCGCGCCGACGGCGGCCGACGCCCTGAAGCTCGTTCAGAGCCGTCAGGACGCAGGCGCGATCGACATCGGCGTCGTCTCGACAGACGGCGCCCGACTTCCGATCGAGCGGCTCGAAGGCCTCGCAAGGAACGAGGCGCCGACCGGCCAGATCTCCGTCCGCGGCTGACGTCGGCCGCCGGCAATCCCCAGCGCTCCGTCTCCCTGGCGTTGCTTTCGCCGGCGGAGACGGCGCATCCTGACTTATGTCCTCTCGTTTCCCTTTGATCCTCATCGCGGTCGCGGGCTTGTATGGCGCGGTGGGCGTGGCGGCGGCCGCCGCCGCCTCCCACGCCTTCAACGATCCGCGCCTCGGCCTCGCCTCGACCTTCCTGCTGCTCCACGCGGCGGCGCTGGCAGGGCTCGCCTCCGCGGTCCGCGCTTTCGCCGCCCGATGGACGCTCGGCGCGCCGGCCGCGCTGATCGCGCTCGGGGCGCTGCTGTTCTGCGGAGACCTGACGCTGCGCGTGGTCGCCGGCGCGTCGCCCCTGCCCTTCGCCGCGCCGCTGGGCGGCTCGCTCCTGATCGTCGGATGGCTCGGCGTCGCCGCCGGCGCCGTGGTCTTGGCGCTGAGGACGCCGCCCACGGGGTGACCCGCGCCCGCGTCGCCGTTCTCGGGATTTTCGCCGCCGACCTGACGTTCCGGGCGGCACGTCTGCCGAAGCTCGGTGAGACGCTGCTCGCCGACGGCTTTTCGCTCGGGTCCGGCGGCAAGGGCTCCAACCAGGCGATCGCCGCGGCGAAGGCCGGCGCGCACGCCACGCTCATCACCCGGATCGGGGACGACGCCTTCGGCCAGATGGCGCGCGACGAATGGACGGGGGCCGGCGTCGACGCGACCCATGTGATCGTAAGCCCGGACGAACCGACCGGCGCGGCCTTCATCTTCGTGGACGCCCGCGACGGCCAGAACGCCATCGTCGTGAACGGCGGCGCGGCGGCGGCGCTGTCGGCGGCGGACGTCACGGCCGCCCGGGGCGCGATCGGGCGCGCCGCGGTCGTGGTCGCCCAACTGGAGCAGCCGCTGGCCGCGGCGACGGCGGCCTTCGAGCTCGCCCGCGCCGCCGGCGTCGCGACCCTGCTCAACCCCGCCCCCGCCGCGCCGCTCGACGACGCCGTGTTCCGGCTTTGCGACATCGTCACGCCGAACGAAAGCGAGGCGGAACTGCTGACCGGAATCACGGTCGACGGCGAGGACGCGGCCCGCCGCGCCGCGGACCGGCTGCTCGCCAGAGGCGCCGGAGCGGTGCTGCTGACCCTCGGGGAGAAAGGCGCCCTGCTGCACCGCCCCGGCCAGTCGCTGCTCGTCCCGGCGTTTGACGCCGGCCCGGTGGTCGAGACCACGGGCGCGGGCGACGCGTTCACCGGGGCCTTCGCGGTGGCTCTCGCCGAGGGGCGCGACCTCGCGGAGGCCGCGCGTTTCGGCTGCGCCGCGGCCGGCATTTCGGTGACGCGGCCCGGCGCCGGCCGCTCGATGCCGCTCCGCGCCGAGATTGACGCGCTGCTTTCCGCCTGAGGTTGGTCTTGCCGGCGAGGCCCCCGACGTCTTCAGTGCGCCGACCGACGCCCCCGCCGAGGCCCGCATGAGCGAACCCTGTCTTCTTGTCGAACGCCGCGGCGCCGTCGCGACGCTGACCCTCAACCGGCCGGACCGCATCAACGCGTTCACGCCTGAGCTGCTGACCGCGATCGCCGAGGCGCTCGACGCCGCCGAGGCCGATCCGACCGTTCGCGCCGTCCTCGTCACCGGCGCCGGGCGCGGCTTCTGCTCCGGGCAGGACATCGGGCAGATCGCGACCCTGCCGCCGGAGGAGCGCGACGTCTCCCGCATCCTCGAGCGCTTCTACGAGCCGGTGGTCCGGCGGATGCGCGCCTCCGCGCTGCCGATCGTCGCCGCGGTCAACGGCGTCGCCGCCGGCGCCGGCGCGAACTTCGCGCTGCTCGCCGACATCGTCGTGGCGGCGCGATCGGCGCAGTTCGTCGAGGCCTTCGTGCGGATCGGGCTGGTCCCGGACGTCGCCGGGACGTGGACGCTGCCGCGCCTTGTGGGCGACGCGCGGGCGCGCGCCATGTGCCTGCTCGGAGAGCCCGTCGGCGCGGAGCAGGCGGAGGCCTGGGGCCTGATCTGGAAGGCGGTCGACGACGACCGGCTGGCCGAGGAGGCCTTCGGCGTCGCGGAACGGCTCGCCGCCCAGCCTGCCCATGCGCTCGCGCTGGTGAAGAAGGCGTTCGCGGCCTCCGCCGGGAACGATCTCGACGCCCAGCTTCAGGTCGAGCGGCGGCTTCAGACGGAAGCCGCCGCGTCGGAGGATCACGCCGAGGGCGTGCGAGCGTTCATCGGGAAGCGCCCGCCCGCCTGGGCGCCGCGACGCCCTCAGTAACGGCGGTCGTCGCGCCAGTCGTCACGACGGTCCCTTCGGTCGTCACGGCGATCGCGCGCGTCCTTACGGCGGTCGTCGCGCCACTCGCGCCGGTCGTCGCGCCGTTCCTGACGCGCCTGACGACGTTCCCATTCCCGGCGATCGCGACGGTTGTCCTCGACGATGACGGTCCGGCGCTCATAGCCGTAGCCCGGCCCGTAGCCGCGGCGTCCGGTCTCCGTGCAGCCCGCGACGGTAGCGGCGCATGCGCCGACGATCAGCAGCGTCAGGATCTTCATTCGTCATCACTCCTTTTTTTGCCCATCGCGTTATCGGCCCCGCGCGCCGATTTGGAAGCGGGCGGCGGCCGCATGCGCATGGACTGCGGCCTTCGCGCCACAGGCCGATGCTGCAGCGCAGTAAACGCCGCGATGGCGCTCCGCGATTATTGAGCGTATACTTCTCTGGCGATAACGAAAACAGAACCGAGCGGAGGATGCGCGATGCAATGGCTTCAGCTTACGACGTCGGGCGACCATGAGGTCTTCGTCAACATGTCGCTCGCCGTGCACATGCGGCGGTTCGGCGACAAGACGGTCATCGACATGCTGACGAGTTCGATGGACCGGACCCACAGCATCGGCGTGCTGGAGACGCCGGAGACGATCCTGCAGAAGATGTGCGACTGCGGCTGGGTTTCGAAGCAGGACGGCGAGCGCGCGCGCCCGCCCGTGCCGGCGCACTGAACGCCGCCCGCCGGCGGGCGGTCAGCCCCGGCTGAGGCCCCGCTCGGCGAGCGCCGCTTCGTAGGCCGCGAACAGTTCGGCGCCCTCGTCGCCGAAGGCGCGCAACGTCGGCCATGTGTAGATGCCGGTGCTGTGCCCGTCGTCGAACACCAGCCGCACGGCGTAGGAGCCGACCTCCTGCACGTCGCGGATGGCGACTTCGCGCTTGCCGGGCACGATCGTCTTCTGCTCCGGCGAATGGCCCTGCACCTCGGCGCTCGGGCTCTCGACCCGCAGCAGTTCCGCCGCGAGCTCATGCCGCGCGCCGTCGGCCCAGGCCACGGTGAGCGTGCGCCCGTCCCGCGAAAGCTTGATCTCGATCGGCCAATCCGCTTCGTCCGCCATCGCTCGTCACCCTTTACGCCAGCCGTTTCTCCTCTTAGCTGTTAGGAGGCGTTCCAACCAGCCGCCGTAAGGCGGCCTGCGGACAGCGATGATGACCAGGACGAGCGTTCGTTGACCCAATCCCCTGCGCCGCTTGCGCCTTCGCCTCTGGTCGACCCGTTTCAGCGGGCGATCAGCTATCTGCGTGTGTCGGTGACGGACCGCTGCGACTTCCGCTGCGTCTACTGCATGTCCGAGCACATGACCTTCCTGCCGAAGCGGGACCTGCTGAGCCTCGAGGAGCTCGACCGGCTGTGCGGGGCCTTCATCCGGCTCGGCGTGCGCAAGCTCCGGCTCACGGGCGGCGAGCCGCTGGTGCGGCGCGACCTGATGACCCTGATCCGCTCGCTTGGCCAGCGGGTGTCGTCCGGCGAGCTGGAAGAGCTGACGCTGACCACCAACGGCAGCCAGCTCGCCCGTTTCGCGCCCGAGCTCGCGGACGCCGGCGTGCGCCGCATCAACGTCTCGCTGGACACGCTCGACCCCGCCGCATTCAAAACGATCACCCGCTGGGGCGATCTCGCGCAGGTGCTCAAGGGGATCGACGCGGCGATCGCGGCCGGCATCCACGTCAAGATCAACACCGTCGCGCTGCGCGGCGTGAACGAGGACGAAATCGCCTCGATCGCGGAATGGGCGCATGGCAAGGGCATGGACCTGTCGCTGATCGAGACCATGCCGCTCGGCGAGATCGACGGCGACCGGACCGACCAGTACCTGCCGCTCAGCCTGGTGCGGGCGCGGCTGGCGCAGCGCTGGACGCTGACGGACATCCCCTACCGCACCGGCGGCCCGGCCCGTTACGTGTCGGTCGGCGAGACCGGCGGGCGGATCGGCTTCATCACGCCGATGACCCACAATTTCTGCGAAAGCTGCAACCGCGTGCGCGTGACCTGCACCGGCACGCTCTACATGTGCCTCGGGCAGGAGGACGCCGCCGACCTCAGGGCCCCGCTGCGGGCGAGCATGGACGACGGGCGGCTCGAGACGGCGATCCGCGACGCCATCGCGCGCAAGCCGAAGGGCCATGACTTCGTGATCGACCGGCGCAACGCCCGGCCCGCCGTCGGCCGGCACATGTCGACCACAGGCGGCTGACGCCGGTTCAGCCGGCGTCGACCTCGGCGAGAACCTGGCCTGCTTTCACGCTCGCCCCGGGATCGGTCCGGATGCGCAGGGTGCCTGCGCGGGGCGCGAAGACGCGAGTCTCCATCTTCATCGCCTCCAACACGGCGACCGCGTCGCCTTCCGCGACCGTCGCGCCGTCCTCCACCGTCCAGGACTGCAGGACGCCGGCGACGGACGCCGTCACCGCGCCCGCGGCGGCGCTGGAATCGGCCGTTTCTTCCGCCGCCTTCGCCGGGCCTGCGGCCGAGCCGAACAACGCCCAAACGGAGCGCGGCAGCGCCAGCTCCCGGCGGCGGCCGTCGATCTCTACGGGGAAGCGCGTCAGCGCAGGTCCGTCCACCGGCTGCGGCCGCACGGCCGCCTCGAGCCGTTCGGCGAAATCGGTCTCGATCCAGCGGGTGTGGACGCGGGAGCCGTCCGCGCCCGCGAAGTCCGGCGAGCGGATCGCCGCCCGATGGAACGGCAGCGTGGAGGCGACGCCCTCGATCCGGAACTCGGCGAGCGCGCGTTCGGCGCGGCGCAACGCCTGCTCGCGGGTCGCGCCCGTGACGATGAGCTTCGCGATCAACGAATCGAACGCGCCCGACACAACAGACCCCGCGACGACGCCGCTGTCGAGGCGGACGCCCGGCCCCGAGGGCGGCTCGAATGCGGTGACGGCGCCCGGCATGGGGAGGAAGCCGCGGGCCGGGTCCTCGGCGTTGACGCGGAACTCGATCGCATGGCCGCGCGGCTCGGGCGCATCGTCGAGGCTGAGCGGAAGCCCGTCCGCGACGCGGAGCTGCTCGACCACGAGATCGACGCCGAAAACCTCTTCGGTCACGGGATGCTCGACCTGCAGACGGGTGTTGACCTCAAGGAACGACAGCGTCCCGTCCTCGCCAAGCAGGAACTCGACCGTGCCGGCGCCGACATAGCCGACCGCCACGCAGATGGCTCGCGCGGCGCGATGAATCTCCTCCCGCAGGGCAGGCTCCAGGAAGGGCGCCGGGGCCTCCTCCACGAGCTTCTGGTTGCGCCGCTGCAGCGAACAGTCCCGCGTTCCCAGCACCGCGACCTTGCCGCGCCGGTCGGCGATCACCTGCGCCTCCACATGGCGGGGGCGGTCGAGGAAGCGCTCGACGAAGCATTCGCCCCGCCCGAAGGCTGACGTCGCCTCCCGGACGGCCGCCTCGTAGGCCTCCGCGACCTCGTCCATGCGCCGGGCCACCCTCAGCCCGCGCCCGCCGCCGCCGAAGGCCGCCTTGATCGCGACCGGCAGCCCGAACCGCTCGGCGAAGGCGACGGCCTCGTCGGCGCCGGCGACCGGTCCGTCGCTCCCGGGCGCGAGCGGCGCTCCGGCCGCCGCGGCGATCCGACGGGCCTCGATCTTGTCGCCGAGCGCGTCGATGACCTCCGGATCGGGCCCGATCCAGATCAGACCCGCCGCGATCACGGCGCGCGCGAAGTCGGCGCGTTCGGACAAAAAGCCGTAGCCCGGATGCACCGCGTCGGCGCCCGCGCGTCCGGCGACCGCAATCAGCTTTTCGGCGGCGAGATAGGTCTCGGAGGGTCGATCGCCGCCGAGGCCGTAGGCTTCGTCCGCCAGCGCCACGAACGGCGCGTCGGCGTCACTGTCGGCATAGACCGCGACCGCGCCGACGCCGTAGTCCCGGCAGGCCCGGATGACGCGGACGGCGATCTCGCCCCGATTGGCGATGAGGACCTTTTTCATGCGTCGATCCTGTCGGACGTCGGGACGATCTCGGCGAAGGGGCCGAGCGCGCGGAAGCGGATGCGGGCGCCGGGCGGGATCTGGCCGGCGCGGTCGAGATGACGCTCCGCCACGGTCGCGATCACGGGATAGCCGCCGGTGAGAGGGTGGTCCGCCAGAAACAGCACGGGCTGGCCGTCGTGCGGAACCTGGATCGCGCCGGTCGCGGTCCCCTCGCTCGGCAGTTCCGCGGTCGGGTCGGCGCGGCCGAGCGCGCGCTCGCCGGCGAGCCGCAGCCCGACACGGTCCGAACGCGGCGTGACCTCCCAGTCCTGTTCGCACAGCAAGGCGAGCGACGCCGCGGTGAACCAGTCCGCCCGCGGCCCCAGCACGACGTCGAGCGTCACCACATCGCCGGTCGCCGGCGGCTCCTCGGCGGGCGTCTCGTGAAGCGCCACGGGGCCGGCGGGGCCGGTTCCAATCGCAAGCCGGGCACCGGTCTGCAGCGGCGCCGGGCCAAGGCGGGCCAGCGTGTCGGTCGACGCAGAGCCGAGCTCGGGTTCGACCGTGAAGCCGCCGCGCGCCGCGAGATAGCTTCGCACGCCCCGTTCAGGCGCGCGCAATGCGACCCGGTCGCCGGCTGCGAGCGGCAGTGGGGCGTAGGCCGCAGCCGGATACGGGACGCCGTCGGCGGCCCGTATCTCGAGCGCGCAAGGGGCGCCGGCGACGGCGACCACCGCCGGCCCCGATGAGGTGAAGACGAAGCCGCCGCCGGCGATCTCGAGGCATGGCCGCCCCGGTTCGTTGCCGACGATCCGGTTCGCGGCCCTCAGAGCCGCGCGGTCGAGCGCGCCGGACGCCGAGACGCCCTGCCCCGCGAATCCGGGCCGCCCGAGATCCTGAACCAGCGCAGGAAGCGGCGCCTCGACGAGGGTCAGAACCGTCCCGCCCGCCTCCGGCTCAGGCGACGCGGGCGCGCTCCTGCGTGGCTCCGCGAAAGATTCGCGCGCGGCCTCGAATTCGTCCCGGTCCCGGAGCGCCCGGAAGCGCACCCGTGCACCCGGCTGCAGCAGGGCCGCCGGCTCGCGCGCCGGGTCCCACATCTCGAGCGGGGTCCGGCCAATCAGTTGCCAGCCGCCGGGACTGTCCTTCGGGTAGACCCCGCTGAAGAGGCCGGCGAGCGCCACGGAGCCGGCGGGGATGCGGGTGCGCGGCGAGCGGCGGCGCGGGACGTTCAGGCTGGGTTCGCCGCCCACGAGATAGGCGAAGCCGGGCGCGAAGCCGATGAAGGCGACGTCGTAATCGGAGCCCGTGTGCCGCCGCACGACCTCTTCGGGCGTCACGCCGAGATGGTCGGCGACCTCGCCAAGGTCCTCGCCGTCATAGAGCGCCGGAATGTCGACGAGCGGCCCGGCCGCGCGTGCGCTGGCCGTCAGGTCGCGCGCGAAGAGTTCCGCGGCGACGCGGCCGGGGTCGCGCCAGGCGCCCGGACGCAGCCGCAGCAGCAGGGTGCGCGCGCCGGGCGTCACCTCGTCGATGTCCGCAAGCGGGGCGGCGGCGAGCGAGGCCTGCAGGGCGAGCGTTTCGTCCAGATCGGCGAGCTCCACGAGCATGGAGCCGGAACCCGCGGGGAGAAAACGCATACCGATGTCCCCCTACGCCGGGTCAGCCGGCGGTGACGAAGGAGCGGATCGAGACCCCCTCGCCCTCCAGCCGGGCGCGCACCGCGCGGGCGATCGCGACCGCGCCGGGACTGTCGCCGTGCACGCAGATCGACGCGGCCTCGACGCGGATGACGGAGCCGTCGACCGCCTCGATCTCGCCATCGCGCGCGAGGCGCAGCATGCGATCGGCGATACGGTCGGCGTCGTGCAGCACCGCCCCGGGCTCGCGCCGCGAGACGAGCGTTCCCTCGGGGGTGTAGGCGCGGTCGGCGAAGGCTTCGGCGACGACGCCGAGCCCCATATCGCGCGCGAGCGGCAGCAGCGGCGATCCGGCGAGCCCCATGAGCACGAGATCGGGATCGGCCATGCGGATCGCCTGCGCCACGTCCCGGCCCTGCCGGGGGTCGGTCGCGATGGCGTTGTAGAGCGCGCCGTGCGGTTTGACGTAGTCGACGCGGGCGCCCGCGGCGTGCGCGAGCGCCTTCAGCGCGCCGATCTGGTAGACGACGTCCGCGATCAGGTCCTCGCTCGCGACGTCCATGGCGCGGCGGCCGAAACCGACGAGATCGGGATAGGAGACGTGGGCGCCGACAACGACGCCGCGCTCCGCCGCAGCTCTCAGCGTGCGCAGCAGGCTCGCGGGATCACCGCCATGGAATCCGCAGGCGACGTTGGCGCTGGAGACGATGTCCAGCATCGCCGCGTCGTCGCCCATCCGCCAGGCGCCGTAGCTTTCGCCGAGATCGCTGTTGAGATCGATGGCCGTCATGCGCTCCCCTCGCCGCGCCGGCCGGCGCGCGCCGCAGAATGACCGGGATTCGCGCGACGCGCAGCAGCCGCTTCGACGCCGTCAGCCGGCGGCGGCGATGCGGCTCGCCTGGGACGGCTCGTCCGGCTGTTCGAGGGCGGCGAGGAAGCTCTGGCACCACCAGGCGACGTCGTGCGTCTTGAGCTTCTCGAACATGCCGCTCCAGCGCTCGCGTCGCTCCTCCAGCGACATGTCGAGGGCGCGCGCCAGCGCGCCGGCCGTGCCGTCGACGTCGTAGGGGTTCGTCAGCAGCGCCCCGTCGAGCTCGCAGGCCGCGCCCGCGAAGCGCGACAGCAGCAGGACGCCCGGATTCTCGGGATCCTGAGCCGCCACATACTCTTTGGCGACGAGGTTCATCCCGTCTCTGAGCGGCGTGACCAGCCCGACCGCGGCCTGCCGGTAGAGTCCCGCGAGCGCGTTGCGGCCGACGGTGCGGTTGACGTAGCGGAGCGGCGTCCAGTCGACCTCCGAGAAGGAGCCGTTCACGCGGCCGGCGAGTTCGGCCACCTCGCGCTCCATCGCGGCGTATTCCGGGACCTCTTCCCGCGACTTGGGCGTGATCTGGAGATAGGCGCAGCGGCCCCGCCATTCCGGATCGAGCAGCAGAAAGGTCTCGAACGCCTGGATGCGCTGGGCGATGCCCTTGGAGTAGTCCAGCCGGTCGACGCCGATGATCAGGCTGCGATCGCCGAGGCTTTCGCGGGTGCGCCGGACGAGCGCGTTGCGTCCCGAGGCGGCGGCCACGTCGGCGAAGACCTGCGTCTCGATGCCGACCGGAAACGCCTCGACCGTCACCGCTCGGCCGTGAGCCACGAACCGACCATCCGGCAGGCGGCGTCCGACGCGTTCCCGCCGGACGTAGGTCTCGAAGTTCTCGAGATCGATCGGGGTCTGGAAGCCCACGACGTCGTAGGCCGCGAGCGAGCGCACCACATCGGCGTGGTTTGGCAGGACGGTGAGGATGTCCGGCGGCGGGAACGGGATGTGGAGGAAAAAGCCCATCCGGTTGCGCAGGCCCATCGCGCGCAGCTCCGCCGCCAGCGGAATGAGATGGTAGTCGTGCACCCAGATGATGTCGTCCGGGCAGATCAGCGGCGCGAGCTTCTGCGCGAACAGCCGATTGACGCGGTGGTATCCGGAGAGCGTGACCCGCGTGAACTCTGTCAGCTCCATCCGGTAATGGAACAGCGGCCACAGCATGCGGTTGGAGAAGCCTGCGTAGTACTCGTCGAGATCGCGCTGGGCGAGATCGATCACGGCGTAGGTGACGCCGTCGATCGTGGTGATCTCCGGCTCCGGCTGCTCGTCGGCGCCGGGCTCCAGCTTGCCGCCGCTCCAGCCGAACCATAGGCCGCCGCGGGCCTTCATCGCGCCCGACAGCGCGACGGCGAGCCCGCCGGCCGGCGGCGTGCCCGGCGTCGGAACCGGCACGCGGTTCGACACGATCACGAGCCGGCTCACGCCCAAGTCCCCGGGTTCAGCGCCGAGGGCCGGGTCGCCGAGGCGCGTTGCGCCGTTCTGTCGAGATGTCCTGTCATCGCCCTCACCTGAAACGCCGCATCCGCGGCGAAGTTCCTGCCGTCGCGTCGCGCCGCGCTCAGAACGCCTCCTCCCAGGGGCGGGACAGACGCATCGCCGCCTTGACCAGTCCGACCATCGAGTAGGTCTGCGGGAAATTGCCCCAGAGTTCGCCGGTGCCGACATGCAGCCCCTCGGACAGCAGGCCGAGCCGGTTGCGATGGTCGAGCACCTCCTCGAACACCTCGCGCGCCTCGTCCTCCCGCCCGACCGCGGCCAGCGCGTTGATCAGCCAGAAGGTGCAGGCGGTGAAGGCGGTCTCGGGTTCGCCGAAATCGTCGGGCGTCCGGTAGCGGTAGATGTGGTTGCCATAGCGCAGGCTGCGCTCGACCTCGGCGAGCGTTCCGAGGAAACGCGGATCATCCGGCGCGACCAGCCCGATGTCCGGCAGCAGCAGCAGGCTCGCGTCGACGAAATCGCCGCCGAAGGTGCTGGTGAAGCTGTTGAGATCGTCGCTCCAGGCCGCGGCGAAGATGCCGTCGCGGATGTCGGCCGCCTTCTCGCTCCAGTGGTCGACCCGCTCCGACAGGCCGAGCCGGTTCGCGATGCGCGCCAGCCGGTCGCACGCCGCCCAGCACATGGCGGCGGAATGGGTGTGGACCGCCTCGCGGGTACGGTACTCCCATATGCCGGCGTCGGGCTGGTCCCAGCGCGCGACGGCCTGGGCGCCGAGTTTCTCCAGCCGCTCGAACAGCGCCTCGTCGCCGGGCTTGGGCAGACGGGCGTCGAAGAAGCTCTGGGCCGCGGCCAGGATGACCGAGCCGTAGCCGTCGTTCTGCACCTGGGTGTAGGCGGCGTTGCCCCGCCGCACGGGCCCGAACGCCTGATACCCGGGCAACGCCTCGGCCAGAGACTCCTCGATCCGCGTCTCGAAACCGAGCCCGAACAGCGGCTGGAGGTAGCCGGAGGGCGAACAGGCGACGAGATTCGTCACGTAGGAGAGATAGCCCTCCATCGTCTTGGTCGCCCCGAGCCGGTTCAGCGCCTCGACGGTGAAGTAGGCGTCGCGCAGCCAGCACAGCCGGTAGTCCCAGGTTCGTCCGCTGTCGCCATATTCGGGGATCGAGGTTGTCAGCGCCGCGACGATGCCGCCGGTCTCCTCGTGGCTGCAGAGCTTGAGCGTGATCGCCGCGCGGATCACCACCTCCTGCCACTCGAACGGCAGCGACAGAAAGCGCACCCAGTCGATCCAGTAGTCGTGCGTGCGCTCGTAGAACTCGCGGGCGACCCGCGACGGCGCCGCCGGCAGGGTCTCGTCCGGCCCCAGGATGAAGGCGAGCGGACGGTCGAGGATGAACGGGGTCTCCTCGCTCACCAGCGAAACCGGCGCGTCGGTGGTGAGCCGCAGCACCGTGTCACCGAGCAGGAAGCGGATGTGGTTGGAGCCCCGCGTCGTGTCCGGCACGGCGGCGCCATAGTCCATCGCCGGGCGAAGCCGGACGCGGATGCGCGGCGAGCCCGAGATCGGCTCGACCTGCCGCACGATGGTCTGCGGCCGGAACATCCGCCCGTGATCCCGGAACCGCGGCGCGAAGTCGACGATGCGGACGCCGGCGCCCTCGCCGCCATAGAGGCGCGTCTCGAGGATCGCCGTATTGCGGTGATAATGCTGCTCGACCCGCGTCAGGCCCTCGAGCTCGAACTCCCAGAACCCGCGCTCCGGCGCGTGGCCGCCGAGCAGCGCGCAGAAGGTGGGGTCGCCGTCGAACCGCGGCGCGCACATCCAGTTGATGCGGCCCCTGGCGTCGATCAGAGCGGCGGCGGCGGCGTTGCCGATGACGCCGAGATCGAGCGAGACCGTGGTCGCCTGCCGCTCCGTCACGCCGACGCCGCGAGCGCGACGAGCCAGGCGCGGACGGCCTGCGGATCCGCGACGCGATAGGTTGCGACCGACGAACGTGTGACGTCGCCGACCAGCGCCGAGGCGCCGCCGAGCTCGTTCGCAGCCGCGAAGGCGAACTCGTCGGTGAGGTCGTCGCCGAGCATCAGCGGCGTCCGCCCGGCGAACGGCTTCTCGGACATCAGCCGCCGCAGGGCCGAGCCCTTGTCGCAGCCGCGCGGACGCACCTCGACGACCATCTTGCCGGGCTGAAGCTCATGCTCGGGCGCAAGCATCGCCACGAGATCGCCGATGCGCTCGCGCACCTCCCTCTCCCGCTCCGGCGCGGCGCGGAAATGCACGGCCACGCTCGCGCCCTTGTTCTCGAGCGCGAGGCCCGGGCGGGCGTCGACGAAGGCGCCGAGCGCCGCCGTCAGGCGGTCGGGCGGCGCATCGCCGGCGTCGGCCACGCGACCCCCGCCGCAGCGGCGAAGCTCGGCCCCATGCAGCGCCGCGGTCGGCAGCCGCAGGGGCGTGAGAATACGGTCGACGTCCGCGAGCGTCCGCCCGGTCACGATCGCGAGCGCGCCGCCGAGACGCTGGGTGAGCACGCCGATCGCCGCGACGACCTCAGCCGGAATCGAGACGCCGTCCGGCGTCGGCGCCAGGTCGAGCACCGTGCCGTCGAGGTCGAGGAAGATCGCAGCGCGGCCTGGAAAGCCGCCGGGAACCGCCGGCAGAGCTGGCCGTTCGGCGGCGCCGCGCGCGATTTCGCTCTCGCGTACGGCCACCGCCGTGTTTTCGAGGCTCATCGCCGGACGCTCCGGATGGGGGGAGAAAACCGTTCGGGCCACGGTAGATAGAGACCGCGCGACGGAGGGGCAACCCCCGAACGGACCGTCAGACCCGCGACGGCGCCAGGTGGTTGTCCCACCGGAGCGCGCCCGTCCTGCGCGCGGCGACGGCGACGCCGTCCTCGCTCACGACCAGCCGGAGCGCTTCGCCGAGACCCGTCGTCGCCACGAAACCGCCGGCGTCTCGCGTCGCGGCGAGCCCGCAGACGTCGGCGGCGGACGCGAGGCCGACAGCGGCGTCGCGGGCGAGGTCGAAGCCCACGACCACGCCGCCGCGGGGGCAGGTGGCGGCGGCGAAACGACCGGACCGATCGACGACGAGCGAGCAGACCGACCCGTTCATGCGGCCGGCGATGTCGGCCTCGACATCGAGCCAGCGCAGCCGGCCGCGATCGAACCTCGCCACCAGCGGCCGGTCGTGGACGCCGGCCTGCGTGTCCTGCGCCGCGACCAGCAGCCCGCCGTTGGGCGCCGCGACGATGTGGCGGAGCGACAGGCTCGCGAGATCGCTCGCGGCCTCCGCCACCTCCTCGATCCGGCCGGTCGCTGGATCGATCAGGGCGACGTTCGACCGCGCCGTCGTGCGCCCGAGCGTGGCGATGCCAGGATCGGTCTTCGGCTCCTTCGCGCCGTTGGCCACGACGAGCAGCCCGCGATGCTCGGTCACGTCATGCGGACCCAGGCCACCCGAGGCGATCTCGGCGCGCGCGGCGTAGCCGTCGGCGGGGTCGCGCAGCACGAGCACGCCCTCGCCCGTCGCGGCGTCGATCTCGCTCGTGACGAAGCTGCGCCCATCGGCGCGGTAGGCGCCATGGCCGGAAAAGCGCCGCCCCGCGCTCGCCCGAAAGGTCGATCGCAGCGTGTGGCCGGCGCCGTCGAGCACCAGCGCCAGATCGCCCGGCCTGCGGCCCACAGCGACCGCCTCCGCGCCGTCCGGCCGGAACGCCAGCGCGTGAAGCCGGACAGGAGCCAAGGCGCCGGCCTCGAGGCCCAGCGCGGCGTCAAGCGCCCCGATCCGGAACGCGCCGGCGCCGTCGAGACCGGGGCCTATGGCGGCTGCGTCGAACTCCAGCTCGCTCCCGAGCGCCGCATCGGCTCCGAGCAGGCCGGCGCCGATGAGCCCGAGCGCGGCGCGACGCGTGAGGCGCATCCGCGTCAATCCCCGTCGAGCGCGTTGAAGCCCAGCCGCACTCCGAGCGCCGGCGCAAGATTTTTCGCCACGTCGGCCTGCGCGCCCTTAAGCGCCGCGACCGCCGCCTCGACCACCTTGCGGCGCTTCGGATCGGACGCGGCCTCGCCGAGATCGTTCGGGAGCCGCGCGACCGCCGCCTCGGCCGCTGCGAAGGCCTTGGCGTCGGTGGCAGCTATCGGCTTCGGGGCTGCGGCCGCGAACGCCTTCGCCATGGCGGCGAGGCTCGCCGTCGCGACCTTCAGCGCCCGAGCCGAACGGCCCGCCCGCCAGCCCTCGGCGGATTTTGGCTTCGCGGCGTCGGCCGAGCCGCCGAGCACCGGCAGCAGCTTGACGTCGACCGCCCGCTGCAGCCCGCCGGCGAGATCGGTCATGAGGCGCGCCGCCGCCTGTGACGGATCGGCGAAGTGGACCGGATCGCCCTGCCCGGCCTTGAGTTTGGCGAGCGGGCCGGCCGGCGCCGCCCACTCGTCGCGGATGGCGCCGGCGAGCGTCGCCAGATTGGCGGCGACCGCCGCGCCGACGCGGCAGCGCGCGGCGGAGCCCGCGTCGTCCGGATCGAACAGCAGCCGTTCGAGCGCGGGGTAGCCCTGCCCCGCCACGCTGCCGGCCCGGAACGCGTCCGGCGCGATCTCGTCCGTAGCGGCCTTGTCCTCGAGTTCGCCCAGCGCCTTGGCGACCGCGTTGCGGCGATCGGGAAAGAAGAAGATGCGATCGGGCCGCAACGCCAGGCTGACCGGCCCGGTCGTGACGTGCTCCACCGCCGACCAGGCGTCGGACGCGGCCTGGAACCGCTCGCGGAGATCCGCCAGTTCGGCCACGTAGTCGCCATCGGCGCAGGCCGAACGCCAGGCGTCGCGCTGTTCGGCCGTCGTAGCGACAAGCGCGTCGTAGCGCGGCAGCAGCCAGTCCTCGATGACCGAGACCGCGAGCGGTCCGGGCTCCGGGCCGGCCGCGGCGGCGGGGGCGGCGAGCGCCGCCATCAGGATTGCGACGCTTGCGAAACGATACGCCATGGCGACCTCCCGGCTCGCGATCAAAGGCCGTTCACGAATGCGATCAGCGCCGCGCGCTCCCGCTCGGGAAGCGCGTCGTAGCGCGCCCGCGCCGCAGCCGCCTCGCCGCCATGCCAGCGCACCGCCTCGTCCACGTTGCGCGCGCGGGCGTCGTGCAGCAAGCCGGCGCCGGCGTCGAGCGCGCGCGACAGGCCCCAGAGCGGCGCGGTGCGCCATTCGGCGCTGCGGGCCGCGCCTTCGCCGACGCCGTCGTCGAGGCCCGGCCCCATGTCGTGCAGCAGCAGGTCGGTGTAGGCGGAGACCGCTCCGCCGCCATCGAGCGGCAGCGACGGCGCATGGCAGGCGCCGCAGCCGGCCTTCGCGAAAGCCGCCGCGCCCCGGGGGCCCGACGCCGGAGCCGGCGGCTGCGGGCGGCTTTCGAGGAAGGCGACGAGGCTCGCCAGCAGCGGATCGGCGACCTCGTGGCCGCCCTCCGGCGCTCCGGCCGGCGCGGCGCGGCAGGTGGTCTGCGCGGCCGTGCAGTCCCCGCCGGGCGACGGCCGCGCAGGCGTCGACAGGCCGAGGTCCAGCGCGAAGGCCGCCGCGGCCTGCGCGGCGAGCGTCGGCTCCGCGGCCTTCCAGCCGAAGCGGCCGAGCCTGCGCCCGTCCGCCGTCCCTACCCAATGCGGGCGGCCGGACACGCCGTCCTCGCCCGCGGCCTGCTCCGCGGCGAGGGCGAGGACGGCGTCTACCGGCACGTGCTCCAGCAGCCCAAGGCCCGCAAGCGAAGGCGCGACCCGCGCCGACATGGCCACGCCCTCGCCGAGCGCGCCGTAGCCCAGCCCGTCGACACGCCATTCGGGCTTCGCGAGCGCGCCGGCCCCGGGGGCGAAGCTGACGGCGGCGACGCCCTCGCCCGCCACATCCCCGACCCCCTTGGGCTGAAGTTCGGCGCCGTAGACCGGGTCCGGCGCGCCGTCCGCCGTTCCGAAGCGTATGACGAGGCCGGGATGCGCCGCCGGATCGTCCCGGCCAAGCCGGAAGCGCGCGCGCCCCGCGCCCACCGAATGGCAGCTCGCGCAGGAGCGCGCGGCGAACAGCGGACCCAGACCGTCCGCGTTCGTGGTCGAGGCCGGCGCCTGCACCCACAGCCGCTCGAACACCGCCTTGCCGACGGCGACGTCAAGCCTGTCGGCCGCGGAGCCCGCGTCCGGCGCCAGCATGATGGCCGCAAGGGCGATGGCGAGCCGCATCAGGCGACTTTCAGGTAGCCCATCATGCCGGTCTCCTGATGCTCGATCAGGTGGCAATGGAGCATCCAGTCGCCGGGGCGGTCGGCGACGAAGGCGATCGTGATCCGCTCGTCCGGCGTCAGCAACACCGTGTCGGCGAAATGCACGGGCAACTCGCGCTGGCTCGACTTCAGCACCTTGAAGGTGAATCCGTGCAGATGCACGGGATGCACGTGCGGCGTCTCGTTGGACAGCTCCGCGACGTAGGACCGCCCAAGCTTCAGCAGCGCCAGCGGCTTCGGCAGCGCCGCCGGCGCGCTCGACGGCCAAGCTTCGCGGTTGATGCTCCAGTTGACGGAGGACGACGCGCACAGGCTGTCGAGCATGGCTTCCGCGAGCGCGTCGCCGTACTCGGCCGCGACCGACAGCGCCGCCTTCTCCTTGCTCGCGGTGGCGAAGGCGAAGCTGAGCCTCTCCGCGCCCTTGAGCTTCGGCTCCGGAATGTCGGAGCGCGAGAGCGGCGCCGGGTCGAACGCCCGTTTCTTCGCGGGCTCGCCCGCGCCGACCAATGTCGCGAGCGTCACCGGCTCGGCCGCGAAATAGTCGATCAGCCGCAGCTCCGCGCCCGGCGCCGGGGCGCGCACCACGATGTCCAGCCTCATGGCGGGGCCGAGCCGCCAGCCATGCAATGGGAACGGAGCGACCGGATTGCCGTCGATCGCGATCACCGCGGCCTCGCCGCCCTCGACGCCGATGTCGCCGACGCGGGTGCTGTCGAGGTTGAGCAGGCGCAGCCGGACGTCGCCGCCAGCGGGCGCGGGCAGCCGAGGGGAGCGCTCGCCGTTCACCGAGCGGACCGTGCCGAAGGTGCCGGCGCGAAGCTCGCCGCGCGGAGTTGAGAAGGCGATGAACGCCCCGCTGTCCTCGTCGATGCGCCAGTCCTTCAGCACCAGCGCGAGGTCGGCGTCGTAGGGCCTGGTCTCGTCGCCCTCGACGATCAGCACGCCCGCGAGCCCGCGTCCAAGCTGGGCGACGGTGTCGCAATGCGGGTGGAACCAGAAGGTGCCGGTGTCGGGCGGCGTGAAGCGGTAGGCGTGGCGCTCGCCGGGCCGCACCGGAGGTTGCGTCACGAAGGGAACGCCGTCCTGGTCGTTGGGGATCCGCAGCCCGTGCCAGTGGATCGCGGTGTGCTCCGGCAGGCGGTTTTCGAGATCGACCGACAGAGTCTCGCCCTGCCGGATACGGACGACGTCGAACAGCCGGTCGCCATAGGTCCAGACCGGGGTCGCGGGCCTGTCCGGCCCAAGCAGTGGGGCCGAACGCTCGGCGGCGACGAGGGAGAGCCTGTGCTCGCCCGATGCCGCGGCGGCCGCGCGGGCCGGAAGCCGCGCCGGCCTCGCCTGCCCGCCGCCCGACAGCAGCGCGACGCCCGCCACGGCGAGGCCGCCGCCGAGAAGGGCGCGTCTGGAGAAATCCGGATTCATCGCATGCGACCTTCGAAACACTCGAGCGCCAGCATCATCTCCGCGATGTCTGCCGAAGAAGCCCCCGTCATGGTCCGGCCTGACCGGACCATCCATGTCGAACGCGAAACTCCCCGCCGAAAATGGGTCCTGCGGTCAAGCCGGAGGACGACGCGGAGCATGGACAACGACCTCGACGCGGTCGCCGTCCGCCTACTGCGACACCTTCTCCGGGGCGTCGAGGCTGTCGGAGCCCTCGACCGTGATCTTCACGCCGAGCTTGGCCACCGCCGCCTCCACGCCGCGCGTCTGCTGCACCAGCGCGTCGATGACGTCCTGCACCACCTTGTTCCCCTCGGCGTTGCCCTCGGCGATCATCTGGTCGTAGGCCTCCTTGCCGCTGTCGGCGCGGTCCTTCAGCGTCTGCGCCTTGGCGAGCGTGGCGGCGAAGTCGGCGTCGAGCGTCTTCGCCTGCTCGGGGGCCTTCGCCTCCACATAGGCCTTGGGCGAGGCGCCCTCGACGGTCGAGCCGTCCAGCCGCACGTAACGGCCGTTCCAGATGTCGACCATGCCGGCGATGTCGTAGTAGTGCGAGTTGTGGGTGTTGTCGGAGAAGCAGTCGTGCTCCTCCTCCGGATCGTGGAGGATCAGGCCGAGCTTCATCCGCTCGCCGGCGAGCTCGCCATAGGACAGGCTGCCGATGCCGGTGAAGATGACCGCGACGGCGTCGGGTCCCTTCTTCTTCGCGAGCGCCGTGCGCGCCTTGCCCTTCGGACCCCAGAGCTTCTCCATGTCCGTGAGGTCGGCGACCAGAAGATCGGTCACGACCTTGAGATACTGCGCGCGCCGGTCGCAATTGCCGTGGGTGCAGGCGTCGCCCTTGGCGTAGTCGGTCGCGGGTCGCGCGCCGGCGCCCGGCCCCGTTCCGTTGAGGTCCTGCCCCCACAGCAGGAACTCGATGGCGTGGTAGCCGATGGCGACGTTGGCCTCGACCTCGCCCGCCTCCTGCAGCGACTGAAGCAGCTTCGGCGTGATCTTCGACGCGTCGACCGTCTTGCGGCCCATCTTGAGTTTCGGGTTCGCGATGACGTTCAGCGCGTAATAGGGGTTCTCGTCGGAGGTCTCGCCGTATTTCGGATCGACGTAGTCGATCAGGCCCTCGTCCAGCGGCCAGGCGTTGACCTTGCCCTCCAGGTCGTCGACCGCCGGGTTGCCGAAGCGGTAGGCCTCGGTGCGCTGGTAGGGCGCGCGCGCCGCGATCCACGCCTTACGCGCCTCGGCGAGATTGGCGTCGGTCGGGTCGGCCAGAAAGGCGTCGATCTTGCCGTCGAGCGCCTTCGCCGCGATCACCGCGTCGCCATACATCGCCAGCGCGATGTCGGAATAGGTCGCCACCACGTCCTTCGCCGAAGGACCAGCGGCCTGCGCCGCGCCCGCGGCCAACAGGGAAAGGCCCGCGCCCGCAAGCGCGCCGATCCACCTCATCGTCATGGGCCTGTCCTCCTCAGCCGCCGGGGCGTTCCCGGAACCGCCCGGAGAGTTCTTCCGGCGCCGGCGAGCGCAACCGAGAGCCGACCTCACGAAAAAGTCAATTAGGTCGTAAAGGCTTTTGATCGCATGACTTTTTTCGATTGAAGTTCAACTTGGAATAAATCCAGTCTCGTCGAACGACGGTGGTCGGACTCGTCAGCGGGATGCATCCCCCGCCCGCTCGACCACCGCTGCGAACACCGCCTGCAATTCCTTGCGCGCGTCGGATGGATCGAGTTCGCCTGCGGCGGCGGCGTAGGACAGCGCGTCGGCGGCGCCGATCGCCCCCAGCAGACTCACCGTGGACGGCGCGCGAGCTGCGAACGGCGCCAGCGCCTCGCGGCACTGGTCGAGAAACGCGTTGCGGCACGCGCGCTTCACGGCCTCGAGCTCCGCGGAGCCTTCGAGCGCCGCGGCCACGCCCGCCAGTTCGCGCCCCTGGGCGAGCGCGCAATCCACATAGGCGTCGGCGATCACGCCGGCCTTGTCGGCCAGCGTCGGGCCGCTCGCGGCGAGCGCCGCATCCATCGCCGCCGTCTGCCGCCGGTCGAAGTCCTCGTAGAGCGCGGCCAGCAGGCCGTTCCGCGTGCCGAAGTGATCGTAGACCACCGGCTTCGCCACGCCGGCCTGCTCGGCGAGGCGCCCGAGGGTCAGCGCGTCGGCGCCCTCGTCGCGGGCGAGCCGCCAGGCGGTCTCGATGAGCTGGACCCGCCGCTGATCCCGGGTCAGCCGGCGGCGGGGGGCGAGCGAAGACGGCAGGGACGCGGTTGACATCACTATATACCAAAAGTAACTACTAAAAGTATATAACGACCGTCCCGCCGGTCAAAGCTGAAAACGCAGGAGCCTTCCCATGCGCTCGCTCATCGTCTTCTCGCATCCCGATCCCGCGTCGCTCACGCACGCCGTCGCCGCCCAGATCGCCGAGGGAATTTCGGCGGCGGACCCATCCCACGCCGTGGAGATGGCGGACCTCGCCGCCGAGGGCTTCGATCCGCGCTTCTCCGCGGCCGACCTCGCCTTGTTCCGCCGGCAGGCCGGCCCGCCCGAGGACGTCCTCGCCGAACAGGCGCGGGTCGACCGCGTGGACGTGCTCGTGCTGGTCTATCCCGTCTACTGGTGGTCGATGCCGGCCCAGCTCAAGGGCTGGATCGACCGGGTGTTCACCAACGGCTGGGCCTATGACGAGACCCCGGACGGCTCGCTGATCAAGATGCTGGGCCGGCTTCGGGCGCATCTCGTCGGCATCGGCGCCGCCGACGAGGGCCTCTACCAGCGGCGCGGCTACGCCGACGCGATCAGGACGCAGATCGACAAGGGCATTTTTGATTACGCCGGAGCGACGGTCGCCTCGTCCGACCTGCTGCTGCCCTCGGGCGAGCCCTTCCCGGCCTCGGCGCTCGCGCGCGCCCGTGCGATCGGCCGCGCCATCGCGGAGGCTCCGGCCGCCGGCAAGGCGGCCTGAGCCCGCGCCTTCAGCGCTCGATGACGATGCGCGGCGGCGTGCGGCCCGGCGCGCCCTTGGTGAGCCGCGTCCACACCCCTTCCGCGATCCGCGCGTAGGCCTGGGCGTGCTCGCTGTCCGGCGCGAAGGCGACGATCGGCGCGCCCGCGTCGGCGCCCTCGCGGATCTCGATCGCGAGCGGGATTTCGCCGAGGAACGGCGCGCCCATCCTCTGCGCCTCGGCGCGCGCGCCGCCATGGCCGAACAGGTCGGCGCGGTGGCCGCAGTTCGGGCAGCAGTAGTAGCTCATGTTCTCAACGATCCCGAGGATCGGCACGTCGACCTTCTGGAACATGGCGACGCCGCGCCGGGCGTCGGCGAGCGCGAGGTCCTGCGGCGTCGAGACGATGACGGCGCCGGAGAGCCGCACCCGCTGCGCCATGGTGAGCTGGGCGTCGCCGGTGCCGGGCGGCATGTCGACCACGAGCACGTCGAGTTCGCCCCACGACACCTCGGTCAGCATCTGCGTCAGCGCCGACATCACCATCGGCCCACGCCAGATCATGGCGGTGCCTTCGTCCACGAGGAAACCGATCGACATTATCTTGAGGCCGTGCGCCTGCAGCGGCTTCATCATCTTATCCTCGACCACGGGCTTTTCGTGCAGGCCGAACAGCGTCGGCACGGACGGGCCGTAGACGTCGGCGTCCATCAGCCCGACCCGCAGACCTTGCGCCTTCAGCGCGAGCGCGAGGTTCGCGGCCGTGGTCGACTTGCCGACGCCGCCCTTGCCGGAGGCGACGGCGATGATGTGGCGGACGCCGGGAACGCCCGCGCCCCGCATTTCGGCCCCGCCTGCGGGCCGCGCGGGCGGCGGGGTGGCGCCGGGAGGCGCGGCGCGCCCGCCGCGCGCCGCCATCGGGCTCGCGGGCCGCGGCGCGGGCGCCGAACCTGCGGGACGGTCCGCGGTCAGGGCGACCAGCACGTCCGAGACGCCCGGCACCGCCCGCACCGCGGCCTCGGCCGCCTTGCGCACCGATTCGAGCGCGCCCGCCCGCTCGGGCGAGGTCTCGATCGCGAAGATCACCCGCCCGCCGCTGATCGAGATCGCGGACAGCGCGGTCGACTCGGCGAGGCTTCCGGCGCCGTCGGGCGCGGGCACCGCGCTGAGCGCGCGCCGCACGTCGTCTTCCGTCACCGCCATGGCTTGGCTCCCTCTATCCTTCGTTCGCTGCGCTATGGACCTTGGCGCGCCGCGCGGTCAAATGGCTTGAAGCGTCCCGAAGGATTGAACGCGATGTCCGCCCCCTCGCCGCCCCGCATCGCCGGGCTCGTCCTGATGGGCGGCCGGGGCTCCCGCATGGGCGGCGCCGACAAGGCGCTGCTCGATCTTGGCGGACGGCCGATCCTCGCGCACGCCCTGGAGCGCTTCCGTCCGCAGGTGGGGACGCTCGCCCTGTCCGCCAATGGCGACCTGTCCCGGCTCGCCGCGTTCGGGCTGCCCGCGCTGCCCGATCCGCCCGACGGGCCGGGAGGACCGCTTTCCGGCGTGCTCGCAGGCCTCGCCTTCGCGGAGGCCCACGGAGCGCTGTGGCTCGCGACCATCCCCGGCGACGCGGCGCATCCGCCGCCGGACCTCGTCGCGCGTCTGCTCGCGGCGGCCGGCGAAGGACCCGCCGCCGCCTCGACCGCGCGCGGCGTCGAGCCGTTGCACGCGCTCTGGCCCGTGGCGGCGACGGCGCGGCTGCGGGCGCTCGTGGGCGAAGGCGTCGTTTCGCCGAAGCGCGCGCTGGAGCGGCTCGGCGCGGCGCTCGTTCCTTACGACGACGATCAGGGGTTTCGCGACGTCGACACGCCGGCCGACCTCGACGCCGCGCGGCGCTCGCTCGCGGGCTCGTGAGACGCGTTGCACGCTCCCGCGAAGGATGGAATGGTCGGTCCGAAGCGCCGGAGGGCGCATGGGCCGCAGGCGGGACGCGGCCCGGCACGGAGACCGCCGACATGACTCGGCTGACCACGATCTCACGGCGCGCCGCCTTGGTCGCGCTGGTCGCGTTCGGCGCGGCCTGGACCGCCGGCGCGGCGCAGGCCAGGGAATGGCGCAAGATCCGGATCGGCACCGAGGGGTCCTATCCGCCGTTCAACTACATGGACGCCGACCGGCAGCTTCGCGGCTTCGACATCGACATCGCCAAGGCGCTCTGCGCCAAGATCGGCGCGGAGTGCACCTTCGGCGCGCAGGACTGGGAGGGACTGATCCCCGCCCTGCTCGCCAACAAGTACGACGCGGTCGTCGCGTCCATGTCGATCACCGAGGAGCGCAAGCGGGTCATCGCCTTCTCGAAGCGCTACTACCAGACGCCGGCCATGTTCGTGGCGGCGAAGGAGAACGGCTCCTGGGGCTCGACCCCGGAAGCGCTCGCCGGCAAGACGATCGGCGCGCAGACCGGCACGGCCAGCGCGACCTATCTCGAGGACGTCTACGGCGCCGGCGCGACCGTGAAGCTCTACGCCACCCAGGACGAGGCCAATCTCGACCTCGCCTCCGGCCGGCTCGACGCGGTGCTCGCCGACAAGGCGGTGCTGCTGCCGTGGCTTGAAAAGGCCGAGGAAGGCAAATGCTGCCAGGTCATCGGGCAGGACGTGCGTGACCCCGCCTTCTTCGGCGAGGGCGTCGGCGTCGGCCTCCGCAAGGAGGACGCCGACCTGAAGGCGCTGTTCGACAAGGCGATCGACGACATCCGCGCCGACGGCACCTACGACCGGATCAACGCCCGCTACTTCCCGTTCAGCCTCTACTGAGAGCCGGCGTCCGCACGTGGAGAACCTGCCGGCGCTGCTGTCCTTCGGAGCCGCGGGCTGGGGCGACGAACTGCTGGCCGGCGTCGGCGTCACGCTCGCTCTCGCGCTCGCCACCCTGCCGCTCGGGCTTGCCCTCGGGCTCTTCGTGACCCTCGCCAAAGCGTCCCCGCGACGCCCGCTCCGGGCGTTCGGCGAGGCCTACACCACCGTGTTCCGCGGGCTGCCTGAGCTGCTGACCATCGTCGTGGTCTATTACGGCGGCCAGATCCTGCTCAACGCCGCGCTCGCCCGGATCGCCCCGGGAACAAGCGTCCAGATCGGCGGCTTCGCGGCCGGCGTCGCGGCGCTGGCGCTGGTGTTCGGCGCCTTCGCGAGCGAGGCGATGCTCGGCGCGCTGCGTAGCCTGCCGCGCGGCCAGATGGAGGCCGCGGCGGCGCTCGGATTGCCGTCGTCGACCGCGTTCCGCCTCGTCGCGCTCCCGCAGCTCTGGCGGCTGGCGTTGCCGGGCCTGTCGAACTGCTGGCTCGTGCTGCTCAAGGACACCTCGCTGGTGTCGGTGATCGCGCTCACCGACCTGATGCGCCAGACGACCGTCGCGGCCGGCGCGACGAAACAGCCCTTCATCTTCTACCTCGTCGCCTGCCTCGCCTATCTAACGCTGTCGCTGCTCTCGGGCCGCGTCTCGGACTGGCTCCAGCGCCGCGCCGATCACGGCTTCGCCACGGCGGGACGCTGACGATGGAGGCGCTCGGACAGGCGTTCCTCGCGGTCTGGGGCGCGCTCGGGTTCGACGTCGACCTGATGGCGCGCTACGGTCCCCGGCTGCTGTCCGGCCTCGGCGTGACGCTCGAGATCGTCGCGCTCGCCGCGCCGCTCGGCTTCGCGCTCGCCATCCCGCTCGCGGTCGCACGGCTCGAGGGCGGCCCGATCGCGCGCAACCTCGCGCTCGGCTTCTCGACCTTCTTCCGCGGCACGCCGCTGCTGGCCCAGACCTTCCTCGTCTATTACGGCGCGGGCCAGTTCCGCTCGGCCTTCGAGGCCATTGGCCTGTGGGGGCTGGTGCGCGACGCGTTCTGGTGCGTGATCCTGACCTTCACGCTCAACACCGCCGCCTATCAGTCCGAGATCATCCGGGGCGGCATGGCGGCCCTGCCCTCGGGCCAGCGCGAGGCGGCGTCCGCCCTCGGTCTCCGCCGGTTCGCGCTCTACGTCCGCGTGCTGCTGCCGCAGGCCCTGATCGGCGGCCTGCGCCCGCTCGGCAACGAGCTGGTGCTGCTGGTGAAGGCGAGCTCGATCGCGAGCGCCGTGACGGTGTTCGACCTGCTCGGCGCGACCCGCTACGTCTACGGTCGCACGCTCGACTTCTCGGTCTATCTCTGGGCCGCGCTGCTCTATCTCGCGCTGGTCGAGATCGTCCGGCGCGCCGTCAACGCCATCGAGCGCCGCGCCGGCCGCCGGTTCGCCGCCTCCTAGCCTCGGTCGGCGACGGCGGCCTCCGCGAAGGTCGCCATGCCCGTGTGGCAGGCGACCGCCGCCTTGATCATGGCGGCCGCCAAGGCTCCGCCGGAGCCCTCGCCCAGCCTCATGCCGAGATCGAGCAGCGGCTTCAGCTCGAGGCGCTGCAGCAGGCGTCGGTGCGCTGTCTCGGCGGACAGGTGCCCTGCGACGCAGTGGTCGAGCGCGCTGGAATCGAGCGCGTGCAGGACGCCCGCGGCCGCGGTCGCCACATAGCCGTCGATCACGACCGGCACGCGTTCGAGACGCGCCGCGAGGATCGCGCCCGCCATCGCGGCAAGCTCGCGCCCGCCGACGCGGCGCAAGGCCTCCAGCGGATCGGCGAGATGGCCCTCGTGGCGCTTGAGCGCCGCGCGCACCGCCTCCGCCTTGCGCGACAGCCCCTCGTCGTCGACGCCTGTGCCGCGGCCGACCCAGTCCTCCGGCGCGCCGCCGTAGAGCGCGCAGGACAGCGCCGCCGCCACGGTGGTGTTGCCGATCCCCATTTCGCCGACGATCAGCAGGTCGATCCCGCCGGCGATCGCCTCCATGCCGTAGGCCATGGTCGCCGCGCATTCGGATTCGCTCATGGCGGCGTCGGTCGTGATGTCGGGCGTCGGCCTGTCGACGGCGAGGTCGAACACCTTCAGGCCGACGTCGAAGGCGGCGCAGATCTGGTTGATCGCGGCATGCCCGTTGGCGAAGGCGTCGAGCATCTGCCGCGTGACCGACGCCGGATAGGCCGAGACGCCGCGCCCGGCGACGCCATGGGCGCCGGCGAAGATCGCGACCAGCGGCCGGGAGACGGCCGGCGGCGCCTTGCCCTGCCACGCGGCGAGCCACTCCGAGATCTCCTCGAGCCGGCCGAGCGCGCCCGTGGGCTTCACGAGCTGCGCCTCCCGCGCCCGGGTCGCGGAGACGGCCTCCGCCGACGGGCCGGGCAAGCGCCCCATCAGAGCGCGGATGTCGTCGAACGGCAGCCCTGTCGGCGTGGACGGGACGGCGACCTCGGTCGGGCGCGCCATGGAAGACCTCATGCGTCGGACAGGTTCGTTGCTGCGTCGCACATAACCGATCGGGCCGACGCCGCCAAGCAAACCCGAGGCGCCCGTGCTACGCGTCTCATGCCGACGATCCGCGCGCCTGAGCCTCATGAACCACCCCTCCTTGCGAACCTGCCTCGACGCCGTAGCCGACGCCCTGCGGTTCTTCACGCGCCTGTCGCCGCCCGAACGGTTCGGCGCGCGCGACGGAGCGCGTCTGTTCGACGGGGTGGCGGCGGCGGCCCCGCTCGCGGGCGCGGCCGTCGGCGCAGCGGCCGGCACCGCCCTCGCCGCCGGCCTTTGGCTCGGACTCGGACCGCTTCCCGCCGCCGCCTTCGCGGTGACGGCCGCGGTCGCTTTGACCGGCGCTCTGCACGAGGACGCGCTCGCCGACGTCGCCGACGGTTTCGGCGGCGGCCGGACCCGCGAGGCGAAGCTCGCGATCATGCGCGACAGCGCCGTGGGATCGTACGGCGCCTCGGCGCTCGTGCTCGCGCTGATCGCGCGCGTCGCGCTCGTGGCCCAACTCGGCGAACGCCTCGGCGTCGAGGCGGCCTGCGCGCTCGCCGCCGCGGCGATCGTCGCCCGGCCCGCTGCCTTCGCGCCGGCCGCGCTGCTGTCCCCGGCGCGCGCCGACGGCGCGGGCCACGCCGCCCGGCCAGGCGTCCGGGCCGTTCTAACCGGCGCCTTTCTTGGCCTGGCGCTCGCGATGCTGGCCGCGGGACCCGGCCCCGGCCTCGCGGCGGCGGTCGCCGCCATGGTGGCGGCGCTCGGCGTGACGGCCCTCGCCCGCCGTGAGATCGGCGGCGTCACCGGCGACGTCTGCGGGGCCGCGGCGCATGTGGCGGAGATCGCGGCGCTCGCCGCGCTCGTCGCAGCCCAAGGGATGACGTGATCGTCTCTTGATCGCCCCGCCCGGTTGGGCGAAGCATCCGGGATGCTCAATCGCCGCCCGATCAAAAGTCCCTGTGTGTCTGTCTGCGTGATGGATCCGGCCACCGGCTGGTGCGAAGGCTGCTTCCGGACGCTCGCCGAGATCGGCGCATGGGCGCGGATGTCGGACGACCAGCGCGACGCCGCGATGCGCCTGCTGCCGGCGCGTCGGAAGGCCTTCCGGGAAGGCGCAGCGCCGAGGACCTCCGCCCCGTGAACAAGCGCAGCATTCCCGAGATGCTGATCGCCGCCATCCTGGCGTCGATCGTGGTGTTCGTGGTGGCGGATCTCGCAGGCGGCATCGGCGATTTCCCGAACGAGCGCTGGGCCGCAGCGATCGCGGCGATCTGCCTTGCGGTCTGGATCGGCCCGGGGGCGTTCGCGCGTTACGCCGGCCGTGGCGGCGACGCGCTGCGCCACATCGCGATCTGGCTTGCGCTCGCGGTCGGGCTCGCGCTGCTGTTCGTCTACGGGCAGGACACTCTGGCGTCGCTCGGCGTCAACGTCTGAAGTGGTAGGCGGTCAGGTCGCGAGATCGTAGGCGAAGCGCAGCGAGATCAGCGCCAGAAACAGCCCGAACGCGATGGTGAGCCGCCGCTTGCTCAAGCCGTGCGCGATCCGCACGCCGAGCGGCGCCGACAGCACCGAGACCGGCGCCAGCACCGCGACGCCGATCAGCGACACATAGCCGAGCGACAGCGGCGGCAGGTCGGCGAGATGCGGAACGCCGGCTATGGCGTAGCCGAGCGCGGCCGGGGCCGCGATCAGCGTGCCGAGAGCGGACGAGGTGCCGATCGCCTTGTGGATCGGCCGCCCGTAGAGCGACAGGAACAGCGTGCCGAGCGTTCCGCCGCCGATGCCGATCAGCGCCGAGAGCACCGCGAACAGAAAGCCCCAGAGGCCCGTCACCGCTCGCGACGGCAGCTCCGACGCGACGCGCCAGCTCTCGCGGCCGAACAGCAGGTTCGCGGACATGCCCGCCGCGAACACGGCGAACACGACCTTCAGCGCGTCGGAGGTCACGTAAGCCGCGATGCCGACGCCGAGCAGCGCGCCGGCGATGACCGGCGCGATCCACGCCCGGAGCGCGGCCTCGTCGACGGAGCCGCGGGCGCGGTGCGACAGGAACGAGCGGATCGAGGTCGGAATAATGATGGCGAGCGAGGTGCCCACCGCGAGCTGCATCTGGACGTCGTCGCGCACGCCGATATGGTCGAACAGCTCCGCCAGCACGGGCACGATCACCGCGCCGCCGCCGACGCCGAACAGGCCCGCGAGCACGCCGGTGACGAGGCCCGCGGCGACGAGGCCGAGCCCGAGCTCGACCAGCTCGCGAAGAGGCAGCGCGGAGAAGACGTCCATGGGCGGGCTCCGGAGAAACCGCCGCGAGCGGATCGTGTCAGGCGGCGGCCTCGGCGGGAGCGCCTAGGGAGCCGCGTTCGCGAACGAGGTCAAGCGCGGCGCGGAGCACGTCGAGCCCGGCGCCGGCCTTCGGTCCTTCGACGCTGAGCAACCGGCGATAGGCCCGCGCGCCCGGCTGGCCGGGGAAGAGGCCGAGCATGTGCCGGGTGACATTCGAGAGCCGACCGCCCGCGGCGAGATGGGCCGCGATCGCCGGGAACAGGCTTTCGACCGCGGATCGCGCGTCCCCGTGCGGCGCGGCGACGCCGAAGATCGCGGCGTCCACGCCCAAGAGCAGCTCGGGGTTCTGGTAGGCGGCCCGGCCGAGCATGACGCCGTCGAGCGCGACGCCCTCGCGCGGCCGCAGCAGCGCCTCCGCCTCCGCCAGCGAGCCGATTCCGCCATTGATCGAGATGTGCGCCCGGGGCCGCCGCGCCTTCAGCCGGAACACGCGATCGTAGTCGAGCGGCGGCACATCGCGGTTCTCGCGCGGGCTCAGCCCCTTCAGCCACGCTTTTCTGGCATGCACGATCAGCGCGTCGCAGCCGGCGGCGAGCACCGCGTCCGCCAGTTCGTCCAGCGCCTGCTCGGGGTCCTGGTCGTCGATCCCGATTCGGCATTTGACGGTGACCGGAACCCGCACGGCGGCCTTCATCGCCGCGACGCCGTCGGCCACCCGGCCGGGCTCCGCCATCAGGCAGGCGCCGAAGCGGCCATCCTGGACGCGATCGGAGGGGCAGCCCACGTTCAGGTTGATCTCGACGTAGCCGAAGTCCTCGCAGATGCGGGCGGCCTCGGCGAGCTCCGCCGCCTCCGATCCCCCGAGCTGCACGGCGACCGGCTGCTCCTCGGGCGAGAAGCCGAGCAGCCGCTCGCGCGGGCCAAAGCGCACCGCGCCGGTCGTCACCATCTCGGTGTAGAGCAGCGCCTGCCCCGTCAGCGCGCGATGGAACAGGCGGCAGCGCCGGTCGGTCCAGTCCATCATCGGCGCGACCGAAAAGCGGCGCGCCCTGGCGACGCTCGTTTTCTGCTCGTTCTCGCTCATTTCGCCTGTTTCGTCGTACGCGGCGCGATGCTGCGCGCCGATCGGGAGACATGTCGCATTATGGACGCCGTCACGGCGACGGCGCCTGTGAGGAAACCGTCCGAATTACAGCCTCGGCGGCGACGATTGTCTCCGGAGCCAAGTCGACGGCTTCTATCATAGCGGCGAAGGGTACGACACGCCGCGCCCGCGAAATGATCGGCGGCATCTTGGTGGGGGCCGCCGCCTCGATCGAGCGCCTCGACGTGGGGCGTGACGGAATGCGCGCTTCGGCAGCGAAGCGCGCGGCGTTAGCGCGGCGGCGCGGCTCACCTGGGACCAGCGGGTCCAGCGGTCGCTCTGGCGAACCGCTCGGGTTGGGAGGAGCCGCCCTGAGGGCGGCTCCTCGTGCGCGGTGTTCGACGTTGTGGGGCGACCTATCCCAGAGGGGCTTTACGCCGCCGTCGAGATCACGCGGAGATCAAGGCGCTCAGAGCGCCTCATACACGGCGATGCCGCCTGCGATAACAGCGGCGCCGGCCGCAGCGCCAAGCGCGACAGGCATCGCAACCGGCAACGCCGCGAGACCGACGGCGAGACCCGCAAACCCCAATGCGCCCTCGGCGGCGCCGAGGCCGCCAGCAACGGCGTCGAGTTCGTCAGCATTGAGCTCGCGGATTCCGCCTTCGCTCGCAATATCGATAGCCATGTGGCTCTCCTGTAATTTATTCAGCTTACAACTTTTAGACATGTTGCAAACCGCAGTGGAGCAACGCGCGCCGAACTATGAAACCGGCGCGCCAGATCGACATAGCGCTCGGCCAAATCGCGGCAAGGGTGCTTTCCCGGCGAACCGCTCAGCTTCGGCTATCCGTTAAACCGGAGGCCATCAATCGCGGCGGAGCAGCGTCGGCCGCGCCGTTGTTGAGGACATGTCCGTGCCTGCTTGCGCCGGTCTGGACGGACTCAGCTGATCCGGAAGCGAGGCTGGCGAGATCGCCCTACTCCTCCACCTCGTCCGTCCAGACCGTGAAGCGCCGGAGCTCATTCGGCCCGAAGGCCGTGGTGAGGGCCACGTCCGAGGCGTCGCGGCCGCGGGCCATCACGATGCGGCCGATGCGGGGATGGTTGTGGCGGGCGTCGAAGGTGTGCCAGCGGCCGCCGAGATAGACCTCCATCCACGCGCTGAAGTCCATCGGCGCCGGGTCCTTCGGCACGCCGATGTCGCCGAGATAGCCGGTGGCGTAGCGCGCCGGGATATTCATGCAGCGGCAGAAGGTCACTGCGAGATGCGCGAAGTCGCGGCAGACCCCCAGCCGCTCCTGATAGGCCTCGAACGCCGATTTCGTCGCGCGCGCATGCTGGTAGCCGAACTGGATATGGTTGTGCACGAAGTCGACGATGGCGGCGACCCGGCCCCAGCCGAGCGGCGTGTGGCCGAACAGCCGCCACGCGTCCGCCACGAGCCGGTCGGTCTCGCAGTAGCGGCTGCCGAGCAGGTAGACGAGCGTGTCATCGGGCAGCTCCTCCACCGGATGCTGGACCGCGTTCCAGGCCGCGACGTCGGGAATGCCGCTGTCGGCGACGAGCGCGTCCGTCCGCAGCGTGAATTCGCCGGCCGGCGCCAGCACGCGGCTCGCGACGTTCCCGAAACCGTCGACATAGGTGTCGATCGGCGTCGGCGGCCACGACGTCACCGTGTCGGGCTCGATCAGGTCGAGCTCACGGCTTGGATGGACGTTCAGCATCATCAACAGCGGCGTCGGTTGCGGAAAGGAGTGGACGATCTCGAAGCCGACCCTGATCTTCACGCTGCCCGTCCCTCTGATTGTCGCGCCTGACCATTCCGACGCAAGGCGCACGCCACTCTCCGCCCACAGCCCCCGCCTCGCCGGCGTTGCAGCCGAAGCGGCTCCGACGTATGCCGGAAACGCGACGGCGGCGCGTTTCGCCGTCCGATGGGGACGAAAGCATTGCTGATTTTTCAGGCAGATCCGCCACATCGCTCCATCGGAGAGTCGCGGCGCGGACCTCGCGACATGAACGCTGTCCTGAAAACATCGGTTGCATCGCTCACGGGCGTTTTCGCGTGACGGCGAAGCGCGTTCTTTTCGCCTGCGATCTCGACAGCCAGGTTTTCGGCGCCCTCCCCCTTGCCGACGCATTCGAAACGGCCGGCTGGACGGTCTCGTTCGCGCTGCATGCGCCGGGCGAACTGCCGCCGGGCGTGCTCGCGCGCATCACGAACCGGTTCGAGATCCATGACGCCTGGATCGGACCGCTGGCGGTCTCCGACCTCGCCTTCTCGGCCGACGCGGTTGGCGTGTTCGCGACCGGCAGCCGCATCGCGCGCTTCCGCTACGACAACGAGCTCGCTTGGCGCGTGCGCGGGGGGCGGCGGCCGGCGTTGTTCTGCGGCTTCAACGGCCTCGTGTTCGAGCGTTTCGAGGAGGGGCTCGCCTGGCGCCTCGGCTACGACGTGCTGTGCCTGAACGGACCGCGCGACGAAGACGCGTTCCGCGACTTCGCCGGAGGCACCGCCTTCGCCGACCAGCCCATCGCGACCGTCGGCCTGCGCCGACGCCGCGACGTTCCGGCCGCGACCCCGCGCGACGCGGAATCGCCGAAGACGTTTCTGTTCGCCGAGCAGGTGGCGGCGCCTTCCGACCCGGAGCACCGCGAACGCCTCGCCGCGACGCTCGCGCGGCTGGCCGCCGCAAGCCCGGACTGGCGCGTCGTCGTCCGGCCGCGGGTGCAGCCCGGCGAGCGCACCTTCCACGACCAGACGCTGCACATGGAGACGCTGCTGAAGCGGCTGCCGGCGCGGCCCGCGAACCTGCTCATCTCCTATGAGCCGCTTGAGCGCCTGCTCGACGGGACCGACCTGTTCGCCACGATCTCGTCGACCGCGCTGTTCGACGCGCTCGACCACGGCGCCACATGCTGCGTGCTGCTCGATTTCGGCGTGCGCAACGCCTACGGATCGCACGTGCTGTTTGGCTCGGGGCTCGGCGTCGAGCTGTCGCGGCTCGCGACCCTCGACGACGCGCCGCGCCGTGCGCCGGACCCCGGCTGGCTCGAAAGGATCGGCTACGGCGCGACCCATTCGCCGCAGGCGCTGCTCGCGCGGATCGCGCAGACGGACGTCATGGCGCCCCCGCCGCCGCAACTGCAGACCGGCGAACGCGCGCTCATCGGCGCCTCGGCCCGCGTTTCGCGCGCGGAAGACGAGGCGCTGGCGCGCGACCGGACGGCGGTGGAGGCGGCGCTCGCGGCGGGCGACGACCAGGCCGCGCGCGCGGCGCTGTCCGGCCTCGGCGCGACGCTGACCGCGTCCGACACGCGCCACGCCGTCGATTCCGCCTGGCGGCGCCGCGAGGGCGGCGTCGCGGCGCTGGCGCGCAAGGCAGGGCTCTACTGGCTCTACAAGCGGCTGCGCCGTATCACGCCGGGCGCCGCGCCGCGCTGACGCAAGAACCCGTCAGGCCTGGCCGGACACGGCGATCAGCGCCTCGCAGAGGTCGCGCAGCGCGCCCCGGCCGCCGCCGGACGTCAGCACCAGCTGCGCCGCGGCCTTGGCTTCCGGCCGGGCGTCGGCGGGCGCGACTGCGAACCCCACCGCGCGCATGCATTCGAGGTCGTTGACGTCGTTGCCGATGTAGACGACGTCGGCCCGCGTCAGCTCGTGCTCGGCGAGCCAGCGGTCGAGCTCCGGCAGCTTGTCGTCGATGCCCTGCCGCACCTCGATGCCGAGCTTGCGGCCGCGCGCGGAAACCACCGGGTTCGGCTCCTTCGACAGGATCAGCGTCCGGATCGAGGTGAGCTTCCGCAGCCGGCCGAGGCCCATGCCGTCGCTCCGGCTCGCGAGCACCGCCTCGCGCCCGGTCTCGTCCACGAGCACGCGGTCGTCGGTGAAGACGCCGTCGAAATCCATCACCAGCGCCTTGAGGCCCGCCGGCACGGCGGCCGCCGCGCGCGACTGCCCCTCGCGCTTGGCGAGGATCGCCTCGATCACCTGGAAGTCGGCCTCGCTGTCGATCTCGACCGGCGGCGTATCGACCTCGATCAGCTTCGTGCGCCCGCAGAAGCGATGGCCGGCGGCGCGGAACGACGGCACGTCCATGACATAGACCGCGCCGGTTTCGAGATATTGCGGCGTGAGCTCCTGCCGCCGCTTGCGCGGCTGGGTGTGGTCGTGATTGACGCCGGCGGCCGAACCGTCCTCGGCCACCTGCCAGAGAAAGCCGTGGTTCGAGGAAGCGGTGAACGCCGCCACCGTGCCGTCCTCGCCGATCGCGGCGACGCAGGCCTCGATCTCGGCCGAGGTGGTGAAGGGCGAGGTGCACTGCAGGAACACCAGCACGTCGGCCGGGCGGCCTTCGGCCTCGAGCGTGTCGAGCGCATGGATCAGCGCGGATTCCGACGAGGCCTTGTCGCCCGAGATGTCGGCCGGGCGGTCGATGACCTCGGCGCCGGCGGCGCGGGCGACGCTCGCGATCTCGGCGTCGTCGGTCGAGACGAAGACCGCGTCGACGGACGAGGCGCCGAGCGCCGCCGCCACCGATCTCGCCACCAGCGGCACGCCGCCGAGAGGCCTGACGTTCTTGCGCGGCACGCCCTTGGACCCGCCGCGCGCCGGAATCACCGCCACGCACCGCACGTTCGCATTCTCCCCGATCATCGTAAGGTCCGGCCCGGCCTCCTGCGGAAACCGGGACGCAAACACGACCGTGGCCGGATTGATCCGGCCACGGTGCAGGTTCAGATCATGCAGCGTCGGCTGCGCGTCAGCTGACGGCGCGCAGGGACGGCTGCCACTTCAGCTTCTTGCGCTGCACGTCCTCGACGTCCAGCACGTCCTTCGACTTGAAGGTCAGGGCCGCCTCGACATGCTGCAGGTCGCGGACCAGGCGGCGCATGCCGTCCGGCTCGAGCGACGCGGCGTGGTCGGTGCCCTTCCAGGTGCGGTCGAGGGTGAAGTGACGCTCGACCCACTCGGCGCCGAGCGCCAGAGCCGCGACGTCGGCCGCGATGCCGAGATGATGGCCGGAGAAGCCGATCTTCTTGACGCGGCCCTCGAACTTCTCGCGCAGGCGGGTGATCTCGCGCAGGCAGAGGTCCTCGAACGCCACCGGGTAGCCGGAGGTGCAGGAGTAGACCACGAGGTCCTTCGCGCGGCCGCGCTCCTCGTAGAACGTGATCAGCGCGTCGATCTCATCCTTGGTGGTCATGCCCGTGGAGACATGGACCTCGCCCTCGTAGTTCTCGGCGAGCCAGCCCTGCAGCTCGTAGTTCGAGTTCGTCGCGGACGGGATCTTGATCAGGTCCGGCTTCAGGGCGGCGATCTCCTTGGCGGAGGTCATGTCCCAGACGGACGTCGCGTAGCCGATGCCCTGCGCTTCGCAGAACTCCTTGAGTTCGGCGTGCTGCTCGACCGTGAACTCGAGAGCCTCGCGGTGCTCGCCATAGGTCGCGCCGTAGGAGTTGGCGGGAACCGGATGCGGCGCGCTGTACTGCGCGGGGGACAGCAGTTCGCGGTTGTTGCGCTTCTGGAACTTTGCGTAGTCGGCCTTGCAGACATGCGCGGCGACCGAGATCAGCTCCTTGGCCGTCTCCATCTTGCCCATGTGATTACAGCCGATCTCGGCGATTACCTTTACCATGACACGTCTCCGAACCTGAAAATTGGGTCTGTTAAGATCGTTGCACGTTATTGATCGAGCTTCGCTCAATCCGACCGTTCCGGGCCAACCGCCCGGCGGTCACTGCGTAGCGGACGTCTCCGCCGCTTCGGCGCGTCCGTAGTCGTCCTCCAGACGCTCGATGTCGTTCTCGTCCAGCGGGTCTCCTCGTTGCACCTCGATGAAAACGAGGTCTCCTGCCCCGGGATTCTCGACGCGGTGAACGCAGCCCAGAGGCAGGTAAACCGCGACGCCGGACGACACCGGGATGCGCTCCGCATCCCGCGTGACGACACCCTCACCTTGCACCACGATCCAATGTTCCTCGCGATGCTTGTGACGCTGCAATGAAAGACGCGCGCCGGGCGAGACAACTATGCGTTTGACTACGTAGTCGTCTCCGCCCGCGACAACCTCCCAGGACCCCCACGGACGGTTGTCCTTCTCGCCGATGGCGTATCGATTGCTCATACATGCGTCCCGATTGTGCAGCGCACCCTAACGTGAAAAGTGCGACTTAGGAAGTGACTTTACAGGGTTTTACCCTCGTGGCGCGAAGGGCTTGACTTGTCGCAACCTCCGCGCGACGGCGGCGACCACGCCCGCTCCCCGGCGCGAACGTTCAATCAGATGGGGCGCGTGGACCGCGATGGCGCCCCCCTTTCCAAGCGCGAAGGAGAGCCAGTCCGCCGAGCCGTAGGCCGGCACGAGCGGCCTCAGCGGCAGCGGAGCCTCCAGCCGGTCCTGGCCCTCGATCAGCGCGAGGCACCGCGTGAGCAGCCCTTCGACGTCCGGCGTCGCCCCGGAATGGGCGGCGAGCCAGCTCGCGTCCACGACGGCGGGAAGATCGGGAGCGAGCGACGCGAGCGGCGCGAGACAGCCTGATCCGACGAAGAAGCTCGTGCCCAGCGCCTCCGATACGCCGAAATCCGACACGATCCGGGTCGGAACGCCGCGCGCCATCGCCTCGACGGCCACGGTCGAGCTGACCGAGACCGCGAGCGAGGTGCGGTCGAGCAGCTCGGACGCCGGCTCGTGGGTGAAGTTCAGGTTCTTCGGCCGCCCGCCGCGGGCGAACGCCTCGCGCGCGAGGTCCTCGAGATGGAAGCGGGCGCCGTGATGCGCGGTCTCGTCGCGGGCGTGCCGGAGCTTGATCAGCACCTGCGCTTCCGGATGGCGGCGGGCGAGCGTGGTCAGCTCGCCGAGAATGTGGAGGCGCTGCATCCGCCGCGCCGGAATGATCGGCTGCTCGAAGAAGGTGACGAGCGGCGCGCCCGCCGGCGCGGCGCGCGGCGCGGTCGGAAGGCCGAGCAGCCCCGTGACCAGCCCGTTGGTGTCGTCGACGCCGATCTCCGCGGCCGCGGCCCGGTAGAGCGCGAGGTCGCGTTCGGTGTTGAAGCACAGCAGATCGGCCGGCGCGCGGCTCATGAACCCCGCGAGATGGTCCGCCAGCACGACGCCGGGCGAGGCGATGATGACGATCGGCCGCGACCGCTCGCGGCTGAAATCGGCGGAGGCCAGCGCCAGGAACAGCTCGCGCGCGCGTCCGCCGTCGACGACCGCGATCGCCACATGCGCGTCGCGGAACAGCCGGCTCGCCACGATCTGCTCGGTCGAGACGATCGGGATGCTTTCGCTGACGCCCCCCGCCCGCAACTGCCGCGGCGAGAGCTGGCCGGAGGCCGTCGACACCGCCGCGATCCGGAGGCTGGCGCCTTCATCCTCGAACCGGCGCCCGATCGCCGCCGCCGTCTTCACGAAGGAATCGAAGGTCCCGAGAGCGAGAATGCGCCGGCCGGCGAAGCGGCCCTGCGCGTGCTCCTGTCCTTGCGATTGCTGGGCTGACGTCATCGGATGGCGAGGGACCTGTGGACCGGCGCGTCGTCCGGGTGGATGACGCGGAGGCGCTTTATGAACGCGTCATGCGCGCGAACAACGGCGAGGATGTGGTCCCGCTGCCGTTTCAGATAGCCCTCCGGCAGCGCGAAACGGATGATGGGCAGCTTGGGATCGATAACCGACAGCGTGTCGGCCGCGGACGAGGCGACGACGGCGACCGCCGCCGGCTTCACCGGAGCGTCGAGATAGGCGAGCTCGACGGGCGTGATCGACGGCTCGAACCGCGCCCCCGCCGCACGCGCGAGCGCCTCGGCGGCCGATCGGTCCTCGCCGCGGTGCGGCCGGTACAGCACGGGGCCATGAAGCCCCATGCGCCGCAGGGCCGCAACGCCCTCGACGATCAGCCGTCGGTGGGTCTCGACGCAGGCGATGCCCGCCTCCACATGGTTCGCGCCGAGAAGCCAGACCTCGTCGCCGCTCCGGGCGGGAGCGTCCGTCCGCCAGCTTTCGAAGGCGTGCCGCTCGACCCGGTCGCCCGGGCGAAGCGTCGGCTCGATCAGAGCGCCATAGATCGTGAAAAAGGTGAGCCGCGGCGGATCGATCGGCCGATCGCCGCCGAACAGCGCGCGGGCGAGCCGCGTGCGCAGCCAGCGATCGGCGAAGCGCGACGGATCGGGCGTCGGTTCGCCCGCGCGGCAGCGCGCCGCCTGCGGAGTGATCGAACCGTCGTCCAGCAGCGTCAGCTCGTCATGGGCGATCCGGTCCACCAGTTCGCGCTGGGACCGATTGCGGTAGTCGCCGAAGGCGAGAGCCGCATATCCGTCGCCGGCGAGCGACGCGGCGAGCCGGCGAAGCCGGGCGCGGTGCAAGAGGTCGACCGCGTCGCGCAGAATCCGCGGCGCCTTGCGCGAGGACCGCGGCCGCCCCTCGCAGCGCCGGACCGAACGCCAGAGCGACGGGGCGCGCGCCATCAGGAGATCGATCGCGGCCCCCCCGCCCGCCCGGTCGCCGAGCAGCACGAGGTCGACGGCGCGCTCCGGGCGGCGGCGGCGCCACTCGACGGCGTTCAGATACTGCAGCGGCGAGGAGACGATCACGAGGTCGGCGGACGCAGGCATCAGCGCTCAATATCACCCGACCGTGACGCCGTCTCGCGGCTCCTCATGGCTCAAACGCGCTAAAACGCCGTCTTTGCGCGCCCAGCGACCTCCCGCCACACGTCGGCGAGGCCCGCCGCCAGCGGTCCGGGAGCGTAGGATTCGGCCCTTTTCCTGCCCGCTTCGCCGAATCGCACGCGGGCTTCGGGGTCGTCGCCGAGCGCCAGAAGCGCGTCGATGAAGGCGGCGCGGTCGCCAGCCGGCGCCAGCCGGCCGGTGACGCCGTCGACGACCGTCTCGGCGTGTCCGCCGACGGCGTAGGCGACCACCGGACGTCCGGCCGCGCCCGCCTCGACGGCGACGCGGCCGAACGGCTCCTCCCACAGAGTCGGCAGCGCGACCACATGGCTGCGGCCGAAAAGCCGGTCCCGCTCGACGCCCTCGACCGGACCGAGCAGGCGCACACGGTCCGCGACGCCGAGCCGTTCGATCAGCGCCGCCAGCGCCGCACGGTCTGGCCCCTCGCCGGCGATCTCGAGCGTCGCGTCCGGCCGGCGCGCGAGCACCTCCGGCCAGGCCTCGATCAAACCCGCCTGCCCTTTGTTGGCGTTGAGCGACCCGACCACCGCGACGTTGAACCCCTCCGGCGGGACGGCGACGACGGGCGCCGGCTCCACCGGCGTCAGCGCGAGCCGGCGCACACGTTCCGGCGCAGCCGCCGCCCGCACCAGCGCTTCGACATGCGCGCTCGTGACGAGAACGAGGTCCGCGCGCCGCAATCGCTCCTGCCGGAAGGCGAGCGCTCGCCGCGCGAAGGCGTCCGCCACGGCGGTCCCGCCTTCGCCGGCCACATCGAAGGTCTGGCGGAAGTTCGGCGTCGAGAACCGATGGTCGCGGACGACCGCGATCAGGGGCGGGCCGGCGTCGGTAAGCGCGCCGGCGGAGGCCAGAATGGCGCGGGCGTTGTCGGCGTGGACGAGATCGGGCTTCACATGCGCGACGATGCGCGCGATCGCCTGTTCGAGACCGCTCTCGGCGACCGTCCGATGGTCCATGGCGACGCCGCCCTCGGGACGCCCGAAGAAGCGCACGCCGAAGGCGCGCGCGCGTTCGACCGGGTCGGCGCGAAGGTCGTGGGCGACCTCGCGCAGGAACGTCGCCCATTTCAATCCGAACGGCCGGCGCTTCAGCGCGTCGACCTCGAACTGGCTGAGACGGTGCAGCGGCCACGCCGCGGGCGCCGGCAAGGCCAGGATCTCTACCCCGTCGACGCTGCGGCGCTCCGGAGCGGCCAGCGCCTTGTCGAAGGTCGCCACCAGCGCCAGCCCGCGCAGCGGCTCCTCCCGCAGCATCAGATGCAGGCTGCGCTCGGCGCCGCCCGCGGCGTCCGGCGGATAACGGTCCGAGACCACGAGGACGCGCCGCTCGGGCAGCCCTTCGAGCACGCGCCCGAGCGGATCAGCCGGCATGCGGAGGTCCCGGAACGGCGGCGGCGCGGCCGCGCGGCCGATCCGTCGTCCGCGTCATTCGGCGATGACCTCGAACCGGTCCACGTCGACCATGCCGAGGTCGCTGATCTTGAGATGCGGGATCACGGTGAGCGGCAGGAACGCGACCTGCAGGAACGGCTCGTCCAGTCCGCAGCCAAGCGCCCTCGCCGCGGCCCGCAGCGCGAGCAGGCGTTCGCGCACCACCTCATGCGGATCGAGGCTCATCAGCCCGGCGACCGGCAGCGCGAGCTCCGCCCTCACCTCGCCGCCGCCCGCCACCACGAAGCCGCCGCCGAGCGCGATCACCCGGTTGACCGCCTGGGCCATGTCCTCAGCGTCGACCCCGACCACGCAGAGGTTGTGGCTGTCATGGCCGACGGAGGATGCGATCGCGCCGCCCTTGAGCGTGAAGCCCTTCACGAATCCCCGGCCGATGGTGCGCGGTCCGCCGTGCCGGGCGACCACCGCGACGGACAGCGCGTCCTGCGCGGGATCGGAGCCCACCACGCCGTCGCGCGCCGCGAGGTCGAGCGTGAGGCGCTCGGTGACGATCTTGCCCGGAATGACGCCGATGACCGGCCTCGGCCCGCCCCTGCCCGCGACCCGCAGGTCGTCGGCCGAGACAGGCGCGACCTTCACGCTGTCGAGACCGACGGGATCGGGCGCGGTCCGCGCGTCGAACAGCGCGTCGGTCACGAGGCGCCCGCCGGCGATGACATGCTCGACCCGGCAACCCTCGTAGTCCGAGAGCAGCACGAGATCGGCGCGCTTTCCCGGCGCGACGAGCCCGCGGTCGCGCAGCCCGAAGGCGTTGGCGCCGGACCAGCTCGCCGCGCGGTAGACATGCGCGGGCGGCGCCCCTTGCGCGATCGTCCAGCGGATCATGTGGTCGAGATGGCCTTCCGCCGCGATCTCGACCGGGTTGCGGTCGTCGGTACAGAGCGCGACGAAGGCCGAGGTCTCCGGCGTGATCAGCGGCCAGAGCGCGCGCAGGTCCTTGGCGATCGAGCTCTCGCGGATCAGCACCGTCATGCCCTTGCGCAGCTTCTCGAGCCCCTCCTCGTAGCTGGTGGCCTCGTGGTCGGTGCGGATGCCGGCGGCGAGATAGCCGTTGAGGTCTCGGCCCCGCACCAGCGGCGCGTGGCCGTCGATATGGCCGTCCTGAAACGCCGCGAGCTTGGCGAGGCAGCCGGGATCGGCGTTCAGCACGCCGGGGAAGTTCATGAACTCGGCGAGGCCGAGCACGCCCTCGCGGCCGCGGAACGGCAGCAGGTCGTCCACCTCCAGTCGGGCGGCGGCCGTCTCCAGCGGCGAGGCCGGCACGCAGGAGGACAGGTTGACCCGGATGTCCATCACCGCGGCGGCGGCGGCCCTGAGCGCGTAGTCGATCCCCGCCGCGCCCAGCACGTTGGCGATCTCGTGCGGGTCCCAGAGCGCGGTCGTCACGCCGTGCGGCAGCACGCAGCGGTCGAACTCGAGCGGCGTCAGCAGGGAGGATTCGATGTGGAGATGCGTGTCGATGAAGCCCGGCGCCACGGTCAGCCCGCGGCCGTCGATCGTCTCCGCGCCCTCGTACTCCCCGAAGGTTCCGACGATGACGTCGCCCGCGATCGCCACGTCGCTCTCGAACAGGGTCGCGGTGACGACGTCGAGCACGCGAGCGCCCTTGATCACGAGGTCCGCCGGCTCCCTCCCCCGGCCTTGGGCGATGCGGCGGGCGAGCGTCTCGGGCGTGGCGTGGGACGGCGGCATGGCGGCTCCGATGGCGGACGCGGCGATCTTGACCCAAGCCGGGCGGCGGGCTCAAGCGCCTGGCGTTCCGTCCGCGCTCAGCCCCGCAGCGCCCGGCGGATCGCGTCGAGGCCGTCGGTCAGCGCCGCCGGCCCCGGCTGGAGAATCAGCGCCGACTTGATCTCGACGATGCGTCCGTCCCGCACGGCGGGAACGGCGTCCCAGCCGGGACGGGCCCGGATGCGGTCGGGCGAGACCTTCTTGCCGCACCACGAGGCGAGGATGACGTCAGGCGCGGCGGCGATTACGTCCTCGCACGTCACGACGCGGTCCCGCGCCGCGGCGTTGCGGGCGCGCTCCGGGAACACGTCGTCGCCGCCCGCGACGCCGACGAGCTCCGACACCCAGCCGATGCCGCTGATCATGGGCTCGTCCCATTCCTCGAAATAGACCCGGGGCCGCGGCCGTCCCTCGTTCTCCGCCCGGATGTCGCGCAGCCGGGCCTCGTAGCCGGCCGCGAGCGCGTCCGCCTTCCCGAAGGCGCCGACGAGAGCGCCGACCGTGCGGATCATCGCGAGAACGCCGGCGAGATCGCGCTGGTTGAACGCGTGGGTCGCGACGCCCGCCCGCGCGAGATCGGCGACGATGTCGGCCTGCAGGTCCGAGAACGCCAGCACGAGATCGGGCTCGAGCGCGAGGATCTTCGGGATATCCGCCGAGGTGAAGGCGGCGACGCGGGGCTTCTCCCGGCGGACCTGGGGCGGACGCACGGCGTAGCCGGACACGCCCACGATGCGCCGGTCCTCGCCGAGGAGGTACAGCGTCTCGACCGTCTCCTCGGTGAGGCAGACGATGCGTTCGGGCGGAAAGCGGCGCATCAGGCGCGGCGGCCGGCCCGCCTCATCGGCTGCGCGACGCGGTCAGGGCGAGCGCCGCGGACCGGCCCGACGCGCACAGGTTGGGCGCCGCGAACGAGGTGGCGTCGTTGGCGGCGAGTTGGCCCGGCCCGCCGTCGCCGAGCGGATCGAAGGCGAGCCGGCCGCTCCTGTCGACGCGGAAGATCATGTCGGAGGGGTAGTGCATGTAGGCGCCCTGCTCCAGCGACCGGGCGAAATGGCCGGCGGAGCGAGGATAGCCGTAAGCCGTCAGCAGGTCTTCCGTCCGATAAACGCCGGGCTCGAGGAACCGCTGGACGAAGCTGCGCCGCATCCGCGGCGACATCTGCGCCGGCGCCCGCGTCAGCGCCTCGGGCAGGTTGAGCGCGACCTCCTCCGGCCGCCGGCCAGCGAAGCGGGCGATCACCGCCTTCTCGTCCGGCATTGCGACGCCCCGGAAGGCGACCTCCGCGGCGCGGTTCAGGCTGACGCCGCCCTCCGCCTCGGTCAGCACGAACTGTCCCGGCGCCCAGAGCGCCACGAGGTCCGGCATGCTGGTGTAGGCGGCGCGCCGCCCCTCCGCGTCGAGCGCGCCGACGGAATAGACGCCCTCACCGAGGCCGAGCACGTTGACCAGCGTGTCGGGCGCGGTGTTGCCGGCCGCGACGAACACCGGCACGCGTTCGCGCTTCAGCGTCGCGAGCGCGTCCCGGACGATCCGGTAGGGGTTGTCCTCGGACTCGCCGGCGATGACGTCGAACACCTCCGCCTTGCGCGCGGCGATGTCGCGCGACGAGACGCGCCGGTCGGGCGGGAGGCGCCGGTTGACGTCCTCCAGATCGACCGGAAGCACGATGGAGCTGATGACGGCCGCCGGCCGCTCGATCCGGCCGCGCTCGATGTCGCCCGCCAGCCGCGCCAGATCGCGCGCCAGCGTGCGGGCGTTGAAGACCGGATCGATCTGGTAGGGCGTGACCTTCTCGTGCGACAGCCTGGCGATCGCCGCGACGATGTCGCCATGGCCGATCCGGGACGAGCCGGGGCGGTCGGGATCGACCAGATCGTCGTCGATGTTGGCGGGCCGATAGTAGCGGAACGTGTCCAGCACCACGAACGCGTCGGGCGACACGCAGGCGGCGCGGGTCACGCCCTCGACCTCCGTGCTCGCGAACTGCCGGACGTCGCCGCCGTAGCCCACAGGCCCGATCCCCGGCGACCCCGCCTGCATGAGCAGCAGCGCCGCGCCCGCAGCCGCGAACTTCAGGACCAAGCGCTGGACGCCGCCAATCTGCATGCCGGACCGCCGCTGACCTCCTGCGGCGCGAGGGCCGCGGTGACGACAGGCGCGGACCCCCGGGATCCGCGACGCGCGCCGGCGGCCGATGGGTTCAGCCGTTCCGGCTTCAGGCTTCCTGACGCGCCGGGCGGAGGCTCCGCCGCGACGGTCAAACGCAGAGTTTCACAGAGAACGCTTATGTTGCAAAGCAATATCGGATTGTGCGCCGCACATCGGGAGGGGTAAAGAGCAATTTCGTGTCTTCGAGGTCACTCGGTGCGGGCGATCTCGACGCCCTTGAGCTCGGGAAGCGCGTCCTCGGCCGCGGCTCGGCGCTCGACGGAGTCCACCTCCGCAGCCGGCGGTCCGGCGCGGCAAGCCTCCGCGAAAGCGGCGATGCGCTCTTCCGGGCCGGTCACGATGGCCTGGACCGAGCCGTCCCGGCGGTTGCGCACCAGCCCGCGAAGCCCGAGCGAGGTCGCCGTCGCCTGGGCCCAGACGCGGAAGCTCACGCCCTGGACGCGGCCCTTGATCACCAGTTCCGCCACCGGCTCGCTCATCGAAACCCTCCCTGCGCCGCGGGGCCGCCGCGGGCTCCTCGCGCAAACCGTCCGAGCTCGGCGAGATAGGGCTCCGGCAACCCCCATTCGAGAGCCGCCGGAATGACCATCTCCGTCATGTAGCCGGAGACGGCCACGCCCGGCTCGACGAAGCGGGAGACGTAGACGATCGCCCGCCGCGGGCCGTCCGGCCCCCGCACGCGCAGCCTCTCCTTGCGGTAGAGCCCCATCGCGACGCGCTCGAACGCGTCGAGCGCCCAGAGGTCCCGCTCCGTCAGGCGCCACAGCACGCCGTGGGTCGTGGCGCCGGCCGCGCGCAGCACCGTCGCGTAACCGTCGCGCGAGATCGCGAAGCGCCAGCCCTCGAGCCGCGCCGGCCCCACCGGCTCCGCGCCCGGACAGCGCCGCGCCATCGAGCTGCGACGCATGTTTGCGCCATAGGCGAAATAGTGGAGCATGAGGCCGAGCTTAAAGGGACGCGCGGCCATGTCGAACGGCGGCGGCGCTCCCGCGCCCCACGGTCCGACGGCGAAACGCCGCACGCCAAGGTTCCGCCCATGCTGACGGTCCATCACCTGACCTTCTCGCGATCGACGCGCGTGATCTGGCTGCTGGAGGAGCTCGGGCTCCCCTACCGGCTCGAACGCTACGAGCGCGACGCGAACTTCCGCGCGCCGGAGCGGCTAAAGACGATCCACCCGCTCGGCAAGGCCCCGGTGGTCGAGGACGGCGGGCTCATCATCGGCGAGTCCGCCGTCATCCTCCAGCACATCGACCGGACCTATGGCGGCGGCCGGTTCACGCCGCAGGACGCCTCGGGGCGGCTGCGGCACGAGGAATGGCTGCATTACGTCGAGGGCACCGCGGCCTTTCCCGTGATGATGGCCGCGGTCGGCGCGCGGAACGGCGGCTTCACCGGCGGCATGGAGACCTTCGTCAAGGTGACGTTGGGCAAGAGCCTCGACCTGATCGAAGGCGCGGTCGGCGCGAGCCGCTTCGTCATGGGCGACGGGCTGACGCTGGCCGACATCCAGTTCGTCTACATCCTCGAGATGGCGAGCCACGCCGGCCTGCTGGCCGAGCGCCCGGCGATCGCGACCTATCTCGAACGGCTCAAGGCGGAGCCGGGATACGTCCGGGCGATCGAGGTCGGCGGCCCGATGGCGCCGCCGAAAAGATAAGAACGACTGGTCGCGCGCTCGCCGCCCAGTCGGGCGGGCCGCCACGAGGAGACAGGGAATGAAAGCATCCTTCAGTCAGCGTCTTCCGCCGAGGCCGTGGTCGCCGGTCGACTGAGCGGTCGTGCCAGCATAGCTGGCGCATAATTCAGCTCTTGGGAAAGAAGCGGTCGAGCGCCGCGCGGAAAGCGATCGCCTGTCGGTTTTGAGCGTTGAAGCTCCTCCATCGCTCGGTCGCCAACCGACCTCCGATATGAGCGGAGTTGCACTGGAAGCAAATCGCGACCGTAAACACGCTCCGACCGTGCGAAATCAGCTCGAAACCGTGCAGCGGAATGTGACACCGGGAATGGTCACCAGCGGCAAGCGCGTTCCAGAGGTCCAGCACCGGCGCCGCGTCGGCAGGAGACACGACGACATCGTCGACGACCTTGTGCCTCCATTCATCCGACGTTTCAAAAATATCTGCTGGCGACAGTCCCGCGTGATCGGCCTCGATTTCGTCACCAAGCTGGACGATCCGAACAGCGTCATAGCCGCCGCCGCTGAATCCAAAGATCTTGTGCATGTTAGCTCTTGGGTAGCACAGCTCGGCATGTTCCGCCTCAAGCTACGATACAAGTCTGATGCGCCCAGCGAAAACGCGGCCTTGGACGCTCGTCAATATCAAGGCGGACCGCGTCACTCCAGCTCGAGAATAACCGCGTCGACCGCGAGGCGGTCGCCGGGCTTGACGTTGATCTTGGCGATCTTGCCGTCGCGCTCGGCGCGCCGCACGTTGTCCATGTCATGGCTTCGACGACGCGGAGATCGCCCGCATCCACCCGCTGACAGCGGCGTTTCTGGGGACGTGACGCGCCGGCGCGATGCGGCGGTCCATCCTCGCCGTCATCCTCCGGCTTGACCGGAGGACCCATCTCCGGCGTCGAGCTCCGCATCCGACAGGGATGGTCCGGTCAGGCCGGACCATGACAGCGCGGGAGGGCGTGCGTCGCCCCTCACCCCTCGTAGGTCGCCGGCAGTCCATCCAGAAACCGCGTCGCGTCCGCGCGGATGTCGTCGACGCGCTCCCGAGCCATCCGGGACAGGTTGCGGTAGGGCATGGCGAGGCGCGGGTTGCGCCCGAGCGTTTCTTCGTTCCGGATGAGAAAGTCCCAGTACAAGTAATTGAACGGGCAGGCGTCATCACCCGTCTTCGCCTTCACGTCGTAGCGGCAGCTTTTGCAGTAGTCCGACATGCGGTCGACGTAGGCCCCCGACGCCGCATAGGGTTTTGACGCCAGCATGCCGCCGTCGGCGAACAGCGCCATGCCCTGCACGTTCGGCAGTTCCACCCACTCGTAGGCGTCGGCGTACACCAGCAGGTACCAGTCCTGCACCTCGCGCGGCCGGAAACCGCCGAGCAGCGCGAAGTTGCCGAGCACCATCAGGCGCTGGATGTGGTGGGCGTAGGCGTGGTCGCGGGTGTCGCCGACGCACTGCGCGAGGCAGTTCAGATCGGTCTCGGCGGTCCAGTAGAGGTCGGGGAGCTTCCGCTCGGCGCCGAGCGCGTTGGTGTCGCGGTACTCCGGCATCTTCAGCCAGTAGACGCCGCGAACATACTCCCGCCAGCCAAGGATCTGCCTGACAAAGCCCTCGACTGCGTTCAGCGGCGCCGCGCCCGCCTCATAGGCCGCGACTGCGGCGTCGCAAACTTCGCGGGCCGTCAGCAGCCCCGCATTGAGGTAGGGCGAGACGGCACCGTGGAACAGGAAGGGCTCGCCGGCCTTCATGGCGTCCTGATAGTCGCCGAAGCGGGGCAGCGCCTCGCCTATGAAGGCGGCGAGGGCCTCCAACGCCTGCGCGCGCGTCCAACCCCAGCCGTAATGGTCGAGCGTCCCGAAATTGCGGGAGAAGCGCGCCTCCACCAGCTCCATGACCTCGCGAACCGCGGCGTCGGGCGCGAAGCGGGCGCGGGCGGGCGGCGTCACGCCCTTCGGCAGGCTCTTGCGGTTGTCGGGGTCGTAGTTCCACTGGCCGCCTTCAGGCGCCTCGCCGTCCATCAGCAGGCCGGTCTCCTTCCGCATCTCGCGGTAGAAGAACTCCATGCGCAGCCCTTTGCGGCCGTGCGCCCAGGCCTCGAAGCGGGCGCGCGAGCACAGGAAGCGGTCGTCCTCGCGGATGACGACGTCGACGTCGAGCTCCTCGCGCCAGTCCTGCATCATCTCGAGCACGCGCCACTCGCCGGGCTCCGTCAGCGTGAGCCGGTCGCAGCCGTGGCGCGCGAGAGCGCGTCTCACCTCCCCGCCGAGCGAGCCGGCGTTCTCGGGATCGTCGAGGGCGACGTAGTCCACGGTCACACCTTCGTCGCGCAGCGCGCGGGCGAAGGCGCGCATCGCGGCGAACAGAAAGACGAGCTTCTGCTTGTGATGGCCGACGTAGGTCGCCTCCTCCATCACCTCGGCCAGCAGCACGACGTCGGCGGCGAGGTCGAGGTCCTTGAGCGAGGCGATCCCGCGGGTGAGCTGGTCGGCGAGGATCAGGCGGAGCGTTTTGGCCACGCCGGACTTACGCGCCGCCGACGGTGTCGGTTCGGCCCAAAGCGTCGAGACTTCGGCCGACCGCTCGGAAGGACGGCGGCGATCAGGAGGCCCGCATCACTCCAGCTCGAGGATCACCGCGTCCACCGCGAGGCTGTCGCCGGGCTTGGCGTTGATCTTGGCGATCTTGCCGTCGCGCTCGGCGCGCAGCACGTTCTCCATCTTCATGGCCTCGACGACGGCGAGCGTCTCGCCGGCCTTGACCTCCTGCCCCTCCTCCACCGCGATCGAGACCACGAGGCCCGGCATCGGGCAGAGCAACAGCTTGGACGTGTCGGCGACGGCGCGCTCCGGCATCATCGCGAGCAGTTCCGCGATGCGCGCTCCATGGATGCGGGCGAGCACGGCGACGCCGCGATGGGCGAGGTCCCAGCCCGCGGGCGGGTGCTTGCGCACCTGCACCGAGACCGGCTTGCCGTCGATCTCGCCACGCCACACCGGATCGCCCGGCTTCCAATCGGTCGAGACCCGGTAGGTTTTGGCCTCGGAGCCGTCGGCGCCCAGCACCCGGACCGACACCGCGTCGCCGTCGGCGCGGGTTTCGGCGCGGGTCGGCTCTCCGTCGAGCAGGATGGTGCGCAGCAGCTCCTTGGTGGCCGCGCCACGGCGGAGCTGGTGCGAGATCGCGCGGCGGCGCTCCATGGTGAGCCAGTCGATCTGGGCGGCGACCGCGACCAGCGTCGCGGCGATCTCGCCATCGGGCTTCGCGGGCGCGAATCCGTCGGGGAACTCTTCGGCGATGAAGCCGGTCGAGAGCCGCCCTTCCTGCCAGCGCGGATGCTCCATCAGCGCGGTCAGGAACGGGATGTTGTGCTGGATGCCGTCGATGGCGAAGGCGTCGAGCGCCTCGGCCTGCGCCCGGATGGCGCCGAGCCGGTCCGGCGCATGCGTCACGAGCTTCGCGATCATCGGGTCGTAGTGCAGCGAGATCTCGCCGCCCTCGACGACGCCGGTGTCGTTGCGCACGGTGACGCCGCCGACGCTCTCCTCGACCGGCGGCCGGTAGGTCTTCAGCCGGCCGATCGACGGCAGGAAGTTGCGGAACGGGTCCTCGGCGTAGATGCGGCTCTCCACCGCCCAGCCGTTGAGCTTCACGTCTTCCTGCGTGATCGACAGCTTCTCGCCGGCGGCCACGCGGATCATCTGCTCGACGAGGTCGATGCCGGTGATGAGCTCGGTGACGGGATGCTCGACCTGCAGGCGGGTGTTCATCTCGAGGAAGTAGAACGACTTGTCCTGGCCTGCGACGAACTCCACCGTGCCGGCCGAATCGTAGCCGACCGCCTTGGCCAGCGCGACGGACTGCTCGCCCATGGCCCGGCGGGTGGCCTCGTCGAGCAGCGGCGACGGCGCCTCCTCGACGACCTTCTGGTTGCGGCGCTGGATCGAGCATTCGCGCTCGCCGAGATAGATGACGTTGCCGTGCTTGTCGCCGAGAAGCTGGATCTCGATGTGGCGCGGATTGACGATGAACTTCTCGATGAAGACGCGGTCGTCGCCGAAGGAGGACTTGGCCTCGGACTTCGACGCGCGGAAGCCTTCCGCCACGTCGTCCGCCGAATAGGCGATGCGCATGCCCTTGCCGCCGCCGCCGGCCGAGGCCTTGATCATGACGGGGAAGCCGATCTCTTCGGCCACCTTCACGGCGTCCTCCGGCGTCTCGATGACGCCGAGATTGCCGGGAACGGTCGAGACCTTGGCGCGGGCCGCGGCCTTCTTGGACTCGATCTTGTCGCCCATCGCCTCGATCGCGGCGGGGTTCGGGCCGATGAAGACGATGCCTTCGGCGGCGAGCGCCTCGGGGAAGGCCGCGCGCTCGGACAGGAAGCCGTAGCCGGGATGGACCGCCTCGGCGCCCGTCTGCTTGCAGGCCGCGACGATCTTGTCGATCACGAGGTAGGACTGCGCCGCGGCCGGCGGCCCGATATGGACCGCCTCGTCCGCCATCTCCACATGCAGCGCGTCCTTGTCGGCGTCCGAATAGACCGCGACGGTCGCGATCCCCATGCGCCTGGCCGTCTTGATCACGCGGCAGGCGATCTCGCCGCGGTTGGCGATGAGGATCTTCTTGAACATGGAGGGAGGGCTCCCGGAACCGGCAGGGGCGTGAACTCTTGAACGCTTTTAGGCGCCGCAGCGCAGCGCGTCCATTAACCGAAGGACGACGCCTGAAGCCTCTTCACGCCCCGAAAACATGCTGCGCCGCGAGACCGTACGGGTAAGGCGGCAGGCGCGGCCTCGGCTTGCGCGCAGGCCCCACCGCAGTCGCCTCGATCTCGTCGCAGAGCCGCGAGACGGCGTCCGCGCCCTCGCAGGCGGCCGTCGTCTCGGCGCAGCGCCGGGCGATCTCCGGCGACGACAGCGCAACCCGCAGGGACGCCGCGAGACGGCGCCTCTCAAGCGGGCCGGACCGTAGCCACAGGCCGCAGCCGAGCCGCGCCACGCGCGCGGCGTGGTCGAACTGGTCGAAGGCGAGCGGGGCCACGATCTGCGGCGCGCCGGCGGCGAAGGCGTGCGCGGTCGTGCCCACGCCGCCGTGATGCACCAGCGCCGCGGCGCGCTCGAGAACCGCGCCGAGCGGCGCATAAGGCGCGACGAAGGTGGAGGCCGCGGCCCGCGCCGGCACGACGACCGGCGCGCGCGACAGCACGAGGCAGCGCCGGCCGATGTCGGCGCAGGCCTCGACGGCGGCGGCGTAGAGCGCTTCGGTGCGGCGCCGTGTGGAGCCGAAGGTGACCACCACGGGCGGATCGCCCGCCTCGAGGAAGGCGGCGAGCGCGGGATCGACGCCTTGGGTCTCCCCCCCGAACTGGCTTGCGGCGGGAAAGTCGAACTGCACCGACTGCGCGGGCCAGTCCGCCTGCGCGGCCTGAAACCAGGGCGGGAACATCGCCACCACCTTCTGGGGCGAGTTCCACCAGTGGCGCAGCCGCTTGACGCGCTTGAGCTCCAGCCGCTCGCGGACGGCGTTCAGCGACGGCAGCGCCACCGGATCGATCACGAGCCGGTCCGCGCCGATCTGCACCTTCCAGACAAGCTTCTCCGGCAGCCAGCGCGGCGTGGGAAAGCCCGGCAGGCGCACGGGATCGTGCCGGGTCTGAAACGCCATCGGCGACAGATGAACGGTGACGAGATGGCCGCCGAGCGCCTCGAACGCGAGCCGGGCGCCGATCGCAAGCGTCGAGGCGACCAGCACCGGCCGGCGGCCTTCGGCCCGCTTCTCCACGAAACCGTAGATCCGGTCGAGGCCGAGCGGCAGCGCCTTGAACATCCGGCGCGCCCCGATCAGCGGGCGCCACAGCGACGGGTCGGAGAAGACCAGCTCGTACTCGTAGGCCGAGATCACCGCCTCGAAGTCCAGCCCCGAGCGCCGGGCCGCCGCCTCGAACGGCGCAGGCGCCGCGAGCGTGACCTCATGGCCGCGCCGGCGCAGCTCCGCGCCCGCCGCGATGAACGGCAGCACGTCCCCGGTCGTCCCTATGGCCGCGATCAGAACCTGCATCGGCGGGCGGTCAGCCGCGGCTCCATAGTTTCCGCCACGCCGACCTGCGCTCGGGCGCGCCGGATTCGGGCAAGGGCTTGAGGAAGGCGGGCCGCGGCAAGGGCGGCGGGGCAACGCCGGGCAAAGGCGACATCAGCGAGCGATCCTCGGTGCGCGCGAACTGGCTGCGCGCGCTCCAGGCGCCCAGCAGCAGGGAGAAGTAATCGTACGGTCCGCGGATCTCGTTCGCCATGACGAACTGATGATGCAGGCGGAAAAGCCGGAAGCCGCGGCGCAGGTCGCGGATGGTCCCCTCGGTCTTCATCTTCGACAGGTAGACCCGGCGGAAGACAGGGTTGGGCCGGTCCCGCGGCACGTCGAGCTTCAGCTCCGTCACCGGGTCGCGGTGGGGAAAGTTGAGCGCGTCCCACGGCGCCGCCACCTCGCCCCAGAACAGGGAGCGCTCCACGGCGAGCCGCGCGATGCGCGCCCTCAGCCAGCCGGCGGCGGGGTGCAGCGCGACCAGCAGCTCGGTCGCGCCGGCCGTGAGCAGAGCGAGCCGCGGCCCTTTCCGCCCGACCTCCGGATCGGCCTCGAAGGCGCGCGCGAGCGCGTCGATCGCGAGAAACGACCCGCTCGAATGGCCGACGACGAGGATTTCGTCGGCGTCGTTCAGCGCGACCAGCGCGCGGATCCGGTCGGCGAAGGCGTCGACGCGCGCATGCAGGGTGCGCTCGACGCGCCGCGCGTACCGCAATTGCGAGCGGCCGTCGTCCATCAGGTGCACGACGAAGCTCCCGCTGCGGCGCAGCAGATGCAACAGCCCCACGGCGCCGAAGGCGAACGCGCCGACGCCCACCGCCAAGCCGATCTCGTACGCGACGTCGAGCGCGACGAAGAGCGACGCCACCGCCACGCCCTTCAGCGCCGCGAGCGCGACGGCGAGGCAGACGACAACGACCGGATAGGCCCATGCGAGCGCATAGCGCGGCGCGGCGAGGCTGACGCGCGGGATCAGGCCGGAGAAGAGCCCCTCGAGGATGGTGCCGACGCTGTAGACCAGCTTGAGCGCCAGCGGCTGCGCGAAGTCGCGCGCCACGATGTCGTCCCAGCGCAGCGTCTCATAAGTGACGTCCACATGGACGCCGTCGCCGCTCAGCGTGATCGGCCAGCTCGCGCTGGGCGTCTCGGGATGATGGGCGACCTGACGATCGACGTCGACGCGCACGCCCCAGACCCGCGCGAACCGCCGAACGTCGAGCCGCAGCAGCATCTGCTGCTGTTCCGGCGATTGCGGCATGTAGCCGGCGACGTACAGGACGCGTCGCCGCCGCACCTCCTGGCCGTCCGCCCCGGCCCCGACCTCGCGCGCCGGCCCGAAGGCGTCGCCTCCGCCGATCGCGCCGGTCGTCTCGTCCTGACGCATGCGTCCTCGCCGTCTCCCGCGCCCCGCCGGAGCTTAGAGGCTGTCAGGGGCCGTGGACAGGGTCTAGCAGCGACCCTCCCGCGTCAGAGCGGAATGTTGTCGTGCTTCTTCCAGGGGTTTTCGAGGCGCTTGCCCCGGAGCATCGCGAGCGCGCGGGCCACGCGCCGGCGGGTCGAACGCGGCTTGATGACCTCGTCGATGTAGCCGCGTTCGGCCGCGACGAAGGGCGTGAGGAAATGGTCCTCGTACTCCTTGGTCTTGGCCGCGATGCCCTCCGCGTCGGCGCCGCGGAAGATGATCTCGACCGCGCCCTTCGCGCCCATGACCGCGATCTGGGCCGAAGGCCAGGCGTAGTTCACGTCGCCGCGCAGATGCTTCGACGCCATGACGTCGTAGGCGCCGCCGAACGCCTTACGGGTGATGACCGTGACCTTCGGCACGGTCGCCTCGGCGTAGGCGAACAGCAGCTTGGCGCCGTGCTTGATCAGGCCGCCGTACTCCTGCGCCGTTCCCGGCAGGAAGCCCGGCACATCCACGAAGGTGACGATCGGGATCTCGAAGCAGTCGCAGAAGCGCACGAACCGCGCCGCCTTGCGGGAGGCGTCGCTGTCGAGCACGCCGGCGAGCACCATGGGCTGGTTCGCCACGAAGCCGACCGTGCGACCCTCCATGCGGCCGAAGCCGACCACGATGTTCTTGGCGAAATCGGCCTGGATCTCGAAGAAGTCGCCCTCGTCGACCGTCTTCAGGATCAGCTCCTTGATGTCGTAGGGCTTGTTCGGGTTGTCCGGGATCAGCGTGTCGAGCGACGGGTCGTAACGCTCCGGATCGTCGAAGGACGGCCACTCCGGCGCGCCCTCCTTGTTGTTGCCGGGCAGGAAGTCCATCAGGCGCCGCATCTCGATCAGCGCGTCGACGTCGTTGTCGTAAGCCGCGTCGGCGATCGAGGACTTGGTGGTGTGGACCTTGGCGCCGCCGAGCTCCTCCGACGTCACGGTCTCGTTGGTGACGGTCTTCACCACGTCCGGGCCGGTGACGAACATGTAGGAGCGGTCGCGCACCATGAAGATGAAGTCGGTCATCGCCGGCGAATAGACGTCGCCGCCCGCGCAGGGACCCATGATGACGGAGATCTGCGGGATGACGCCGGAGGCCAGCACGTTGCGCTGGAACACCTCGCCGTAGCCGCCGAGCGCAGCGACGCCCTCCTGGATGCGCGCGCCGCCGGCGTCGAACAGGCCGATGATCGGCGCCCGGTTGCGGATCGCCATGTCCTGGATCTTGATGATCTTCTGGGCGTGGGTCTCGGAGAGCGAGCCGCCGAACACGGTGAAGTCCTTCGCGAAGACGAACACCTTGCGGCCGTTGACGGTGCCCCAGCCGGTGACGACGCCGTCGCCGGGGATCTTCAGCTTCTCCATGCCGAAGTCGTTCGAGCGGTGCTCGACGAACATGTCGTATTCTTCGAACGAGCCGGGATCGAGCAAGATCTCCAGCCGCTCGCGGGCGGTGAGCTTGCCGCGGGCGTGCTGGGCGTCGATGCGCTTCTGCCCGCCGCCGGCCCGCGCCGTGGCGCGGCGCTGCTCGAGCTCGTCCAGAATGTGCTTCATGTCCTCGGCCTGCCATCGCTTGGAGAGGGATCCTGAGGCCGAGGGGTAACGCGCGTTTTGCGGCGCCGCAACGCCGACGAAGGGCGATGCGGCGATCGTCCGACCCCCGGAAAGCGCGCGCTCCGGCCATCTCGAATGTGAGCGGAAAGGACGCCTCTCGCTATGTCCGCGCGCATTGTACGAGCGCGCGCTGCGTCCTAACGTTGCGCCGCCGGCCGGCGGACGGTCGCCGGCGAAGGGACGCATGGTCGAGCGCATCGAGATCTTTTCGGGCAGGGACGTCGCCGTCGTCGGAGCTTTGCACGGCGGCGGCGGCGACGTGGTGATTACCTTCACGCCGCATGCGGACGGTCCGCGCCAGCCGGGCTACGCCGACAAGCTGCTCGACAAGCACGGCGTCTCGGCGATCCATTTCATCCACCGCGACACGCACTGGTGGCAGACCCCGGAGATGGCCGCGGCTATCGCCGCGGTCGGCGCGCTCGATCTCCCCCGCCGCTTCGCCAGCGTCGTGACCTACGGCTCCAGCATGGGCGGCCATGGCGCCCTGCTGTTCGCCAAGGCCCTCAAGGCCGACCGGACGCTTGCGATCTCGCCGCAGTTCGCGGTCGGCGGGCGCAACGCGGGCTGGAAGAAGCAGTGGAAGGTGAGCCCCGAGCTCTATCGCTACGAGGACGTCCGCTCTGAGACCGCGCGGACGACGATCCTGTTCGACCCGCGCTACCCCTTCGACCGCGCGCATGCGGAAGCCTTCATGGCCGTCGCGCCGGTCGAGACGGTCCATGTGCCGTTCGCCGCGCACGACGTCTCGGCCGCCCTCGCCGAGATGGGCCTGTTGTCGGGCTTCGTGCTGGATTTCGTCGCCGGCCGGGACGATCCCGACGCCCTGCGCCACGCGATCAGGGCGCGGCGGCGGGACAGCCTGGTCTGCCTCAACGGCCTGCTGCACCAACTGGAGCGGCGATCGCAGAAGGGCCGGATGCTCGCGGGCGTGCGGGAGCAGACCGTCCGCCTGTTCCTCAGCTATCTCGAGAACGGGCGGAAGATGCATCTCAAGCGGGTGATGCAGAGCGTGGTCTCGCCGCATCTCGAGCACCTCGCCGCCCGCGGCGAACGCGCCCGCGGCGTCGCGATCGCCGAGCAGCTCTGCGACATCTACCCGAAGTCCCTCGATATCGCCGCGCTCCTGTCGAACCAGCTCGCGGCCGACGGCCGTATGGGCGACGCCTATCAGGCCCTGTTCCGCTGCTTTCGGCGCAACAAGAGCAGCGGCCCGTGCGCCCTCGCCGCCTGCGCCGCCGCGCTTCAGGCGGGGCTGGAGCCCGAGGCCCAGCGCCTGCTCGCCAAGGCGCTGGAGCTGCCGCGCCAGGACGCCAACAGCTGGCTGCGCTTCCTGCGCGCGTGGCACGACCGCATCCCTCACGGCCTCGCGGTGCGCGGTTACAATATCGCGGCGGCGCTCGAACCGGAGCACAAGAACCTCAAGCGCGTGGGCGCCCTGATAAAGGCGTCGAACGGCAGGCCCTGGCGGCTGTTCGGACTGCGACGTTAGCCGCCGCCAGCGCCGGGTTTCTTGGCGGCGGAGGCTACCGGCGTATCCTTCGCGGGTTTGGCCGGCGCCGGCGCGGGCGTCGCGTCCGGCCTCGCGGCGGGAGCCGCGACCGGATCGTCCCGGTCGATGACGGGGCTTGCGCGCGCAGAGCCATAGGCGTGCCTCAGCGCCGCTTTCGCAAGGCCCTCCGCAAGCCGCTGGTCGACGTTCTGCTTCTCCTGCGCAACCGCGACGATCGCGCCCACCACGCCGCCGCCGACGCTGTCGATGGCGCCCGCTTCGACTTCTCCCTGGACCTTGCCGGAGGCAACATCGACCACCGAGACGCGCGCCTGCACGACGTTGGCGTCGGTGACAAGCAGCGCCATCGCCGGGTTCTTGTACGTGTGGCGGTAAATGGCGACCCGAAGCTCCTTCGGCGCGCCCTTGCGCTCGAAACGCGCCGCATGGAACGCCGTTCGAGCGCGCACCGTCTCGGCGAAGCCGGGCGTGGAGACGTTCGGCGCAAGAGACACATGCACCTTGCTGATATGGGCCGGTTCGTTCGGCGAGATGATGCCCGGCGCGCCCGCGCATGCGACGAGCGGAAGGGTGGCCAGCACGGCGGCGGCGAGTTTGATAAGCGAGATTAACATCTGCGGACCTGCAGCGTGAAGGACACGCTGACTACGCGCATTACGCGTGCCGGCCGCAACCTCGTTCGACGCTTTTCCGCCACAATCTGCGTCGGGTGTGTCCGCGGCGCATCCCATGCGCCGAAGCGGGCGTCATCTCACGAACTCCGCCATCAGCGCGGCGGCGCGCATCTCCAGCCATCGCGCGGCCCGGCGGGCCTGCGCCTCGTGATCCTGACCCCAGAGCTCGACGTTCCAGTCCTCGTCCACATGGGCGGCGGACCACGCCTCCTCGACCGTATGCACGCCGCGCAGAACCCCGAGCGCGAGCAGCGCCGAGCCGGTGAGAGTCGTCATCGTGTGCAGCGCCGCCAGCGTGAAGACGTCGTCGTGGCGTCGGATCGCGCATCGGACCGCCTCGATCGTCTCGTCGCTCTGGTCCACGAACATCACGCCTTCGGCCAGCACGAACCGCGCGCCGAGGTCGTCGCGGGCGAAGGCGAGCACCGGGTCCCAGCTCAGCCGCTGCCGCTCCACCAGCCGCTCGGGGCCGTCGGCGCGGTAGCAGACGAGGTCGCTGCCGGCATATTTCACGATGTCCTCGGCGACCTCGCTCCGCGCCCGGGCGACGCCGTCGATCGCGGCGTTGGCGAGACGCGTCAGGGGCATGGTCGCGGGATCGATCACCTCGACCTGCGCGGCCCATTCGGCGGCGACGGCGTCGGCGAGCGCGGCGGTCGGCAGCGCGAGCGGCGCGCGGGCCGGCGTCACCACCGCCTTGCCGTCGAGGGCGACCACGAAGCCGTCCTCGCGCTCCAGGACGCCGGCGACGTCGTAGAACCTTTTGGGAAGCGGAGCGCTCATGCCGTGGCCTCCGCCTGCGGCAGCGACAGCGCCGGAATCAGGTCGTCGAAGCGGGACAGCACCGTATGTGCGCCGGCCGCCGCCAGCCGCTCCGGAGGGTGGTAGCCCCATGCGACGCCGATGGCCCGCGCGCCGGCGGCGCGCGCCATCTGCATGTCGAAGGTGGTGTCCCCGATCATGACGGTCTCCTCGGGCGTGACGCCCGCTTCCGCGCAGGCCAGCAGCAGCATGCCGGGATGCGGCTTCGACGGCGCGTCGTCGGCCGACTGCGTGGTCGCGAAGACGCCGTGAAAGCCGAAGGTGTCGATGAAGCGCTCCACGCCGCGCCGCGAATTGCCAGTGGCGAGGCCGAGCAGCACGTCGCCTCGGGCGGCGAGCGCCGCGAGCGCCTCGCGCGCGCCAGGATAGAGCGGATCGGCCTTGGGCGCGGCCGTCCGGGCGCGGTTGAAAGCCGCCTTGTAGGCGTCGCCGATGGCGGCGACCGGATGATCGAGGCCGGACGCGCTCAGCACCGCGACCGCCTCGGGCACGGACAGGCCGACGATGCCGAGGATCGCCTCCCGTGACGGCGCGGCGAGGCCGTTGCCGACATAAGCCTCCGTCATCGCGGCCACGATCGCATGCTGGCTGTCGACCAGCGTGCCGTCGACGTCGAACACCACCAGCATCGGTCCCTCCTGCCGAGTCGCGGCTGGAATACCTCTCACCGCCCGCGCCGCACAAGCGCGAAGCGGGCATGGCGGACCGACGGCCCCGCGTGGTCGCCGCCGCTGGTCGCGGCCGGCGTTCAGGCCAGCGCGTCCATGCAGTCGCGAATGCTGTCGATGGCGCGGTCGGCGGCTTCGGCGCCGAGCCTGATCGCGTCGGCGGCGCGGTGAAACTCGAACAGCCCGAATCGTCCCAGCCGCGGACCGATCATGACGTCGGGCGGATCGCCCGCGAGACGGGAGCGGGAAATCCGGTCCTGGGCGATGTTGAAGGCCTCGACCATGACGGCCGGAATGCCCGGCGCGCCGGGCTGCGGCGCCTGGATCGCGATCGGCGGCCGCTCCTCCGTCGGCCGCCGGCGCCGGAAGCGCATCCGCCGCCGCACGCGGGTGACGGTTTCGACCGCCGCCTCGTCCTCCTCGGTCGGCGCGTGCGCCTGGATGACGGTGCCGCGCCCCGACATCTCGGATTGCAGGTTGACGGCGACGACCAGCCGGCCGCCGAGGGCGCGCGCGGCCGACACCGGCACCGGATTGACCAGCGCGCCGTCCATCAGCCAGCGCCCGCCGATGCGGACCGGCTCGAGAATGCCCGGAAGCGCGTAGGAGGCGCGCAGCGCGGTCGACAGCCGCCCGCGGCCGAGCCAGACCTCGTGCCCCGTGCCGAACTCCGTCGCGATCGCGACGAACCGGAGGCCGAGGTCTTCTATCGCGGCGTCGGCGAGGTGGGTCTCGAGCTGCGCGCGCAGCCGCCCGCCGCTGATGAGCCCGGCGCCGGCGATGCGAAGGTCCAGCATCCCGAACATGCGCCGCGGTGTCAGCGACAGCGCCCATGCCTCGAGCTCGTCCAGCTTCCCGGCCGCCCAGCAGCCGCCGACGACGGCGCCGATCGAGGTGCCTGCGATGACGTCGGGCGCGAGGCCGGCTTTCTCGAGCGAGCGCAGCACGCCGATATGGGCCCAGCCGCGCGCCGCGCCGCCGCCGAGCGCGAGCGCGAGAGTCGGCCGCTGCGGCGTGGTCGGCTCCGGCGCGTCGGCGTCGGCGGTCACGGCGAAACTGGCGGCGCGACGGAACGGATTTGAGGGAAACACGCGGCCTCGACGGTTCGGCTGGCGCTGGGGAGCGCCACGACACGCCTCGCGGCTTAAGCGGCTTGTGCGACAGCTTCGCGTCGGCGCTCAGGCGCCGTAGGTGACGCGCGGATCGAACAGCCGGTCGCTGTCGACCATGGCGAGGGACGCGCCGCCGTCGGCCGCCTCGACCCGGCGGTAGAAGCAGGACTTGCGCCCGGTGTGGCAGGCGGCGCCGGTCCCCGCCACGCGCACGCTGAGCCAGAGCGCGTCCTGGTCGCAGTCGACCCGCATCTCCTCCACGGCCATCTCGTGGCCGGAGGTCTCGCCCTTGCGCCAGAGCGCGCCCCGCGAGCGCGACCAGAAATGCGCGACGCCGGTGTCGATCGTGGCCTTCAAGGCGTCGGCGTTCATATAGGCGAACATCAGCACCCCGCCGCCGGCGGCGTCGGTGACGATGGCGGCGATCAGCCCCTCGCGGTCGAACTTCGGAGCGAAGGCGAGGCCTTCCTCGACGTCGTGATCGTGCGTGTGGGTGGGCGAGGCAGGGTCGGTCAATCTCGGCTCCATTGAGGCCGCCGAACAGGTCGGCGCGCCGCTCCGGCCGTCACGCCCGGCGAAGCCGGGCGTCCACGATCGTTAGGGAAAGTCGCGCCTCACGCCGAAATCGTGGACGCCCGCGACGACGCGGTCATGACAGCCTAGGGCGGCGTCGGCGCGCTCAGCGCGGCGACGTGAGGCCGCCGCGAACGAGGGTGATGAAGCGCACCTGCTCGGCCGGATCGTCGCGGAAGACGCCCGTGAACTGGCTCGTCACGGTCGACACGCCCTGCTTCTGGATGCCGCGCATGGACATGCACATGTGCTCGCCCTCAAGCATCACGGCCACGCCGCGCGGCTTCAGGTTCTCGTCGATCGCCTCGGTGATCTGCGCCGTCAGCGCCTCCTGCGTCTGCAGGCGCTTCGCGAAGGCGTCGACCACGCGGGCGATCTTCGACAGGCCGACCACGCCATTGGACGGATAATAGGCGACATGCGCCTTGCCGACGAAGGGCACCATGTGGTGCTCGCAATGCGAAAAATACGGGATGTCGCGGAGCACGACCATGTCGTCGTAGCCCTGCACCTCCTCGAACACGCGCTCCAGGCTGTCGGCGGCGTCCACGCGGTAGCCGGCGTAGAGCTCCTCATAGGCCTTCACCACCCGCTTCGGGGTGTCGACGAGGCCCTCGCGCGTCGGGTCGTCGCCCGCCCAAGCGATAAGGGTCCGCACCGCGGCCTCCGCCTCTTCGCGCGACGGCTTGCGCGGCGAGGAGGGCTTGGGCGCAGGGATGGGAACGCGGGCAAAGGGATGCTGAACGACGGCGTCCATGAGCTTCCTCTAGGCGGGCCTTTTTGCTTGCGCCTTACGCACGATACCGCAACGCGGACCACCGACCGTGAGTTCGCGCCGGTTTCCCGCATACCACATGGCGAGCGCGTCCGCCGCAGCTTATATAGTCGCGGAAACCGGGCGAACAATCCGAGACTTGCGCCGCCAGCCCTTAGCATGAAGAGCGCTGAAATGCTCGACGACATCTACAACCGCCGCATCCTCGAGCTGGCCGCGGACATCCCGCGGCTCGGCCGGCTGGAGGCGCCGGACGCCACCGCCACCGCGCATTCGAAACTGTGCGGATCGACGGTGACGATCGACATCGCCTTCGACGGCGAGAAGATCACCGACTTCGCCCATGAGGTCCGCGCCTGCGCGCTCGGCCAGGCGTCGTCCTCGGTGATGGCGCGCACGGTCGTCGGGCGCACGGCGGACGAGGTGCGCGCCGTTCGCGAGACGATGCGTCGCATGCTGAAGGAGAACGGCCCGGCGCCGGACGGCGTCTGGGACGACCTCAAGGTCCTCGAGCCCGTGCGCGATTACAAGGCCAGGCATGCGTCCACCCTGCTGACCTTCGACGCCGTGGTCGACGCGCTGGACCAGATCGAGTCGAAGCGGGCGGCGTGAGGCCTTCTTGTCCCGGACTTGATCCGGGACCCAGACGCGCGAGCGGATCATGATGAGCGCCCAACGCGCCGAGCGGCCATCGGGAGCCAAGGCGGCTCTGGGTCCCGGATCAAGTCCGGGACAAGAGCGCGTTCCGCCCCTCTCCTTCCGCTCCCCCCTCGCCTCGCTGCTGCGGCTGCCGATCCTCGGCTACCGCTATTCCCTGTCGATGTTCATGGGCCGGCGCTGCCGTTTCCTGCCGACCTGCTCCGAATTCGCGGACGAGGCCATCGCGCGGCACGGAGCGTGGGCCGGCGGATGGATGGCCGCGGGGCGCATCTGCCGCTGCCACCCGTGGGGGAGCGACGGCTTCGATCCCGTGCCCCGCGCGTTGCCTTCGGACGCTGCGTGGTCTAGGCCGTGGCGCTACGCGCGCAGGCCGGAAACGCCGACCTGCGAGGCCGTATCCGACCGCTGACGGCGGCTGGAGTTCTGGCGCCGAAGTTGGGAGCCACCCTCAACCGTCATGCCCGCGTCCTCGCGGGCATCCACGACTTGGTCGTCGCGCGCGGCGTCCAAGGAAGACGTGGATACCCGGCTTCGCCGGGCATGACGGTGAGGATGGCCGGACGCGAAGCGGCTGTTCTCCACCGCCACGGCGATATTTCCAGAAGCGCTTACCTGCATTCGTAGGCAGAACTGAGCGGAGACCACAGATGCCCATCGTCACCTTCCCCGACGGCGCCCAGAAATCCTATGACGCCGGGACCACCGGCGCCGACATCGCCGGCCAGATCTCCAAGTCGCTGCTGAAGCGCACCGTCGCCATGGCGCTCGACGGCGTGGTGGTCGATCTCGCCGACCCGATCGAGCGCGACGTCCGCATCGAGTTCCTCGACCGCAACGACGCCCGCGCGCTGGAGCTGATCCGCCACGACTGCGCCCATGTGCTCGCCGAGGCGGTGCAGACGCTGTGGCCGGAGACGCAGGTCACGATCGGCCCGGTGATCGAGAACGGCTTCTATTACGACTTTGCGCGGCCCGAGCCCTTCTCGACCGACGACCTCGCCGCCATCGAGGCCGAGATGCGCAAGATCATCGCGCGCGACCGGCCGTTCACGAAGGAGTTCTGGAGCCGCGACAAGGCGAAGGAGTTCTTCCGCGCCAAGGGCGAGCTGTTCAAGGTCGAGCTGGTCGACGCCATCCCCGAGGACCAGAGCCTCAAGATGTACGCGCAGGGCGAGTGGATCGACCTCTGCCGCGGGCCGCACATGACCTCGACGGGCAAGGTCGGCGACGCCTTCAAGCTGATGAAGGTGGCGGGCGCCTACTGGCGCGGCGACTCAAACAACCCGATGCTCCAGCGCATCTACGGCACCGCCTTCCCGGACAGGGCCGGGCTAGACCTCTACCTGCACCAGCTTGCGGAGGCGGAGCGCCGCGACCACCGCCGGCTCGGCCGGGAGATGGACCTGTTCCACTTCCAGGAGGAAGGCCCCGGCGCCGTGTTCTGGCACCCGAAGGGCTGGACCCTGTTCCAGACGCTGATCAGCTACTCCCGCCGCCAGACCGCCGGCTCCGGCTTCGTCGAGGTCAACACGCCCCAGATCCTCGACCATTCGCTGTGGCAGACCTCCGGCCACTGGGACTGGTACCGCGAGAACATGTTCGTCACCGAGACGGAAGACGAGCGGGTGTTCGCGATCAAGCCGATGAACTGCCCCGGCCATGTGCAGATCTTCAAGCACGGTCTCAGGAGCTACCGCGAACTCCCGATCCGCATGGGCGAATTCGGCATCGTCCACCGCTACGAGCCGTCGGGCGCGCTGCACGGCATGATGCGCGTGCGCGCCTTCACGCAGGACGACGCGCACATCTTCTGCACCGACGAGCAGTTCATGGCCGAGACGCTCGCGCTCAACGAGCTGATCCTCGGCATGTATTCGGACTTCGGCTTCGACCAGATCGTGCTGAAGCTCTCGACCCGGCCGGAGAAGCGCGTCGGCTCCGACGCGCTGTGGGACCGCGCCGAGCAGGTCATGGGCGACGCGCTCGACGCCATTAAGGCGCAGTACGGGAACCGGGTGACGACCGAGGTCAATCCGGGCGAAGGCGCGTTCTACGGGCCGAAGTTCGAATATGTCCTGCGCGACGCCATCGGGCGCGACTGGCAGTGCGGCACCATCCAGGTCGACTTCAACCTGCCGGAGCGTTTCGGCGCGTTCTACATCGGCGCGGACGGCGAGAAGCATCACCCGGTGATGATCCACCGCGCGATCTTCGGCTCGCTCGAACGCTTCACCGGCATCCTGATCGAGCATTTCGCCGGCCATTTCCCGCTCTGGCTCGCGCCGGTGCAGGTCGTGGTGGCGACCATCACCTCGGAGGCCGATTCCTACGCCGCCGACGTGGCGGAGACGCTGCGGCGGGCGGGCCTGAGGGTCGAGCTCGACGTGCGCAACGAGAAGATCAACTACAAGGTGCGCGAGCACTCGCTGACCAAGACGCCGGTGCTGGTCGTGGTCGGCAAGAAGGAGGCTGAGACGCGCGCCGTCTCGATCCGCCGCCTCGGCTCGCAGAACCAGACGCCGATGTCGCTCGACGCCGCCGTGCTGACGCTGACCGACGAGGCGACGCCGCCGGACCTGAAGCGCGTCGCGATCGAAACGCCGAAGGACGGCCGCCTGCCGGACAAGGCCAACGAACTGCTCGACCTCTGAGACCCTCGGCTCCGCGGCCCCGCCGCGGAGCCGACACGGGCGCGTCGCACGGAGGCGCTAGGCTGGCCGCCCAGCCATGCTTACGCCGCCTCCCGCACCGCCGCGCCTCTGGGCGCTGATCCCGAAACACCGCGGCGATGCGCGCATGGTCGAGGCCGTGGCCGAGGCGGGCGACCTCGACGTCGTGCGCAAGCCGCTGGCGTTCAATCCGCTCGGCTGGCTGCTCAACCTGCGGCCGGGCGGCTCGCTGTTCACGCTGCGGCCAGGCGCGCGCAAAAGCATCGCGGCGCCCTGGCCGGACGTGGTGGTGAGCGCCGGCAAGCGCTCGGCGGCCGTCGCATTGTGGATCCGCGCGCGGTCGGGAGGGCGCACGCGGCTGGTCCATCTCGGGCGGCCGTCGGCGCCGCTCGGCTGGTTCGACCTTGTCGTGACCACGCCGCAATACGACCTGCCAGCGCGGCCGAACGTGCTTCTCCAGCGGTTTCCGCCGACAAAGGCCGCAGGTCGCCGCGTTGCCGTCCGGCCGGACCTCGCCGCCCTGCCCCGCCCGCGCCTGATGGCGATCGCGGGCGGCGACGCCGACCCGCAGCGGCTCGACGCCGACGCCGCGCGGCGCTTTGCGGAAGCCGCGCTCGCGTCCGCCCGCGAGAGCGGCGGCGCGGCGCTGCTCGCGACCTCGCCCCGAACGCCGCGCGAGGCGGTCGCAGCCCTGAAGGCGGTGGCCGCGGTCGCCGACGTCTCCGTCGGGCTCTCGGTCTACGGCGAAGGCGCCGACGACTACCGCGCCTTTCTCGACGCGGCGGACGCTTTTCTCGTCACCGACGACAGCGCCTCGATGATCACCGAAGCCGCGCTCAGCGGCGCGCCGGTGGAGCTGTTCGCCCTGCCGCGCCGGCCGGGCCTTAAAGTCCGCGCCTTCCGCGCGCTCCGCCGGATCGCGGGGCGGCGCGCGGCCGAGTGGACCGTCGCTCTGGGTCTCGTCCGCGCGAACCGGGACATCGACCGCTTCATCGCCGCGCTGCGGGCCGACGGCCTGCTCGACGGCGGAGCTCGCGCCGCGGGCGTCGCCGCCGCCGAGCTCGCGGACGTCGCGAGCCGTGTCCGGGCGCTCGCCGGCGCCAGCCGCCGCTGACGTCACAGGACCGTCGGCGCGGCGTCGCGGCCGCGTCATCGACCGCCGGTAGCGTCAAGCCATGCTCACGATGTCGAATCCCGACCCCCGCTGCGCCCGGATCCCGTCTTCGGACAAGGCGCGCCTGCGCGTCATGCTTCTCGCCAAGCACGCCTGCGGCGACGGCTCGCCCGACGCCGTGGACGGCAACCACGCGACCTATCACCACGAGCTCCGCAGCACGATCGAGAGCCTCGGCGTCGAGGTGGTCGCGGCCAACGCCTTCGAGGCGATCGAACGACGCCCCGACGTGGATTTCGTGTTCCCGCTGCTGAACCGCGCAGGGTTCCAGAACAGCGAGATGCTGGCGCCGCTGCTGCTCGCCCGCCGCGGCGCGCCGTTCCTCGGGGCGAGCCCCATCCTGCGCGGGCTCGCCGACGACAAGCATCTCTCCAAGGTGATCGCGCGCCGCCACGGCGTGCCGACCGCCGACTGGGTCTCCTGCCGCCGGGGACGCCCAATCGCGGAGCCCGCGTTCCGGGCCGAGCAGCTGATCGTGAAGCCGAACGCCTCCTCCGCCTCGTGGGGCGTCGTCACCGTCTCGACCTGGGCCGAAGCCCGCGCCCATGTGGAGGAGCTGCACGCGCTCGGCCACGACGCGCTGGTGGAGGAATGGCTGCCGCTGCTCGACGTGGCGGTGCCGGCCGTCGGCGGCGCCCTTCCCGAGCCCTGGCTGCTGCCGCCGATGGCCCATGCGCCGGAATCGGCCGGCGCGCTGCGCTCCTACGAGGAGAAGCGGGCGCTCGTCGCCGACGTGCGGCCGGACCCGCTGACCGTGGTCGACGACCCCGAACTGATCCGGCGGCTCAACGGCTACTCGGCGGCGCTGTGCGAAGAACTCTGGCCGTTCGACTACGGCCGGTTCGAGTTCCGCTACGACCCCGCCAGCGGCGCGGCGTCGTTCATGGAAGTGAACCTGTCCTGCAATCTGTGGTCCCGGAAGAGCATCTCGCGCTCCGCCGCTTCGCTCGGCGTCACCCACGCCATGCTGGTGGAGTCGATCCTCGCCCACAGCCTGCGCCGGCAGGGCGTCATCGCGTCGGTCGGCCTGGAGCTTGCGGCATGAGCGGGGCCCTCACCGCGCTGGTCCTCGCCGGCGAGCGCGACGGACGGCTCGATCCCCTCGCAGCGGCCGCCGGCGTGCGGCTGAAGGCGCTCGCCCCCGTCGCGGGACGCCCGATGATCGCGCATGTCCTCGACGCGCTCGCGGCCAGCCATCGCGTCGGCGAGATCCGCGTCTGCGTCAACGACGGCGCCGGCCTCGGCGAACTGCCGGAGGTCCGCCGGCTTGAGGCGGCCGGCCGGCTTACGCTGGCGCCGGCGCAGCCGAACCTCGTCGACAGCGTGCTCGGCGCGGTCGAAGGCGCGGCCTTCCCGGTGCTGATCGTCACCGCCGACAGCGTCCTGCTGACGCCGGACGCGATCGCCGAGTTCGACGTCGCGGCGCGCCGGCGCGGCGCCGAGGTCGCGGTCGCCCTCGCCCGCCGCGAGAACGTGCTCGGCGTCCATCCCGATGGACAGCGCAAGTTCTACCGCTGCTCGGACGGCGCGTTCTCGAACTGCAACATGTACTGGATCGGCGAGCCGTCGGCGCTCGCGGCGGCCGAGCTGTTCCGCTCTGGCGGGCAGTTCGTGAAGCATCCCTTGCGCGTCGTCGGCGCGCTCGGCCTGAGCGGCGTGCTGGAGCTGGTCCGATTTCGCTTCGGGCTCAGCGCGCTCGAAGCGTCGTTCCGGCGGCTGTCCAGGCGCTTCGGCCTCAGGATGCTGCCGATCGTGATCAGCGACGGCGCCGCGGCGATCGACGTCGACCACGCCCGCAGCCTGCGCGTCGCCGAGGAGGTGCTGGCGTTCCGCGCGGGCGATCGGCCGGCTCTCGCCGCCGAATAGCCGCGATGCTGACGCTGCGCGCCCTGCCGCCGCGCCGTCTGTTCGCGCGCCGCCGGCCGTCCGCGACCGATCTGTCCGCGCTCTACTTCGACACGCTCTGGCGGCACTGGAGCGCGGGCGACCGGGCTATCGGCCTCGGGCTAAGCGCCGCCGCGGCCGCCCGAAACCTCCTCGGCGGCCCCCGGTCGGGCTGGTGGCGGGGCTGGGACGCGGCCGAGCAGGCGCTTCTCGCCGGCGCGGGCGACGCCGACGCCCACCTCGCCATGGCCGCCCGCAAGGGCCTGCACCGGCTGATCAACCCGGGCGCCTACCCGCTCTCCGCCAACCCGCTGAAGAACAAGCGGCTGTTCGCCGAACGCTGCCGGGCGGCCGGCCTGCCCGTCCCCGAAACCTTCCGCGGCGACGACGCCGCGCTCGGGCTCTGGCTCGCGTCGCAGGCGGCCGTGATCGTCAAGCCGAACTACGCCTCGAAAGGCGTTGGCGTGGTCGCGTACCGGCGCGCCGGAGATGGCTGGCGGTCCGGCGGGCGCGACCTGTCCCAAGGCGAGACGCTCGCGGCCGTGGCCGCCGCCTGGCGCGCCGGGGCCGTGGCGCAGGCCGCCTGCGCGCCCCACCCGCGCCTTCCACGGCTGTCGCCGGGCGCGCTGCCGACGCTGCGCGTCATGACCGCGGTGAACGAGAGCGGCGCCGTCGAGGCCTGCGACCGGGTCCTGAGGCTGTCCGCGGGCGGGCCCCGCCCGGTCGACAACTTCAACGCCGGCAACATCGTCGCCTCGGTCACGCCGGACGGCCGGATCGGCCGCGGCTTCCGCCGGGCGGGCGCGGAAGTGGTCGAGCTGGCGCGCCACCCCGTGAGCGGCGAAACGCTCGCCGGCCAGCCGATCCCCGACCTCGACGCGGCCGTCGCGCTGGCGATCCGCGCCCACGGGGCCTTTCGCGACGGCTTCGCGGTGGTCGGCTGGGACGTGGGCCTCGCCGAGGGCGGGCCGACGCTGATCGAGGGCAACTGGAACCCCGGCGCCGACATCCTGCAGCTCGTCTCCGGCCGCGGCCTCGGCGACAGCCGGCTGGGGGAACTCTACGCGTGGCGTCTCCGCCGGCTGCCGGCGGAGACATGGGCCCGCGCCGCGCCGATCGAACGGGATCGGCGCTGACGCAGGCGGCGGTCAGGCGGTCGCGATGTAGTCGCGCATCGCAGAGGCTTCGGCCTCGGCCATCGCCATGCGGTGCTTCACGACGTCGCCGATCGAGATCATGCCGACGAGCCGGCGCCCCTCCACGATCGGGACGTGGCGGAACTTGCCCTCGGTCATGCGGTCCATGATCTCATCGACGGTCTCGTCCGCGCCCGCCGTCACGACGGCGCGCGTCATGTGCTCGGAAACGGCGTCGGCCAGCACGTCCGCGCCCTTCTGAGCGAGCGTGCGCACGACGTCGCGCTCCGAGATGATCCCGGCGATGTAGCCGTCGGCGCCGGCGATGATCACCGCGCCGACGCGCTTTTCCGCCAGCAGCTTGACGATGTCGCCCATGGTCCGGTGCGGCGAGGCCGTCACCACGTCGGAGCCCTTCAGGGCGAGAATGCGCGCCACGGTCATTGAAGCCTCCCATAGGTTCGCTCGCTCGAGGCTTGTGGCCTCGTGCGCGGGTGGCCGGCGGGAGGGCGTCGGTCTGCTTGGCGAGCCTTAAGGCCGTCCCGGGGCCCCGTCTCCGTCATCATGCGGGCCCTCGGGCGGCGGGCGCAAGCCCGCTTGGGCCTGTGAAACGCGGTCGAAGCGGACGACTTTAGGATCAATCAAAGGGAACAGCAGCAGCCCGGCGACGAATCCGCCGATATGCGCCTCCCAGGCGACGGACGCGCCCTCGCCCACGAGCGTCATCGCGCCCAGCCCGAAAATGATGTTCGAGCCGAACCAGACGGCGAGGAACACGATCGCCTGCGGCAGCCGCAGCGTCTGCCGCAGCGAGGCCGCAGGGGCGAAGAACGCCTCGCGCCCGTGCGGGCGGAACACGCCGAGCGGGCCGGTCGCCGCGAACACGAAGCGCAACGCGGCCGCCATGTGGCCGGAGATCGCGGCCGACGCGCCGATCACCGGGATCGGATCGCCGAAATGGACCGCGAGATGCGTCGCCGCGCCGGCCACGGCGCAGATCGCCGAGAAGAGCAGGAAGCGGACCGCGCCGAAGCGCCAGGCCACCGCGCTGCCGAAGGCCAGCATCCACACCGAATTGACGATGAGATGCATGTAGTCGCCGTGCAGGAAGGCGTAGCTCAGGAAGGTCCAGACCCCGGCCGCGTCGCCGCCGGCCGCCGCGAGCTCCGCGGCGTAGGGCGAGGCCGCGTCGTAGCGCGCCGGGATGAACGCCGCGTGGAGCAGGAGCCAAAGGTCCTGCTCGTCGGTCAGCGCGAGCCGGACCAGATGGATCGCGACGAACAGCGCGATCGGCGCCGACACCGACAGCGGGATGTTGAAGATCGGTTCCCGCTGCCGTTCCACGCCGCCTCGCCGCACGTCGGGCGCCACGGGCGCTCCGGAGGCAGTACTGCTCGCCGGAACCGGCGCCGATTGCAAGCGCTCCGTTTACGGAGCCGGCCGCGATTCGTGGCATGCGACCTGCTGAATCCTCCTCGAGTCCGGCGATCCGACCCGCTTTGCGTGCCAAGGCGGGAATGGGGGCGCCACAATGATACGAGGTGAGCCGAAATGAAGGCTGCGTCCACGCGCGAACTGTTCGCCTATTGGAACCGGCTGCGCGGCAGCCGGTCGGCTCCGGAGCGATCCGACGTCGATCCGGGCGCCATTCGCACGGCGCTCGGCGACACCTTCATCCTCGCGGTCGACCCGGCCGCCGGCTATCCGTTCCGTCTCGCTGGCTCGCGCATCTGCGCCGTCACCGGCGCCGAGATGAAGGGAACGCCCTTCGCCGGCCTGTGGGCGGAGCCCGACCGCACCACGATCGTCGACACGCTCGCCTCCGTCACCGACGACGCCGCGGTCGCGGTTCTCGGCGCCGTGGGCTTCACGGAGCTCGCCCGCCGGGTCGATCTCGAACTCGCGCTGCTGCCGCTGCGGCATCGCGGGCGGACGCATGCGCGCGTGCTCGGCGCGCTGTCGCCGGTCGAGACCCCGTACTGGATCGGCGCATGCCCGGTGACCCGGCTCGAGCTGAGCTCGCTCCGGATGATCTGGCCGACCGGCCGCCGCCGCGGCTTCGTCGAGACCCCTCCGGAGGCCCCGCCGCCGCACACGATCCTGGGCGCCGCCCGCCGCATCGGCCGTTTCCTCGTCTTCGACGGCGGCCGGTGACGTCCGCGGCTCCAAAAGACGCCAGAGTCACCGCGCGTTAACCGCGTCGACTTAGGGTTCTCAGGCACGGAGCGCCCCGGGGGGCCGGCGGCGCCGCGCTTACGCGGAAAGCGGCCGAATGTTTGCCTTGAAGACGTCGCTTGCAGACGAGCAACGCCGCCATCAGCGGGTGAAGGTCTCGTTACTCGGCCGATACATGCTGTCGTCGCAGCGCGAGTATCCCTGCCAGACGCTCGACATGTCGCCCGGCGGCGTGGCGCTGATCGCGCCGGTGCCGGCGCAGCCCGGCGAACGCGTCGTGGCCTATCTCGATCATGTCGGCCGCGTCGAAGGCGTCATGGTGCGCCCGGTCGCCAACGGCTTCGCCATGACGGTCCGCGCCACCATCCGCAAGCGCGAGAAGCTGGCGGCGCAACTGACCTGGCTCGCCAACCGCCAGATCCTCGGGCTGCCGGAAGACCGGCGCCACGAGCGCCTGATCCCGCGCAACCCGCGTTCGACGCTGACGACCGAGGACGGCGTCCCGCACGACTGCCGCCTGATCGACGTGTCCCTGTCCGGCGCGGCGGTGATGATCGCGCTGCAGCCGCCGGTCGGCTCGCCGGTGATGGTGGGGCGGACGGCCGGACGGATCGTGCGTCACCTCGAGAACGGCGTCGCCGTCGAGTTCAACCGCACGCAGAGCATCGAGACGCTGAACGAACAGTTCGGCTGATCAGCCCCCGTCCGCTGAATTTCCGCTGCAAGGCCGCCTCCGGGCGGCCTTTTTCGTTTCCGCGGCGTCGTCCGCCGTTCGAGGCGTCTTCCGCTATGGTTGACGTGGCGTAAATCGCCCCCCTGAAAAGGCCGGCGCCGTTAACTTTTGGCGAACCAAGTCTTCCCCTGCCCTTCTTGGCCATAACTCGCTTGGTAAACAAATCACGCTATGAATGTGTAAAGCATTCCTCACCTATTTATTTCTGAAATACAAATCTCGTTGCTAAAACTCGCGATCTGCACTTAGACCGACATCAAATCGAGTGTGAGAGGTTGTTTCCCGGGACAGGACGGGAGACGACAATGTCGAAATTCTTCAAGAAGGGCGCGATTTATATTCTGTTTGGACTTGTCACCAGCGGATTCACCATGGACGTCGCTGGAGCCCAGAACGTCAAGCTGGCGTCGGCGAGTTCGATGGAGGTGATCAGCAGCGCGAAGGCCCCCATGGGCTGGCTGCAGTTCTGCAAGGCCCAGCCGGAGGAATGCGCGACCAAGCCGATGAAGCCCGTCAAGGCGAAGCTGACCGCTGCGCGCATCGCCGAGCTCGACCGCGTCAACCGGCGCATCAACGCCGAGATCGCGCCGGTCACCGACCAGGAGCTCTACGGCGTCGAGGAGCTCTGGACCTACCCGACCGAGGGCAAGGGCGACTGCGAGGATTATGTCCTGCTGAAGCGCCGCACCCTGATCGAGGCGGGCTGGCCGCGCCAGTCGCTGCTGATCACGGTGGTCCGCGATCTCAAGGGCGACGGCCACGCCGTGCTGACAGTCGTGACCGACCGCGGCGACTACGCGCTCGACAACCAGGCCGACGACGTCAAGCCGTGGTTCGAGACCGGCTACACCTTCGTCAAGCGCCAGTCCCAGTCCGATCCGAACCAGTGGGTCCTGCTCGGCGACGGCGTGAACCCGATCGGCGTCGCCGCCGCGCCGTAAGCGCCGACCCTTCGAACGAGACCCGCGCGTTCGGTCCTTGTCCCCACCCGTCCCCGACCGGACGCGCGTCAGAGGCCGGCTCCCCCACGGAGCCGGCCTCGTCCTTTTTTGAGGCGATGTCGAACGGGGCCGTTCAGCCCTTGGCGAAGTCGTCGGAACGCACCTTGCGGGCGATCGCGTCCAGCACGGCGTTGACCATCCCGGCCTCGTCGCGCTCGAAGAAGGCGTGGGCGATGTCGACATACTCGGTGATGACGACCTTCGCGGGCACGTCGCGCCGCTTGCCGAGCTCGAACGCCCCGGCGCGCAGGATGGCGCGCATGATCGCCTCGACGCGCTTGAGCGGCCATCCCTGCTGCAGGGTCTCGTCCACCAGCGGATCGAGGGCGCGCTGCTCCTTCAGCACGCCGCGCACGAGGTCGCGGAAGAAGGCGGCCTCGGCGGGCTTGTACTCCTCGCCGTCGACCTCCTTGCCGATCCAGTGCGCCTCGAACTCGGCGAGCGTGTCCGGCAGCGGCGTGCCGGCGATGTCCATCTGGTAGAGCGCCTGCACCGCCGCGAGGCGGGCCGCCGAGCGCATTTCGCCCTTGGCCATGGCTCAGACGCACCCCGCGGCGCGTTTCAGGCGCAGCACCGCGAGCGCGGCCTCCGCCGCGTCGCCGCCCTTGTCCATCTCCGCTACGCGCGCGCGCGCCAGCGCCTGCGCCTCGTTCTCGACAGTGAGGACGCCGTTGCCGAGCGGCAGCCGCGCCGCCACCGACAGGTCCATCAGCGCGCGCGCGCTCTGCTCGGTGACGATCTCGTAGTGGGTGGTCTCGCCCCGGATGACGCAGCCGAGCGCCACCGCCGCGTCGTAGGGCTGGTGGCGGGAGGCCGCGGCGGTCGTGAGGATCGCGATCGTCGGCGGGATCTCCAGCGCGCCCGGCACGCTGACGACGTCGTAGGTCGCGCCGGAAGCCGCGAGGCGCGCGGTCGCGCCCTTCAGCAGCTCGTCGGCGATCTCGTCGTAGAAGCGCGCCTCGACGACGAGCACGCGCGCGGGCGTCTGCTCGACGCCGCCGACACGGCGTTTCGGTTCGGCCATGGGTACGTCAGCCTCGGATGTCCAAGAGGAGCAGGTCAGTAGCCGAGCGCGCGCGCCTCGGCAAGGCGCGCGGCGTAGCGGGCCATCATGTCGACTTCGAGGTTGACGCGATCGCCCGGCCGTTTCCCGGCCCAGGCGGTCTCCGCAAGCGTGTGCGGGATGAGATGGACCGAGAACACGAGGCCCTCGACCGTGTTGACGGTGAGCGAGACCCCGTCGAGGCAGATCGAGCCCTTGGTCGCGACGAAACGCGCGACGTCGGCCGGCGCCGCCAGGGTGAAGCGGATCGTGTCGGGGCCGTCCTCGCGCCCCACGATCTCGGCGACGCCGTCCACATGGCCGAGCACGAGATGGCCCCCGAGCTCGTCGCCGATCCGGAGCGCGCGCTCCAGATTGACGCGCGCGCCTTCGCCCCAATCGCCCACGGTGGTGAGGCGCAGCGTCTCCGGCCCGGCGTCCACGGAGAAGCGCGCGCCCTCCTCCGTCGGCTCGACCGCGGTCACGGTAAGACAGACGCCATCGCAGGCGATGGAGGCGCCGAGCGCGATCCCTGCGGCGTCATAGCGCGACGCGACGGCGAAGCGGACGACCTCGCCCGCCTCCTCGCGGCCGACGATGCGGCCGACGTCGGTGATGATCCCGGTGAACATCGCATCCTCGCTTCTCGTAACTGCGCTTGGTCGGGCGAGTCACGCCCGCTCGTAGTCGGCCCAGATGTCGTCGCCGATCCGCTCGCGCGCAACCCCGCGGAACCGCGGCCCCTCGGTGATCGCCGTGAGCGGCAGGCCGTCGAGCGCATCGATGGCGTCCTCGCCCAGCGGAGCGGGTCCCGTCAGCACGGTCGCGGCGTCGACCACGTCCGCGCGCAGCAGGGCGCCCGCGAGGATCGGGCCGCCCTCGACCATGAGCCGGGTGACGCCGCGCATGGCGAGCAGCTTGAGCGCCGGCAGGAGCTCCGGCCGGCCGCCCGGGCAGCGCTCGACGCGCATGACCTGCACGCCCGCCTCGGCGAGGCGGCGCTCCGCGTCGGCCGACGCGTCCTCGCCCGTGACGATCCAGGTCGGGACCTCGCGGGCGGTGCGGACGAGCCGCGCGCGAAGCGGCGTGCGCAGGTCCGTGTCCAGCACGACGCGCGCCGGCGATCGGTCCTCCAGCCCCGGCAGCCGGCACGTCAGCGACGGATCGTCGGCGAGCACGGTGCCGACGCCGACCATGATCGCGTCCGCCTCGGCCCGCATCATGTGGACGCGGGCGCGGACCATCTCGCCGGTGATGGCGATCGGGCGGCGCCCCGCGAGCCCCGCCTTGCCGTCCGGCGACACCGCGAGCTTGAGCGTCACGTGGGGACGTCCGAGGGAGACGCGCGCCACGTGTCCGGCGTTGAGGCGGGCGGCGTCCGACGCGCCGACGCCGACCGACACCAGCACGCCGCTCTCCCGCAGGCGCGCTATGCCGCGGCCGTTCACGCGCGGGTCGGGATCGGCCATGGCCGCGACGACGCGCGCGACGCCGGCCTCGATCAGGCTGTCGGCGCAGGGCGGCGTGCGCCCGTAATGGCTGCAGGGCTCCAGCGTGACGTAGAGCGTCGCGCCGCGCGCCGCCTCGCCCGCCCAGGCGAGCGCGCGGGATTCGGCGTGCGGACGGCCGCCCGGCTGCGTCCAGCCGCGCCCGACGACGGAGCCGCCGCGCAGGCCCGGCGCGACGAGGACCGCGCCGACCGGCGGGTTCGGCGCGGTCCGCCCCAGGCCGCGGCGCCCGAGCGCCACCGCGACCTCCATCCAGCGCTCGTCTTCCGAGGAGGCGACGGCGCGCTCCATGAGCGTCGAGGCGTTCACGCGCGCGTCCCGCCGGAGGCTTCGTCGCCTGCGAGCTCGTCCAGAAGCGTTTCGAAATCCTTGGCTTCGCGGAAGTTCTTGTAGACGGACGCGAAGCGCACATAGGCGACGTCGTCGACGCTCTTCAGCGCCTCCATGACGTATTGCCCGATCGTCTCGGAGGAGATTTCGGCGTCGCCGCCGCTCTCGAGGTGGCGCACGATGCCGGACACCATCTGCTCGATGCGCTCCGGATCGACCGGGCGCTTGCGGAGCGCGACGGCGAGCGAGCGGTGGAGCTTGTCGCGGTCGAACGGCGCGCGGCGGCCGGACCGCTTCACAACCGTCATCTCGCGGAGCTGGACCCGCTCGAAGGTCGTGAAGCGCTGGCCGCAGACCCCGCACACCCGGCGGCGCCGGATGGAGGAATCGTCTTCGGCCGGGCGGGAGTCTTTCACCTGCGTGTCAGGCGCGCCGCAGTGCGGACAACGCATGGGGCAATCCTTCGCGATGCGGCTTTCGCCCCGGCGTCATGCCCGAGCCTGTCCCGGGCGTCCACGACTTTCCCGAGGCGCCGCGTCAGGCGTGGATACCCGGCTTCGCCGGGCCTGACGAGCCCGGCGTGAACGCAAACGGCCCGCCTCCCGGATGGAAGACGGGCCGCCCGATCGCCCGGCGGAACCGGACCGTCGCGCTTTGAGGATCAGTCGGCGTAGAGCGGGAAGCGCTCCACGAGGCTCGCGACCTGGCCGCGCACCTTGGCCTCGACCTCCGAATCCTCGTCCACGCCCTTCTGCGCGAGCACGTCGAGGACCGTGGCGATCATGTCGCCGATCTCCTGGAACTCCGCGACGCCGAAGCCGCGGGTGGTGCCCGCCGGCGTGCCGAGGCGGATGCCCGAGGTGACCATCGGCTTCTCGGGGTCGAACGGGATGCCGTTCTTGTTGCAGGTGATGTGGGCGCGGCCGAGCGCGATCTCGGAGACCTTGCCGGTGAGCTTCTTCGGGCGCAGGTCGACGAGCATCAGATGCGTGTCGGTGCCGCCGGAGACGATGTCGAAGCCGTGGCCCTTGAGGTTCTCGGCGAGCGCCTTGGCGTTCGCGATCACGTTCTTGGCGTAGATCTTGAAGTCCGGCTTCAGCGCCTCGCCGAAGGCCACCGCCTTGGCCGCGATGACGTGCATCAGCGGGCCGCCCTGCAGGCCGGGGAAAACCGCCGAGTTGAACTTCTTGGCGAGCGCCTCGTCGTTGGTCAGGATCATGCCGCCGCGCGGGCCGCGCAGGGTCTTGTGGGTGGTGGTGGTGGCCACATGCGCGTGATCGAGCGGGTTCGGGTGCTGGCCGCCTGCGACGAGACCGGCGAAGTGCGCCATGTCCACGAAGAAGTACGCGCCGACGCGGTCCGCGATTTCGCGGAAGGCCGCGAAGTCGATCTGGCGCGGATAGGCCGAGCCGCCGGCGATGATCACCTTCGGCTTGTGCTGCTCGGCGAGCTGGGCGACCTCCTCCATGTCGATGAGGTGGGTGTCCGGCTTGACGTGGTAGTTGACCGCGTTGAACCACTTGCCCGACAGCGCGGCCTTGGCGCCGTGGGTGAGGTGGCCGCCGGCGGCGAGGTCGAGGCCGAGGAACGTGTCGCCCGGCTGCATGAGGGCGAAGAACACCGCCGTGTTGGCCTGCGCGCCCGAATGGGGCTGCACGTTGGCGTACTGGGCGTTGAACAGCTTCTTGGCGCGGTCGATCGCGAGCTGCTCGGCCACGTCCACATACTGGCAGCCGCCATAGTAGCGGCGGCCCGGATAGCCTTCAGCGTACTTGTTGGTCAGCACGGAGCCCTGCGCCTCGAGCACCGCCTTGGAGACGATGTTCTCGGAAGCGATCAGCTCGATCTCGTCACGCTGGCGGCCGAGTTCGGACTTGATGGCGTCCGCGAGCTCGGGATCCACCTCGGCGACCGACGCGCCAAAGAAACGGTTTTCGGACGACTGGGCTTTGGCGTCGGTTGCGGACATGGACGGCTCCTCCTCGAATGGGGCGAGCGTCCGCCGGCGCGCCGTTCGCGAACCGTTGCGGACATCATCGCAGTGCTCGTGGCGCGGACGCGCACGATACGGCGTGCTCTCGATCAAGGGCTAGCATAGGTCGGAAAGGGCAGCCAAGACGCTCCCCGCCCCCGCGGCGCCTTGGTCGCATGAGACTTTCGAAGGGTTGGCATGCCAGATACCTGAGGCGCCATCCCTCGTAGCTCAGCCGGCTCCGGGCCCGCTCACGCCTCGGGCGACGCCGGCGCGCGGGGCGCGATCACGGTCTCGACGCCGGCGCCGGCGAGCCAGGCGGCCACGTCCGGCGGCGGCGCCTCGTCGGCCACCAGCGTCCCGATCTCGGACGGCTCGCAGATGGTCACGCCGGCGCGGCGGCCGAACTTGCTGTGGTCCGCGACGATCAGGCGCTCCGCCGAGCCGTCGATCATGGCGCGCGCGATCCGCGCCTCGTCGAGATCGAAGTCGGTGAACTGGCCGGCCGGGTCGACGCCCGCGATCGAGAGGATCGCGAGATCGGCCCGGAACTGCCGGATGAAGGCGGCCGCCTCCGCGCCGACCGCGGCCGCGAGATCGGTGCTCAGCTCGCCGCCCGCCATGAACACGCGGTTGCCGTGGCGCCCGACGAGATGGCGCGCGATCTCGATCGAGTTCGTCACCACCGTGAGCCGGCGCCGCCGCTGCGCGAGGGCCTGGGCGACGTAGGCCGTGGTCGATCCCGTGTCGATCATCAGCGCCTGCCCGTCGCGCACCCGCTCGGCCACCGCCGACGCGAGCGCCTTCTTCGCGGCGGCGTTGACGCGCAGCCGGCGGCGGAACGGCGCGTCCGCCATCGCCTCGGCCAGCGCGACCGCGCCGTGGCGGCGCACGAGAAGCCCCTCCGCCACCAGGTCCTTGACGTTGCGCCGGATGGTCTCGTCCGAGACGCTGAGGCGCTCGGCGAGGTCGATCACCCGGGTGACGTCCTCGTCGCGGACGAGGTCGAGGATCGCCCGTTGGCGCCGCGTCTGATCCATCGGAATGCGCTCCCCCGCTGCTTTCGTGGGCATCATGTGGATTTCGTGCGGACGCAACAACTCAAATCCACATGTTCTGTGTATTCATCACGACTTGGCGCCCAAACTGCATGGCCTAACGTGGCGTAGACCACAGCAGCCGGGAGGCCGAGCCATGTTTCGTGACGTGACGCGCGTACTGACGACCGGACTCCTCGCCCTCGCCTTGACGGCCCCCGCCGCCAGGGCCGAGGTCGAGTCGAAGGACCCCATCAAGCTGACCCTTCACGACTGGACCGGCCAGCTCATCACCACCCGGCTCATGGGCGAGACGCTCAAGAAGGCCGGCTACAACGTCGAATACGTGCAGGCCGACTACCTCGCCCAGTTCGCGGGCATGAAGACCGGCGACCTGCATGTGGCGATGGAAGTCTGGGCGACCACCGCGAAGGAGGCTCTCGACGCCGCGATCGCCGAGGGCGGCGTCGTCAATGTCGGCGAGACCGGCATGCAGGCGATCGAGGACTGGTGGTTCCCGGACTACATGAAGGAGAAGTGCCCCGGCCTGCCGGACTGGGAGGCCCTGAAGGGCTGCGCCGAGGTGTTCTCGATCCCCGAGACCGCGCCGAAGGGACGTTACCTCGGCGGCCCGGTGACCTGGGGCGGCTACGACGAGGAGCGCGTGCAGGCGCTCGGGCTCGACTTCGAGGTGGTGCACGCCGGCACCGACGCCGCGATGTTCGCGGAGCTGCAGTCGGCCTACGAACGCAAGGCCCCGATCCTGCTCTGGATCTATGCGCCGCACTGGGCGCCGATCAAATACAAGGGCGAGTGGGTCAAGTTCCCGCCCTATGAGAAGGCCTGCTACGAGGACCCCGCCTGGGGCGTGAACAAGGAAGCGAAGTACGACTGCGCCAAGCCGCGCGGCCCGATCTACAAGGCGGCCTGGACCGGCGTCGCCAAGAAGTGGCCGGGCGCCTACAAGGCGATCGAGGCCTACCAGTTCACCAACGAGGAGATCGGCGAGCTCGCCGCCAAGGTCGACCTCAACGGCGAGAAGGTCGAGGCCGTGGTCGACGATTGGATGGCGAAGAACGAGCCCCGCTGGAAGAAGTGGCTGGGCATGTGACGCAAGGGTCCGGGGCCATGGCGCATCCGATCCTGGCCGCGCGCGAGGTCTCGAAGCTGTATGGGCCGAAGCCGGAGCGCTTTCTGCGCGACGGCCGGCTCGCGGCGACCCCGGCGGAGCTTTCCGCCGCCGGTATCACCGCGGCGGTCGCCGACGTCAGCATCGAGATTCCGCGCGGCGAGACCTTCGTCATCATGGGGCTGTCCGGCTCCGGCAAGTCGACGCTGGTGCGCATCCTCGCCGGTCTGACGCCACCGACCGCAGGCGCCGTGCTGTTCGAGGGGCGCGACCTCAAGACCCTGTCCGAGGCCGAGCTCATCGCGATCCGGCGCCACCAGATGGGCATGGTGTTCCAGCATTTCGCGCTGCTGCCGCACCTCACCGTGCTCGGCAACGTCGCCTTCCCGCTCGACGTGCAGGGCCGTTCGAAGGCCGAGCGCGACGCCCGCGCGCGGGAGATGATCGCGCTCGTCGGGCTCGAGGGCCGCGAGGACCGGTTTCCGCGCGAGCTGTCGGGCGGGCAGCAGCAGCGCGTCGGCATCGCCCGTTCGCTCGCGGTCGGGCCGGACCTCTGGTTCCTCGACGAGCCGTTCTCGGCGCTCGATCCGCTGATCCGGCGCGAAATGCAGGACGAGGTGCTGCGGCTGCAGGGCCTGCTCAAGAAGACGATCGTGTTCATCACCCACGATTTCGACGAGGCCGCGCGGATCGCCGACCGGATCGCGATCATGAAGGACGGCGTCGTCGAGCAGATCGGCTCGGCCGAGGAGCTCGTGCTGGCGCCCGCCACGCCTTACGTCCGCGCCTTCACCCGCGACGCGCCGCGCGCCAAGATCCTCACCGCGAAGGCCGTGATGACGGCGCCGCCGGCCGGCGCGGACTTCGCCGGCGAAGTCGCCGCGACCGACCGCATCGCCGCGTTCGCCCATGACGTCGAGCGGTCCGAAAAGCCCTTCGCCGTGGTCGAGGACGGCCGGGTGCTGGGCGCGATCGACCGGGTCGCCATGATCGACGTGCTCGTCGGCCGGGAGCGGCCGGGCGGCGCGGCATGAGCTACGCTGAGGCGAGCCCGTCCGTCGCGAAATGGGGCCGCCCGCCGCTCGGCCGCCTGCTGTGGCCGGCCGTGATCCTCGCGACCGTGGCGCTCGCGCTGGCGCCGGCAGGCTTCCTGCCGGCCTGGACCGTGAAGGTCCCCGTCGCATGGCAGCCGCCGCTCGCGCGCGAGATCTCCGAGTTCATGCGCTGGCTGATGGACAAAGCGAGCCTCGGCCTGTTCAGCGTGCGCGACCTGACGCGCGCGATCGCCTGGACGCTCGACCTGCCGCTCGCCGCCGCCAAGGCGCTGCTCGCTACAGGGATCGGCGGCGTCGTGCCGCCGATCCCGTGGCTCTCGCTGCTGCTCTTAGGGGTCGCCGGCGGCTACGCGGCCGGCGGGGCGCGGCTCGCCGTGCTGATGGCGGCCGGCCTGCTCTACCTCGCGGTCTTCGGCCAGTGGGCGAGCGCGATGATCACGCTCGCCTCGGTGCTGGTGTCGAGCCTGCTCGGCGCCGTCGGCGGCCTGCTGCTCGGCCTCGCCTGCGTGCGCTGGAGAAGCCTCGAGCGCGCGGTCGGGCCGATCCTCGACCTGTCGCAGACCATGCCGGTCTTCGCCTATCTGCTGCCGATGCTGATCCTGTTCGGCTTCGGCCCGGTCTCGGCGCTGATCGCGACCGTGATCTACGCCATGCCGCCGATGGTGCGGGTGACGATCCTCGCGATCCGCGCCGTGCCGGAGGAGATCCGCGCCCTCGGCGTCATGACCGGCTGCACCCGGGCGCAGACCACCTGGAAGATGCTGGTGCCCTCGGCGCTCCCGGCGCTGATGGTCGGCGTCAACCAGGTGATCATGCTGTCGCTGAACGTCGTGATCATCGCCTCGATGATCGGCGCGGGCGGGCTCGGCTACGACGTTCTGGCGGCGCTCCGGCGGCTCGACATCGGCGCGGGGCTCGAGGCGGGGCTCGCCATCACCGTGCTCGCGGTGCTGCTCGACCGCTTCGCCCAGGCGCTCGCCGCGAAGACGGGCGCGGCGCCGGAGCGCGATCCTCGCCGGCTGCGCCGGCGCCGCTTCGCCCTCGCCGCGGCGCTCGCGGCGGCCGCGGGGTTCTGGCTGCTCGCCGCGGCGGCTCCCGCGCTCGCGGCCTATCCCGACGACTGGCGGCTGTCGACCGCGCCCTACTGGAGCGACCTCGTCCGCTGGATCAACGTCACCTTTTTCGGCGCGCTGGAAGCGGTGAAGACCGCCGTGCTGCTGAACGTGCTGCTGCCGGTGAAGCGCTTCCTGCTGGCCCTGCCCTGGCCATGGGTGATCGCGCTCGTCGCGCTCGCGGGGGTGCGCCTCGGCGGCTGGCGGCTCGGCCTGCTGGTCGGCGCGCTTGCGCTGTTCGTGGCGCTCTCCGGCCTCTGGCCGGCGGCGATGACGACGGTCTATCTCTGCGGCGTCTCGGTCGCGATCGCGGCCGCGATCGGCGTGCCGATCGGCCTCGCGGCGGCGGGGCGCCCGCGGCTGTGGCGCGCCGTCGAGACCGTGATCGACACGCTGCAGACGCTGCCGTCCTTCGTCTACCTGATCCCGATCGTGATGCTGTTTCGGGTCGGCGACTTCACCGCGCTGATCGCGATCGTGCTCTACGCCATCGCGCCGGCGATCCGCTACGCCGCGCACGGCGTCGCGCGCGTGCCGCCGGCCCTGATCGAGGCCGGCGCCATGAGCGGCTGCACGCGCCGGCAGATCACGACCCGCATCCGCCTGCCGCTGGCGCTGCCCGACATCCTGCTTGGGCTGAACCAGACCGTGATGCTGGCGCTGTCGATGCTGGTGATCACGGCGCTCGTGGGCACCCGCGACCTCGGACAGGAGGTCTATTCCGCGCTGGCGCAGGCCAATGTGGGACGCGGGCTGGTGGCGGGGCTGTGCGTCGCCTTCATCGGGATCATCGCCGACCGGCTCATCGCCGCAGGCGCGGAGCGCACGAAACGGAGGCTCGGGCTGGCGTGAGCAGCGACGCGGAGGCGCGGATACGCGCGCTCGACATCTGGCGCGGGCCGGTCGAGCCGGTCCGCCTCGACGGCGGCATCACCAACCACAACTTCCTCGTGGAAGACGACGGCCGGCGCTATGTGGCGCGCATCGGCGAGGACATTCCGGTCCATGGCGTGATGCGCTTCAACGAGCGCGCCGCGAGCGTCGCCGCCCACGCGGCGGGCGTGTCGCCGGCCGTCCGCCACGCGGCCGACGGCGTGCTGGTGATCGACCACGTCGCCGGCCGCACCCTCACCGCCGAGGACGTGCGCGCCGAGCTGCCGCGCGTCGTCGAGCTCGTGAAGCGGACGCATCGCGAGACCCAGCGCCATCTGCGGGGACCGGCGCTCGCGTTCTGGCCGTTCCATGTGCTGCGCGACTACATCCACGGACTGCGCGAGGGCGGACATCGCTTCGTCGCGGACCTGCCGCGCTTCTCCGCCATCGCGGAGCGGCTGGAGGCGACGGTCGGGCCGACCGAGATGGTGTTCGCCCACAACGACCTGCTGCCGGGCAACTTCCTCGACGACGGCGCGCGGCTGTGGCTGATCGACTGGGACTACGCCGGCTTCAACAGCCCGCTGTTCGACCTCGGCAACCTCGCCTCCAACAACGAGCTTTCCCCCGCCGAGCGCGAGACGCTGCTGACGCTCTACTACGACCGGCCGCCGGACGACGCGCTGCGGCTGCGCTTCCAGGCCATGCTGACCGCCTCGCTGCTGCGCGAGACGCTGTGGAGCATGGCCTCCGAGCTCTCCTCGACCATCGATTTCGACTACCGCGGCTACACCGCGGAGAACCTGCTGCGCTTCGAGCGCGCCTATCGCGCTTTCACCGACATGGATGACGCATGACCGACCTGCCCTCCTCCGCCCGCATCGTCGTCATCGGCGGCGGCATCGTCGGATGCTCCACGGCCTACCATCTCGCGAAGCTCGGCGCCGGCGAGGTGCTGCTGCTCGAACGCGGGCGGCTGACCTCCGGCTCGACCTGGCACGCCGCCGGCCTCGTGGGCCAGCTCCGCTCCAGCGCCAACATCACCCAGCTGCTCGGCGACAGCGTGAAGCTCTACAAGTCGCTGGAGGCCGAGACCGGGCTCGCCACCGGCTGGAAGATGAACGGCGGCCTGCGGCTCGCCTGCACCGAGGACCGCTGGACCGAAGTGAAGCGGCAGGCGACCACCGCGCGCTCCTTCGGGCTCGAGATGCAGCTGTTGTCGCCGAAGGAGGCGCAGGAGCTCTGGCCGCTGATGTCGGTCGACGACGTCGTCGGCGCCGCCTTCCTGCCGACGGACGGACAGGCGAGCCCGTCCGACATCACGCAGGCGCTCGCGCGCGGCGCGCGTCAGGGCGGCGTCCGCATCGTCGAGGAGACCGGCGTCACCGGCGTCGAGGTCGAGGGCGGCCGCGTCGTCGCTATCGCCACGACGCGCGGACGAGTCGCCTGCGAGAAGCTCGTGATCTGCGCGGGGCTCTGGTCGCGCGAGATTGGCGCGCTCGCGGGCGTCAACATTCCGCTCGTGCCCGTCCAGCACCAGTACATCGTCACCGAGGCGATCGAGGGCGTCGCGCGGAACCTGCCGACGCTGCGCGATCCCGACCGCCTGACCTACTACAAGGAGGAGGTCGGCGGCCTCGTGATGGGCGGCTACGAGCCGAACCCGATCCCGTGGGCGCTCGACGGGCCGCCGCAGGATTTCGAGTTCCAGCTTCTGGGCGAGGACTGGGACCATTTCGAGCCGATGATGCGGCTCGCGCTCGGCCGCGTGCCGGCGCTCGAGACCGCGGGCGTCAAGCAGCTCATCAACGGCCCCGAGAGCTTCACGCCCGACGGCAACTTCATCCTCGGCGAGGCGCCCGAGACGCGGAACGTCTTCGTCGGCTGCGGCTTCAACGCCTTCGGCATCGCCGCCGGCGGGGGCGCCGGCATGGCGCTGGCCGAATGGGTGGCGAAGGGCGACGCGCCCTATGACCTGTGGCCGGTGGACATCCGCCGCTTCGGCGCGAACTGCCGCGACACGGCCTATGTCCGCACCCGCACGCTCGAAGCTTACGCCAAGCACTACGCGATGGCCTGGCCGTCCGAGGAGCATGCGAGCGGGCGGCCGCTGCGCCGCTCCCCGCTCTACGACCGGCTGAAGGCGGCGGGCGCCGCGTTCGGCGAGAAGCTCGGCTGGGAGCGGCCGAACTGGTTCGCGGGTCCGGGCGAGGAGGCCCGGGACGTCTATTCGTTCGAACGGCCGAACTGGTTCGACGCGGTCGCGCGCGAGCACGCGGCCTGCCGCGAGCGCGTCGCCTTGTTCGACCAGTCGTCCTTCGCGAAGTTCCTGCTGGTCGGGCGCGACGCGGAGAAGGCGCTGTCGTGGATCTGCGCCAACGACGTCGCGAAGCCCGTCGGCTCGCTCACCTACACGCAGATGCTGAACGCCCGCGGCGGGATCGAATGCGACCTGACCGTCGCGCGCCTCGCCGAGGACCGCTTCTACATCGTCACCGGCACCGGCTTCGCGACACACGACTTCGACTGGATCGCCCGCAACATCCCCGCGGACTGCGACGCGCATCTGATCGACGTCACCTCGTCGCGCGCCGTGCTCAGCCTGTTCGGTCCCCGCGCGCGCGACGTGCTCGCGGCCGTGACGCGCGACGACGTCTCGAACGAGGGATTCCCGTTCGCGACCTGCCGCGAGATCGCGGTGGCCGGCGCGCCGACGCTCGCGCTGCGCGTCACCTATGTGGGCGAACTCGGCTGGGAGCTGCATGTGCCGACCGAGTTCGCCGCCACCGCCTATGACGCCCTGATGGCGGCCGGCGCGGCGCACGGGATCGCCCCCGCGGGCTACCGGGCGATCGAGACGCTCCGGCTCGAAAAGGGCTATCGCGCCTGGGGCTCCGAGATCGGGCCGGACCACACGCCGCAGATGGCGGGCCTCGGCTGGGCGGTGAAGCTCAAGTCCGGCCAGCCTTTCCTCGGCCGCGACGCGCTCGTGGAGAAGGCGCGGGCGCCGTCGCCGCGGCTGCTGGCCGGCTTCACGGTCGACGATCCTGGCGTCACCCTGCTCGGGCGTGAAACCATTCTGCGCGACGGCGCGCGGGTCGGCTGGCTCGCGAGCGGCGGGTTCGGCCACACGATCGGCAAGCCGATCGGCTACGGCTACGTCCGCGACCCGGCCGGCGTCGACGCGGCTCATGTCCTGTCAGGCGACTATCAGCTCGAGGTCGCCGGGGTCTTCGTGCCGGCGACGCCGTTCCTCAAGCCGCTCTATGACCCGGCGATGACCCGCATCAAGGCCTGAGAACCCCGCCGCCGCTCACCTGTGTGTCTGCACTTCAATGCGTTTGGAACGATGCCGCGCGCGCATCGTTTGAGAACCATAAGAAACAGACCATGGGAGCGATCATGAAGACGTTTGCAGCTTTCGCGCTGGCCTCGGCCCTCGCCGTCGGCGCAGGTCCGGCCCTCGCGCAGACGAACTCCACGGTGGATCAGGGCGCCAATCCGGCGGAGAAGACGGCGCCGGACAAGGCCGGCTCGTCCGGCAAGATGAGCCCCGGCACCACCGGCGCGATGGACAACGCCGTGAAGGGCACCGCCACGAGCAAGGAAGACGTCAAGCGCCAGACCGAGGGCGGCACCACCGCCGCCGACGGCGCCCATGGCGGCAAGATGGACAAGGACAAGCACTCACCCGGCGCGACCGGAGCGACGCCCGGCTCGGACCACAACAAGAAGTGACGCAAGGCCTTCGCGCCTGACGGAAGGGGTCGTCGCCGCACGGCCCCTTTTTGCGTCGCGCGGTCAGCGCCAGTAGGGCTCGGCTTTCATGAGCGCGGAATAGCTCTTGCCGGCGGCCGCCAGGAGGCCACGCGCGTCGGCGTCGGCGTGGCCGGCGATCGCGCCGGCGGCGAAGGCGGCGTCGCCGTCGCCCTCGGCCGCCGCGTCGATGGCGAGCCAGCGGGCGCGGGCGCGCGCCGTCGCGATGTCGTTGAGATCGCCGAGATGCTCCTGCAGCGCCGCGAGATGCTTCGCGAACGCGGCCTGCCGTTTGCGCGCCTTGGGCTCGGTGAAGACCTCGGCGAAGAAATCGGCGGCGTAGCGCAGCTTCTTGCCCTCGATGCGCGCTTGGTGGCGCGCGTGCGGGTCGAGCGCCGCGAGCGCCTTGCCCGCCTTCTTCACCTTCTTTCGGCGCTTGGCGAGCGTATCGGCCGCGAACGCCTCGATGGCCGTGGCGCGCAGGTCGGCCGTCGCGGCGTCGGCGCGCCACGGCCCGATCGCGAGCCATTCCGCGAGATCGAGCATGAGGCCGCGCGCGCGGGGCGAGCGAAGCGCCGCGTCGGCGGCGGCGTAGGCCTCGCCGCGCTGACGTTCCACGCGGGCCGCGAGCGCCGCGAGGCCGGGCTCCGGCTCGTCGCCCTCGCCCAGCGCGGCGAGCCGCCCTTCCGCGAACACGTCGAGATCGCGCGCGTCGCCGAGCGAGCCGGCGAGCCATTTCAGCTCGGCCCGCAGCGCCTCGCTCCGGGCGTCCGACACCACGGGCTTGAACAGCGAGAACGCCGAGCGCAGGCGGCGCAGCGCGACGCGCGCCTGATGCACGGCCTTGGGCTCCGGCGCTGAAAGCAGCACGTCCTCGTTCAGGCGGAACTGGACGACGCAGTCGGTCGCGGCGGCGATGAAGGCCTCCTCGACCGACATGCCGGCGCGGATCGGGGCGTCGCCGGCCTTGGCGGGCCGTCCGAGCGCGCCGTCGAGCGCCGCATAGCCGCGGGCGGACTTGCTGAGCGCGCTGAGGCGAAGCGGCGCGACCGATCCGAGGTCCCTCGCGAGTGCGAACAGCTCCTCCGGCGTTCCGCCGAGCAGCTCCATCTCCAGCTCCGCGAAGGCGTAGCGCGCGTCCGCGAGTTCGATCGCCGCCTCGTCGAGGGCGAGTTCGACCACGAACGCGCCGCGCTGGAGCAGGTGGACGGCGCGCTTCACATTGGTCGTGAAGACCGGGGCCAGCGCCGGCAGCGCCGACGGTTCGCAGCCGAGCGCGGAAGCGAGCAGCAGGTTTTCGCCCGGCGACAACGCGAGCTCAGGCCCGCGCGCGCGCCGCTCCCACTCCGCGCGGTCGAACATGCCGACGCCCGCGCCGCCGAGCTTGATGGTCTGGACGTAGCCCCTGCCCCGCCGCCGGATGCGCAGCGAAACGCCCGCCCGCTTGAGCGCGCGGTCGTCGGAATCGAAGTAGGCGCTGACGAGACGGGCGGCCACGCCCCGCTTGGCCGCGCCGCGCTCGCGCAGCGCGGCGGCGAGCCGCACGAGCGTCTCCGGCGCGACCTCGAGCTTCAGCTCGCGTTCGCGAGCCTCGAGCGCGGCGGCCGGGTCTGGCAGCGGCTCATGCACGTCGTTCATCGGCGGTCTCACCCGGGCGGGACGCGGAAACGGCCCATCTAAAGGCCGGGATCGCGGCCCGCCAAGGCGAAGTTCGTCGCGGCGGCCCGACGACCGCCTCCGGCGACGACCTGACAGCGAGGCTGTCCAAACGACCGGAAATGGCGTGCGCGCAGACTGTTGGCGACGCGCGGCCGGAGAGTCCCGCTCTGCTCTCCAGAACAGTGCATATGCACTATCACGAAGACGCGTTCGGCCGCCCGAAAAGACAAAACGGCGGCCCGTCGATGGCGGACCGCCGTTTTATCGATCTGGAGGCCCAGCCTGGATTTGAACCAGGATAGGGGAACGTTCCCGTCCCCCGGGTAGCCATTCCCCCACCGGGCCGTGGCGAAAACATGCCAGCGACCGCCCCGGCCGGCAACCTTTCATCGCCGCTATACTTAACAAACATCCATGACTTGAGTTAAATCAGCATAAATACTTAATGACCATGGCGACGGTTTGGGCGCCGTCGGCGAGCGCTCACTCCTCCCCCTCGTCCTCCGAGGTCGCCGCGTCCTCTTCCTCCGCGATGTGCTCGACCGACACGACGCGCTCGCCCTCGGCGGTGTTGAACACGATCACCCCTTGCGTCGAACGGCCCGCGATGCGGATGCCGTCGACCGGCACGCGGATGGTCTGGCCGCCATTGGTGATCAGCATGATCTGATCGCCGTCGGAGACCGGGAAGGACGAGGCCAGCGGCCCGTTGCGGCCGGTCGTCACCATGGCGACGATGCCCTTGCCGCCGCGTCCGGTGACCCGGTACTCGAACGAGGACGACCGCTTGCCGTAGCCGTTCTCCGACAGGGTCAGGATGAACTGTTCGGCCTCGCTCATGGCGATGTAGCGGTCCTGGCCGAGCTCGATGTCGGCCGCGTCGGCCTCCACGCCGTCCTCGACCTCCGTCGCCTCGTCCACGCCGCTCTCGCCCTGCCCGCGCCGCACCGCGTTGGCCCGCCGGAGATAGGCGAGCCGTTCCGCCGGCGTCGCCTCGAAGTGGCGCAGGATCGACAGCGAGATCACGTTGTCGTCCTTGCCCAGCGTCACGCCGCGCACGCCGACGGAGTCGCGGCCCTTGAACACGCGCACGTCGGTCACGGGGAAGCGGATGCACTGGCCGCGATAGGTCGTGAGCAGGACGTCGTCGTCCTCGGTGCAGATCTGCACGTCAACGATGGCCTCGCCCTCGTCGAGCTTCATCGCGATCTTGCCGGAGCGGTTCACGTTGACGAAGTCGGACAGCTTGTTCCGGCGCACGGTGCCGCCGGAGGTGGCGAACATCACGTCGTACTTCGCCCACTCGCTCTCGTTCTCGACGAGCGGCATGATGGTGGTGATGCGCTCGCCCTGCTCCAGCGGCAGCATGTTGACCAGCGCCTTGCCGCGCGCCTGCGGGGCCGACAGCGGCAGCCGCCACACCTTCTCCTTGTAGACCTGTCCGCGCGAGGAGAAGAACAGCACCGGCGTGTGGGTGTTGGCCACGAACAGGCGGCTGACGAAATCCTCCTCGCGGAAGGACATGGCCGAGCGGCCCTTGCCGCCGCGCCGCTGGGCCCGGTAGGTGGCGAGCGGCACGCGCTTGACGTAGCCGGCGTGGGACACGGTCACGACCATGTCCTCGCGCTGGATCAGGTCCTCGTCCTCGAAATCGGCGTCGGAATCGAGGATCTCCGTGCGCCGCGGCGTGCCGAATTCGGCCTTGGCCGCCAGCAGCTCCTCGCGCACGATCGCCTGCACCCGCTCGCGGGAGCGCAGGATGTCGAGATAGTCGGAGATCTCGGCCGCGAGCTTGTCGAGCTCCTCGGCGATCTCATCGCGGCCGAGCGCGGTGAGGCGGGCGAGCCGTAGCTCGAGGATGGCGCGCGCCTGCTCGAAGGAGAGCCGGTAGGTGCCGTCCTCCGCCAGCTTGTGGCGCGGATCGTCGATCAGCGCGATCAGCGGCGCCACGTCCATCGCCGGCCAGTCCCGGTCCATCAGGCGGTCGCGGGCGGTCGCCGGATCGGGCGCGGTGCGGATGGTGTGGATCACCTCGTCGATGTTGGCGACCGCGATCGCGAGGCCCACCAACACATGCGCCCGGTCGCGCGCCTTGCCGAGGCGGAACTTGGTGCGGCGGCTGACGACCTCCTCGCGGAACGCGATGAAGGCGGTCAGCACGTCCCTGAGGTTCATCAGCTCGGGCTTGCCGCCGTTCAGCGCCACCATGTTGACGCCGAAGGTGGTCTGCAGCGACGAGAACCGGAAAAGCTGGTTCAGCACCACATCGGCGACCGCGTCGCGCTTCAGCTCGATCACGACCCGCATGCCCTGCCGGTCGCTCTCGTCGCGGAGGTCCGAGACGCCCTCGACGCGCTTGTCGCGCACCAGCTCCGCGATCTTCTCGACCAGCGTGGCCTTGTTCACCTGATAGGGCAGCTCGGAGACGATCAGCGCCTCGCGGTCCTTGCGGATCTCCTCCACGTCGACCTTGGCGCGCATGACGACGGAGCCGCGGCCGGTGGCGTAGGCCGAGCGAATGCCGCTGCGGCCGAGGATGCGGGCCGCGGTCGGGAAGTCCGGCCCCGGAACGATCGCGAGCAGCGCCTCGAGATCGAGGTCGGGCTCCGCGATCAACGCGACGCAGGCGTCGACGACCTCGCCCAGATTGTGCGGCGGGATGTTGGTCGCCATGCCGACGGCGATGCCGCCGGCGCCGTTGACCAGCAGGTTCGGGAACTTGGCCGGGAGGACGGTCGGCTCCTTCTCGGAGCCGTCGTAGTTGTCCTGGAAATCGACCGTGTCCTCGTCGATGTCGCCAAGCAGCGCCATCGCGGGCTTCGCCAGCCGGATCTCGGTGTAGCGCATGGCCGCGGGCGGATCGCCGTCGACCGAGCCGAAATTGCCCTGGCCGTCGGCCAGCGGCAGGCGCATGGAGAACTCCTGCGCCATGCGCACCAGCGCGTCGTAGATCGATTGGTCGCCGTGCGGGTGGTACTTACCGATGACGTCGCCGACCACGCGGGCGGACTTGCGGTAAGGCCGGTCCGGGAAATAGCCGTTCTCGTTCATCGAGAACAGGATGCGGCGATGCACCGGCTTCAGCCCGTCGCGCACGTCGGGAAGCGCGCGCGCCACGATCACGCTCATGGCGTAATCGAGGTAGGAGCGGCGCATCTCGTCGGCGATGGACACCGGCTTGATGTCGGAGGGGCCGCCGGACGTCGGATCGGTGGAATCGGCCAAGACTGGAACGCTTTCGGTCGTTTGCTAGCGCCGGCAAACTAGACGATTCCGATCGGGAAAGCCAATTCCGGAGGGGTCTCTCCGGCGCGAGAAATTGAAGAAATCTCAGATATTTACGCCGATCCCCACAGGGAATGTCCGACGCCGTCCCGCAGGCTCTCCGCGCCGCGACCGGGAAAGACGGCGTTTGGAGCCTGACGCGCGCGGACGCCGGCGTCCTGCGTTGCCCGCGTGGCGGCGCGCGACTAGGGTCCCGCGATGACAGACCAGACCTCCCCCATTCATGTCGTCGGCGGCGGCCTCGCCGGCTCCGAGGCCGCGTGGCAGATCGCCGAAGCCGGCGCGCCCGTCGTGCTGCACGAGATGCGGCCCGGGCGCCGCACCGACGCGCACCAGACCGACGGCCTCGCCGAACTCGTCTGCTCCAACTCCTTCCGCTCGGACGACGCGGAGCAGAACGCGGTCGGCCTTCTGCATCAGGAGATGCGGGCGCTCGGCTCGCTCATCATGCGCGCGGCGGACGGAGCCCAGGTGCCCGCCGGCGGGGCGCTGGCGGTGGACCGGGACGCCTTCTCGGCCGCCGTCACCGCCGCGCTCGAAGCCCATCCGCTGGTGACGATCGAGCGCGGCGAGATCGCCGGCCTGCCGCCGGCGGACTGGGACAGCGTGATCGTCGCGACCGGCCCCCTCACCTCGCCTTCGCTCGCGGAGGCCGTGCGTGGGCTGACCGGCGAGGGCGAGCTCGCCTTCTTCGACGCGATCGCGCCCATCGTCCACGCCGACTCGATCGACATGAGCGTGGCCTGGCGGCAGTCGCGCTACGACAAGGTCGGCCCCGGCGGCACCGGCGCGGACTACGTGAACTGCCCGATGACCCGCGAGCAGTACGAGGCCTTCGTGGCGGGGCTGGTCGCCGGCGACAAGGTGTCGTTCAAGGACTGGGAGGCCTCGACTCCCTATTTCGACGGCTGCCTGCCCGTCGAGATCATGGCGGAGCGCGGGCCCGAGACCCTCCGCCACGGGCCGATGAAGCCCATGGGCCTCACCAACGCCCACAATCCGACCGTAAAGCCCTACGCCGTGGTCCAGCTCCGCCAGGACAACGCGCTCGGCACGCTCTACAACATGGTCGGCTTCCAGACGAAGCTGCGCCATGCGGAGCAGGTCCGGCTGTTCCGCACCATTCCGGGGCTGGAGAACGCGGAGTTCGCCCGGCTCGGCGGCCTGCACCGCAACACCTATCTGAACAGCCCGAAGCTGCTGGACGGGAGCTTGCGCCTCAAGGCCGAGCCGCGGCTGCGCTTCGCCGGCCAGATCACCGGCTGCGAGGGCTATGTAGAGAGCGCGGCGATCGGCCTGCTGGCGGGCCGCTTCGCCGCGGCCGAACGGCTCGGGGGCGCCTTCGGGACACCGCCCGCCACCACGGCGCTCGGGGCGCTGCTCGGCCACATCACCGGCGGCCACATCGGCGTCGAGGGCGAGGGCCCGAAGAGCTACCAGCCCATGAACGTGAACTTCGGCCTGTTCCCGCCTGTGGAGGGCGCGCTGCGCCTGCCCGACGGCTCGCGCCCGCGCGGCGCCCAGAAGGCCGTCGCCAAGAAGCGCATGCTCACCGACCGCGCCCGCGCCGACCTCGCGGCCTGGCTCGGCGAGGCGCCGGCGGAGACGGCCCACGCGGCGGAGTGAGGCTGGCGGCCGTCGCGGAAGCCTCGCCACGACGTCATGCCCACGGCGTTGGATATCGGCCCCCGCCCAAACCTTGCCGAACGAGCCTCGTCGTCCTCCGGCTTGCGTTCAGATCGGCTTCGGCCGATCTGAACCACTGCGAGAGGGGAAACTCGAAAACATTCGAGTTTCCGGAGGACCCATCTTCGACGTCGAACTCCACGTCGGACATGGATGGTCCGGTCAAGCCGGACCATGACGAAGGTTAGCCGTGAGGAGGACCGGCTGGCGTCAGAGGCGGTCGCTCCTACTCCTCGGCGCCATAGAGCGCCTTCACGTCGCGGGTGAAGGCGGCGCGGGAGGCGTCTCGGCTGTAGAACATGTGGCCGCCGGGATAGACCGTCAGCTTCACGCGGTCCGGGCTCCCGAACGCCGGCAACTGGTCCAGCACCAGCTTCGATTCCATGTAGGGCGTGACGAGGTCGGTCGCGCCATGGGCCACCAGCACCTTGAGATGCGGATCGAGCGCCAGCGCCTCCCGGAGCGCGGTGGCGGATTCCGGCAGCGACTGGCCCGAACCCCAGCGCCAGCCCCGGTGGACCTCGGAGCTCAGCAGCTCGTAGCGGCGGTCGACGCGGTAGCCGAGGTCGCGGTGGTAGAAGTCGACCGCCGCGCGAGTGAGCGGCGCGAGCGCGCCGTCGAGGATCGGGTCCTCCCACTGGCCGCGGGCGGCGGAGGGAAACGGATCGAAGGCGGTGACGTTGGCGTCGTAGAGCGAGCCGACCCGCGCCTCGCCGCGGTGGATCTCGCGCGCGAAGGTGCGGATGTCGACGCGGCCGCCGAGCCGCTTCACGACGTCCGTATCGAGCCCCGTCAGCTCCGCGACCCTCGCCGAGAGCCGCTCGACGGCGGCCGCGTCGCGCGGCCCCTTTATGAGGTCCGCCATGAACTCGCCGGTGGCGTAAGCTTCGACGTCGGCGAGGTCGGCGCGCTGGACCGGCGCCTTCTTCTCCCGCGCGGTCGCGGCGAGCGAGGGCAACGCCGTCACCCACGGCATCGGCGAGGTCTGCTCGCCGTCGCGGATCGCGAAATCGAGCACCGGCGAGATCGCGACGAGGCCGCGCACCCCGACGCCGTCGCGCGACTGCAACTGCCGGGCGATGCGCGGAATGCGGAAGCCGCCGTAGCTCTCGCCCGCGAGATAGACCGGCGACATCAGCCGGTTCTTCGCGGCGAGATGCTTCGCGACCACGCGCGACAGCGTCTCCGCGTCGCCGTCGATCGACCAGAACTCCTTGGCGTCGGCGCCGCCGACAGTGCGGCTGTAGCCGGTCCCGACCGGATCGACGAAGACGAGGTCGGTGAAGGCGAGCCAGGTCTCGGCGTTGTCGACCAGCTTCGGGACGTCGGACGGCGCGTTGCCGGCGGCGCCGAAGGGCATGCGCTTCGGCCCCACGCCGCCAAAGTTCAGCCAGGCGGAGGCGGCGCCCGGCCCGCCGTTGAACAGGTAGGTGATCGGCCGGTCGTCCGGCTTCGTCCGCTCCAGCGTGTAGGCGGTGACGACCACCTCGGCCTGCTTCTCGCCCTTCGGATCATAGAGCGGCACCGCCTCGACGCGCGCCGTGTAGGTCAGCGTGTCGTCGGCGGTGACCGCCGTCTCGCGCGCGCCGGCGTCGGCCGGCAGCGCGACTGGATTCCCGGGCTTGTCGCGCGCCTCCTGGGCGGCGGCGGGAGCGAGGGAGCCGATTAGGAGCGCGGCGGCGAGGAAGGCGGTGCGGCGGGTCATGGGCGCTGACATGGGGCGCGGGGCGTCGGAGGGAAGTTCACATTTCCTACAGTCCGAACGCCCGCAGCGCGACGACCGTCACCACGCCGACCGCGATGACGCCGAGCAGCGGCAGTCGCGTCGCGGCCACGGCGGCGGCGAGCGCGGCGATGGTTTCCGCCCCGCCGGTCGCGAGCGCGGAGGGGGCGATCAGCGCGACCAGCACCGCCGGCGGCACCGCGTTGAACGCCGCCTGCGCCCGCGGGCTGAGCTTGAGGCGTCCCCCGAGCAGCACGCCCGAGATCCGGGTCGCGTAGGTGATCGACGCCATGACCAGGATGGCGAGCAGGGTCCAGGGATCGACGCTCATGCGAGCGCTCCCTCCTCGTTCTCGCCCGCAAGCGCGCAGGCCGTCGCGACGCCCGCGGCTGCGCCGGCCGCGACGTGCCAGGGCGCGCCGACGCCGAGGTAGGCCGCCGCCGAGGCGAGCCCGCTCGCGGCGACCACCGCCATGCCGCCCGGCCCGCGCACGAAGGCCGCCGCGAGACCGATGAACAGCGCGGTGAAGGCGAAGTCCGCGCCGTAGATTCCGGGATCGCCGAGCATCGCGCCGCCGATAGCCCCGAGCGTGGTCGTCGTCACCCAGTTGATCCAGAGCGTCGCGCCCATGGTGATGAAGTAGGCCGGCGTCAGCGTCCGCTCCGCCGCGCGGCGTTCGCCGAGCGCCCAGTTCTCGTCGGACATGACATAGAAGCCGAGCATCTTCTGCCACCAGGCGAAGGCCCCGGTCCGGCGGGCGAGCGACGTGCTCATCAGCACGTGGCGGGCGTCGATCAGCGCGGTCGAGACCGCCAGCGCGAGGATCGGCGCGGGATGGACCCAGAGCTCGACCGCCGCGAGCTGCGCGCCGCCGGCGCAGACGAAGCCGGACATCAGCGCCACCTCGGCCGGCGTGAGCCCCTTGGACGCCATCAGCGCCCCGAACAGCAAGCCGATGGGAATCGCCGCGATCGCCGCGGGAGCGATGTCCCTCAGTCCGTCGCGGACCTCCCGCAGCCCGGCCGTCACCCGCCCTCGCCCACGCGCGCGAGCCATTCGTCCTCGGTCAGGGTCTCGATCCCGAGCTCCCTGGCCTTGGCGAGCTTCGAGCCCGCGCCGGGGCCGGCGACGACGAGATCGGTCTTCTTCGAGACCGATCCCGCCACCTTGGCGCCGAGCCGCTCGGCCATGGCCTTGGCCTCGTCGCGGGTCATGCGCTCGAGCGTTCCGGTGAACACGACGGTGAGGCCCGCGACGGGCGTGTCGGAGGCCGCCGCCGGCATCGGCGACGGCGTCAGCTCCTTCAGCAGGGCGTCGAGCGGCGGGTCGTTTTTCGGCTCCTGGAAGAAGTCGACCACGGCCTGCGCGACCACCGCGCCGACGCCGTCGATGTCGATCATCTCGCGCCAGGCGTCGTCGCCCTTGTCGCCCTTGACCGCGGGATCGGGCGGCGTCGCGGCGCGCGCCGTCTCGCGCAGGGCGTCGATCGTGGCGAAGTGGCGGAGCAGCCGCTTGGCGTTGATCTCGCCCACGTGGCGGATGCCGAGGCCGTAGAGCACCCGGTTCACCTCGCGCGAGCGGGCCTCCTCGATCGCGGCGAACAGGTTTGCGGCGGAAGTTTCGCCCCAGCCCTCGCGGTTCTTCAGCCGGGTCAGCCGGCCGGGCTGCTCGTCGCGCGCCTTCAGGGTGAAGATGTCCGCGGGCTCGCGCACCTCGCCGGCCTCGTAGAACGCCTCGATCTGCTTCTCGCCGAGGCCTTCGATGTCCATGGCGTTGCGCGAGACGAAATGCCGGAGCCGCTCGACCGCCTGCGCGCGGCAGATCAGGCCGCCGGTGCAGCGCCAGACCACCTCGCCCTCCTCGCGCGCCACGTGGCTGCCGCAGACGGGACATTCACGGGGGAACGCGAACGCCGGACCCCTGCCCTCGCGGTCGGGGTCCGTCACCCGCACGACCTGCGGGATGACGTCGCCGGCGCGCTGGACGACGACCGTGTCGCCCACGCGCACGTCCTTGCGGGCGATCTCGTCCTCGTTGTGGAGCGTCGCGTTCGAGACCACGACGCCGCCGACGGTGACGGGCCTGAGCTTCGCGACCGGCGTCAGCGCGCCGGTGCGGCCGACCTGGATCTCGATGCCTTCGAGCACGGTCGTCGCCTGCTCGGCCGGGAACTTGTGGGCGATCGCCCAGCGCGGGCTGCGCGACACGAAGCCGAGGCGGCGCTGCAGGTCGAGCCGGTCCACCTTGTAGACGACGCCGTCGATGTCGTAGCCGAGACTCGCCCGCCGCTCCTCGATCGCGTGGTAATGCGCGATCAGCTCCTCCGCGGTCGCGAACACCCGCATCAGCTCGTTGGTGGCGAAGCCCCAGCTCCGCAGCTTGTCCACCATGCCCTTCTGGGTGTCGGCCGGAACCGCGCTCGCCTCGCCCCAGGCGTAGGCGAAGAAACGGAGCGGACGCTCGGCGGTGATCTTCGGGTCGAGCTGGCGCAGGCTGCCGGCCGCGGCGTTGCGCGGATTGGCGAAGACGGGCTTGCCGGCCTCGGTCTGGCGCTCGTTCAGCGCCCTGAAGTCGGCGTGGGACATGTAGACCTCGCCGCGCACCTCGATCACGTCGGGGACGTCGGCGCCCGTCAGGCGGTCCGGCACGTCGGCGATGGTGCGGAGGTTCGGCGTGACGTCCTCGCCCACCGTCCCGTCCCCGCGGGTCGCGCCGCGCACGAACCGGCCGTTCTCGTAGCGCAGCGAGGCCGAAAGCCCGTCGATCTTGGGCTCGGCCGAGACCGGCAGCTCCTGCGCCGGCTTCAGGTCGAGGAAGCGGCGGACGCGGGCGATGAACTCGGCCACGTCCTCATCGGAGAAGGCGTTGGCGAGCGAGAGCATCGGCACGGCGTGCCGCACCTTGGCGAAGGCGTCGGAGGGCGCAGCGCCCACCGTCTCCGTCGGGCTGTCCGGCGTCTTCAGCTCGGGAAACTGCGCCTCCAGCGCCTCCAGCCGTCGGCGCAGCTCGTCATACGCGGCGTCGGAGACCGTGGGCGCGTCGTCCTGATAGTAGCGCCTGTCGTGCCCGCGGATCTCGTCGGCCAGCCGCGCGTGCTCGGCCGCCGCGTCGGGCAGCGACGGCGGAAGCTCGCCGCCTGTCGGATCCGCCATCACGCCGCGCCTTCGAGCAGGCGCGCGGCGGCGGCCCGCGCCTCCTCCGTCACCGAGGCGCCGGCCAGCATGCGCGCGATCTCCTCGCGCCGCTCGGGCGCGCCGAGGCCGGCGACCCGCGTCGCGACGCGGACTTCGCCCGCGGCCTGCGCCTTGGAGATGAGGAAATGCCGGTCGGCGCGCGCCGCCACCTGCGGGGCGTGGGTGACGGACAGCACCTGGACTGCGCGGGCGAGCCGGGCGAGCCGCGCGCCGATCGCGTCCGCCACGGCGCCGCCGACGCCGGTGTCGATCTCGTCGAACACCAGCGTGGGCGCGGAGCCGCGATCGGCGAGCGCCACCTTCAGCGCCAGCATGAAGCGCGACAGCTCGCCGCCGGAGGCGATCTTCGCGAGCGGACCTGCGCGCGTGCCCGGATTGGTCTGGACCCAGAACTCGACGCGGTCGACGCCGTCGGGGCCGGCGAGAGACGGATCGGTCGCGATCTCGGTCATGAACCGGGCGCGCTCGAGCTTGAGATCCGGCAGCTCCGCCATGACCGCGGCGTCGAGCGTCGCCGCAGCGGCGCGGCGCCGGCCGCTCAGCGCCGAGGCGGCTTCCGCGTAAGCCTGCTCGGCGGCGCGGGCTTCTTCCGTCAGGACCTTCAGGCGCTCCTCGCCGGCGTCGAGCGCCGCGAGCTCGTCGCGAAAGCGCGCGGCGAGCGCCGGGAGCCCGTCGACCGGCGTGTCGTGCTTGCGCGAGGCGGCGCGCAGCGCGAACAGCCGCTCCTCGATCCGCTCCAGCTCGCGCGGGTCGAAGGCGGTCGCCTCGATCGCGGCCTTGAGATGCGCCTCGCCCTCGTCGAGCGCGAGCAGCGCCGCGTCGAGCGCCTTGATCGCGGGCTCGACCAGTTCGGGCGAGGCCGCGGCGCGGCGCTCCAGCCGGCGGATGGCGTTGGCGATGGTGGTGACCGGCGACGAACCGCCGGCGACCGCCTCATGGGCCTCGTTCAAGTCCTCCGCCGCCTTCTCCGCCCGCATCATCGCGGAGCGGCGCTCGGCCAGCGCCTGCTCTTCGCCGGGCTCCGGAGCGAGCGCGGCGAGCTCATCGCTGGCGTGGCGCAGGAAGTCGGCCTCGCGCCGCGCCGCCTCGACCTGCGCCGTGTGCTCCTCGAGCGCCTTCGCGGCCGCGCGCCGGCGCCGCCAGCGCTCGGAAACGGCCGCGGCTTCGGCCGTGAGACCGCCGAAGCCATCGAGCAGCGCGCGGTGCGCGGCCGGATCGACCAGCGCGCGATCGTCGTGCTGGCCGTGGATCTCGACAAGCGTCGCGCCCAGCGCGCGCAGCGCGTTGGCGCTCACCGGCTGGTCGTTGACGAAGGCGCGCGTGCGCCCGTCGCGGGCCTGCACGCGGCGCAGAATCAGGTCGCCGTCGTCGGGAATGTCCTGCTCGCGCAGCAGGGCGCGCGCGGGATGGTCGACCGCGAGGTCGAACACGGCGGTCACCTGCCCCTGCTGCTCGCCCTCGCGGACGAGCCCGCCGTCGCCACGGCCGCCAAGCGCGAGCGAGACCGCGTCGAGCACGATCGATTTGCCCGCGCCGGTCTCCCCTGTCATGACCGACAGCCCGGCGTCGAAATCGACGTCGAGCCGGTCGATCAGGACGATGTCGCGGATCGAAAGCCGTGCGAGCACGGGATTACTCCGCGAGCGCTGTTCGCCTCAGCCGGTGACGCCGCGGAAGGCGCGGCTGATCCAGGAGCCGGTGTTCTCCTGGGCCTGCTGGACGCCGCCCTGGTTCATCAGCGCGTAGGAGCGCTTGTACCACTCGCTGTCGGGGAAGTTGTGGCCGAGAATCGCGGCGGCCGTCTGCGCCTCGGCCGCGATGCCGAGCGCGAGATAGGCCTCGACGAGGCGGTGCAACGCCTCCTCGATGTGGCGCGTCTGCTGGTACTGGCTCACGACCACGCGGAAGCGGTTGATCGCGCCGGTGTAGTCGCGGCGCGCGAGGTAGAATCGCCCGACCTGCATCTCCTTGCCGGCGAGCTGGTCGCGGGCGATCTGCATCTTCTTGCGGGCTTCGGCGGCGTACTCGCTCTCCGGCCAGCGGCGCTGCACCTCGTCGAAGGCGGCGATCGCCTTGGCGGTGCGCTCCTGGTCGCGGCTGATGTCCGGAACCTGATTGTAGTAGGACATGCCGATCAGATACTGCGCATAGGCCGCGTCAGGGCTGGTCGGATGAAGCTGGACGTAGCGATTGCCGTTGGTGATCGCTTCCGTGTAGTTGCCGCTGCGGTAGTTGGCGTAGGTCGTCATCAGCACCGACTTGCGGCCCCACTCGGTGTAGGGGTGCTGGCGGTCGACTTCGGCGAACTTCTTCTTCGCCTCGTCATACGAGCCCGCGTTCAGGTAGCCGAGGCCCTCGTTGTAGAGCTTGTCGGCGGGCTCGTCAGGCGCGAACTCTTCCTTGTTGGAATTGAAGTAGGAGCAGCCGGCCAGCGGCGCCACGAGCGGCAGAGCGACGGCGAGAAGCAGCGCGCTCCTCAGTCCGCGCCCCCGCGCGGAAGACGGGTGTGAGGGCGTACGCAGCGACATCGAAGGCCTCTCGAGCGTCTGAACCGGCATTGATTCCCCGAACGGCCGCCCCTGTCGGCGCGACCACGAAGCCGTCATCAAACAGACGGCCGCGATGCAGTCTATAGCCGAATCGGCCGGCGCGCGCCAAGGCGCGACCGGCCGATGCATGGGGAACACGTCAGGCGGCGCGATGCCCGAAGGCCACGGCCGGATTCGCGACCAGCGCGGGCCGGCGCGCGTCGCCGCGCTCGCGCCGGGCGGGAGCCTCGGCGTCGACGATGGCGTAGGCCGTGGGATCGGCGAGCAGCGCGCCGAGCACGGCGCCGTTCAGCCTGTGGCCGCCGCAGAACGAGCGGAACCGGCCGACGAGCGGCGCGCCCGAGAGCGCCAGGTCGCCGACGGCGTCGAGCGCCTTGTGCCGCACGAACTCGTCCGCGAACCGCAGGCCTTCCGGGTTCAGCACCCGGTCCTCGCCGAGGACAACCGTGTTGTCGGTCGAGGAGCCGCGCGCGAAGCCCGCCGCCCACAGCCGCTCGACGTCCTTGAGGAAGCCGAAGGTGCGCGCGCCGGCGAGCTCGGTGCGGAAACTGCCCGGCGTCAGGTCGAGCGCGATGCGCTGGCGCCCGATCAGGTCGCTCGCGAAATCGATCTCGACGTCGAGGTGGAAGCCCTGCGGCGCCGGCGCGAGCTCGGCGAAGCCGCGGCCCTGCTCGACGCGGACAGGCTTCAGGATCTTCATCAGCCGGCGCGGCGCGGCCTGCGCCTTGAGCCCGACGCTCTCGATCGCTTCGACGAACGGCCGCGAGGAGCCGTCGGCGATCGGCAGCTCCGGACCGTCGACCGTGATGCGGACATTGTCGAGCCCGAGCGCGCGGACCGCCGCGAGCAGGTGCTCGGTGGTGGAGACCGACGCGCCGGACGGGTCGCCCAGCACGGTCTGGAGTTCGGTGCCGTTGACCAGCGCGTGGCTGGCCGGAATCTCACGCTCGTCGCCGTTCGGCATGACGCGGACGAACACGACGCCCGTCCCGGCGTCGGCCGGATCGAGCGTCAGGGAGACCGGCGCGCCCGAATGAACGCCGACGCCCGAAAGGGCGACCGTTCCGGCGAGCGTGGTCTGATGCGCATACATGAAACACTGTCCTTGAGCACCTGCGGCCGTTGGGAGGCATGGCCGCCTGCGACGGTCGAGCGCCGCAGTTCATCGTCCGGGAGCCCGGACACCTGTGATGCGCTGCAAAGTAGGTCGGGCGGACACCCCAACCAAATCAAGGTTCTTTTCGCTTTGTAACAGCCCTAAGGCATTGATCGGGAAGATTTATCCACGCCCAACGCACGGCTCCGGCCCGGGCGTTCCCGCCCGGGCCGGAGATTCTCTTCCTTCAGCGTCGACTCGACGCCGACGGCCAGTCTTCAGTTCGCCTGACGGCGCAGGAACGCCGGGATCTCGAGCTGGTCGTCCTCGAGGCCGCGGGGATGGGCCGGGGCCGGAGCGCGGCCGTGGGCGTCGAGACCGCCCTGGGCCGGGCGGTAGGCCGGCGCCTGCGGAGTCGCCTGCGGACGGCGGGCCGGCTGCTCGGGAGCCGGGGCGCGTTCGGGCGCGTAGGCCTGCTGCGGCGCCTCGTGCTCGTCCTCCTGGTGCCGGCCGAGGCCGTTCGCCAGACGCTGCAGCAGCGTCATGCGCTTGCGGTCCGGCGCGGCCTGCTCGGCGGCCGGCTCGCGGCTGGCGCGGATCTGCGCCTGGGCCGGCAGCGGCAGCTCGTCCACCCGCGGCATCCGCGGCGCACGGGCGCGCTCGGCCTGCGGCGGGATGTAGGGCTGGTCGTGATGCTCCTCCTCCACCGGGGCGTAGGACTGGACCTGCGGCTCCGGAACGGCGGGCTTCGGCGCGGCCGGACGGATGGTGACGTCCTCGATCGCGGCGATCGCCTGCTGCTCGTAATGGGCCTCGTAGACCGGCTCCTCGTGGTGCTGCGGCGCCTCGTAGGCCTGCGGCGCGGGCTGCGTCGGGGCGCGGAAGGTCGGCAGCGTCTGCGGCTCGGGGCTGCGGGTCGCGGGCGCCGGCTGCTTGAAGCGGCTGGTCAGCTCGGCGATGCGCTGCTCCGCCGCCGAGACCTGGCCGGCCTCGATGATGTGGTCGATACCGGTGGCGACGACCGACACGCGGATGATGCCTTCCAGGCTCTCGTCGAAGGTCGCGCCGAGGATGATGTTGGCCTCGGAGTCCACTTCCTCGCGGATGCGGGTGGCGGCTTCGTCGACTTCGTAGAGGGTCAGGTCGTTGCCGCCGGTGATCGAGATCAGCAGGCCGCGGGCGCCCTTCATCGAGACGTCGTCGAGCAGCGGGTTGGCGATGGCGGCTTCCGCCGCCTGCACCGCGCGCTTCTCGCCGGAGGCCTCGCCCGTGCCCATCATCGCCTTGCCCATCTCGCGCATGATCGCGCGGACGTCGGCGAAGTCGAGGTTGATCAGGCCTTCCTTGACCATCAGGTCGGTGATGCAGGCGACGCCCGAATAAAGCACCTGGTCCGCCATCGCGAAGGCGTCGGCGAAGGTGGTGCGCTCGTTCGCGACCCGGAACAGGTTCTGGTTCGGGATGACGATGAGGGTGTCGACCGCCTTCTGCAGCTCCTCGATGCCGGCCTCGGCCACCTTCATCCGGCGCATGCCTTCGAAGTGGAACGGCTTGGTGACGACGCCGACCGTGAGGATGCCGGCCTCGCGGGCCGCGCGGGCGACGACCGGCGCGGAGCCGGTGCCGGTGCCGCCGCCCATGCCGGCGGTGATGAACGCCATGTGGGCGCCCGAGAGGTGGTCGCGGATCTCGTCGATCACCTCTTCGGCGGCCGCGCGGCCGACTTCCGGCTGCGAGCCCGCGCCGAGGCCTTCGGTGACCTGCACGCCCATCTGGATGATGCGCTCGGCCTTCGACAGGGTCAGGGCCTGCGCGTCGGTGTTGGCGACGACGAAGTCGACGCCCACGAGGCCCGCCTCGATCATGTTGTTGACCGCGTTGCCGCCGGCGCCGCCGACGCCGAAGACGGTGATCCGCGGCTTCAGTTCCCGGATGTCCGGCATCTTCAGGTTGAGCGTCATCGCATGCCTCTTAGGTTGTCGCGCCGTCCCGGCACATTTGCCAATCGCAGTTTCGGCGTTCGGGGGGCGCGCAAGGCCCCTTTCCGATCGGCGGCCGCCGCGCCGCCCATCAGAAGCTCTCCTTCAGCCACCGGCCGACCCGGTGGATGTAGGTGTCCTTCTGCGTCTGCCCGCCGCGGCGCATCCGCTTCGGGTCGACGTGCTCCAGTCCCGCGACCTGCGGGAAAACCAGAAGTCCTACCGGCGCCGCGAACGCCGGCCCCTTGGCCGCCTCGGGCAGCCCGCGGGCGCCCAGCGGGCGGCCGATGCGGACGGGCCGGTCGAGAATGCGGCGCGCGAGGTCCGGCACGCCGGTGAGCTGGCAGGCGCCGCCGGTGAGCACGACCCGGCGCGCCTCGGAGGCGTGGCCCGAGGCCTTCAGCCGGTCGCGCAGCAGCTCGAGGATCTCCTCGACCCGCGGCTTGACGATCTTCACGATCATCGACTTCGGCACGTAGCTCGCGGCCTCAAGCTCGCTCTCGCCCACCGGCGTGACCGCGAGCTGCTCGCGCTCGTCGGCGATCGAGGGGAACACGCTGGCGTGCAGCGTCTTCAGCCGCTCGGCCTCGTCGAGGCTGGTGGAAAGCCCGCGCGCGAGGTCGAGGGTGACGTGGCGCCCGCCGAGCGCGACCGCGTCGGAATGCACGAAGCCGCCGCCCTGGAACACCGCGACCGAGGTGGTGCCGCCGCCCATGTCGACCAGCGTGACGCCCATCTCGCTCTCGTCGTCGACGAGCGCCGCGAGGCCGGCCGCGTAAGGGGCGGCGACCATGGTCTCGACGTGCAGGTGGCAGCGCTCGACGCAGAGCATCAGGTTGCGCAGGGGCGCGCCCTCGGCGGTGACGATGTGCATGTCGACGCCGAGATGCTGGCCGACCATGCCGCGCGGATCGCGCACGCCGCGGGTGGCGTCGAGGCCGAAGCCGGTCGGGATCGAGTGCACCACGGTGCGGTTCGGCCGCACGGTGTGGACGCAGCCCGCCTGCAGCACGCGGCGGATGTCGCGGTCCTCGACCGGATGGCCGGCGATGCCGACCTCGGCGTGGAAGGTCTCGCTCGACAGCCGGCCGGCGGAGACCGACACGATGACGCTCTCGATCTGGACGCCGGCCATGCGCTCGGCGGCGTCGACCGCGAGCCGGATCGACTGCTCGGCAGCGTCCATGTCGACGATCTGGCCGTTCTTCACGCCGCGCGAGCGCTGGTGGCCGACGCCGATGAGCTCGACGAGGTGGGAACGGTCGGGCAGCGCGTCGCCGGGCTCGACCGGCTTCAGCCGGGCGACCAGGCAGGCGACCTTCGAGGTTCCGACGTCGAGCACCGACACCACGACGGCCCGCCGCGACGGCAGCGGCCGCATCTTGGGAACGACGCCGTAGGGGAACGCCTGACTCATGCCCCGCCTGCCTTCTTCCTGGCCTTCTCCGCGGCCTTCTCGGCCTCGGCGAGCGTCTCCGCGGCCTCCGGGGTCAGCCGGACCACGAGGCGCTTCGGATCGCGCAGATCGATGGCGGTGACGCCCTTGCCGAACAGGTCGTCGCGCGTCTGGACCTCCTCGAGCCGCGTCAGCGCCGCGGCGAAGCCGAGCTCCGGAAGCTTGACCTCGACGCCGGAGCGCAGGCGCAGGTTCCAGCGCCGCTCGGCCACGAGCACCGCGGCGTAGGTCTGCTCGCGGATCAGCGGCGCGGCGGCGAGCGCCTCGAGCAGCGCGCCCGCCTTCAGGTTGGCGGAGGGGCCGACGACCAGCGGCAGATGAGCGAAGCGCGAGTCGCGGAACTCGTCGATCGGGGTGCCGTCGGCCGCGAGGATCTGCACCTTGCCGTCGTGCTGCCAGAGCGCGAACGGCTTCCGCTCCACCAGATGCACGGTGACGCGGTCGGGATAGAGCTTGCGGACGGTCGCGTCGGCGACCAGCGGATTCGCCATCAGGCGCTCGCGGGCGGCCTTCACGTCGAGGAACGGCAGCGCCGTGTCGTCCTTGACGCCGAGCGCCAGCAGCACCTCGTCGTCGGTCAGCGCGTTCTGGCCCTCGGTCGCAACCGCGACGACGCGGAAGCCGACGGCGTTCGCCACCGTGATGTGAAGATTCTCGATCTCGTGGCGGACGGCCGGCCAGTGCCCGCCCTCGATCATGCCGGCGAGGCCGGTCGCGGCGTAGAGCAGCGCCGAAAGCGCCACGCCGACCCGGCGGCGGCGGACGATGCGCTCGAAGCGGAAACGGAAGGAGGACCAGCGGCTCGCGCCGATCACTTCATGGACGTCGTCGAGGTCGGGGCGCGGCTGGCGCGCGTTCTCGCCGACCTTGCGCATGTTCGGCCCGGTCTTGAACACCGTGGTCCGGCGCGGCGCCGGACCGCGCCCGCCGGCGGGCGGCGCGGGGCGTTCTAGCGATCTAAGGAGGCGTCCTCCACTAGCCATCGAACGAGCTCACCAAACCCCATGCCGGCATAAGCGGCGAGTTCCGGCACGAGCGACGTCTCCGTCATGCCGGGCTGCGTGTTCACTTCGAGGCAGACGAGCTCTCCCGTTCCGCCCTCGCGGTCGTCGAAACGGAAATCGGCCCTGCTGACTCCGCGGCACCCGAGCGCGTGGTGCGCCGCGACAGCCAGTTTTCGGACCTCTTGGTAAACAAAGGATGAAATTTTTGCGGGCAGGACGTGTTGCGAACCGCCCTTCGCGTACTTGGCGTCGAAGTCGTACCAGCCCTCTCCGGGCACGATTTCGATCACGTCGAGCGCCTCGCCGTTGAGGACGGCGCAGGTAAGCTCTTTCCCTGCAACGAAATTTTCCGCAAGCAGCAGATCGCCATGGGCCCAGTCGCCGCGCGTCAGCTCCTGCGGCGGATGGGCGTGGTCTTCGTTAACGATCAGCACGCCGACCGACGATCCGCCGTCGACAGGCTTGAGGACGTAAGGCGGCGTCAGGACATGCGCCGCGGCCGCTTCCGCCCGCGTGACCACTTTGCCGCGGGGCACGGCGACGCCCGCCGCGGCCATCACCGTCTTCGCGCGTTCCTTGTGCATGGCGAGCGAGGAGGCCAGCACGCCGGAGTGCGTGTAGGGGATTCCCATGATCTCCAGCAGGCCCTGCACCGTGCCGTCCTCTCCGAAGCGGCCGTGGAGCGCGTTGAAGCACACGTCCGGCCGGGTCTTCGCGAGCACGTCCGCGAGGTCGCGGCCGACGTCGATCGGCGTGACGCGAAAACCCTCGCCTTCCAAGGCCTTGGCGCAGGCGGCTCCCGACCAGAGCGAGACCTGCCGCTCCGAGGACCAGCCGCCCATCAGGACGGCGACGTGCTTGGACATGTGTGTTTCCCGAACATTTCTCTGGGCGAGCGCATCACGCTTCACCCCGCAAGCGGCGTCAGACTAAGGCGCGTCATGGTCCGGCTTGACCGGACCATCCATCTCAGGCGTCGAGCGCTACGTCGGCGATGGGTCCTCCGGTCAGGCCGGAGGACGACGAGGCGCTTTACGATCGGGGCCCTGCGGCAGGGACAAGCGCGGCTTCCCTTAGGCCGCTACGCCGATCCGCTTGATCTCCCACTCGAGTTCGACGCCTGAGGTCTCCCGCACCCGCCGGCGAATCTCCTCGCCCAGCGTCTCGATGTCGGCGGCGACGGCGCCGCCGGTGTTGAGCAGGAAGTTGCAGTGCATCTCCGAAACCTGCGCCCCGCCGACGGAAAACCCTCTCATCCCGGCCTGGTCGATCAGCTTCCAGGCGGCATGGCCGGGCGGATTCTTGAAGGTCGAGCCGCCGGTGCGCGACTTGACCGGCTGCGTCGACTCGCGGTGCCGCAGCACCTCGTCCATCTCGGCCCGGATGGCGTCGCGCTCGGCCGGCGCGCCCTCGAACAGCGCCCCGGTGAAGATCACGTCGGCCGGCGCCGCCGAATGGCGGTAGGAGTAGCCCATCTCGGCCTTCGAGAGCGTGCGCCGCCGGCCGGAGCGGTCGACGCCGTAGACCTCGACGACGCGGTCGGAGGTCTCGGTCCCGTTGGCGCCGGCGTTCATGCGCAGCGCGCCGCCGATCGCGCCGGGAATGCCGGCGTAGAAGGCGAAGCCGCCGATCCCGGCCTCATGCGCTGCGATCGCCACGCGCTTGTCGGCCGCGGCGGCGCCAGCCTTCAGCCTTGCAGCCCCCGCCGGCGCTATTCCGGCGAAGGCGCGTCCGAGCCGCACGGTGACGCCGGGCAGCCCGCCGTCGCGGACGAGAAGGTTCGAGCCGAGGCCGATCGGCGTCACCGGAACGTCCTCCGGCGCGCGCTGGAGGAAGTAGGCGAGATCGTCCTCGTCCTCGGGCGTGAACAGCGCCTCGGCCGGCCCGCCGACGCGGAACCAGGCGAGATCGGCCAGGCGCTGGTCGGCGACCAGCCTGCCGCGGAGTTCGGGCATCGCCGCCCGGAGCTTCGCGGCGAGTTCGCTCACCGGCGGCGAGCCCTGAGCGACAGCGGCGCCTCGACCCGGCGCGGCGCTTGGTCGTCGGAAGCCTCGACGTCGGCGACGTCGGGAACCGGCCCGATCACGGCCGGCTCGATCGCCGCGTCCGCGATCCATCCGGCCATCTGTTGCGTCCTGGTGCGGGAGCGCCGCCCCTCTCCAAACTGCGTTCTTCCCATCTGGGGCATTATGCGCCCTCTCCTCTTGTTAGAGCCGCCAGTTCGTCCGGCAGGGCGGCGGCCCAATAGGTGCTCGTGCCGGCGCCGAGCAGAACGACGTAATCGCCCGGCCGCGCGATGCTCGCGACGACTCCGGCGAGGGCCTGCGGCCCTTCGAGCGGCGTCACATGCCTGTGCCCCCGCGCGCGCAAGCCCGCGACCAGCCCGTCGCGGTCCGCGCCCTCGATCGGCTGCTCGCCCGCGGCGTAGACGTCGGCGACGATCACCGTGTCGGCGTCGTTGAAGCAGCTCGAGAAGCCGTCGAACAGCGCATGGAGTCGCGAATAGCGGTGCGGCTGCACCACCGCAATCACCCGTCCGTCGGTGGAGGCGCGCGCGGCCTTCAGCACGGCCGAGATTTCCACAGGATGATGGCCGTAGTCGTCGAAGATCGAGACGCCGTTCCACTCGCCGGTGCGGGTGAAGCGCCGCTTCACGCCGCCGAAGCGCGCGAGCCCGGTGCGGATCTGCTCCGCCGAGACGCCGAGCTCATGGGCGACGGCGATGGCGGCGGTGGCGTTCAGCGCGTTGTGGCGCCCGGCCATGGGCAGCGTCAGGTCGTCGATGTTGGTCTCGGCGCCCGACTTGCGGTCGCGGATCACGATGCGGAACTTCGCGACGCCGCCGCGGAGGTCGACGTCGAGCAGCCGCACGTCCGCCTGCGGGTTCTCGCCATAGGTCACGACCCGGCGGTCCTCGATCGTGCCGACCATCTCCTGCACGGTCGGATGGTCGAGGCACATGACCGCGAAACCATAGAACGGCACGTTCTCCACGAAGGTGCGGAACGCCGCCTTGATGGCGTCGAAGGTGCCGAAATGATCGAGATGCTCGGGGTCGATGTTGGTGACGACCGCGACGTCGGCGGGCAGCTTGAGAAAGGTGCCGTCGCTCTCGTCGGCCTCGACCACCATCCAGTCGCCGTCGCCCATGCGGGCGTTGGTGCCGTAGGCGTTGATGATGCCGCCGTTGATCACGGTCGGGTCCATCGCGCCGGCGTCGAGCAGGGTCGCGACAAGCGAGGTGGTCGTGGTCTTGCCGTGGGTTCCGGCGACGGCGACGCAGGTCTTCAGCCGCATCAGCTCGGCCAGCATCTCGGCGCGCCGCACCACCGGCAGCCGCTTCTCGCGGGCGGCGGCGAGCTCCGGATTGCCGCGCTTGATGGCGGAGGACACCACCACGACCTCGGCCTCGCCGAGGTTCTCGGCCGCGTGGCCGATGACGACCTCGATGCCCTTCTCACGCAGCCGCTTGACGTTCGCGCTTTCGGCGGCGTCCGAACCCTGGACCTTGTAGCCATGGTTCGCCAGCACCTCCGCGATGCCGGACATGCCGATGCCGCCGATGCCGACGAAGTGGACGGGGCCGATGTCGCGGGGAAGCTTCATGGGATGCGCGGAGCCGGTGGTTCAGGATGCGGGGGATGCGGAGACCGCCGGGGCGGCGGACCCCAGACGGGCGGTGGCCAATACCACATCGGCGAGGCGCGCGGCTGCATCCGGTTTGCCGACCTGCCGTGCGGCGGCCGCGGAGGCGGCGAGCGCATCCGGGTCGTTGAGCCGCACGCTGAGTTCGTCGGCCAGCGCGTCCGGCGTGAAGCGGCTCTGGGCGGTCACGACCGCGCCGCCCGCCATGGCGAGCGCGTTGGCGTTGGCGAGCTGGTCGTTGTCGAGCGCGTGCGGCAGCGGAACGAGGATCGACGGGCGCCCGATCACCGAAAGCTCAGCGACCGTTGAGGCGCCGGCGCGGGCGATAACGAAATGGGCGAGCGCCATGCGCGCCGGCATGTCGTCGAAGAAGGTCGCGAGCGCGGCCTCGACGCCGGCCTCGGCGTAGGCGCGGCGCACGTTCTCGATGTCCTCCGGGCGGGCCTGCTGGGTCACGCGGATGCGCGAGCGCAGCTCGACGGGCAGCCGCGCGATGGCGAGCGGCGCGACCTCGGACATGACGCGGGCGCCCTGGCTGCCGCCGAAGATCAGCAGGCGCACCGGCTGTTCGCCGACGGGCGCCTGGTAGGCGACGCGGCTCGCCGCGAGCACCTGCGGCCGGACCGGATTGCCCACATGGACCGGCCGGGCGCCCTCCGGCAGGCCGGAGACGGTCGGAAAGCCGGTCGCGATCGCGGTGGCGAACTTCGCCAGCATGCGGTTGGCGCGGCCCATGACCGCGTTCTGCTCGTGCAGGACGACCGGAGCGCCGACGAGCTTCGCCGCGGCGAGCGGTGGGAAGGTCGGGTAGCCGCCGAAGCCGACCACCGCCGCCGGCCGCACCCGCCGGAGGATCCCGGCGCTGCGGGCGACGCCGCGGGCGAGCGTCAGCCCGAGCTTCGCATAGGCCGCGACCCCAGAGCCGCGGATGGTGTCGGCCGGCGTCGCGTGCAGCGCCCGGGCCGGAAAGTGCTTGGCGTAGGCGAGCGCGCGCTCGTCCGTGATCAGCTCGACGGCCACGCCGCGGCGGGCGAGTTCGGTCGCCAGCGCCTCCGCGGGGAACAGGTGGCCGCCGGTGCCGCCGGCCGCGAGCAGGATCGGCCGCTCGCTCATGCCCGGGCGCCGGCCGGATGCCGGCCGTGGTGGCGGACGTGGCGCGCGATCTCGTTCGCCAGCGTGTCGGTGCGCGGCCGGCGCCGGGTGAGCGCGAGCAGCATGCCCATGCCGAGCGCGAGCGCGAGCATCGACGAGCCGCCGTAGGAGATGAACGGCAGCGTCATGCCTTTCGCCGGCATCATGTGAAGATTAACCGCCATATTGATCGCCGATTGCAGGCCGAACAGCATCGTTAACCCGGCGATCGCGAGCCGCACGAAGCCATCCTGCTCCCGACGCGCGTGCCAGAGTCCGCGCAGCACGATGAAGGCGTAGAGCGAGACGATCGCGACGCAGAACACGATGCCGAACTCCTCGGCCGTCACCGCGAAGATGAAGTCGGTGTGCCCGTCCGGGATGATGCGCTTGACCGTGCCCTCGCCCGGCCCCTTGCCGAACCATCCGGCCTGCATGAAGGCGTCGGTCGCGCGGTCGATCTGGAAGGTGTCGCCGGTCTCCGGATTCATGAAGCGGTCGATGCGGCGCGCCACGTGGGGAAGGAGCTGGTAGGCGGTCAGCAGGCCGAACACGCCGGCGCCGCCGAGGCCGACGACCCAGATCCACGGCAGGCCCGCGAGGAAGAACAGCGCGCCCCAGACCGCGGTGACGAGCACGGTCTGGCCGAGATCGGGCTGCAGCACCAGCAGGCCGACGACCGCGCCGAGCAGCAGCGTCGCGAGGATGTGCCCCGGCATGTCGCGGCGCTCCGCGCCCTCGGCGAACAGCCACGCCGCGATCACGATGAAGGCCGGCTTCACGAACTCCGACGGCTGCACGCCGAACGAGCCGATCTGCAGCCACCGCCTCGAGCCCTTGATCTCCATGCCGATGAAGAGAGTGGCGGCCAGAGCCATCAGCCCGCCGAGAAAGGCGATCCAGGCGAGCCGCCGGGCCTGGTTGGGGCTCAGGAACGAAATGCCGATCATGATGACCAGCGCCGGCACGAGGAACATCACCTGCCGGTTGACGAAGTGGAACATGTCGTCGAGGCCGATGCGCTCCGCCACCGGCGGGGACGCCGCGAGCGACAGCACGACGCCGAGCACCATCAGCGCGCCCACCGCCGCGAGCAGCGCGCGGTCGACGGTCCACCACCATTCGCCGAAAACGGTCCGTTCCGCGCGGGAGATCATCCGGCAACTCCAATCCGACGCAACGCGTCGCCCGCGGGGGCGCGCGCGATGCGGCAGCATGAAACGATTAGCGTTAACGAAATCCGACCAACGCCGGACCGCGCCCGCGCCCTCATCGGGGGTCGAGAGCCTGCACAGCCCTGCGGAACGCCTCGCCGCGCTGTTCGAAATTGCGGAACTGGTCGAACGAGGCGCAGGCCGGCGAGAACAGCACCACGGGCTCTGCCTCGCCGGAGGCTTCGGCGTCCGCCGCCGCCGCCTCGGTCGCGCGCTCGATCGTTCCGAGCTCGGCGTGCGGCACGCCATGGGCCGCGAGCGTCTTCGCGAACGCCGCCGACGCCTCTCCGATCAGGTAGGCCTTCGTGACTTTCCCGAACAGCGGCACGAGCGCCTCGACGCCGCCGGTCTTCGGCTTGCCGCCGAGGATCCAGAACACCCTGTCGAACGAGGCCAGCGCCTTCTCGGCGCTGTCGGCGTTGGTCGCCTTTGAATCGTTGATGAAGGTCGTCCGGCCCGGGCCCGGCACCTCCTCCATGCGGTGAGCGAGGCCCGGAAAGCTCGCGAAGCCGTCAAAGGTCGCCTCGTCGGGCACCCCGAGAGCACGCGCGGCCGCCAGCGCCGCGGAGGCGTTCTGGACGTTGTGCGCTCCGCGCAAAGCGCGGGCCCGCGACAGATCCAGCGGGTCGGTCTCGGAGATCGCGACGACGCGGCCGCCTTCGCCGCCGATGCGTTCGGCCATGGCGCGCGCGAACGCGTCGTCGCGACCGATCACGGCGGTCCCGGAGCGCGCGACCAGCCTCTCCTTGATCGCAGCGTAGTTCTCCATCGCGCCATGCCGCTCGAGATGGTCCTCAGACAGGTTCAGCATGACGCCGACGGTGGGATCGAGCGTCGGCGCAAGGTCGATCTGGTAAGATGAGCACTCGACGACATGCACGCGGTTAGCGGCGGGCGGCGCGAGGTCGAGCACGGCGACGCCGATGTTGCCGCCCATCTGGACGTCCCAGCCGGCCGAGCGCAGCACATGCGCGATCAGCGCGGTGGTCGTCGACTTGCCGTTGGTGCCGGTGATCGCGACGAACGGCGCGTCCGGAGCGATCGCGCGACGCTCGCGGCAGAATATCTCGACGTCGCCGATGATCTCGACGCCCGCAGCCTGCGCGCGTTGGACGGACCAGTGCGGCGCCGGGTGCGTCAGCGGCACGCCGGGCGCGAGCACGAGGCTGTCGAAAGTCCCGAAATCCGCGGCGCGCAGGTCGCCGGTCGGCAGGCCTTCGGCCTCCGCCTTCGCGACGGCGTCCATGGAATCGTCGAAGGCGAGCACGGCGGCTCCGCCGGCGACGAGGCTGCGCACCGTCGACAGCCCGGACCCGCCGAGGCCGAAGACGGCGACGCGCCTGCCGGCGAATGCGGTCGCGGGCGTCACGAGGCGAGCCCCCGCCGCGCGCGGGAGATCCAGAGCATAAACCCCTGCCCGCCCGAAGCCGCTTCGATGGCGGTTTCCGGCGCCGGCCCGCTGCCCCGGCTGGACGAGGGCTGGCCGAAGGACGCAGTCGCCGTCTTCGCCGCAGCGGACCTGCCGCCGTCCGCCGGAGAGCCGCAGCGCGCGACGCCTTCCGGCGCGCGAACCGACATCGGGCCCGTCATCGCGCTCACCGCAGCTTCAGCGTGGCGAGGCCGACGAGGGCCAGCACCACGGCGATGATCCAGAAGCGGACAACGACCTGAGGCTCCGACCAGCCGAGCTGCTCGAAATGATGATGGATCGGCGCCATCCGGAACACGCGCTTGCCGGTGAGCTTGAACGAGGCGACCTGCACGATCACCGACACCGCTTCCAGCACGAACAGGCCGCCGATGATGGCGAGGACGATCTCGTGTTTGGTCGCGACGGCGATCGTCCCCAGCATGCCGCCCATGGCGAGCGAACCGGTGTCGCCCATGAAGATCTGCGCCGGAGGGGCGTTGAACCAGAGGAAGCCGAGGCCTGCCCCGATCACCGCGCCGCAGACCACGGCGAGTTCGCCGGTGCCGGTGACGAAGTGGATCTGCAGGTAGTCGGCGAACACGGCGTTGCCGGCGAGGTATGAGATCACGCCAAAGCTCGCCGCCGCGATCATCACCGGCACGATCGCGAGCCCGTCGAGGCCGTCGGTGAGGTTCACCGCGTTGCCGGCGCCCACGATCACCACTACGCCGAAAGCGACGAAGAAGAAGCCCAGATCGAGCAGCAGGTTCTTGAAGAACGGAAAGGCGAGCGAGCTCGAGAAGCCGGGCTGCCCCACATGCATGATCGCGAACACGGCGACGCCCGCGATCACGGCCTCCATCGCGAGCCGCGCCTTGCCGGAGTAACCGGCGTGAGTCTGCTTCGTGACCTTGAGGTAGTCGTCGTAAAAGCCGATCGCGCCGAAGCCGATCGTCACCAGCAGCACGATCCAGACGTATGGGTTGGAGAGGTTGCCCCAGATCAGCACGGTGGCGACGAGGCCCGACAGGATCATCAGTCCGCCCATGGTGGGTGTGCCGCGCTTCGTGAGATGCGTCGCCGGTCCGTCCGTACGGATCGGCTGCCCCTTGCCCTGCTTCAGCCTGAGCTGCGAGATGATCCAAGGCCCGAACAGGAACACGAACAGCGCGCCGGTCATGACCGCGCCGCCGGTGCGGAAGGTGATGTAACGGAACAGGTTCAGGCCCGGAAACGCCCAGGAGAACTCGGCGAGAAAGGTGAGCATCAGACGGTTCCCGCCGTAATGGTGTCATCGGAGGCCGGCGCGAACCGGGCGCGCAGCGCCGTCGCGACCGGACCGAGTTTCGAGCCGTTTGAGCCCTTGAGCATGACGGCGTCGCCGCCGCGGATGCGGTCGACCAGCTTCGCCTCGATTTCGGCCGCGCTTTCCGCCCAGCCGCCGCGGCGCCGCTCGGGCAGCGCGTCGTGCAGGGCGCGCATCAGCGGACCGGACGTGAAGACCAGATCGATCTTGGCCGCCGCGATCGTCTCCGCGAGCTTCGCGTGAAGCTCCGCCGAGGTCGCGCCGAGCTCGAGCATGTCGCCAAGCACGGCGATGCGCCGTCCGGAGGCGCCCACCGGCGTCTGGCCGAGCAGCGCGAGCGCCGCGCGCATCGAAGCCGGGTTGGCGTTGTAGCTCTCGTCGATCAGCGTCACCGCTCCGCCGGCCGCGGCGAGCTCATAGCGCTTGCCCCTTCCGGCGGGAGCCGTGAACTTCGCAAGCGCCAGCGCCGCAAGCGCAAGGTCCGCGCCGGCGAGCTTGGTCGCCAGCAGCACGGCGAGCGCGTTTTGGACGAGGTGGCGTCCCGGCGCGCCGATCTTGAACGTCACCGCGTCGCCCAGCACGGTGGCGGCGACGCAGGCCTCGTCCGGCTTCAGCGCGACGCGGTCGAGCCGCGCGTCCGAGGAGACGTGCTCCCCAAAGCTCCAGACGGCGGCGCCGGCGGCGGTCGCGGCCGCTTTCAGCCGCTCGTAATGCGGATTGTCGCGGTTCACCACCGCATGACCGCCGCGCACGAGCCCCTCGAAGATCTCAGCCTTGGCGTCGGCGATGCCCTCGACGCTGTCGAAGGCCGCGAGATGCACGGGCTCCACATTGGTCACGATCGCCACATGCGGCCGGACCATCTTCGTCAGCGGGCGGATCTCGCCCGGATGGTTCATCCCGATCTCGAACACGCCGTAGGCGGCGGATTTCGGCAGCCGCGACAGCGTCAGCGGCACGCCCCAATGGTTGTTGTAGGAGGCGGCGGACGCGTGGGTCGGCCCGTCCGCGCCGAGCACGAGGCGCAGCGCCTCCTTGGTGCTGGTCTTGCCGACGGAGCCCGTCACGGCGACAATCTTGGCGCGCGAACGGGCGCGCGCCGCTACTCCAGTCGCGACCAGCGCGTCGAGCACATCGTCGACCACGAGCAGCGGCCCGACCTCAGCGAGTTCGGCCGCGTGCGCCTTGTCGATCACCGCGATCGCCGCGCCCCGCGAGAGCGCATCGGCCACGAATCTGTGGCCGTCATGGACGTCGCCCTTGATGGCGAAGAACGCGTCGCCCTGCGCCACCGTGCGACTGTCGATCGATACGCCGGTCACCGGCCGTTCGGCGCGGCCGACGACGCGGCCGGCGGTCGCCAGGGCGAGCTCGGGCGAGCTCCAGAGCGGCTCCGCTGACATGTTCGCCGTGGTCACGCGGCGGTCTCCCCCGATTGAAGAGCGTCCCGCACCACCTCGTGATCCGAGAACGGAAGCGTCCGATCTCCCACGATCTGGCCCGTTTCGTGACCTTTGCCGGCGACGAGCAGAACGTCGCCGGGCTGTAACCCGGATACCGCAGTGCGGATAGCGAGCCCGCGGTCGCCGATCTCGCGCGCTCCGGGGGCCGCGGCGAGGATGGCCGCGCGGATGGCGGCAGGGTCTTCGGATCGCGGATTGTCGTCAGTGACGATGACCACGTCGGCGCCGGCCGCCGCCGCCTCGCCCATCAGCGGGCGTTTGCCGGCGTCACGGTCGCCGCCCGCGCCGAACACGACGATCAACCGCCCTTTGGCGAACGGCCGCAGCGCCGCGAGGACTGAAGCCAGCGCGTCGGGCTTATGGGCGTAGTCGACGAACACCGCGCCGCCGTTGCGCTCGCCGACGAAGTCGACACGGCCCGGCACGCCCTCGAGCGTCTCGAGCGCGTCGAGCGCGACCTCCGTCGGGACGCCCGTGCCGATCGCAAGCCCCGCCGCGGTAAGGGCGTTCGCCGCCTGGAAGTCGCCCGCGAGCGGAAGCCGGATCGTGCGCCGGCCGCCCTCGTGTTCGATGTCGAGAATCTGCGCCATGCCGTCGCGCGCCACGGATGCAAGCTTCAGGGTCTCGCCGCCGAAACCGACGGTGATGAGGCGCACGCCCCTCGCCTTTGCGGCCTCGCAGAACCACGCAGAATCGGCGCCGTCGACGCAGACCACAGCCGCCCCGCCGGTCGGAAGCAGCTCGCTGAACAGCCGCAGCTTGGCGTCGCGGTAATGCGCGACCGTCGGATGATAATCCATGTGGTCACGTGAGAGATTGGTGAAACCGGCGGCGTTAAGGTTAACGCCGTCAAGCCTTTTTTGGTCGAGGCCATGCGACGACGCCTCCATCGCGAGATGGGTCACGCCCTCCCCCGTGAGCGCATCCAAGGTCGCGTGCAGCGCGACCGGATCGGGGGTCGTGAGCGAACCGTAGGTCGCGCCGGAGGGCTTGGTGACGCCCAGCGTGCCGAGGCTCGCGGCCTGATGGCCTGCGGCGGCCCAGATCTGGCGGAGGAAGGTGACGACCGAGCTCTTGCCGCTGGTTCCGGTGACGGCGGCGACGATCTCGGGCTGGCGCGGATGGAACCGGGCGGCGACGCGGGCGAGCGTCGCGCGCGCGTCGGTGACGGGGATGACGGGAACGTCGGCCTCGACGCCCGCGTCGGCGTCGGCCAGCACCGCGGCCGCGCCGTTGGCGACCGCCGCGCCCACGAACCGCTTTCCATCGGTCTTCGCGCCGGCGAGGGCCGCGAACAGGAAGCCCGGCTTCACCGCCCGGCTGTCCGCGCTTACGCCGAGGATCGGCGTGGCGGCGAGGTCGGCCTCAAGTCCGAGCGCCGGGAGCAGGTCGCCGAGCGCGCGCGGCTCGGTCATTGCACGCCGCCCACGGCCATGCCGGTGGAGGCGAGCAGATCATTGGCCGGCGGCGCGTCGTAGACCGGCTCGACGCCGAGCAGCGGAGCGACCCGCTCGACCATCTTGCCGCCGATCGGCACCACGTTCCAGCCGGAGGTCGCGAAGCCGTGCGTCTCGGGCAGCGCCTTCGGTTCGTCGAGCACCACGAGCATCATGTACTTCGGGGCGTCCATGGGGAACACGGCGGTGAAAGCCGTGAGGTTCTTCGTCTTGGAGTAGCGGCCGCCGATGACCTTTTCGGCCGTGCCGGTCTTGCCGCCGACGCGATAGCCCGGAACGTCCGCCTTCTTGGCCGAACCGCGCTCGGCGTTGAGGCGCATGAGGTAGCGCATGGCGACGCTGGTCGACGGCTTGATCACCCGCACCGCCTTGGAGCGGGCCTCCTCCGCGGTCCGCCTCATCAGCGTCGGCTTGATCAGAAGGCCCCCGTTCACGAGCGCGCTCACCGCCATCACCGACTGGATCGGCGCGATCGCGAGGCCGTGGCCGAAGGAGATGGTGATGGTGTTCAGCTCGCCCCAGCGCGGCGGCAGGATCGGGCGCGAGCTCTCCGGCAGTTCCGTCTGCAGACGGTTGAGCTGGCCCATCTTGGCGAGGAACGCCTTGTGGGCGTCGACGCCCATGCCGAGCGCGATGCGGGCGGTCGCGATGTTCGAGGAGTAGATGAAGGTCTCGGGCACGTTCAGGATGCGCCGCTGCGGATGGAAGTCGTGGATCCGGAAGCGGCCATAGGCGAGCGCGTTCCGGGCGTCCATCCGGCTCTGGAGGTTGAACTTGCCGGAGTCGAGACCCATCGCGATGGTCAGCGCCTTCATGGTCGAGCCCATCTCGAACACGCCGACGTTGACGCGGTTGATGCGGTCCGGCTTGAGCGCGTCCGTCGGGCGGTTCGGATCGTAGTCCGGCAGCGACACCAGGCTGATGATCTCGCCGGTCTCGACGTCGGCGATCGCGGCGGAGGCGGCGATCGCCTTGAACTTCTCCATGCCGGCCTTGAGCTCGTCGCGCACCGCGTGCTGCACGCGCAGATCGAGCGACAGGGAGATCGGCTCCAGGCGTCCGCCCGCTCCCGCGGCCGCGGCCGCTTCCGCGGTCTTGCCCGACGTGTCGAGGTACTTCTCGATGCCGGCGATGCCCTTGTTGTCGACGTCCGCGAAGCCGAGCACATGGGCGACCACGTCGCCGTTCGGGTAGATGCGCTTGTTCTCCTGCAGGAAGCCGACGCCGGGGATGCCGAGGCGGAACACGGCGACCTGCTCGGCCGGCGAGATCTCGCGCTTCAGCCAGACGAAGCCCTTCCGGGTCGAGAGCTTGGCGCGCAGGTCGTCGCGGTTCAGGTCTTTCAGAGCGCCGCTGAGCAGCTCGACCGCCTCGTCGACGTCGATGATGTTCTTCGGCTCGGCGTAGAGCGACGACACCTTGATGTCGGTCGCCAGCACCTGGCCGTTGCGGTCGACGATGTCCGGCCGGGCGTTGGCGGAGACCGCAGCGCTGACCCGCGCGACCGCCCCGACCTCGGGCGCGACGGCGTAATGCACGAGCCGACCGACGATCGCGAGATAAAGGCACCCGAACGCCATCATGGCGATGCGCAGCCGGCCGCCGGTGAGGCCGAGCCCTTCCCCCTTGCCGACCAGCAGGAAGAACAGCTTCTTCGCGCCGGAAGCGCCGAGACGCGCGCCGGCGAGGCCGGCTCGTCCGGACCCTCGACCGAAACGCCCGAGCCCGCGGAGCGCGGCCGAAGCGCCCGCAGCGGCGCCGTTCTGAATCTGGTCTCGGGTCATTGGATCAGCCCCGGATTCTGACGCAGGAAATCGGTGATGTTCAGCGGCTGGCCGGGCCTCGGCGTCGACAGCGGCTTCGGCTGCGGACGATTGGCCGGGGCCTTGAGCTGGGAAGCCGGCTTGACCGCGATCGTCGCCTTCTTCGCGGGCGCCGGCGGGGCCGCCTTCTTGGCCGCCGCCGCGGCCGGGGTCTCGACCGCGATGCTCGCGTCCGCGCCGATCAGGCCGAGCGCCTCCAGCTTGTTGCCGATCTCGTCGACCGGCGCCGGGCGCGCCGGCAGGGCGGCGAGCTTGATGGTCTGCGCCCTCTGCAGGGGCTTGAGCTCGAGGTGGCGCTGGGAGAACGCCTGCACGCGATCCGGCCGCGCGAGGAACGCCCATTCGGCCTTGAGCACGGCGATGGCGTCGTTTTCCGCGGCGATCTGGCGTTTCAGCTTGGCGACGTTCTCGGAATGAAGCGTGGCGTCGTACTTGATGCGGTAGACCGTGACCGCGGCCCCGACGAGGGCGGCGATGGCGATGACGTTCAGGACGCGGGCGATCTTCATGACGCGCCTCCCTCGTGGCCGCCGACCGGCAGCCGCGGCACGCCGAAGGCGAAGGCGTCGCCGCCGCGAGCTGGCGCTTCGGTGCGCGCGGCGGCGCGCAGCCGGGCGGAGCGCGCGCGGGGGTTGGAGCTCGTCTCGTCCGCGCCGGGCTTGACGACGCCGCGAGACAGGGCCGTGAAGGTCGCGGGCGGCACCGCGGCGGCCGGCATATGACGGGAGCCGCCTGGCAGCGTGCGGGTGCGGTCGGCGAGGAACGTCTTCACGATCCGGTCCTCGAGCGAGTGGAACGACACCACGACGAGCCGCCCCGAGGGCTTCAGGCGGCTCTCGGCGGCGAACAGCGCGCGTCCGAGCTCGCCAAGCTCGTCGTTCACGGCGATGCGCAACGCCTGGAAAGTGCGGGTCGCGGCGTGGACGCCGTCATAGGACTTGCCGAGCACGCTCTCGACGATGTCGGCGAGGCGCAGCGTGGTGACGATGGGCTCAGCCTCCCGCGCGGCGCAGATGGCGCGCGAGATCGCGCCCGCGCGACGCTCCTCGCCAAGCGTTCTCAGGATCGCGGCAAGCTCCTTCTCGCCGAGATCGGCGACGAGGTCGGCCGCGCTCGGCCCTTCCCCGCCCATGCGCATGTCGAGCGGCCCGTCCTTCCGGAACGAGAACCCCCGCGGGGCCTGGTCGAGCTGCATGGAGGAGACGCCGACGTCGAGCACGACGCCGTCGACCTCCGGAATTCCGAGCTGATCGAGGACATGCGCAAGGTTGGAGAACCGATCCTCGACCAGCGTCAGCCGGCCCTTGAAGGCTGCGACCATGTCGTAGCCGGCGGCGATCGCGGTCGGGTCGCGGTCGGTCGCGATCACGCGACAGTCGGCCGCCTCGAGGATGGCGCGGGTGTACCCGCCGGCTCCGAACGTGCCGTCGAAATAGATTTCGCCGTCGGCGGGCGCGAGCGCCTCCAGAACCTCGGTGAGCATGACGGGGTTGTGCGGCCGGCCGTCCTCGTCGACGCCCCGTTCGGAACGCCGATCGCGCCGCGCCATCACGACGCCGCCTCGCGCAAGGAGGTCTGCTCCAGCCGCCGCTTCAGCTCGCGCACCGTGGCGCGGGCCTGATCGAGATGAGCCCGGAACCGCTCCGGCTCCCAGATCTGCAGCTTCCGTCCCTGCCCTACGAAGGTCACCTGATCGGTGACGCCCGCATAGGCCTTGAGGCTCTCCGTCAGCACGACGCGGCCCTCCGAATCGACCTTCAGCACCTCGCTCACCCCGAGCAGCGCCGTCGCCAGCCCGTCCCGCTCGTCCGAATAGGGCGAGAGCGTCTCCAGCAGACGGTCGATGTCCGAGAGCAGCGCATTGCCGCCGGCGTCCAAAGCCTGCAGGTCGAGCGAGGGATGCACGTAGAGCCCTTCGAAGCCGTCGCGCGCAAGCACGGCGCGGAACGGAGCCGGGATCGACACGCGCCCCTTCGCATCCAGCCTGTTGGTGAAATTGGACACGAAGCGGTCCATGGGCCCCCACGCCGGATCCGGCGATCCGCCGCCCGCTCCCCACGAACGGGCCCGCGAAGACGCGGACGACGCGACCCGAGTCCGCGGCCGGAACGGCCGCAGACGTCATGGGCGAAAGGGCTCCCCCGGAGCCTTCCACCTGCCGCGTCGACGGGATGATTTGGGATATCATGGGGCCTTATGGGCGTCAACGAACCGTTAAGGGTCGCCGCCGGCCGCCGCGGCCCAGGACGCAATACCTGACAAGGGCCGCGCCGCGACCGAAGCGCGACGAAGCCAGTAGGCCTTCCTTAGGGTTAAGAAGCCGTTGCCCGGAGGCTGATCACGCGATCAAACGGCGTGTTTCAAACCTCAGACGATGGTCGTCTGAGGCGTCAGGCCGTGCAGGTCCGGTCGGTCGCGGAACCATGCGACGAAGCGGCTGACGCCGTCCTCGAGCGGAGTGGAGGGCGCGAAGCCGTAGTCCGCCATCACCCGGGAAGTGTCGGCGGAGGTCAGCGGCACGTCGCCGGGCTGCTCCGCGACGAGCCGGATCTTCGCCTTCACGCCGGCGGCGCGCTCGATGATGTCGACAAGGTCGGTGACGGGCACCGGCGAGGAGTTGCCGATGTTGTAGATGCGATGGGTCGGCGCGCCGGCGGCGAACACCGGCCGTTCCACCATGGCGACGATGCTGCGCACGACGTCGTCCACGTGGGTGAAGTCGCGCAGGCCCCGCCCCTTGTCGAACAGCGCAATCTCGCGACCGTTCAGGATGGCGTCGGAGAACGACCAGTAGGCCATGTCGGGCCGTCCCCAGATCCCGTAGACCGTGAAGAAGCGAAGGCCGATCTGGCGCAGGCCGTAAAGGTGGGCGTAGGCCGAGGAGGCGAGCTCGTTGGCGCGCTTGGTCGCGGCGTAGAGCGAGGACGGCGTGTCGGCGCGATCGTCCTCGTGGAACGGGGCCTTGTTCCGCGCGCCGTAGATCGAGCTCGACGAGGCGTAGACGAGATGCGCCTCGGGCGCCTGCCGGCGGACGGCCTCGAGCATGGAGACATGGCCGAGGTCGTTCGAGTGGATGTAGGCGAGCGGATTGTCGATGGAGTAGCGGACGCCCGCCTGCGCCGCGAGATGGACCACCGCTTCCGGCCGGACTTCACGGAAAAGGTTCGCGAGCCCCGCCGCGTCGGCCACGTCCTGCTCGACGAAGCGCACGTTCTTCGGCAGCGCAGCAAGACGCTCGTGCTTCAGGCGCACCGGATAGTAGGGCGTGAGATTGTCGAGGCCCGTGATCTCGTGACCGAGAGCCGCGAGCGCCGTCGCGACGTGGAAGCCGATGAAGCCGGCCGCGCCGGTGACAAGCACGCGCATTCTTGATCGTTCCCCCTCCCACGCGGGCCACGCGGGTCAAGCGCCAGTCGGCCTGTAAGCCGGGTTCTGTATGGCGCAAAAGCCCGGCGGAACCAAGCCCTTGCACGTGACGGCCATTCCTCTGGGACGCCCATTGCTGGACGCCTCTAGCAACCAACCCGAGCGACGACCTGGAAGAAGGCCCGCCTCCGCGCGAACGCGGGACATGTCGCTCCTATTCGGTTTTGCTCCCGGCGGGGTTTGCCATGCCGCTCCCGTTACCGGCAGCGCGGTGCGCTCTTACCGCACCCTTTCACCCTTACCGCGGATGCGAACATCCGTGGCGGTCTGCTCTCTGTGGCACTTTCCCTGGGGTCGCCCCCGCCGGACGTTATCCGGCGCCGTTCTTCCATGGAGCCCGGACTTTCCTCCCCGGCGTTGAACCGGAGCGGCCGTCCGGCCGACTGGCCGCGCCCTTGTGCGGGGACCACGACGCGCGGTCAAGCCGCGCTGAAACGCCGCGCGCCCGAGCCGCCTCGGACCGGACCCCACGCAAGACCTGGGGAGTCCGGTTCCGGGCGGTCCGGGCGCGCGGAGCGTCGGCGACGATCGCCGCCGCGTCTCAGGATTTCGGCTTGTCCGCGGTCGCCTCGGCCGTCACGCGCTCGCCGGCGGGCAGGCCCTGGGCCATGAAGCGCTTCACCTTGGCGCAGTAGACCGCGCCCGCGCGGGTCACGCCGCGCACGCCGTGTCCGCCCTGATACTTGGACACCGCCCCGCAGGTGCTGCCGCCGGACTTGGCGACGGCGCCGGCGAGATACTTCATGCCGTAGCGCAGATTCGTGCTCGGCTCGTAGAGAGCCTGACGGCTGCCGCGGAAGCCCATGCCTCGCGCCGTCTGGTAGCTGAGCTGCATCAGGCCGATGTAGCCGCCGGGCCCGGTGGCGCGCGGCTCGTAGCGCGACTCGACCTTCACCACGGCGTGGGCGAGCGCCGGGCTGACGCCGGCCTGCCGGGCGGCCTGGGTCACCATCGAGGGGATCGACCCCGTCGGCGCCGCCACGGCGCCCGAACGGTCGACCGAGCCGGTGGTCGAGGGAATGTCGATCTCACGCCGCAACGCGACCATCTCGGTCTTCGCCGGCAGGCGACGCGTCGCCTGCCGGCGGGCGGTCCGGCGCTCGGTCTTGGCGACGGCCCGGGCCGTCTTGCGCGATGTCGCGCGTTTCGGAGCCGAGGCCGCGCGCCGCACCTGCGGCTTCTCCGCAGCCGAGGGCGCCGCCGGCTGGCCGGCGCTCCGCGCAGAGGTGAAGGCTGCGGCGGAAGCGCGGACCTGTGATCCTGTGGTGAAGCTCGGAACCTTACCCCCGCCTCGGGTGTTAATGGTTCGTTCAGACGTTCTTACTGCTGCGATAGTCGAGTTCGGCTTGGCTTGAGATTTCGAGGCGACGCTTGCCCCCCGGGTAAGACGTTCGGTGTTCGGCGCGGCGTTCGCCGAGGCGACGGTCGCCGCTAGGATCGCGACGACGATCGTCGATTTACGCATAAACTCACTCCCCTATGCGTTTTGCATGCGGGGACCAAAGCCTTGCGAAAATGACCTGAGATCGACCTTGGCTGGGTCGCTTCTTGTCAGGGCTGTGACGAGAAAAGGGCGGGTAGCCTCACCGCTCCGGCCGTGCGGCGAGCAGGTTGCGCAAGGTGTCGCAGGTGGAAAAGTCCGCGACGCCGTCGACGCGCGCCGGCCGGAAATGGCGCTGGAAAGCCCGCACCACGGCGGCCGTCACGGGCCCGAACCGCCCGTCGATCTCGAGCCCGTATCCGTAGAGACTGAGCAGCGTCTGAAGCTGCTCCACGGGGTCGCCCTCCTCCCCCTCCGCAAGTCCCCCGCCGTCGTCGATCGGCGTCGGAGCGACCCAGTGCCCGACGCCTGCCGCGGCGAGCCGGTCCCACGGAAACTTCTCGCCGGGGTCTTCTTTTCGCTGCGGCGCAACATCAGAATGCGCCAGAACACGCTCGGGCAAAATTCGCCAGCGGGCGCAAATGTCGCGGGCCAGCGCGATGATGGCGTCGACCTGCGGCAGTGGAAAATCGCGATAGCCGAACTCGTGGCCCGGGTTCACGATCTCGACGCCGATCGAACGCGCGTTGACGCCGGTCTCGCCCTCCCACGACGAAACGCCGGCGTGCCACGCCCTGAGCCCTTCGGGCACGAGCTGCAGAACGCGGCCGTCCTCCAGCACCACGTAATGGCAGGAGACCTTGCTCGCCTCTTCGCACAGGCGCGCGACGGCGCCCTCCGCGGTCTCCATGCCGGTGTAGTGCAGCAGCAGGATGTCCGGCTCTGCGCCGCGCTCGTCATGGTTCGCCGCCGGCCTGACCTCGTCGACCAGCGGGCTGTCGGGCGCGAACGCGGTCATGCGAGCTTCCTTTCGGCGCGGATCGCGTCCCATGCGGCGTTGACGGCCGCGAGCTTGTCGGTCGCGATCCGAACCGCCTCAGCCGGAAGGCCGCGGGCGAGCGCGCGATCCGGGTGATTTTCGGCCACCAGAGCGCGATGACGGCGCTTCAGATCGTCGTCCGAGGCCGTGGGGTCTGCTCCGAGCACGGCGTAGGGGTCCGTCGCCGCAAGTTGCATGTGACGGCCGAGCGCGCGGCGAAGACGGGCCGGCTCCAGCCCGAAGATGCGGCCGACCTCGGCGAGATAGGCGGCCTCGGCCTCGTGCACCGCGCCGTCGGCCGCAGCGATGTGCGCGAGGCCGTGCAGCACGTCCTCGAGCGTCGCCGGCTCGTCGCGAAACAGGTTGGCGAGCTGGGCCGCGTACGCCTCGAAACCGGCGACGTCGCGCTTGGCGAGATCGAACACCTGCGTCACGCGGGGCAGATCGGCCTCGCCGATCTGGAACACGCGGCGAAACGCCTGAACCTCGACGCACACCACCGCGCCGTCGGCCTTCGCCATCTTCGCGGCGAGCGCGATCACCCCCATGGTGAAGGCGAAGGCGCGCTTCTCTTCCTCCCGCGCCGCCCGCGCGGCGGGATCGGTCTCGCGGTCGAGCAGGAAGTGGCCGGCGATGGCGCCCGCGAGCGCGCCGAGCGGCCCTCCGAGCGCGAGACCCGCGGCCGCGCCTCCAAGCTTTCCCCAGAACGATGTCACGTCAGCGCCGAGCTCCTCGATTCGTGCGGACTTTAACGTCCCGCGGCCACGAGCGCGCCATTGCGCAGCGCGCGCGGCCGGTCCGCGGTTTTGCGGATCGCGTCCGCAGCGTCCGCCCGTCATAACGCACGCAGGATCGCCGCGCGGCCGGCGGTTCAACACTTTGGAAAGCGCCGCCAGAGACCATTCCAGGCATGCCCCCGCATCTTCGCGCCGCCGCGGCTCTCGCCGCCCTGCTCAGCGCCGCGCCCGCCGCCGCCTCCGATCTCGAACCCCGGCTGACGCTCGCCGATCCCGGCGCGAGCGCGCGCACCGTGGCGCTGACGCTCGACGCCTGCTCCGGCGCCACGGACCATCGCGTGCTCGACCTCCTGATCGCCGAACGCATCCCGGCGACGGTGTTCGTCACCCGCCGCTGGCTCAACGGCAACGCGGCGGCGCTGAAGCTGCTCCTCGCCCACCGCGACCTGTTCGAGATCGAGAACCACGGCGACGCCCATGTGCCGGCGATCACCGACCGAGCGACCATGTTCGGAATCCGCACCGCCGGCTCGCTCGAGGCCGTTCGCCGGGAGGTGGAAGGCGGCGCGGCGGCGATCGAGGCCGCGACCGGCTCCCGCCCGCGCTGGTACCGCGACGCGACAGCGCGCTACAGTCGCGACGCCCTTGCGGCCATCCGCGCGGACGGCTACGCGATCGCCGGCTATTCTCTGAACGCCGACATGGGCGCCTCTCTGATGGCGCCGATGGTCGCGCGCCGGGTCGCCGCAGCGAAGAACGGCGACGTCATCATCGCTCACGTCAACCAGCCCGGCCGCGCGGCCGGCTCCGGCCTCGCCGAAGGACTCAGGACGCTGAAGGCCTCCGGCGCGCGCTTCGTGCTGCTGCGCGACGCCGAGACCCGCACGGACGACGGTCCCGCCATCGGTCCGGTCGTGGCCCGCAACCGGCCGTCTGGCGCCGCTCAACCCGCGTCCAGCCTCACGCCCCGCTGACGAAGTCGATCACCAGCTTGACGTTGAGCGCGACGATCAGGGCCGCGACCACGCCCGCCGTGACGCTCATCCAGCGCGGCGCGACGAAGTCCCCCATCTTGGCGCGGCTCGCGGTGAACCACACCAGCGGGATGATCGCGAACGGGAGCTGCAGGCTGAGCACCACCTGGCTCAGCACCAGCAGGCGCGCCGTGCCGCTTTCTCCGTAATAGAGAGTGACGAGGATCGCGGGCACGATCGCGATCACCCGCGTGATCAGCCGACGCAGCCACGGCGCGAGCCGGATGCGCAGGAACCCCTCCATCACCACCTGACCGGCGAGCGTCGCCGTGACCGTCGAGTTCAGGCCGCAGCACAGCAGCGCCACGCCGAAAGCGGTCGCCGCGATCGCGCCGCCGAGCAGGGGTCCGAGCAGCGTGTGCGCCTCGCCAAGCTCCGCCACCTCTGTGTTGCCGGTGGTGTGGAAGGCGGCCGCCGCGAGGATCAGGATCGAGGAGTTGATCAGGAAGGCGAAGGACAGCGCGATGGTGGAGTCGAGCGTCGCCCACTTGATCGCCTCGCGCTTGCCGACCTCGGTGCGTTCGTAGCCGCGGGTCTGCACGACCGAGGAATGCAGATAGAGATTGTGCGGCATCACCGTCGCGCCGACGATGCCGAGCGCGATGTAGAGCATCGCCGGATTCTGGACGAGCTCGGCGGTCGGCGCGAGGCCGCGGATGACGGCGCCGAGGTCCGGGTCGGCCATGGCGAGCTGGATCGCGAAACAGGCCGCGATCACGAACAGCAGGCCGATGACGAAGGCCTCGATCCAGCGGAAGCCGATGCGCTGAAGCATCAGCACGAGGAACACGTCGAGCGCGGTGATGAGGACGCCGATCTCGAGCGGAACGCCGAACAGCAGATTGAGGCCGATCGCAGTGCCGATGACCTCGGCGAGGTCGGTGGCGCAGATCGCGGCTTCCGCGAGAATCCAGAGCACGAAGGCGATCGGCTTCGGGAAGGCGTCGCGGCAGGCCTGCGCGAGATCCCGCCCCGCCCCGACGCCGAGCCGCGCGCACAGCGCCTGCAGCAGCATCGCCATCAGCGACGACAGCGCGACCACCGCCATCAGCGTGTAGCCAAACTGGGATCCGCCCGCGAGCGAGGTCGCCCAGTTGCCGGGGTCCATGTAGCCGACGGCGACGAGGTAGCCCGGTCCGAAGAACGCGAGGAACCGGCGGAGCCGCGTCACTCCGCCCACCCCGACCGAGCCATGCGCCTCCTGCAGCGACGGCGCGCCGGGTTGCCCCCGCCAGCCCGACAACGGAGAGGACGCAGACGTCTGCGGGACGTCGATCATGGATGGATCGCTCGCATTTTTAGGAGTGGCCTTGAACGCTTCTGACTATCGTTCGCAACTGCAACCCTTGCAAGTCACTCGCAGGAGCGAAGATAAGGCGAACCACGCCTTGCTTTTGTGCGACTGCGCGGTTGATGTGAGCAACCGCAGCGAGGCCCTGGTGTTCCAGGCGCCAGAATGCGACTTAAGCATTCCTCCTTAAGTCGCGGTGCGACATCTTGCCTTTGCTGCGGCGCCGTGCAAGCTGCCGTCGCGGCAGGACGCCGGCAGGCGATCGACCTTCGCGGCTATTCGGAGAAACGCTTGATGACTAAGTGGGTGCTCACCTTCGGCGACGGTCGTGCGGAAGGCCGCGCCGAGCTGCGCGAGCTTCTCGGCGGCAAGGGCGCGAACCTGGCCGAAATGGCGAATCTCGGCCTGCCCGTGCCGCCCGGCTTCACCATCACGACCGAAGTCTGCACTCACTATTACGACAACGGCCGGAGCTACCCCTCCGAGCTGGCGGCCCAGACCGAGGCGGGCCTCGATCACATCCAGAAGATCACCGGCCGCGTCTTCGGCGACGCGGAGAACCCGCTGCTGGTGTCGGTGCGCTCCGGCTCGCGCGCCTCGATGCCGGGAATGATGGACACGATCCTCAACCTCGGCCTCAACGACGTGACGGTCGAAGGGCTCGCCAAAGGCTCCGACAACCGCCGCTTCGCCTATGACAGCTACCGGCGCTTCATTCAGATGTACTCCAACGTCGTGCTCGACGTGGACCATCACCAGTTCGAGGACATCCTCGAAATGACCAAGGAGCGGAAGGGCGTCTCCGAGGACACCGAGCTCGACGCCGACGATCTGGTCAAGCTTGTGGAGGCCTACAAGGCCAAGGTGCAGAAGGAGACCGGCGCGCCCTTCCCGCAGGATCCGCGCGACCAGCTCTGGGGCGCGATCGGCGCCGTGTTCTCGTCCTGGATGAACGCCCGCGCGATCACCTACCGCCGCCTGAACGCGATCCCCGAGAGCTGGGGCACCGCGGTCAACGTGCAGGCGATGGTGTTCGGCAACATGGGCGACACATCGGCCACCGGCGTCGCCTTCACGCGCAATCCGTCGACCGGCGAGAACCGTCTCTATGGCGAGTTCCTGATCAACGCGCAGGGCGAGGACGTGGTCGCGGGCATCCGCACCCCGCAGCCGCTGACCGAAGCCGCCCGCATCGAGGGCGACGTGAAGGCTCCGTCGCTGGAAAAGCGCCTGCCGGAAGTGTTCGAAGAGTTCGTCCGCGTCTCGCAGACGCTGGAGAAGCACTACCGCGACATGCAGGATCTCGAGTTCACGGTCGAGCGCGGCAAGCTGTGGATGCTGCAGGCCCGCAACGGCAAGCGCACCGCCAAGGCCGCTCTCAAGATCGCGGTCGATCTCGCAAGCGACGGCACGCTGACCCGCGAGGAGGCCGTGGAACGGGTCGACCCGGCTGCGCTCGACCAGCTCCTCCATCCCACGATCGATCCGAAGGCTGAGCGCAAGATCATCGCGACCGGCCTGCCCGCCTCCCCCGGCGCCGCGCAGGGCGAGCTGGTGTTCTCGTCGGAGGCCGCGGAGGCCGCCGTCGCCGCCGGTAAGAAGGTCATCCTCGCGCGCACCGAGACCTCGCCCGAAGACATCAACGGCATGCACGTCTCGGAGGGCATCCTCACCACGCGCGGCGGCATGACGAGCCATGCCGCGGTCGTCGCCCGCGGCATGGGCAAGCCGTGCGTCTCCGGCGCCGGCATGCTGCGCATGGACGAGAAGGCCGGCACGCTGACCGTCGCCGGCCGCGTGTTCCGCGAGGGCGACGTCGTCACCATCGACGGCTCGACCGGACAGGTGCTCGACGGCCCGGTGGCCATGATCCAGCCGGAGCTCTCCGGCGACTTCGCGACGCTGATGCGCTGGGCCGACGAGGTCCGCCGCATGGGCGTGCGCGCCAACGCCGAGACCCCGGACGACGCCCGCGCCGCCCGCCGCTTCGGCGCCGAGGGCATCGGCCTCTGCCGCACCGAGCACATGTTCTTCGACGACAAGCGCATCGTGGCGATGCGGGAGATGATCCTGTCCGACGACGAGGCCGGTCGCCGCAAGGCGCTCGCGAAGCTGCTGCCCTACCAGCGGGCGGACTTCGTGGCGCTGTTCGAGATCATGAAGGGGCTTCCCGTCACGATCCGCCTGCTCGACCCGCCGCTGCACGAGTTCCTGCCGCACACCGAGAAGGACATCGCCGAGGTCTCGGCCGCCATGGGCGTGCCCGCCGACAAGCTGCGCAACCGCGCCGCCGAGCTGCACGAGTTCAATCCGATGCTCGGCTTCCGCGGCTGCCGTCTCGCGATCGCCTATCCCGAGATCGCCGAGATGCAGGCGCGCGCCATCTTCGAGGCCGCCATCGAGGCCGCCAAGTCGACCGGCGCCGCGGTGACGCCGGAGGTGATGGTGCCGCTCGTGATGGGCCGGCCGGACTTCGACTTTGTGAAGGCGCGCATCGACGCGGTGGCGAAGGAGGTCGAGAAGGAGACCGGCGAGAAACTCGTCTATCAGGTCGGCACCATGATCGAGCTGCCGCGCGCCTGCATCAAGGCCGATTCGATCGCGGAGACGGCGGAGTTCTTCTCCTTCGGCACCAACGACCTGACGCAGACCGCGCTCGGCATCAGCCGCGACGACGCCTCGGCCTTCCTCGGACCCTACGTGGCGAAGAAGCTGCTGCCCTACGATCCGTTCGTGACCATCGACCGCGACGGCGTGGGCGATCTGGTGCGCCTCGGCGTGGAGCGCGGGCGCTCGGTCCGCCCGAAGATCAAGCTCGGCATCTGCGGCGAGCATGGCGGCGATCCGGATTCGGTCGCCTTCTGCGAGGAGGTCGGGCTCGACTACGTGTCCTGCTCCCCGTTCCGCGTGCCGATCGCCCGTCTCGCCGCCGCGCAGGCGGCGCTGAAGGCCCGCAAGGCCGCGACCCGCAAGGCCGCCGTAGCCTGACGCTTTCTCCGGTCCCCCGGCCCGCTGTTCGGATCGGGGAACGGAGCCTTCAACGAAGTAATCGGCGCTTTCCCGACGCCGAGGCGATAAAACACTGGCGAAAGCGGCGCTCGGCGACCAAATCTCGGGCGCCGAAGGCCCCCGGTCTCTGTGGGAGGGGCCGGCTGGCGGCGACAGTCGCCGCCCGGAGGATTGGACGCTCATGAGCGCGCACACCAAGCCGCCGCTGACCGCGGCCTCGACCAAGCCGGTCACCGTCGCCGCGATCCGCGCGGCGAAGGGCGGCACGCCGCTGGTCTGCCTCACCGCCTACACGACCCCGGTGGCCGAAGCGCTGGACCAGGCGAGCGATCTTCTGCTCGTCGGCGACAGCCTCGGCATGGTGGTCTACGGCCTGCCGAGCACGATCCCGGTCACGCTCGACATGATGATCGCCCATGGCGCGGCCGTCGTGCGCGGCGCGAAGCGCGCGCTGGTGGTCGTCGATCTGCCGTTCGGCTCCTATCAGGAGAGCCCAGCTCAGGCGTTCCGCAACGCGGCGCGCATCCTCGCCGAGACCGGCTGCGGCGCCGTCAAGCTTGAGGGCGGCGCGGTGATGGCCGAAACCATCGCCTTCCTCACCCAGCGCGGCGTGCCCGTGCTCGCCCATATCGGCCTGCAGCCGCAGTCGGTGAATGCGCTCGGCGGCTACTCCGCCCGCGGCAAGCTGTCGGCGGAGGCCGAGACCATCCTCGCCGACGCCCGCGCCGTGACCGACGCCGGCGCCTTCGCCGTGGTGGTCGAGGGCGTCGTCGCGCCGCTCGCGGCCCGCATCACCGAGACCATCCGCGTGCCGACCATCGGCATCGGCGCCTCGGCTGAATGCGACGGCCAGATTCTCGTCACCGACGACATGATGGGCGTGACCTTCGGCCATGTGCCGAAGTTCGTGCGCAAATACGCCGACGTAGGCGCGACGATGAAGGCGGCCGCGGAAGCCTACGCGGCGGACGTGCGCGAGCGCCGGTTCCCCGCGGAAGAGCACCTCTACGGCGCGCCGAAGCCGAAGATCGCCGCCGGCTGATCAGCTCTCAATCCTCGCCCTCGTCCCATCCCGGCGGAGGCTCCATGATCTCGACGCCCCGGCGCGGCCGGATCGACCCGGTCGGACCGTCGAACGGCGTCGCCTCCGGCGCGTAGCTGATCGCGGGCTCCTCCGAGAGCGGCGCGATCTCCGGCTCAGGCGGCAGATCGGGCACGACCGGCTTCGGCCGGCAATAGGCGCGACGCCCGGCCGGATCATGGCGCGCGAGGTCGAGGTGCAGGTGGTTCTCGTGGTGGCCGTCGCTGCCGGGGCCGAGCACGGTCTTGAACGCGCCGCAGGCGCCGGCGGTCACCTCGCGCAGGAAAGCCTGAGCCTCCGGCGTTCCGTTCCGCCAGTCCTTCAGCACGGAGATTTCGCGGCCGTCGGCCAGCACGAAACCGCCGATGTCGAGGCCGTTGCCGAAGGCGTGCTCGGAGAGCTTGCCGCCGCGCTTGTTGTTGCGGGTGCGGCAGGCGTAGGAGGCCATGTTGCGGACCTCCACCACGGCCACGCCGAAGCGGGCCTGCGCCGCGGGCTGCACGCTGCGGACGACCCAGTCGTTCAGCACGGCCGTCATGGGGCAGCCGAGCCGGGCCGACGGCTGCACGCCCACCGATCCGTCGGCGAGCGCATAGATTCGGAACGGGCGCTCCAGCCCGCAGACGCCGGGTCCGTCGATCTCGTCGATCGGCCGCGTGAAGTCGGTCTTGGTCACGAGCTTGGCGGCGATGCAAGCGGCTTCGACCTTGCCGCGCCAGGGCTCGCGCTCCTCGCCGTCGAAGAAGCCGCAGCCGGATACGGCGGCGACCGCGCAGAAAGCCAGACCAAGACGACGCCATGTCCGCATGACGCGTAAAATGCCGGGCGTTCTCTTAACGCCGCCTCAATGACGCTGGGTGGCTCGCAGGCGCGGCGGCGCATGGCGGATCCGCTTCCCAGGTATTGTCTATTGAATGAATAGTCTTTATCCACACAGCTGGGAAAAGGGAGCTTCCCCGATGAGCGCTGTGAAAAGGCTTGACGTCATGGCCGTCGTCGCGGCCTTCACCTTCGTCGGCGCCATCGTGCTCGGGGCGTTCTGACGCCGGACGCGCCGATCTTGGCCTAACGTGCCGATGGCGGAGTCCGACCTTCGCTCCATGCTAGGCGTCCGATCGATCCGGAACCTCTCATGGAGAGCGGCATGACCGAAGCCCCCAAAACCCTTCGCGACCTCTCCGGCGCCTCGCCCCAGCCGGCCTCTCTCGCCGACGCGACGCTGGTCGTGATCGACGCCCAGAACGAATATGTCGAAGGGCCGATCGCCCTGCCCGGCTCCGCGCCCGCGCTGAACGCGATCGCCGACCTTTTGGCGCAGGCCCGCGCGGCGGGGACGCCGATCGTCCACGTCGTCCACCGCTCGCCGGCCGGCATCTTCGTCGAAGGCACCAAAGGGGCCGAGATCGCGCCTCAGGCCGCCCCGCAGGGCGACGAGCCGGTGTTTTCGAAGGGGCTTCCGAACGGCTTCACCAATCCGGAGTTCGACCCGGCGCTGAAGGCGCTCGGCCGCAAGAACCTGATCCTCGTCGGGTTCATGACGCACATGTGCGTCGACTCCACCGCCCGCGCGGCGGTCGACCTCGGCTACGGCGTGACGATCGTGGAGAACGCGACCGCGACCCGCGCGCTGCCCGGCGCCGTCGGCAAGCCGGCGCGTTCGGCGCAGGAGGTCCACGACGGCGCGCTGGCGGGACTGGCCGACCTGTTCGCCGTCGTCGCGCCGAACGCCGCCGCTCTGGGGAAGTAGCCCGTAGGACGACCGGTCCAACGCACGTCATCCCGGACGGCCGAAGGCCGATCCGGGTTCGTTCTCCGAGGATGCGCGCGAAGGTCGACCCGCGATGGGCCCGACGATGCAGGTCTCCGGGCTCGTTCTGGAGACCATCCCGGATTTCGCTACGCTCGTCCGGGACGACGCCGCTCTCGCGAGGCCTCAGCCGCCCGTCAGCTTGGCCTTGATCGCGCCGTTCGCAGCCGCGAAATCCATGGTGCCGGTGTGCTTCGCCTTCAGCACGCCCATCACCTTGCCCATGTCCTTCATGCTGACGGCGCCGGTCTCGGCAATGGCGGCGTCGATCGCCGCGGCGACCTCCGCGTCCGACATCTGCTGCGGCAGGAACTGCTGGATCACGGCGATCTCGGCCTTCTCCTTGGCGGCGAGCTCGGGGCGCGCGTTCTGCTCGTAGATCGAGGCGCTCTCCTGGCGCTGCTTGATCATCTTGGCGAGGAGCTGCTTCAGCTCATCGTCGGTCGCCGTCCCCTTCCCGGCGCCGCGGGCCTCGATGTCGCGATCTTTGATGGCCGCGCCGATCAGGCGGAGCGTGCCCGTGCGCTCCGCGTCGCGGGCCTTCATGGCGTCCTTGAGGGCGGCGCTGATCGCCTCACGCATCTTTTTTGTCCTTACAGATTGACCGCGGTCCGCCCCGAAAAAAGCACTCTAAAGTTGACGCTTCGGGGCGCGGCGCCTAGGTTCCGGCCGCATCGGCGCGTCAGGCGTCGGCGCGTGATCGCGCGACGGGACTTAAGACAATCATGGCTCACGAACAAGACGCCGCTCACGGCGGCTGGGACGAAGCGCGCCCCACGGCGCGGCTGCTGCTCGCCGACGGCACCCTGATCGAGGGCGACGGCCTCGGCGCCGTCGGCGCCGCCGCGGGCGAGCTCTGCTTCAACACCGCGATGACCGGCTATGAGGAGATCCTGACCGATCCGTCCTACGCCGGCCAGATCATCACCTTCACCTTCCCGCACATCGGCAATGTCGGAGTGAACGACGACGACGTCGAGACCGTGAACATGGCGGGCGCTTCGGGCGTGCGCGGCGCGGTGTTCGCCGCCGACGTGACGAGCCCGTCCAACTGGCGCGCGACCCGCGACCTCGACGCGTGGCTGAAGGCGCGCGGCATCGTCGCGATCGCCGGCGTCGACACCCGCGCTCTGACCGCGCTCATACGCGAAAAGGGCATGCCGAACGCGGTGATCGCCCATGCGCCGGACGGCCGCTTCGACGACGCCGCGATCAAGGCCGCGCTCGACGGCTTCGCCGGCCTCGAGGGGCAGGACCTCGTGCCGCTGGTGGGCGCCACCCAGCGCTACGGCTGGGACGAGGCCGGCTGGACCTGGCCCGGCGCCTATGGCGCGCGCCCGGAGGGCGTGGAGCCGAAGCGCGTCGTCGCGGTCGACTACGGCCTCAAGCGCAACATCCTGCGCATGCTGACCACGGCGGGCTGCGAGGTCACCGTCCTGCCGGCGACCGCGACCGCCGAAGAGGTCCTGGCGCTCGATCCCGATGGGGTGTTCCTGTCGAACGGCCCCGGCGATCCGGCCGCCACCGGCGCTTACGCCGTTCCGATGATCCAGGGCGTGCTCGAAAAGAAGATTCCGACCTTCGGCATCTGCCTCGGCCACCAGATGCTGGCGCTCGCCGTCGGCGCAAGCACCAAGAAGATGCGGCAGGGCCATCACGGCGCGAACCACCCGGTGAAGGATCTCACCACCGGCAAGGTCGAGATCACCTCGATGAACCACGGCTTCGCGGTCGACCGCGACAGCCTGCCGGCGAGCGCGCGAGAGACCCACGTCTCGCTGTTCGACGGCTCCAACTGCGGCATCGAGCTGACCGACCGTCCGGCCTTCTCCGTGCAGCACCATCCCGAGGCCTCGCCCGGCCCGCAGGACAGCCACTACCTGTTCCACCGCTTCGTCGGGATGATGGACGAGCGGAAAGCCTGAGCGGCTGCGGACGGGCGCGAGGCCGGACGCTCGCGATTTCGGGGGCTGTCGCGTCGCCCCCGTCCGCCTAATATCCCGACGTCGACCACACGTCGGGACCACCGCATGCCGCGTATCGCCTTGATCTCAGCCGGCCTGGCCGCCGCGCTCGCCTTGGGCGCCGGCGTCTACCTGCTCCGCCCTTCCACGCCCGCCCGCGTCGAGACCGCCGCCGCGCCTGCGGCGCCGACAGCGTCGCCGGAGCCTGCCGCGCAGCCCGCCGGTCCGCCGAAGGTCGCGCTCTACTGCCAGTTCTACGTGTTCGTCGAAAGCCGGCCGTTCGTGGCCTTCCTGTTCGACCAGTCGCCCGAGGACCGCGGCCTCTACCGTCAGGTCTACGTCGCCAAGGCGGACGGCGACCGCACCGACTACAACGCCGCGACCGGCGGCCAGCCGGAATGGCGCTTCATCGCCGACGTCGAGCCTCCGCGAATCGCGGGCCGCGTGACCGTCCCGGACAACTCGCAGGCCGGCGTCGCGGAACAGGACATCGCGATCGAGCTACGGGAGGGCTTCGACGCCGCGCGCGCCAGCCAGACCTGGTACGAGGCGAGCCTCAAGAGCATCTATTACCAGAACCTGCCTGGAAAATGCCGGCAGGCCGCCGCATGAGCCGCGTCGACGCGTTCTTGCTGCGCGACGCCGACGAGGGCGACGTCGCGGCCATCACCGCGATCTACGCGCATCACGTGCTGACCGGCCTCGCCTCCTTCGAGGAAGAGGCGCCGTCCGCGCCCACCATGAGCGAGCGGATGGCGGCGGTGCGTCAGGCCGGCCTGCCCTACATCGTCGCGGTCGAAAGCGGCGGAGCCGGCCGCGTGCTGGGCTACGCCTACGCCGCCTCCTACCGCGCGCGTCCGGCCTATCGGCACACGATCGAGGATTCGGTCTATGTCGCCCACGACGCGCTCGGCCGCGGCGTCGGCCGGGCGCTGCTTGGCGAACTGGTGGCGCGCTGCGACCGCGGCCCCTGGCGGCAGATGGTGGCGGTGATCGGCGATTCGGCGAACGCCGCGTCGGTCGGCGTCCACGCCGCGCTCGGATTCCGCAATGTCGGCGTGCTGGAGGCCGTCGGCTTCAAGTTCGGCCGCTGGGTCGACACGGTGCTGATGCAGCGTCCGCTCGGCGACGGCGCAGACACTCTCCCATCGCCCCCGGCGCGATGATCGGGCGCGGGCTGACGTGGCGGCTCGGCGCCGGCCAGCTCATCTCCTGGGGAGTCACCTACTACCTGATCGGCGTGCTGGGCCAGCCGATCGCCGACGAGTTCGGCTGGAGCCAGACGAAGGTCCATGGCGGGTTCGCCGCGGCGCTGCTGACGATGGGGCTGGCCTCGCCCTTCGCGGGCGCGCTCATCGATCGCCACGGCGGTCGCCCCGCCATGGTGGCCGGCGCGCTGGTCGGCGCGCTCGGCTGTCTTGGACTCGCGCTCGCGTACGAGACAGCCGGCTATTACGCCGCCTGGATCGTGCTTGGCCTCGCCATGCGGCTGACGCTCTACGACGCTGCTTTCGCGGCCCTCGCCCGCATCGGCGGGCGCGACGCGCGCCGGTCGATGTCGCAGATCACGCTGCTCGGCGGGCTCGCTTCCAGCGTGTTCTGGCCGATCGGCCACGGGCTTGCGGACGCGTTCGGCTGGCGCGCCGCCGCGCTTGTCTACGCCGCCTGCGCGCTCGTGAGCGCCGCGCTCTACGCCGGCATCCCGGATCGACGGTTCGAACCGCCGACGGCGGGAGCGACCTTGCATCCGCCGCCGCGGGCGACGACGCGCCGCGACGTCGGGCTCGCCGGCGCGCTCTACGCTCTCGTCACGACGATCGCGAGCTTCCTCGCCGCAGGCATGTCGTCGGCGATGGTCGCGCTGATGATCGGGCTCGGCGTCGCGCCGGGAACGGCGGTCGCGCTCGCAGCGCTGCGCGGCGTGTCGCAATCGGCGGCGCGGCTGTGCGAAGTCGCCTTCGGTGCGCGGATAGACCCGACGCTTCTCAACCTGATCGCGGCCGCGGGCCTCGCGGCGTCGTTCGTGCTGGGGCTGATGAGCGGCCTGTCGGCGCTCGCCGCGGCCGGCTTCTGCGCGCTCTACGGCGCCGGCAACGGCCTCGCCACGATCGTCCGCGGCTCGCTGCCGCTCGCGCTGTTCGAACCGCGTGACTACGCCCGGCTGACCGGACGACTGGTCGCGCCGAGCTTCCTCGCCGCGGCCGCGGCGCCGCTGTTCTACGCCTACGCGATCGAGACGTTCGGCGCCGGTCCGGCCCTCGCGGCGTCAACGGCGCTTGGCGCGGTCGCCATCGCCGCGGCGATCTGGCTCATGCTCCGCTTCGGTCCGGAGAGGCCGCCGTCCAGGCCTTCCTGAGGCCGCCTTCGGCGCCGAACACCGGGTCGGTCGCAGGGATGGGCGTGGCGCGAATCCGGCCAAGCGCGGCGTCATGCTCGGACGCGTCGCGGATCAGGTCGTAGGGCTGGTCCGGCGGATAGGCACCGACGACGAGGAAGTCGTCGCTCGCGCCGACTCGCTTGTGGCCCGTGCCGGCAGGCAGCACCGCCACGTCGCCCGCTTCCAGCCGCAGCGTTTCGCCGCCCTCGCCGCCGAATCTAATCTCGCCCCAGCCCTGCGCCACCGCCAGAGCCTCGTGGCAGGTCGAATGGTAGTGATGGAAAGCGTAGACGCCGTTGCGCCAGAAGCCGCCCCAGCCGTTCGCGCCGAATAGCGCTTCGGCCGCGACGGCGGGTTCGTCGCCGCCGGCTTCGAAGGCCTTCCGGTGCACAAGCAGCGGCCATTCCGGGTGGTTCGGGATCGACCCGTCATCGACGAAAGTCAAAGCCGATGTCGCCGGCTTGTCACCCACTGATTTCAAGGCCTTGATCTCCTTGGAGACGCTCTCCGCCGCCCCGTTCGACAACGGCTCGCACGCCCCGCGGTTCCGTCCCAAAGCCCTGGCGGAAGCTTGACGCGACCCACCACCTGTGCGCCATAGTCGCACCAGCAATCAGATGTTTGGACGCCTTGTCTGGCTTGCATGCGGCGTGACGCCGAAAGCGACTGCCTCTACGACACGAGCCAAATTCGGATTGTGCCCGGCCGAAGCCTCGACGAGAGGATGCGGTCAAATGCGCACACGCGCTTGTCCAGTGGAGGCGATAATGCCGAGCGGCACCGTCAAGTTCTTCAACACCCAGAAGGGTTATGGCTTCATTCAGCCGGTCGACGGCTCGAAGGACGTCTTCGTCCACATCTCCGACGTCGAGCGTTCGGGCCTTCACACCCTCGTCGAGGGCCAGAAGGTCGCGTTCGAAGTCGTCATGGAGCGTGGCAAGACCAAGGCCGCGAACCTCAAGGCCGAGTGATTTCGGCCCGAGGCCCTTCCGGGTTTCGGACTTATCGCGACAGGGCGCTCCTCACGGAGCGCCCTGTTTGCGTTTTCAGGCCTTCGAACGCTGAAGCTCGTGCGCCAGCCGGCGGGTGAACCCGCGCGAGACGAAGCGGGTGGAAAGCGCAGCCGCTTTCGGAAGGGCGCCGGGAATGACGATGGCCTTCCTCGCCTGGAAGCCGTCGAAGCCCGCTTTCGCGACGTCGGCGGCGGACACCACGCCCGTCTTGAACAGGCGGAGATTGTTCGCGCCGGCGACCTCGCCGAACTCGGTCGGCGACGGGCCGGGGCAGAGCGCAGTGACGGTCACTCCCTGCCGGCGCGACTCCTCGAACAGCGCCTCCGAGAACGACAGCAGATAGGCCTTGGTGGCGTAATAGACCGCCATCTCTGGACCGGCCTGGAAGGCCGCGAGCGAGGCGACGTTCAGGACGCCGCCGCGGCCGCGCGCCAGCATACCCGGCAGGTACATGCCCGTGAGCGCGGTCGGCGCCGCGACGTTGACGGCCACCATCGCGAGCTGGCGGTCGAGCGGCTGCTTCACGAACGGCCCGAGCGATCCGAACCCGGCGTTGTTCACTAGCACGTCGACCACATGGCCGCGGCGACCGACCTCGATCGCCAGCTCGCGCGGGCCTTCAGGCGCGGCGAGATCCGCGACGACGACGTCGACCTGCGCCGCATGCCTGGTCCAGAGTTCGTCGGCGAGCGCCTTCAGCCGGTCTTCGCGCCGCGCCGTCAGCACGAGGCGGTCGCCGTTCGCGGCGAAGAGCCGCGCGAGCTCCGCCCCGATCCCCGAGGACGCCCCCGTGACGAGAACCGTGCGGTTGTTTTCGAAGAGCCCCATGCGACATTGTCTCCGGTTATCGTCGTCCCGCGGGACCGGATGCGTCTAACCCGGCTTCCCTGCCCGGCTTCGACCATGTAAGGAACGCGCTCAGCCACGCAATCGCCCTTCCCGCCTCGCGCGTCCGCGCGGGGGCGACCGCGCCCGGCCAGCAGACGACGCCGAGACAGGTTCACATGCCCAAACGCACCGACATCGCGACGATCCTCATCATCGGAGCGGGACCGATCGTCATCGGGCAGGCCTGCGAGTTCGACTACTCCGGCACCCAGGCCTGCAAGGCCCTGCGGGAGGAGGGCTACCGGATCGTCCTGGTCAACTCGAACCCCGCCACCATCATGACCGATCCGGACATGGCGGACGCCACCTACATCGAGCCGATCACGCCCGAGATCGTCGAGAAGATCATCGCCAAGGAGCGCCACGTCGTTCCGGGCGGCTTCGCCCTGCTGCCGACCATGGGCGGCCAGACCGCGCTCAACTGCGCGCTGTCGCTGAAGAAGATGGGCGCGCTGGAGAAGCACGACGTCGAGATGATCGGCGCCACGGCCGAGGCGATCGACAAGGCCGAAGACCGGGAGCTGTTCCGCGAGGCCATGACCAAGATCGGGCTGGAGACGCCCCGCTCCCGGCTGGCGCACAACCTGTCCGAGGCGCTCGTAGCCCTGGAGGAGATCGGCTTGCCGGCCATCATCCGTCCGAGCTTCACCATGGGCGGCACCGGCGGCGGCATCGCCTACAACCGCGAGGAGTTCCTCGAGATCGTGGAGCGCGGCGTCGACGCCTCGCCGACCGACGAGGTGCTGATCGAGGAGAGCGTGCTCGGCTGGAAGGAGTACGAGATGGAGGTCGTCCGCGACAAGGCGGACAACTGCATCATCGTCTGCTCCATCGAGAACATCGATCCGATGGGCATCCACACCGGCGACTCGATCACCGTGGCCCCGGCGCTGACGCTGACCGACAAGGAATACCAGCGCATGCGCGACGCCTCGCTCGCGACCCTGCGCGAGATCGGCGTCGAGACCGGCGGCTCCAACGTCCAGTTCGCGATCGACCCGGCCACCGGCCGCATGATCGTGATCGAGATGAACCCGCGCGTGTCGCGCTCTTCGGCGCTCGCCTCCAAGGCGACGGGTTTCCCGATCGCCAAGGTCGCGGCCAAGCTCGCCGTCGGCTACACGCTGGACGAGATCGAGAACGACATCACCGGCGGCGCGACCCCGGCGTCGTTCGAGCCGACGATCGACTACGTCGTCACCAAGATCCCGCGCTTCGCCTTCGAGAAGTTCCCGGGCGCCGAGCCGACGCTGACGACCTCGATGAAGTCGGTCGGCGAGGCCATGGCCATCGGGCGCACCTTCCCCGAGAGCCTGCAGAAGGCGCTACGCTCGCTCGAGACGGGCCTGACCGGCCTCGACGAGATCGAGATCGACGGCCTCGGACAGGGCGACGACAAGAACGCCATCCGCGCCGCGCTCGGCCGCCCGACGCCGGACCGCTTCGTCAAATGCGCGCAGGCGCTTCGGCTCGGCTTCACCGTCGAGGAGATCCACGACGCCTGCAAGATCGACCCGTGGTTCCTGCGGCAACTCGAAGGGCTGGTGGCGACCGAGGAGAAGGTCCGCCGTCACGGCCTGCCGACGTCCGAGAAGGCGTTCCGCAAGCTGAAGGCGCAGGGCTTCTCCGACGCCCGGCTTGCGACGCTCGCCGGCCTCTCGGCCGAGCAGGTCGCCGCGCGGCGCCGCTCGCTCGGCGTGCGCCCGGTCTACAAGCGCATCGACACCTGTGCCGCCGAGTTCGCCTCCCCGACCGCCTACATGTACTCGACCTATGCGCCCGCCTTCGCCGGCGGCGAGCCGCAGGACGAGGCGCGCCCGTCCGACCGGAAGAAGGTCGTCATCCTCGGCGGCGGCCCGAACCGCATCGGTCAGGGCATCGAGTTCGACTACTGCTGCTGCCACGCCTGCTTCGCGCTGTCGGAGGCCGGCTATGAGACCATCATGGTCAACTGCAACCCGGAGACGGTGTCGACCGACTACGACACCTCGGACCGGCTCTATTTCGAGCCGCTGACCGCCGAGGACGTGCTGGAGATCATCGAGACCGAGACGTCGAACGGCACGCTGCACGGCGTGATCGTGCAGTTCGGCGGCCAGACGCCGCTGAAGCTCGCCAACGCGCTTGAGGCGGCCGGCGTGCCTATCCTCGGCACGACGCCAGACGCGATCGACCTCGCCGAGGACCGCGACCGCTTCAAGCGTCTGCTCGACAAGCTCAAGCTGGTGCAGCCCAAGAACGGCATCGCCTATTCGGTCGAGCAGTCGCGGGTCGTTGCCGAAGGCCTTGGCTTCCCGCTGGTGGTCCGCCCGTCCTACGTGCTCGGCGGCCGCGCCATGGCGATCCTGCACGACGAGAGGATGTTCTCGGACTATCTGCTCGGCACCCTTCCCGACCTCGTGCCGGAGGACGTCAAGCAGCGCTACCCCAACGACAAGACCGGGCAGATCAACACCGTGCTGTCGCGCAACCCGCTGCTGTTCGACCGCTACCTCTCCGACGCGATCGAGGTGGACGTCGACGCGCTGTGCGACCGCAAGGACGTCTTCATCTGCGGAATCATGGAGCACATCGAGGAAGCCGGCATCCACTCCGGCGATTCGGCCTGCTCGCTGCCGCCCCATTCGCTGTCGCCCGAGATCATCCGGCGGCTCGAGGAGCAGACCCGCGCCATGGCGCTGGCGCTCGAGGTCGGCGGCCTGATGAACGTACAGTACGCGATCAAGGACGACGTCATCTACGTGCTCGAGGTCAATCCCCGCGCCTCGCGCACGGTGCCCTTCGTCGCCAAGGTGGTGGGCGAGCCCTTCGCCAAGATCGCCTCGCGGGTGATGGCGGGCGAGCCGCTCGCCTCGTTCGGGCTGACGTCCGAGCCGCTCGGCCACATCGCGGTGAAGGAGGCGGTGTTCCCCTTCGCGCGCTTCCCCGGCGTCGACACCGTGCTCGGGCCCGAGATGCGCTCCACCGGCGAGGTGATGGGCCTCGACGTCGACTACGGCGTCGCCTTCGCCAAGAGCCAGCTCGGCGGCGGCACCCGCGTGCCGCGCTCGGGCGTGGTGTTCGTGTCGGTGAAGGAGGCGGACAAGGACCGCATCCTGGCGCCCGTGCGCATGCTGGCGGACCTTGGCTTCAAGATCATCGCCACCTCGGGCACCCAGCGGCATCTGGCCGCCCACGGCATCGACGCGCAGAAGATCAACAAGGTGCTGGAAGGGCGGCCGCACGTGGTCGACGCGATCAAGAACGGCGGCGTCCAGCTCGTGTTCAACACCACGGACGGCGCCCAGGCCCTGAGCGACAGCCGCTCGCTCCGCCGTGCGGCCCTCTTGCACAAAGTGCCGTACTATACGACCCTCGCAGGCGCTGTAGCCGCGGCGCAGGGGATCAAGGCCTATCTCGGCGGAGACCTCGAAGTCCGCGCGCTGCAATCCTATTTCGCCTGAGGCGGCCGACCCGGCCGCCGTTCGTCAGCGTCCGGGACCGAACCGCTTCAGCGGCGCTCTCCCGGCCAACCGTCAGCCGCTCCCCGAGGCGAATCCGTCCCGGGGCTGTAAGCGGTTATGCAAGAGAGACTGAAATGGACAAGATCCCGATGACCGCCGCCGGCCTCGTCGCGCTGGAGGCGGAGCTCAAGCATCGCGCCTCCGGCGAGCGTCCGCGCATCATCGCCGCGATCGCCGAGGCCCGGTCCCACGGCGACCTGTCCGAGAACGCGGAATATCACGCCGCCAAGGAGCAGCAGAGCCTGAACGAGGGCCGCATCGCCGAGCTCGAGAGCACCATCGCGCGCGCCGAGATCATCGACGTCTCCAAGCTCAAGGGCGACACCATCACCTTTGGCGCCACCGTCACGCTGGTGGACGAGGACACCGACGAGGAGAAGGTCTACCAGATCGTCGGCGAGCCGGAATCGGACGTGAAGGCCGGGCGCGTGTCGATCGGCTCGCCCATCGCGCGCGCGCTCGTCGGCAAGAAAGTCGGAGACGCCGTCGAAGTCGTCACCCCGGGCGGCGGCAAGAGCTACGAAGTGCTCAAGATCCGCTTCGTCTGAGGAGGACGGCGCGGACGCCGCTTCGGCGCCCCATGTCTCCACAAACGACAACGGNCGCCCTTTGGGCGGCCGTTTTGATATTTGACGCTGCTGGCCGGCTCAGACGTAGCCGAAGAGAACCACGGCCATGGCGACCACCGCCGCCGTGATGCTGGCGATCAGCACCACCGGCATGCCCTTCGGCTTGTTGGTGGCCTGCTTCGCCTCCACCGGCTCCAGCGTCTCGGTCCGCGCACCGGGCGGGGGGGTGTTGTGCGCCTCATAAGCCATCGGGATCTCCCTTGATCGGTGTGCGCCGCGCGCTTTCGCGAGGCGCTCTCACAGACACAACGATCAAGGAGCGGAACCGATCCCGGAAAACTTGCCGCAGCGGCGAAGATCGACGTCAGTCCACCATCTCGAACGGCGCCGCCGCCTCGTTCTTGATCTGGCCCAGCGCCAGCGCGGTCTTCACTGTTTTGACGTTGCCAGCGCCGGTGAGTTCAATCACGAAGCTCTGGAAGCTGGTTAGGTCGCGCGCGACGCACTTCAGCATGAAGTCGATCTCCCCCGAGAGCATGAAGCACTCGCGCACCTGCGGCCAGCGCCGGACTTTGTCCTCGAAGGCGGCCAGATCGGCTTCGGAATTGCCGGCCAGCTGAACCATGGCGAAGGCCGTGACCTCGAAGCCTAGCTTGCGTTCGTCGAGCAGCGCGCGATAGCCGCGGATCGCGTCGGATTCCTCAAGCGCCCTCACCCGCCTGAGGCAAGGCGGCGCCGAGATGCCCACCCGCCGGGCGAGCTCGACATTCGTGATCCGCCCGTCCGCCTGAAGCTCGGAGAGGATCTTCAGATCGATCGCGTCGAAGCGCTCCCTCATCCCCGAGCCCTTTATTGCAGCGCAGCACGATCAGCGGTGTAGCTGCGCCCTCGGGCGAACTCAAGCGGAGCGACGTCGCAGGGCCCCGCGCGCAAAAAAAAGCCGGCCATGACGGGCCGGCTTAATGAGTTTCGAAGCTCGCGCCGGGGAATGCGCTCACTTCTGAGGGGAACAGCCGGCTGCAGACGCCGCGCAGGGAGGCCGCGTGACGATGCAATCAGCATGGGGTGACAGTGGGGACATCGAGGCGCCGGATCAAGGCTTCCCGAAGCATGCCGGCCATGCAAATGGCGTCCGATTAGGCGATTTGCCTACGACTTAAGCTGCCCAATGATCGCAACGCAGGCGCATAAAACGCATACAGGACTTACACTTGCTCCAGCGGCCCGCGCAGAATGCGCCGCGGCGCTCCTCATCCCTGCGTCAAAACGACCAGCGTTGCGCCTTCGACAGAACGAAGTCCCGGAACACGTTGATCCGCGCCACGTTCTTCAACTCTTCAGGATAGACGAAATAGGCGTCGAGAGCCGGCATGTCGGCGTCGGGAAGCACGCGCGCCAGTTCGGACGTCTGCTCGATGAAATAGTCCGGGATCACAGCGAGCCCAACGCCGCTTTCGACAGCCAGCTTGATCGCGGCCACGCTGTTGATCGTTAGGGCCGCCGGGCGCGGATCGCGCGGGTGCCGCCCCACCGTGAGCGGCCAGTTGATGCTCTGGAGGAAGGACGGGATCGGCCCCCCGAACTCGATCAGGCGATGCTGGTCGAGTTCGGCGACCGTCGCCGGCCGACCATGGCGCTTGATGTAGTCAGGCGAGGCGAACAGGTGGAAATGCACGGTGAACAGCCGGCGCTGGATCAGATCCGGCTGGGTCGGCTGCCGCAGCCGGATGGCGATGTCCGCCTCCCGCATCGAGAGATCGAGCTCGTCGTCGGTGAGGATGAGCTGGAGCTGGATGTCGGGATAGAGTTCCATGAACTCCTTGAGCCGCGGCGTCAGCCAGCCGGCGCCGAGACCGACCGTCGTCGTCAGCTTCAGCACGCCGTTCGGCCGTTCGCGGCTGTCGGTCAGAATGGAGCGCGCCGCCTCGAGCTTCGAGAACACGTCCTGGGTGGTGCGGAACAGAAGCTCGCCCTGCTCGGTCAGGATCAGGCCGCGGGCATGGCGGTGGAACAGCGGCACCTTCAGGTCGTGCTCCAACGCGGAAACCTGACGGCTGACGGCGGACTGACTGAGCCCCAGCATCTCCCCCGCCTTCGTGAAGCTGCCGGCGTCGGCGGCGGCGTGGAAAATGCGCAGCTTGTCCCAGTCCATCCGTCGCTCCCCCTTCGGTCCGCGCCGGCCTCACAAGGACCGGCGTCGGCCATATGATGATCAGGCCGCGTGTCGCGCAGCCTCTTCGGCCGCGATGAAACGCTCGGCGTCGAGCGCCGCCATGCAGCCCATGCCGGCGGCGGTCACCGCCTGCCGGTACGTCTCGTCCGCGACGTCGCCGGCCGCGAACACGCCCGGCACGTTGGTGAGCGACGTTCCCGGCCGCACCGCGAGATAGCCGGACGGCTTCATGTCGAGCTGACCACGGAACAGCTCGGTCGCCGGCGCATGCCCGATCGCGATGAACACGCCGTCGGCCTTCAGCACGGTCGGGACGCCGGTGCGGACGTCGACCAGCTTCACGCCCTCGACCTTGAGCGGCGTTCCCCCGCCGATGATCTCGCCGATCGTCGCGTTCCAGACGATCTCGACCTTGGGATGCGCGAACAGCCGGTCCTGCAGGATGCGCTCGGCGCGGAAGCTCTCGCGCCGATGCACGACCGTGACCTTGGAGGCGAAGTTGGTCAGGAACAGCGCCTCCTCGACCGCGGTGTTGCCGCCGCCGACCACGACCACCTCCTTGTTGCGGAAGAAGAAGCCGTCGCAGGTGGCGCAGGCCGACACGCCGTAACCCTTGAAGCGCTCCTCGCTGTCGAGGCCGAGCCACTTCGCCTGCGCGCCGGTCGAGACGATCAGCGCGTCCGCTGTGATGACGCCGCTCGACTCCGTCTCCAGCACGAACGGCCGGCGCGACAGGTCGACCTTCGAGACATGATCGACAAGCGTGCGTGCGCCCATGCGCTCGGCCTGGGTCTGCATCTGCTCCATCAGCCACGGGCCCTGGATCGGCTCGGCGAAGCCCGGATAGTTCTCGACGTCGGTCGTGATGGTGAGCTGCCCGCCCGGCTGAAGGCCGGAGATCACCAGCGGCTCCAGCATGGCGCGCGCGGCGTAGACCGCGGCCGTCCAGCCGGCGGGGCCCGAGCCGAGGATCACGACGCGCTCGTGGCGCGCGGCGGCGGGGCGGAAAGGTTCGGTCGTCATCGCATTCGTCCGTTCGTGACACGCGCGACGATCGGGCCGTCGCGCTCGGCTTCGCGCCGCAGGATGTGGCGGGTCGCGGCCAACGCCTCGATGGCGCCGGCGACCTCGGGCGTCGAGTCGATCGGCGTGTAGCAGTAGCGCTCGAGCCTGCCGGAGAACGGCCGGATCGCGCCGAGCGCGGTCAGCCGGTCCAGAAACGCGCGCGTCTTCCGCCGCCCGCCGGAGGGCTCGAACACCATAACTGGTCTGCCGGTCGCCACCGCCTCGCCCACCATATTGGTGGAATCCGCGGTCACGACGAGCGCTTCGGCCTGCGCCAGCAACGAAATGTAGGGGTTATCCCCCGTTCCGTCCCACACGTAGTGGCAGATCGCCCGAACCGCCAGCTTCAGCCGCTCGGGCGTGCGGCGCGAGGCCGTGGCGAGCAGCACCGCCCCGTCCGCCCGCAGCCGCGCAAGCCCGGCCGCGAGACGGTCGATGTCCTCTTCGGTGAAGCGCGCGTGCCGCGTGTCGCCGCCGAGCAGCACGGCGACGCGCGGTCCGGTGACGGAAGCCGGGACCAGCGGCGGCGCCGCGCGCGCGGCCGCGAGCCGGACCGAGTTGATGCGGTGCGGGCTCGTCGGGGTGACGATCACGTTCGGCCCGCGCAGCGTGTCGTGCTCCGGAACCCAGATGATGTCGGCGAAACCGGACCCTGCCCGCGCGTCGCGCAGGAAGACCGTGATCGTGCGCCCGCCAGAGGCGGCGCGGATGCGTCGGAGGTGCGGCACGACACGACGCCCGGCCGCCACCACCAGGTCCGGCCAGCCCTCGCCGGACGGCGCGATCGGGCTGCCGAAGCGGTCGGGCGCGTCGCGGGGATCGAGCGGGCCCCAGGGCGCAAGCCACACCCAAGGTCGGCGCGGGATGACGCGGCGCTTCTCGACATGGTCCGCCACCGCCTCGGCGACCCCGAGGCAGGGCTGCTCGTCGCCCGGCTTTCCGTCCGTCAACACCCATGCGCGCATGGCGGAACTGTGGGATGCGAGACGCTAGGACGCAAGGTCGCCCGGCCGCGACGGATCGGCCGCCCGCATCACATATAGAGCTTCTGGCCCTCGAGCCCCTTGTAGAGGCCGGCGACCTGCTCGGCGTAGCCGTTGAACAGCAACGTCGGCCGGGTCTCGTCCGTGCCAAGGACGCGCTCGCGCGCCTGGCTCCAGCGGGGATGGTCGACCTTCGGGTTCACATTGGCCCAGAAGCCGTATTCGGACGGACCGGCGGCCGCCCACAGCGTACGCGGCATCTCCTCGACGAAGTCCACGCTCACGATCGACTTCACCGATTTGAAGCCGTACTTCCACGGCGCCACGAGACGGATCGGCGCGCCCATCTGCTTCGACAGCGGCTTGCCATAGGCGCCGGTGGCGAGGAAGGCGAGTTCATTGGTCGCCTCCGCCATGGACAGGCCCTCCACATAGGGCCACTCGAACAGCGGGCTGCGCTGGCCGCTCGCCACCTCGGGCTTCAGGAAGGCGGTGAGCTTGACGTATTTGGCCGAACCGAGCGGCTTCGCCCATTCGACGAAGCTCTTCAGCGGAACGCCGCTCCACGGCAGCGCCATGCCCCAGGCTTCGACGCAGCGGTGGCGGTAGAGCCGCTCCTCCAGCGGCAGCGCTTTCAGCAGGTCGTCGATCCCGACCTCGCGCGGCGTCTCGACCAGGCCGCCGACGCGCAGCGTCCACGGCCTGAGCGGCAGCTTCTGAGCGGCGGACGCGATGTACTTGGTCGTGCCGAACTCATAGAAATTGTTGTACCCGAGGTTCACGCTCTCGGGCGTCACAGGGCGGTCGAGCGCGTAGGCCTCGTTCCGCTTGACGGGATAGAGGCCCGCGGTCGGGTCCTTCTCGGGCGGCGCAGCCGGCTCGTCGGAGCCGAACAGCCAGCCCGCCTCCGCCTTGCTCGCGCCCAGCGCTGCCGCGACGCCCGCCGCTGCGGCGCCGACGAAGCGCCGGCGCCCGAGCGCGACCGCCTCCGGCGTCGCCTCGCTTTCGCGGAGAGCCCAGCTCGGCGTGCGTTTGATCAGCATGGATCGCTCCCGTTTCGTCATGGGAGGTACGCACGGAAACGGCCGGACGTTACGCCCGGCCGCAATACCTACTTCACATCCGCGCGAGGCGCGCGGTCAAACCGGATCGAGCGTCAGCGACGCCAGGCCGGCCGAGACGGAAATGCCGGTCTGGCCTTCAAAGCTCAGCGGCTGCAGCGCGATCGAGCGGCCCGAGCCGCCGAGGAGGACGTTGGCGCCGCCGCCGACCAACGCCGCCGCGCTGACCGAAGCGCCGCGGTAGCGTCCCGCCAGATCGCCGGGTCCGATGTCTTCGGTGCGCGCGATGACCGCCCATTTCAGCACGCTCGGCCCGGTCGCCCCGACATCGACGCCGATGGTCGACAGCCGGCCCATGTAGGCGTCCACGGGATGCCGCGCGCCCGCCGGGCGATACTCGCAGGCGAGGTCGTTGTCCGACCCGACGATGTAGCCGATGCCGCCCGGCGACTTGCAGGTCAGGGTGCCGATCTGCACGCCGGACTCGACGTAGCGCTTCTTGGTGACGGTCACCGTGGGGTGGCCCATGTCGGCGGCGAGCGCAGCGCCGGGGACAGCGATCGCGGCCGCGAGGAGCGCAGCCTTAAGCCGGAAGGACATGACGATCTCCGATCGTTTGATGCGGGCGCCGGTGAAACGCACCCGGCGCGGCTTAGGTTTCGTCCCCTGCCGCATCATAACACGCAAACCCGGCCGCCGCCCTGCGCGTCAGCGCAGCGATCCGCAGAAGCGCTGGATGCGCGAGCAGGCCTCTTCCAGAGTCTCGTCGGCGGTCGCGTAGGAGATGCGGAAGTTCGGCCCAAGTCCGAAGGCCGATCCGTGCACGACCGCGACGCCTTCCGCCTCGAGCAGCTCGGAGACGAAATCCTCGTCGGTCTCGATGACCTTGCCCGACGGGGCGGTCCGGCCGATCGCCTCGGCGCAGGAGGGATAGACGTAGAACGCGCCCTCGGGCGTCGGGCAGTTGAGCCCCTTCGCCTGGTTCAGCATGGAGACCACCAGGTCGCGCCGCCGCTCGAACGCGACGCGGAAGCCGGGGAGGAAATCCTGCGGCCCGGCCAGCGCCTCGAGCGCGGCCCACTGGGCGATGGTGCAGGCGCCCGAGGTCTGCTGGCCCTGCACCATCTCCATCGCCTTGATCAGCCTGTCCGGCCCCGCGGCGTAGCCGATGCGCCAGCCGGTCATGCAATAGGCCTTGGACACGCCGTTCATGGTCAGCGTGCGTTCGTAGAGCGCGGGCTCGACCTGCGCCGGCGTCGTGAACTCGAAACCGCCGAACACAAGATGCTCGTACATGTCGTCGGTCAGTATCCAGACATGCGGATGCTTGAGCAGAACGTCCGTCAGCGCCTTGATCTCGGCCCGGCTGTAGGCGGCGCCGGAGGGGTTCGAGGGCGAGTTCAGCAGCACCCACTTGGTCTTCGGCGTGATCGCCGCGTCCAGCGCCTCGGGCTGAACCTTGAAGCCCTGCTCGAGCGTGGTCGGCAGCAGCACGGGCGTGCCGCCGTTGATCGCCACCATCTCGGGGTAGCTCACCCAGTAGGGCGCGGGGATCACGACCTCGTCGCCCGGGTTCAGCGTAGCGACGAAAGCGTTGTAGAGGATCTGCTTGCCGCCGGTGCCGACCAGCGTCTGCGACGCCTTGTAGTCGAGCCCGTTCTCGCGCTTGAATTTCTGCGCGATCGCCTCGCGCAGCGGCGGGATGCCCGCGACCGGCGGATACTTGGTTTCGCCGCGGCGGATGGCGTCGATCGCGGCGTCCTTGATGTTCTGCGGCGTGTCGAAATCCGGCTCGCCGGCGCCGAGGCCGATGACGTCGCGACCCTGCGCCTTGAGCTCGCGCGCCTTCTGGCTCACCGCGATCGTCGCGGACGGCTTAACGCGCGAAAGGGCGTCGGCGAGGAAGGCCATCGTTCATGCTCCGGCAGGCTTTGGATCGGCCGGACCCTAGGCGCGGCGACCGGAGCGCGCAAGACGAACGGCTCCTCGAAAACAACAGGTTTTGTGATCGTTTCAGCGCGTTCCGCTGATGGCGGCGAGGCAGGGCCGTCGACAGGCCCGCCTTGCCTCCGCCCCGCGCTCAAGCCTAAACCGGACGCCCTGTTCGCACCCCAAGCCGACGGAGCCGTGCCATGCGCGCCGAGGACCCCCAGATCGTCCGTCTCGCCGACTATCGGCCGTCGGACTTCCTGATCGAGACCGTCGACCTCGACGTGAACCTGCACCCCACGGCGACGCGGGTGACGGCGCGGCTGTCGATCCGCCCCAATCCGGACGGCCGCGAGCGCGCAGCGCTCGTGCTCGACGGCGAGGACCTGAAGCTGGTCTCGGCCGCGATCGACGGCGGCGCGATCGAGGCCGATGCGCTCGACGTCTCGCCGGAGCGGCTGACGCTCGCGAACCCGCCGCGCCGCCCGTTCGAGCTCACCATCGTCACCGAGATCGACCCGACCGCCAACACGCGGCTCATGGGGCTCTATCGCTCCAACGGCGCCTACACCACCCAGTGCGAGGCCGAGGGCTTCCGCCGCATCACCTATTTCCTGGACCGGCCGGACGTGCTCGCGGTCTACACCACCCGCGTCGAAGGTCCGAAGGACGAGACGCCGGTCCTGCTGTCGAACGGCAACCTCGCCGAAACCGGCGAGGCCGGCGACGGCCGCCACTTCGCCGTGTGGCATGATCCGCACCCGAAGCCGTCCTACCTGTTCGCGCTGGTGGCGGGCGACCTCGGCGTGGTGGAGGACCGCTTCGTCACGGCCTCCGGCCGCGACGTCGCTCTGAAGGTGTTCGTGGAGCACGGCCGCGAGGACCGCGCCACCTACGCCATGGACGCCATCAAGCGCTCCATGCGCTGGGACGAGGAAGCCTTCGGACGCGAGTACGATCTCGACGTGTTCATGGTCGTCGCCGTCTCGCACTTCAACATGGGCGCGATGGAGAACAAGGGCCTCAACGTCTTCAACGACAAGTACGTGCTGGCGAGCCCCGAGACCGCGACAGACGGCGACTACGCCAACATCGAGGCGATCATCGCCCACGAATACTTCCACAACTGGACCGGCAACCGCATCACCTGCCGCGACTGGTTCCAGCTCTGCCTGAAGGAAGGCCTCACCGTCTTCCGCGACCAGGAGTTCACCTCCGACACGCGATCGCGGCCGGTGAAGCGCATCCAGGACGTCCGCAACCTGCGGGCGGCGCAATTCGCGGAGGACTCCGGCCCCCTCGCCCATCCCGTGCGGCCGCAGGCCTACGCCGAGATCAACAACTTCTACACGCCGACGGTCTACGAGAAGGGCGCCGAGGTCATCCGCATGCTGAAGGTCCTGATCGGGCCCGAGGCGTTCAAGGCCGGCATGGACCTCTACTTCGACCGCCACGACGGCCAGGCCTGCACGATCGAGCAATTCGTGGCCTGCTTCGCGGAAGTCTCCGGGCGCGATCTCGACCAATTCATGCTCTGGTACCATCAGGCCGGCACGCCGTCGGTCGAGGTGACCACCGCCTATGACGCCGCGACGAAAACCTTCACGATCGAGGCGACGCAGCGCGTGCCGCCGACGCCCGGCCAGCCGACCAAGGCGCCGGCCGTCATTCCCATGGTCGTCGGGCTGGTCGGCCCCGACGGGCGCGATCTGCCGCTCGTCGTCGGCGGCCGGAAGGCGGACGCCGTCGTCGCGCTGACCTCCGCGACCACGCGGGTCACCTTCGAGGGACTGGAGCAGCGTCCGGTCGCCTCGCTGTTCCGCAACTTCTCGGCGCCGGTGAAGCTGTCCGCCGACCTGACCGACGACGACTACCTGTTCCTCGCGGCGAACGACCCCGATCCGTTCAACCGCTGGCAGGCCGGACAGACGGTCGCGCTGCGCAACCTCGTGGCGCGCGTCGCCGCGCTGAGGACGGGCGGCGCGACGCCGGAGGAGCCCCGGATCGCCGACGCCGTCGGCCGCGCCTTCGCGCCCGGCGAGACCGATCACGCCTTCGCCGCCCAGGTCGCCGCGCTGCCGAGCGAAGGCGACGTCGCCCGCGAGATCGGCGACGACGTCGATCCGGACGCGATCCACGCCGCCCGCCGCGCGCTGAAGGGCGCGATCGCGGCGAGCCTCGCCGACGAGATCGCGGCCGCCTATGCGCGCCTTCAAGACACTGGCCACTACAGCCCCGACGCCGCCTCCGCCGGACGCCGCGCGCTCAAGGTCAGCGCGCTGGACTACCTCGCCGCCGACGGCGGCGCGGAAGGCGTCGCGCTCGCCAAGGCGCTGTTCGACGGCGCGACCAACATGACCGACCGCATCATGGCGCTGCAGGTCCTGTCCCTGCACGCCGCGCCCGCCCGCGACGCCGCGCTCGACGCCTTCGCGGCGTCCTACGGCTCCGATCCGCTGCTGATGGACAAGTGGCTGCTGATCCAGGCCTCGGCGCCCCTGCCCGACACGCTCGACCGGGTGCGCGAACTGACGCGTAGCCGCTATTTCGACTTCGGCAATCCGAACCGCGTCCGCTCCCTCGTCGGCGCGTTCGGCGCCAACCCCACCCAATTCAACCGCGCCGACGGCGCCGGCTACGCCTTCGTGGCGGAGACCGCCCGCGCGCTCGACGCGCGCAACCCGCAGGTCGCGGCGCGCCTCCTCGGCGCGTTCAAGACCTGGCGGGCGCTCGAGCCGGGCCGCCGCGCGAAGGCCGAGGACGCGCTCCGGACGCTGTCCCGCGCGTCCGGGCTCTCGGCCGACGTCGGCGACATCGTTCGGCGCGCCCTCGGCTGAAATTCGGGGTGACGTCCAAGTGATTCATTCGACTCCACTTTTCGGCCACGCGAGGAAAAGTATTTAATCGTACGTTAATTCGTACTGGACAGTGCAGGCCGGTATTGATTCTAATAGCCAAGTCGAATCGGAACGTGGGGTTCTTCTCCGATCGACTTCAGCTCATATCGGCCGGAAGGACACTGCGATGGCGCGCGCCAACGTGGCGGGAATGCCTGTGCGTAGCTTCGGCGTGAAGAAGATCGCAGGATCCCTGTCCCGGTCGAAATTCGGCCTCGACGACGCCGAACCCGTCCTCCGTAAGCTCATCCCGGCGCTGATCGTCGCCTTCCTCTGCGTCGTCGGCGCCGGGGCGCTGATGCAGGCGCTCGACAGCCGGAGCGACGCGCTCCGGAACGCGACCGACGAGCTCGATCTGCTGGCGACGCTGGCGGCGCAGGAGCTGCCGCGCGTCACCGACCAGAACCGCGACGGCAAGCTCGGGGACGACGTCGCCGCCGCCCTGCCCCGCGCCACGACGGAGCGCGGCCGCAGGCTTTACGTCGCCGACGAGACCGGCCGTGTCTCCGTCGCGCTCGGCGCGCCGGAAGGCCAGCCGCCTTCGGATCTCGTGACGCTGCTCGGCGCGACCCAGCCGCTCACCACCTTCGGCGAGCGCGCCGGCGTGATGAGCCTGACCCTGCCCGACGGCGTGACCGCGCTCGCGACCGTCCGCAACCTGCCTTACGGCCGTCCGGGACAGATCGCGCTGGTGCAGAACGTCGACGCCGCGCTCGAAAGCTGGCGCACGGCTACGCATGGCGCCGTCACGCTGTTCGCCTCCACCAGCCTCGTGCTCGCCCTGCTGGGCGTCGCCTTCCATTGGCAGGCCGCCCGCGCCCGCGAGGGCGAGCGCGCCAACGCCCATGTCCGCCAGCAGGTCGACACGGCGCTGTCCCGCGGCCGCTCCGGCCTGTTCGACTGGGACGTCGCGCGCGGCCGCATCTTCTGGTCGCGCTCGCTGTTCGAGCTGCTCGGCTACACGCCGCGCGACGAGCTGGTCTCGTTCGGCGAGTTCAACGCGCTGATCCACCCCGACGACAGCGACTTCTACGCGCTCGCCGACGAGATCGCCCGCGGCGTCACCACCTCGATCGACCGCATGTTCCGCATCCGTGACGCGCGCGGCGAATGGCTCTGGCTGCGGGCCCGCGCCGAACTGGTGCGCAACAAGGGCGAGGATGGCCCGCGCCTCATCGGCATCTGCGTCGACGTCACCGAGCAGAAGCGCCTCGCCGAGGGCGCCGCCACCGCCGACATGCGGCTGCGCGACGCGATCGAGACCATCTCCGAGGCCTTCGTGCTGTGGGACAGCGAGAACCGCCTGGTGATGTGCAACTCGAAATTCCAGGACCTCTACGAACTCGACGAGGGGGTCGTCGCGCCGGGCGCGGCGCGGGACGACATCATCGCGGCCGGCCGCCAGCCGGTGATCCTGACGCCGGTGAAGCCCGAAGGCCGCGTCGAGGAAGGCGCCCGCACCTACGACGCGCAGATCGAGGACGGCCGCTGGCTGCACATCAACGAGCGCCGCACCAAGGACGGCGGCTTCGTTTCGGTCGGCACCGACATCACCTCGCTCAAGCGGCAGGAAGAGCGGCTGATGGAGAGCGAGCGAGCGTTGATCGCCAACGTCGCCGACCTTCGCAAGTCGCGGCAGACGCTGGAGATCCAGGCCCAGCAGCTCGCCGACCTCGCCGAGAAGTACGCCGAGCAGAAGAGCGAGGCCGAGACCGCCTCCAAGGCCAAGTCCGACTTCCTCGCCAACATCTCCCACGAGCTCCGCACGCCGCTCAACGCGATCATCGGCTTCTCCGAGATCATGGAGAGCGGCATGTTCGGCAATCTCGGCTCCGAGAAGTACTACGAGTACTGCCGCGACATCCGCGAAAGCGGCCAGCATCTGCTCGACGTCATCAACGACGTGCTGGACATGTCGAAGATCGAGGCCGGCCGCTTCGGCCTGTCGCGCGAGACGCTCGACATCGACAAGGTCGTGCTCGAAGCCATGCGCGTCATCACGCCCCGGGCCGAAGAGAAGTCGATCGCGCTGCGCGCCGAGGCCGCGACCGGCGTCACGGTCGAGGTCGACCGCCGCGCGCTCAAGCAGATCCTGCTCAACCTGCTCTCGAACGCGGTGAAGTTCACCCCGCCCGGCGGCCGCATCACCGTGCGCACCCGCGCGGTCGGCGGCGCGATGAACCTATACATCGAGGACACCGGCATCGGCATCCCGAAGGAAGCTCTGCCGAAGCTCGGCCGCCCGTTCGAGCAGGTGGAAAGCCAGTTCTCTAAGAGCCACAAGGGCTCCGGCCTAGGCCTCGCGATCTCCCGCTCGCTCGCCGAGTTGCACGGCGGCGTCATGCGCATCCGCTCCACCGTCGGCGCCGGCACCGTGGTGCTGGTCCGCCTGCCCGTCCGGGCGGACGGCGAAATCCTCGAAGACAAGATCGCCTGAGACGGCGGCGGGTCGTCTCGCCCGCCGCTACCGCAGCCCCGCCAGCACCCGTTTGAACGCCTGCCGCGCGGCCTTCTGCGTCTCCGCGAGCGTCGCCTCCAGCCGCTTGAAGTCGGGCTCGTGGGCGGTGCGGGCGAGCAGCAGCTTCAGCGCCGGGGGGGCGGACGCCGGGTCGAACGCCTCGCCGAGCGCCAGCCGCAGGATCTGCGTCAGGTCCTGCTGGAGCCGAGCCGCGGCGATCAGCGGCTCATGGTCGTCCGCCGACAGCAGCCGCAGCCGGCGCGCCCGGTCGAGCGCCGGGATCACCGCCGTGAACAGGGCTTCGGGTTTCTTCGCGGCGTGGGCGAGCTGCAGCGCCTGCACCGCGAACTCGACGTCCACCAGCCCGCCCGGCGCATGCTTGAGGTTCCAGATCCCGCCGCCGCCCTTCTCCTTGTCGAGCAGGGCGCGCATCGCCTTCACGTCGGCGGCCACGCGGGCGCGGTCGTGTGGGGCGCACAGCACCTTGCCGATGGCGCGCCCGACGGTGCGGCGGAACGCCTTCCCGCCCGCCACCACGCGGGCGCGGGTCAGCGCCATGTGCTCCCAGGTCTCGGCCTCTTCGGCCTGATAGAGTTCGAACGCCTTCAGCCGGGTCGCAAGCGGACCGGCGCGGCCCGAAGGCCGCAGCCGCACGTCGACGTCGTAGAGCACGCCCTCGCCCGTCGGTGCGGACAGGGCCGCGAGCAGCCGCTGCGTCAGGCGGGCGTAATACTGGCTCGGCGCCAGCGGGCGAGGACCGTCGCTGTCGGGCGCGGAGTCCGGATGGTCGTAAAGCAGGATGATGTCGAGATCCGACGCCGCCGTCATCTCCTCGCCGCCGAGCTTTCCGAGCGCGACCACCGCCGCAGCGCCGCCGGGAACCCGGCCATGGGCCTCGCGGAGCTCGCGCTCCACGCGCTCGAACAGGGCGCGGATCAGCGCGTCGGCGATATGGGTGAAGACGACGCTTGCCTGGTCCGCCCCGACCGCGCCGGCGGCGACGCGCAGCGACACCAGCGTCTTGAGCTCCTGCCCGACGATGCGCGCTTGATCGAGCGCGTCCTCGTAGGAGGCGGCCTGATCGAGCGCCTGCGCCACGCGCTCCTCGATCTCGACCGCGTCCGGCAGGTGGCCGAAGAAGGCGGGATCGAGCAGCGCGTCGAGCACGCGCGGGCGGCGGGCGAGCGTTTCGCCGAGCTTGGGCGCCGCGCCGAGCACGTCGGCGAGCAGCGACAGCACCTGCGGATTGGCGCGGATCAGAGCCAGAAGCGCGACGCCGGACCTAGTCCGCTCCAGCGCCTTGTCGAAGCCGAACAGCGCCTCGTCCGGCCGGCCTGAGGCTGCGAAGGCGGTCAGCAGCGCGGGCACCAGCTCCGTCAGAAGCTCTCTCGCGCGCGAACTCCGCATGGACGGGTAGCGCCCGTGATGCCAGCCGCGGACGATCGCGGAGACCGAGGCGGGCTCGCGATAGCCGAGCGCGGCGATGGTCGTGAGCGTCGCGGGATCGTCTGCTTCGCCCGTAAACACCAGGTCGCCGACGTCGGAGGCGAGCGGCGGAGCGTCCTCGAACAGCCGGGCGTAGTGCCGCCGCACCAGTTCGAGCCGCCGCACCAGCGCGTCCGCGAAAGCGGCGCGGCCGTCGAAGCCGCAAAAATGCGCGAAGGCCGCGAGCTCCTTCGCGTCGTCGGGGAGCGAATGGGTCTGCGCGTCGTCGCGCATCTGCAGCCGATGCTCGATCGTGCGCAGAAAACCGTAGGCCTCGGTCAGCTCGTCGCGGGCGCGCGGGGTGATCCAGCCGGCGCCCGCGAGCCGGGCGAGGCCCTGCACGGTGCCGCGCACTCTTAAGTCGGGATCTCGACCTCCGGCCACAAGCTGCTGGGTCTGAACGAAAAATTCGATCTCGCGGATGCCGCCGCGGCCGAGCTTGAGATTGTGGCCTTCGACCGCGATCTCGCCATGGCCCTTGTGCGCGTGGATCTGGCGCTTCATCGCGTGGATGTCGGAGATCGCCGCGTGGTCGAGCGAACGACGCCAGACGAAGGGGCGCAACTCGGACAGGAACGCTTCGCCTGCGGCCGTGTCGCCGGCGACGACGCGGGCCTTGATCATGGCCGCGCGCTCCCAATTCTGCCCGACCGTCTCGTAGTAGAGCATCGCGGCGTCGCGGGAGAGCGCGACCGGAGTCGCGCCGGGATCGGGCCGCAGGCGGAGGTCGACGCGCACGACATAACCGTCGGCGGTGCGCTCCTGCAGCAGCTTCACGAGCGTCTGCGTCACCCGCGCGAAGGTCTGCGTCGCCTCCGCAGGCTCCGCGAGCGGCGCGACCTGCGCGTCGTAAAAAATGACGAGATCGACGTCGGAGGAATAGTTCAGCTCGCCGGCGCCGAGCTTGCCCATGCCCAGCACGAACAGCCCCGAGCCCGTCTCGGGGTCGGAAGGGTCGCGCAGCGCGATCCGACCGGCCTGATGCGCTTCGACCAGCGCGAAGCGGAGCGCGGCGCGAATGGCGGCGTCGGCGAAGCTCGACAGGGCGGACGTCACCTCCGCCGGACCCCAGACCCCGCCGATGTCGGCGAGCGCGGCCAGCAGCGCGAGTTCGGCGCGGGACCGACGCAGCAGCCCCATGAGCGCCGCGCGGTCGCCGAGGGGCGCGGCGGCGACCGCGTCCAGCAGCTCCGCAAGGCGCGCTTCCGGCTCGCACTCGAACAGTTCGACCGCGCGGGCCGGCTGACGCTCGATCAGGCTCCACAGGAAGGACGATCCGTCCGCGACCGCCTCGAGCAACTGGCGGAGCTCAGGCCGCTCAGCTAGCGCCGCGATCTCGGGCGCCTCGGCGGCGAGATCGTCAAGCTTCCGGCGCGCGGCCTTCGAGTCGGCGGGCGTCGCAGACGACCGGACGCGCACGGCGAGCGCGCGCGCATCCTGCTCCTGCGCCGCCGCGGCCGCTTGTCGTGCGGTCGTCTTGCGAGCGGTCATGGGCATTTCCTCCGCCCGACGTTGTAAGCGTCCGGGCGGCCGCCCCCAAGCCCGAATGACGGATTAAACGGCGCCCGGCTACGTCGACGCCGCGCCGCGCGGGGGCGCGAGGGCCGGCGTCGAGGGCGCAGGCAGCGCCGCCGGCGTGAGCGGCAAGGCCAGCACCGCACGGAGGCCGGGCGCGTTGTCCTCAAGCGTCAGCGTCCCTCCGTGCAGGCGGGCGACGGCGGCGACGAGCGCCAGACCGAGGCCTGAGCCCGGACGTGAGCGGCTGCTGTCGAGCCGCACGAAGCGCTCCAGCGCGCGGACGCGGTCGGCCTCCGGCACGCCGGGCCCGCGGTCGGCGACGACGAGCCGAGCGCCGTCTTCGTCCGCGGTCGCCGAAACCGCGACCTCGCCGCCGTCCGCCGCGGCGTAGTTCAGCGCGTTCTCGATCAGGTTGGCGACCGCCTGCCCGATGAGCTCGCGGCTGCCGAGCAGCCGGATCGGCGTCGGCGCGCTCACGGTGAGTCGCGCGCCGCGCTCCTCGGCGAGCGGCTCGTAGAGCTCGGCAACGCTCTGGGCGATGTCGGCGAGGTCGACCGGAACGAGCTGGTCGCGCCCGCCGCCGGACTCCGCCCGCGCGATCAGCAGCAGCGCGTTGAAGATGCCGAGCATGGCGTCGGCGTCGGCGATGATCTGCTCGACCGACGCCTGCCACTCGTCCTCGTTGCGCGCCGTGCGCAGCGCGGTCTCCGCGCGGTTGCGCAACCGCGTCAGCGGCGTCTTGAGATCGTGGGCGATGTTGTCGGAGACCTCCTTCAGGCCCGCCATCAGCTCGTTGATGCGGTCGAGCATCGCGTTGGTGGCCTGCGCCAGCCGGTCGAACTCGTCGTCCGAGCCCGTCACGGCGAGACGCCCGGACAGATCGCCCGCCATGATGGTGCGGGCGGTGTCGGTCATGGCGTCGATGCGGCCGAGCACCCGCTTCGCCACGAACACGCCGCCGGCGAGGCCGAGCACCACGACCAGCGCCAGCGACCACTGCACCGCGTTGGAGATCACCGCGGACAGCCGCTCGCGCTCCTCGGTGTCGCGCCCGACCAGCAGCCGGTAGCCGCCCGGCAGCACGAACACACGCACGACCGCGGGATAGGGCGCCGCCGCGGTCTCGCCCACCCGCTGGTACGGCAGCTCGCGTTCGCCGGCTTCGGCGAGCGAGGCGTCCGGCAGTCCGGAGACGTTCCCGGCCAGCACCTCGCCGGTCATGGTGGTGACGAGGTAGATCGAGCCGCCGGAGCGGTTGGAGCGTTCCTCGACGATCGCGACCAGACGGCGGATGCCGCCCTGCCGGTACTGCTCGGCGAGCCCGGTGATCTCGGCGTTGACGGTGGCGTTGAGCTGGCCCGCGATCAGGGCGTTGGCGTGCCAGGAGACGTAGATCAGGACGACGACGGACAGCGTCGCGAACACGACGAGATAGGCGAGCGCGAGCTTGAACGCGGTGGTGCGGAGAAGCTTACCGAGCGCCGTCACGGATCAGATATCCGGCGCCGCGCACGGTGTGCAGCAGCGGCTTGTCGAACCCCTTGTCGATCTTCGACCGGAGCCGCGAGACATGGACGTCGATGACGTTGGTCTGCGGATCGAAATGGTAGTCCCAGACGTTCTCCAGCAGCATGGTGCGGGTCACGACCTGGCCGGCGTTGCGCATCAGGTATTCGAGCAGCCGGAACTCGCGCGGCTGCAGTACGATCTCCTGCCCGGCGCGGCTGCAGCTGTGCGACAGGCGGTCGATCTCGAGATCCGCCACACGATAGACCGTCTCGCCGGCGCTGGCCTGGCCGCGGCGGGCGAGCGTCTCGACGCGGGCGAGCAGTTCGGCGAAGGCGTAGGGCTTGGTGAGGTAGTCGTCGCCGCCGGCGCGCAGGCCCTGCACGCGGTCGTCCACATGGCCGAGCGCCGACAGGATCAGCACCGGCGTGGTCGCGCCTTCCGCCCTCAGCCGGCCGATCAGGCTCAGCCCGTCGAGCTTGGGAAGCATGCGGTCGACCACCAGCACGTCATAGGAGCCGGAGGTCGCGAATTCGTAGCCCTCGGCGCCGTCAGAGGCGTGATCGGCCACGTGCCCGGCCTCGCTCAGGGCCTTCACCATGTAGGCCGCGGCCTCACGGTCATCCTCAACGATCAGAAGCTTCATGGACGAGGTCATGGCGCGCCTCCCGCGCAGCCGCAAGCGGATTGAGCGCCGCGGCGGCGCCCGCGGGCTTCAGGCGGGGAAGAGGCGACCTCCCGGAGTCGAGGGACGAGGCTCCGGAAGGCCGCTGGAGGTGGCGAAGCGGCAGGCGCGCTGAAGGGGGAAACAGCGGCCTGCCGCCCGCATCACGGACCCGGGCGTGGTTCGGAGGCCACGGACGCCCGGGGCGTGGCGGCCGCGGCGTCAGCCGCGGCCGATCTCGACCGGCACGAACCGGGTGGCGTCGTTGCGCTTCACGCGCAGCAGAACCGAGCGCTTTCCGCTCTTCTGGGCGGCGTCGAGCGATGCCGTGACGTCCTTGGCCGACGTCACCTCGCGGCCGCCGACTTCGAGGATCACGTCGCCCTGCTCGAGCTTGCCCGCGGCCTGGCCGTCGTCGTCGACGCCGGTGACCACGAGGCCCTTGTCGCCCGAACCGGCGACGCGGCTCGCCGGCGTCACCTGGATGCCAAGCTTGACGTTCGCCGCGCCCGTGTCGCTCTCGGAGTCGTCGTCGCTGTTGAGCGAGGCCTGCTGCTGGTCCGGCAGCTTGCCGAGCGTCAGGTCGGTCTTCAGCTCCTTGCCGTCGCGCCAGTAGGTCAGCTCGACCTTGGTGCCGGGGCTGAACGACGCGATCTTGCGCGACAGGTCGCGGGCCTCGGCGACGGACTCGCCGTTGACCTTCTGGATGACGTCGCCGGACTTCAGGCCCGCCTTTTCGCCGGGGGTGCCGCTCTGCGCCTCCGCCACCAGCGCGCCCTGCGCCGTCTTCAGGCCGAGGCTTTCGGCGATCTCGTCGGTCACGGGCTGGATCTGCACGCCGATGTAGCCGCGCTCGACCACGCCGCCGTCCTTCAGCTTGGCCACGACGTCGGTCACGATCTCGGCCGGGATCGAGAACGCGACGCCGACATTGCCGCCGGACGGCGAGTAGATCGCCGTGTTCACGCCGACGACCTCGCCCCGCAGGTTGAAGGTCGGGCCGCCCGAGTTGCCGTGGTTCACCGCCGCGTCGATCTGCAGGAAGTCGTCATAAGGCCCGGCGCCGATGTCGCGTCCGCGCGCCGAAACGATGCCGGCCGTCACCGTGCCGCCGAGGCCGAACGGGTTGCCGACCGCGATCACCCAGTCGCCGATGCGGGTCTGCTTGTTGTCCGCGAAGGTCACGTACGGCCAGTCCTTGCGGTCGCCCTCGACCTTCAGCAGCGCGACGTCGGTGCGCGGGTCCGTGCCCACCACCTTGGCCTTCAGCGTGGTCTTGGCGTCGTCGCGGACGAGCTCGACCTCCTTGGCGTTCGCCACGACGTGGTTGTTGGTCACCACGTAGCCGTCGCCGGAGATGAAGAAGCCCGAGCCCTGGCTCATGCCGAAGCGGCGCGGATTGCGGCGCTGCTGCTGCTCGTCGCCCTGGCCGAACTGCTTGAAGAAGCGCTTCAGCGGATGGTCGTCGGGGAGCTGGTCGAGACCGGGAATGCCGCCGGGCCCGCGCTGGCCGGGCGCTCCGGGACCGCCGGGGCCTCCCGGGCCCATGGCGAGGGGGCCGGTGGCCTCGGTCTTCACCCGCACACTGACGACCGCCGGACGTACGCGGTCGGCGACGTCGGCGAAGCTCGGAAGCGCCGGCGCCGCCTGCGGCGCGATCGCGGAGGATTCGGCGCGGGCCGGCGTCACGCCGACGGTGAACGCCTGCACGCCAAGCGTGCCTGCGACGCCGAGCGCGATCGCTGAGGCGAGGAGCGTCGCGCGGCGGCGCGCCAGGAACCCGCCTTCGGGTTTGGAGGAACGGGGCGAAGTCGACATCGGGCAAGATCTCCGAAGCGGTGAACCTGACGCCTCATATGGGCGGTCGGTCCGGAGATTCACCTGTCCGAGCTTACGTAACGCTGTCCGGAGCATGAAATCTCCGTAAGGCGATCACGCCGCCGCGAGACGGCGCGGCCTGCGTTCAGGCCGGACGGGAGCCGTCCTCGCGGTCGAGCAGGGCCTGCAGCCGCGCCTGCTCGGCCTCGCTCAGGCCGTCGGCGCCCGTCGCCCTGCGGCGCGAGCGCAGGCCCCAGACGAGATAGCCGATCAGGCCGACCGCCAGCACCGCTGGGGCGAACAGCCACAGCAGCGCCGTCTCCCAGGTGAAGCGCGGCCGCAGCAGCACGAACTCGCCGTAGCGCGCGGTGAGGAAGGACAGGACCTGCGCGTCGCTGTCGCCAGCCTGTATCCGCTCCCGGACCAGCACCCGGAGATCCTTCGCGAGCGGAGCGTCGCTGTCGTCGATCGACTGGTTCTGGCAGACCATGCAGCGGAGCTCGTAGCTGAGCGCCCGCGCGCGGGCCTCGAGCTGCGGGTCGTTCAGCTCCTCGCCGGGCTGCACCGCGGCGGCGGGCGCGGCCAGAGCGAACGCCATGGCGATCACGGCCAGGAGCCTGCCGCCCGAGCGCAGCGCCGTCACTCCGCCGGCGCCGGGTGGGCGGCCGGCAGGGCGCGGGCGCTCTTGCGGGGCGCGCCGACGCGCAGACGCCGGTCCGCGAGCGACAGGCAACCGCCGAGCGCCATGAAGATCGAGCCGAACCAGATCAGCGTCACCAGCGGCTTGTAGGTGATGCGCAGCGCCGCCGCGCCGTCGCCGCGCGCCTCGCCGACCGAGGCGTAGAGCTGCGACAGGCCGAAGGTCGCGATGGAGGATTCCGTCAGGTCCATCTGCCGGGCGGTGTAGAGCCGGCGCGACGGCTCCAGCCGCGTCACCACCGCGCCGTCCCTGCGCACTGTGAGCTTCGCGACCGTCGAGCGGAAGTTCGGCCCCTGCCGCTGGATCATGCCGTCATAGGAGATGTCGTAGCCGGCGATCTGGACCGTCTGGCCCTGCTTGAGCGCCGACACGGATTCGCTCTCCCAGGCGGTCGCCGCCACGACGCCGAGCAGCGTCACGCCCATGCCGGCATGGGCGAGCGCCCCGCCCCAGGCCGAGGACGGCAGGCCGCGGGCGCGCCGGAGCGACTCCGCCGGCGAGGCGCGGAACAGCTTCGCGCGCTCGGCGATCTCCGCGAAGGCGCCGACGATGGCGAACAGCGCGAGGCCGACGCCGAGCGGAGCCAGCGTCGGGCCGCCGCGCACGAAGCCCGCGACCAGCGCGGTCGCGACCACTGCGACGGCGATCGCGCCGAGCAGGCCGTTCAGCGCGCGGGTCGCGTCGCCGCGCTTCCACGCGAGCAGCGGCGCGAACGGCATCACCAGCATCACCGGCAGCATCAGCGGGCCGAAGGTGTTGTTGAAGAAGGGCGGCCCGACCGAGATCTTCTCGCCGGTCACGGCCTCCAGCGCGAGCGGGTAGAGCGTGCCGACGAACACCGCGGCGCAGGCCGCCGTCAGGAACAGGTTGTTCAGCACCAGCGCGCCTTCGCGGCTGACCGGCGCGAACACGCCGCCCTGCTTCAGCGACGGCGCGCGCAGCGCGTAGAGCGCGAGGCTGCCGCCGACGAAGACCACGAGGATGATCAGGATCGCGACGCCGCGCGCCGGGTCCACCGCGAAGGCGTGGACCGAAGTCAGGACGCCCGAGCGCACGATGAAGGTGCCGAGCAGCGACAGCGCGAAGGTGAGGAGCGCGAGCAGCACGGTCCAGACCTTCAGGGCCTCGCGCTTCTCCATCACCACGGCGGAGTGCAGCAGCGCGGTGCCGGAGAGCCACGGCATCAGCGAGGCGTTCTCGACCGGGTCCCAGAACCAGAAGCCGCCCCAGCCGAGCTCGTAATAGGCCCAGTAGGAGCCCATCGCGATGCCGAGCGTCAGGAACAGCCACGCCGTCAGCGTCCAGGGGCGCACCCAGCGCGCCCAGGCCGCGTCGACCTTGCCCTCGATCAGGGCGGCGACGGCGAAGGAGAACGCCATCGAGAAGCCGACATAGCCGACATAGAGCAGCGGCGGATGGATCGCGAGGCCGGGATCCTGCAGCAGCGGGTTGAGGTCCTGCCCCTCGAGCGGCGGCTGGTCGAGCCGAGCGAACGGGTTCGAGGTGATCAGCACGAACAGCAGGAACGCGACCGAGATCGTCGCCTGCACGCCGAGCACGTCCGCCTTCAGCCGCTCCGGCAGGTTGCGGCCGAAGCCCGCCACCAGCGCGCTGAACAGCGCGAGGATCAGCACCCAGAGCAGCAGCGAGCCCTCGTGGTTCCCCCACACGCCCGAGATCTTGTAGATCAGCGGCTTCGCGGAGTGGGAGTTCTCCACCACGTTCACGAGCGAGAAATCGGAGGTGACGTAGGCGTGGGTGAGCGCCGCGAACGACACCGCGACCAGAGCGAGCTGGCCGAAGGCGAGCGGGCTCGCGAGACCCATCAGCGCGGCGTCGCGGACGCGCGCGCCCCAGATCGGCAGCACCGACTGCAGGATCGCGAGCGCAAGCGCGAGGACGAGCGCGTAGTGGCCGATCTCGGCGATCACTTGGCGCCCCCGGCTTCGTCGCCCTTCCAGAGACCCTGCGCCTTCATGCGGTCGGCGACGTCCTTGGGCATGTAGTTCTCGTCGTGCTTGGCGAGCACGGTGTCGGCCTTGAACGTGCCGTCGTCCTGCAGCACGCCCTCGGACACGACGCCCTGGCCCTCGCGGAACAGGTCGGGCAGCAGGCCGGAATAGGTCACGGGCATGTCGCGGGCGTTGTCGGTGACGGTGAAGCGCACGTTCGGACCGTCATGGGAGATCGATCCGGCCTTCACCAGCCCGCCGAGACGAAGCCGCGTTCCGGGCGCCTCGCCGCGCTGGGCGATCTCGCTCGGGGTGCGGAAGAACACGATGGTGTCGTCGAGCGCCGTCAGCACCAGCGCCGTCGCGGCGGCGAGCACGATCCCGACCAGGCCGAACAGCGCGAGACGGCGGCGCTTGCGCGAGGCGCCGCGGCGGCGCGGCGAGGGAAAGGCGGTCTGAGAGGCGTCGATCGTCATCCCGATACCCTTTACGCGCCGCGCCCCTCAAGACCAACCCCGAGCGCCAGCGCGTCGAGCCGGGCCGCCGAGCGTGGATCTGAGCCGAACTTCTCGCGCGCGGCGGCGAGCGAGGACCGGGCGCGGTCGAGGTCGCCGAGCGCCGCCCGCGACTGCACCAGGCGGAGCCAGTCGCCGATCTCGCCGCTCTCGCTCACGCGGGCCTCGAGCCGGTCGACCATGCCGCGGATCAGCGCCATGCGCTCCTCCGGCGTCTTGGCGACCGCGGCCTCCTCCTGGCTCGGCATCGGCAGCGGCGGTGTGGCGGCGAGGCGCTGCAGCTCGCCGCGGACGCCGTCGAGATACGGCGCGTCGGCGGGCGCGGCGACGATCACGGCCCTGAGCCGGGCGATCGCGCCGGCGAGATCGCCGTCCTGCGCCTCGGCGCGGGCAAGATAGACGGAGCCCTTCACGGAGGGCGGATTGGCCTTCGCCGCGCGCTCGAAGGCCGCGCGGGCGTCGGCGGTCACGACGCCGTCGGCGGCGGCCGTCAAAGCCTCGCCCAGATTCGCCTCGAGCTCGCCGGAAGACCCGAGCGTCCGGATCGCGTTGGCGTATGCCGTGGCGGCGTCGTCGGCGCGGCCGAGCCGCATGTAGACGGGGCCCAGCACCATCCACCCGCGGCCGTCGCCCGGGTTGCGCGCAAGCTCGGCTTCGACGCGCGAGACCAGCTCGGCGACGTTGTTGGTGTCGACGGGAGCCTTAAGGCGCGCCGAAAGCGGATGATCGGCGATGTCGGGCCGGCCGATGGCGGCGTAGGTCCCAAGCGCGATCGCCGGCACGGCGACCAGCGCCGAGACCGCCGCGACGCGGCGGCGCCAGGTCGCGCCCTGTCCGGTGTCGGTCGCGAGGGCCGCCTCGCTCCGCTCTGTCGCCGCGAACAGCCGCCGGGCGATCTCGGCGCGGGCGGCGTCCGCCTCGCGCCCGCCGATCAGGCCGCGGGCGCGGTCACGCTCGATCTCGTCGAGCTGGTCGCGGTACACGGCGACGTCGCCGGCGGCGTCGTTCTCGCGCGCACGGCTGCGCGCCAGCGGCCACAGCACCAGCAGCATCGCCGCGCCCGTCATCACCGCGAGGACGATCCAAAGCTCCATCGCCGAGTTTGGTCCTTTTCCAAATTCAGCGCAGGACATAGCCGCGTTGGCGCTCCGGGAGAAGAGGCACGGGGTCGCGCCGTCCTAACGCTTTGGCGCCACGAGCGGCCATTTCACATCGAACCGGCTGACGCCTGCGCGGGACGCGTTAGTTTAGACGTGGTCCAGCCCGACCCGGCCGTCATTCCGACGGCGTCCCGCCGACGAGACCGAATTGATAGGAAGCCTGTTTCCCGCCCGCGCCTTTCCGCCGTCCGCCTTCGCCGCCCGTGAGCGGCCCCAGCCTGCGAACGGCTACGACGTAATCGTGATCGGCGGAGGAGCGCTCGCTTCGGCGCTCGCCCGCGCCTGCGCCGGAAACGGAGCGGCGGTGGCGATGCTCGCGCCCGGCGCGATCGAGCCGACGCCGGCCGAGCGCGCATGGCCGGTGGTGCGCGCCGCCCATCCGGACGCGGGGCGCATCGCGATCCAGGCGGACGCGCCGCAGCGTCTGGCGAAGCTCGCCCGCTGGCTCACCCCTTCTCCCATGGCGGAGCGCGCGGGCTGCCTCACGCTCGGCCTCGACGAGGATCGGGTGCGGACGCTCGGCACCGAATCCGGCCACGCCAAGGCGCATGGCGTCGAGGCCTGGATGGTGCCCGCCCGCGAGGTGGCGGCCCTGGCGCCGCCGCTCGGGCGCGGACGCGGGCTCGCGCCCGCCCAGCACGAGGCCGGCGCCATGGTCGTCGAGGCCGACTGCCTCACGCTCGGCCTCGCCCGCGCCGCCGAGGAGGCCGGCGCCGCGATCTTTCCTGGCGCGCGCGTCGACGCGCTGGCCCGCGACGGGCAAGCCGTGATCGGCGTGGAGCTCGGCGGCCGCTTCGTGCGCGCCGGCGCGGTGGCGCTCGCCGACGACGCCTCCGCGATCCGGCTGGTGCGGGAGGGACGCGGCCGGCTCTCGCTCCGGCGCGAGGAGCGGACGGCGCTCACGACCGGGGCCGGAGCGCCCGAACTGGGCGCCGCCGTCATCGCCGGCGATCTCACGCTCGCGCGCTGCGCGACCGGCGCGGCGACCCTGTCCGGGCCCTGCGGGGCCGACGCGATCGCGACGCGGGCGATCGCGCTCGCGCCGGAACTCGCCGCGCTCGAGGTGGCGTTCGAACAGCCGGTGACGCTCTGGACCGGCGTCGACGGCCGCGCGCAGATTGGACCGGCCGACATCGACGGGCTGTGGCTCGCGTTGGGCTTCGGCCGCGACGCGCTGAGCCCGGTCTTCGCCGCGGCCGAACACCTTGCCGCCGCGCTCGGCGGCGGCCGAGACGATCCCGACTTCGCGCCGTTCGCGCCGACGCGCCGGGCTGCGCCGCGCCTCGCGGAGATAGCGTCATGAGCGGCTTCCACCGGCTGCCCGCCACGGCTCCGGCCCGGTTCGGGACGGAGATCGACCGCAGCGAACCCGTGGGCGGACGCTATGACGGCCGCCCGCTCGTCGGCCTTTACGGCGACACGCTGGCGAGCGCCCTGCTCGCCTCCGGTTCGGTGGTGTTCGGGCGTAGCGCCCTGCTCGGCCGCCCGCGCGGCCTGTTCGCGCTTGGCGCGGACGATCCCCACGCCTGGGCGTGCGCAGAGGCCGACGCCGATCCGGGCCCGGCGGACTTCCTTGGGCTGACCGAAGGCTTCGTCGCCCGTCCGCCCGCTGACGACGCATCTCCGTTGGCGCGGCTGTTCGAGCGACGCGGCTCCGCCGCCGCGGGCGCGTCCGGACGGCTGCCGCCGCTCGGGCGGCGCCTCGCCGCGCGGCTCGCGCGACATCTCCCGTTGCCGGCCGTCGACCGGCCGTTCGACGCGGTCGCGACGCCCGCGACGCGCGAGAGCTGCGACGTGCTGGTGATTGGCGCGGGCCTCGCCGGCCTCGCGGCCGCATCCGCGGCCGCCGCGGCGGGGCTGCGCGTCGTTATGGTCGAGGCGGCTCCCCGCGTCGGCGGCGCCGCCGACCTCTATGACGAAACGGTCGACGGTCGGCCGCCGCTCGCCTGGGCGCGGGACCGCGCCGCCGGCCTCGTCGATCGGGGCGCCGAGATCGCGCTCCGCGCGGTCGCCGTCGCAGTCGACGCGAACGGCGCCGTGACAGCGCTCGACCGCGGACCCGGACCGCGCCCCGGTCCCCTTCGGCTGCGGCTGATCGAACCGCGCGCGCTGGTGATCGCGACTGGCTGGCGCGAACGCGGGCTCCTCTTCGCCGGCAACGACCGGCCGGGCGTGATCCTGGCCGGAGCCGCGCGCGCCTTGCTGCGCCGCTACGCCGTCGCTCCGGGCGCGCGCGTCGTGATCGCGACCGCCAGCGACGAAGGCCACCGCACGGCCATCGACCTGCGCGAGGCCGGGGTTACGGTGGAGATGACGGTCGACGCGCGCGAGAACCCCGACACGCCCATGGTCAACCTCGCCAAGGCGCTTGGCGCGCCAATGAGCTTCGCGAGCGTGGTGGACGGCGTGGAGACCTCGTCCGGGGGCGACCGCGTCGTGAGCGTCACCGCCCGCAACCGCTTCGGCGAGGGGATCGCCGCCGCGCCGCGGCGCCTGTTCGCCGACGCGCTGGTGGTCTCGGGCGGGCTCGCCCCGCGCGACGACCTCTGGGGCGGCGCGGGCGACGCGATCATCGTGACGGACGGGCCGGACATGGCGGACGCCGTCGCCGGCGGGCATGCGGCGGGCGCGGAGGCGGCGCGCCGGCTCGGCGCCGTAGTCGATTGTCCGGCGCCCGAAGCGTCCGGCGCCGCCGACGCGCCCGACGACGCCGCGGCGCGCGCCGCCTACCGCGAACGGTTGACGCCGGAAGGCGCGCGCACGGCCTTCGTCGATCTCGGGGCCGACGTCACCGCGGCCGACGTCGCAGAGGCCATCGCGCGGGGGGTCGGCGG
>NZ_JBHUER010000002.1:320417-435650 GCF_042681025.1 Methylopila henanensis
GACGAAATCGCGGCGCTGTCCGCCACCACCGCGACCGATCTCGCGACGCCGCCGGCGCGGCTGACGCTCGGGGCGCTCGCCGCCCGCGCCGCGCTCGCAGAGGGCTGAAAACGCAAAGAGCCGCCCGGAGCGGTCGGCTCCGGGCGGCTCTCACGTGTCAGCGCGGTGGTTCAGGCCGGCGTCAGCCGACCTCCACCCAGCGGCCGCGCGGGCCGCGGCAAGACGAGCCGCGCTCGGTGATCACCCGGCCGTCGTCCATGTAGATGCGGCGGGTGTAGGTGCGGCAACGCTCGTAGCTCTCGCGCTGGTAGTAGGGGCCGACCACGACTTCGCCGCGGTAGCGGTCGCTGCGCCACGCATAGGGGCGGCCGTCGTAACCGCGCTCAAGCGCCTCGTACTCGGCCTCGGAGGCGCGACGGCGGGCGTCGTCGTCGATCGCCGCGCCGATGCGGTTGCCGAGCAGTCCGCCGAGGCCCGCGCCGATCACCGTCGCCGCCACACGGCCGCCGCCACTGCCGATCTGGTTGCCGATGAGACCGCCGCCGATCGCGCCGGCCACTGTGCCGAGGCCCTCGCCCTCGCGGCCGGGGCCGCAGGCGGTCAGACCGAGCGCGAGAACGCCCGCAGCCGCAAAGGCCGCCGCTTTCGAAATGATCATAGAACCTCCCGTTGTCCGCCGTCGCCGCCCCATGGCGATTCGGCTGGCGTCGTGAGGTGACCGTGCGATTTTGGCGAAAGCGGGGAGGATCGGCGACGTCGTCACACCGCCGGCAGCGTGAGGTCGCAGCGCAGGCCGCCCTCTGGGGCCTCCGACAGCGCGAAGCCGCCGCCGTAGACGCGCGCGAGGTCGGCGACGATCGCGAGGCCGAGGCCGGAGCCCGGCTTGCTCTCGTCGAGCCGCTTGCCGCGCGCCAGCACCTCGGCGCGCTGCGCTGCCGTCAGGCCCGGCCCGTCGTCGTCCACCACCACGCGGAGCGCGGAGCGACCGCCCGCCGCCGCGGGCGCGAGCGGCGCGACCGAGATCGCCACCCGCGCGGACGCCCATTTGCAGGCGTTGTCGACGAGATTGCCGACCATCTCCTCGAAATCCTGCCGCTCGCCGCGGAACCGCAGGCTGTCGTCGGACACGGCGACGTCGATGGCGAGATCGCGGTCGCGGTGGATCTTGGCCATGGTGCGGGCGAGCGCCTCCACCGCCGGCTGCACTGGAGTGGTCTCCCCGGCGAAGGCGACGCCGGCGGACAGTCGCGCGCGCTCGAGGTGGTGGTCGATCTGGCGGCGCATCAGCACGGCCTGCTCGCGCACCTTCTCGGCGAAGGCGCCATCGCCCGCGTTGGCCTCGTTGGCGATCACCGAGAGCGGCGTCTTCAGCCCGTGGGCGAGGTTGCCCACATGGGTGCGGGCGCGCTCCACGATCTCGCGGTTCGATTCGAGCAACCCGTTCAGCTCGTCGACGAGCGGCGCGATCTCCTCCGGAAAGGCGCCGTCAAGCCGGGCGCGCGATCCGGAGCGGACCTCCGCGAGCTGGGCGCGCATGCCGGCGAGCGGCCTGAGGCCGAACCGCACCTGGAAGCCCGTGGTGGTGACGAGGCCGAGGCCGAGCAGCAGGAAGCTCACCAGCAGCGCGACGTTGAAGTTCTGGATGTCCTCGTCGATCTCGTCGGCGGCGCCCGCGATCGAGATCAGGAAGCGGCCGTCCGTTCCGAGATCGATGATGCGCTCGACGACGCGCAGGCGCTGGCTCTCCGGTCCGAGCGCGTAGCCCTCGCGCGTGCCGACCAGCGTCTCCTCGACGCCGAGCTCGGCGAGGCGCGGAAGCTGCTCCTCGAACAGCGACTTCGAGGTCGTCGCCTCCGGCGGGTCGCGGTCGAGCCGGGTGATCTGCCAGTACCAGCCGGAGAGCGGCAGCTCGAAGCGCGGCTCGCCGAAGGAGCCGGGGTCGTCCTTGTCGAAGGCGCCGGCCGCAACCGCGCCCACCAGCGTCTTGAGATAGACATGCAGGCGCTGGTCGAAGCCGCGCTCGACCGAGCGGGTGTAGTAGGACGACAGCGTCACGCCGCCGATCAGCAGCATGGCGACCGTCCACAGCGCGGCCGAGCCGAACAGTCGGGCGGCGATGGAGGCCGTCTTCGCGGGCCGCGCGGCCTCTTCGGCGCGGGTCGCCTGCGCCGAAGAGGCCGCGCCGTCCGCCGGGATGGTCATGCGCCCCCGGGCGACGCCAGCACGTAGCCGAGCCCGCGCACGGTCTGGATGAGGTCGGAGCCGAGCTTCTTGCGCAGCCGGCCGACGAACACCTCGATCGTGTTGGAGTCGCGGTCGAAGTCCTGGTCGTACATGTGCTCCACCAGCTCCGTGCGCGAGACCACGCGGCCCTGGTGGTGCATGAGGTAGGCCAGCAGGCGGTATTCGTGGCTGGTGAGCTTGATGGCGTTGCCGTCGAGCGTGACGCGGCCGGCGCGGGTGTCGAGCCGGACCGGGCCGCACAGCAGTTCGCTCGAGGCGTGGCCGGTGGCGCGCCGCAGCAGCGCCCGCAGGCGCGCGAGCACCTCCTCCATGTGGAACGGCTTCGCGACATAGTCGTCGGCGCCGGCGTCGAAGCCCTGCACCTTGTCCGACCAGCGGTCGCGCGCGGTCAGGATCAGCACCGGCGCCGTGCGCCCGTCGCGCCGCCACTGCTCCAGCACCGAGATGCCGTCCTTCTTCGGCAGGCCGATGTCGAGCACGATGGCGTCATAGGGCTCGGTGTCGCCGAGGAAGTGCCCCTCCTCGCCGTCGAAGGCGCGGTCGACGGCGTAGCCGGCCTCCTCCAGCGCGGCGGTGATCTGGCGGTTGAGGTCGGGGTCGTCCTCGACGACGAGCAGGCGCATGGAGAAGGTCCTAGTGGTCCGCGGCGGTCTACTTGACCGTCAGCAGCTTGCCGGTGCCGGCGTCGATGCGCGCGCGCGCGACCTTGCCGTCCGGGCTGAGCAGAGTGATGTCATAGGTGAGCAGGCCCTCGACGCTGCAGAGCTTGTAGTCGATGACCTCGCCGTCCCAGGCGTCGCGGGCCGTGCGGGCGGCGACGACGAGCGCCACCGCCTTCTTGGAGCGGATGGCGTCGCGCGCGTCCCGGGCGGACAGGCAGCCGCCGCCGGACGGAAGCCGGCGTCCGTCGTCGCGGGCGTCGGGCGCCTTGGGCGCGGGCTCGCGCGTCGGAGCCGCCTGCATGTAGCGCTCGCCGCGCGGCTCGCCGTCGGCCGGCGGCGTGACCCGGCGGTAGACGCCAGGCGGCGGGCCGTCCTCGCCCGGCGGCGGCGCCGGCACGCGCAGATATTCCCCGGCTCCCGGCGCGGGCACGACGATCCGCGGGCGGCCGTCCGGACGCGCGTCGTCCTCCGCCGCGGCCGGCCCGAAGGCCAGGGCCGCCGCGACGACGCACGACGTGAAACCGATGGCGCGGACGCTGATCATGGCCGCGACGGTGCCCTCCCGGCCCTGAACCCGCGATGAATGCGGGGACGGCCATCCCATCCTCAGGGAGTCCTAGGGGCGGGACCCCTCCTCCGCAAGCGCACGACCTCGCGAGACGACGACGCTGGACGACGTCGACCGCTTCAGGTCGTCGATCTGACGCTGCAGTTCGGCGCGGGCGCGGGCGTCGGCCGCGCCGCGCTCGGCGAACAGGTCGCGGGCGACGCTGGCGTCGCGCTGGCGCGCGAGGCCCTGCTCGGTCCGCGCCACGTCCCGCTCCAGCCGCGCGATCGCGTCGACGATGGGCGCGCGGGCGAGTTCGCCGCCCGCGACCAGCAGCGCGAACACCACGCCAAGGCCCGAGAGGATCGTGCCCCACGGCGTGCGCGAGCGGTCGTCGAACTTGGCGGACAGGCTGGTGAGCTGCGCCGAGACCTCGCCGATGCGGCCGGTGAAGAGCTGGTTGAGGTCGTGGACGCCGCGCTCGAGGCCGTAGACGCGCTGTTCGAGCGCCGCGAGCTTGGCGTCGTCGCGCGCGGCGGGCGCCGCGCGGCTCATGCGAGCGGCCGCGTGGTGGTGGCGCGGCCGCGCCAGGCGTAGGCGGCGCCGATGAGCGAGACCAGCGTCGAGACCACGATCGCGGCGTCGCCCTCGGCGATCTCGACGCCGGCGAGCCGGCCGAGCGCCACCAGCAGCGGCGCGCCGGCCGCGATCGCGACGCCGCGCAGCGTCTGGCTCTCGAACGCCGGCACCGGTTTCAGCGCCCCGGCGATGCGCGGGTCGGCGACCACCTCGTCGGCGATGCGGCTGACGGCGTCATGCGCGGTCGCGGCGTCGGAGACGGCGGCGCGCAGCTTCGCTTCGGTGATGGCGTGCGGGGGCGTGGCGCGGGGCATGGCGCGCTCCTCTTGGCTGCAAGACGACAGGGGGCGATCGCTCGCGGCGGACCGCGGGCGATCACGAAATCGCGGGTTGTTGATGAGCGGCGGTCACGATCGGCCGCCGTATCGCTGGCGCGCGGCCCGGCGCGCCGGCATCATCGCGGCCATGCACCGCTTCCGGTCACGACGTTTCTTCTACATCAGCCTTCTGGGCTGGACCGCGGTGTTCGGGCTCGTGTTCGATTATCTCGTCGCGACGGTGCCGGGCGCGGGCGAACCCTGGTTCTACAGTTTCGGCATCATGATCTACTCGCTGGCGCTGTTCGTGATGACGGTCCTGCACTTCGACCAGTCCGGGCAGCTCTGACCGCGCCTCACATGGCGTAGGACAGGATCACGCAGATTCCGTCGCCGCCGCGCCCGCCGGAGCCCGAACCGCCCGTCGTGCGGCCTGCGCCGCCGCCGCCTCCGCCGCCCCCCGGCGCGCCGCCGTCTCCGCCCTGCCCGCCCGCCGTGACCGCGTGCGATCCGCCGCCTCCCCCGCCTCCGCCCATGCCACGGGAGAAGGCGCGATCTCCGCCATGTCCGCCGGCGCCTCCGGCGACGGCCGCCCCGCCGCCCGCCGCCTGCCGCCCTGTTCCGCCGACAGCGTAGCCCGGGCCGCCCGCGCCGCCGCCGAACCCGCCGCTTGTGGTGGCGGTCGAGAGGCCGCCTCCGCCCCCGCCGCCGCCCGGACCTATGGGCATCGCAGTGGAGACGGCGGCGATGCCCGCGGCTCCGCTCGATCCGGGACCGCCGGCGTTCGACGGGCCGAACAGCCCGGAGCCGCCTGTTCCCGCCGTCGAGGTCGTCGTGCCTCCGCCGCCGCCGAGGCCGCCGCCCGGCGCGACGAGCGCCTGCGCCTCCGGTCCCGAGCCGTTCAGGATGAAGGCGCTCGCAGCCCCCGCGACGCCCGATCCGCCGCCGGCGGTGATGCCGACCGCGACGCCGGCGCCGCCCGCGCCGCCCAAACCGACGACGACCGAGCAGGCCGCCGTGATCTCGTCGCCCAAAAAGGTCTCGGTCACGACCGCGCCGGCTCCGCCGCCCGCGCCGCCCGCGCGCGGAAAGCCGGTGTTGCCGCTCGCCGCTCCGCCGCCCCCTCCGCCGCCGCCGACCAGCGTGACGACCACCCGGCCGGCCCAGTCCGGCTTCGTCCAGACGCCGTCCGCGGTGAAGACGTCGAGCTGCGTGCGCTGGGGCGAGCGCGGGAACGACACCGCGCCCGTTACAGGCTCCGCCTCCAGCGCTACGCTCCAGGACGCGCCGTCGGGCGAGACCTTGAGCGCGAAGGCGTCGGAGCCGATCAGGCCGAGTTCGGCGCGCCCGCCATAGCCGGTCTGAAGCAGCAGGCTCGCCACGTCCGCCGCAAGCGCCTTGTTGAGCTTGAGCCGGACGTCCGCGCCCGCATGGGTGAAGAGCGCGGAGGCGCTCGCCACCACGAGCCGGTTGTCGTCGTCGGCCTCGGCGTTGACGCCGAGCCGGGCCAGCCCGTCGAGCGAGGCGAGCGCGCCGAGCGCCCCGACCCAGACGCCGCCGACATAGGCCAGCAGCACGCCTTCCGCCTCCACATAGGCGAGCCAGCCCGGCTTCGGCTCGATGAACTCCCAGACGCCGTCAAGGAAGGCGGCGATCCGGCCGTCGCGCCCGGCCCAGGCGCCGGTCGAGCCCGCCGCCACCAGATGGCGGTCGCCCTCCCCCGGCCCGGCCGGCGGCGCGGTCCGGTCGCGGTCGAGGACGCCGAGTTGCACCAACGCGTCGAGCCGCCGGAACGCCTCGTTGACGGTGACGTGCTTCTGCGCCTGCGCGGGCGCGAGATAGCCGAGGCCGAGATGCGGGCTCTCGCTCATGGGACGCTCCGGAGATGTGAGGAAGACGTTTCGCGTCAGAGCGCGAGCGTGGTCCGCGCCGGCAGGCCGAGACCGACCGCGGCGGACAGTTGCCGCACAGCGACCTGCAGCGCGGCGGGCGCCGAACCGAAATCGGCGATCTGCATGGCGTGCGTGTACACAGTCATCTGCGTTCCTGCGGCGAGCACGCGAACGGGCGCACTCTCGCCAAGAATCTCGACCTCGTAGGCTTCCGCCTCCTCGGCGAGCCGCACCTCGCGGGCGTCGAAGTCGTCGCCGCCGATCCGCGTGCGGCGGATCCAGCTCAGCGTCACGTCGCCGGAGCCGCCCCGCCGCGCCTTCAGGCCGACGGGGGCGAGCGGCAGCAGCCCCCTCGCCCCGGCGCGCTCGGAAAGCGCCACATAGGTCGGGTCGTCGCGCGGCCGGGTGGACGGCCCCGCCGTCCATGTCAGCGTCAGCCCGCGCTCGGCCTCCGGGAGCGTCGAGACCGGCGTCGCGGCGTCGATCAGCGCGAAGGCCGCCCCGGCGGACTTGAGCGTCGCCGCGGCGTCCTCGGTTCCGGCCTGCCCGCGTAGCATCATGGAGAGCCGCCAACGGCCCGTTCCGACTAGCTCCGCGTCGCGGAACTGCAGCACCTCCCAGACGCCGTCCCCGCCGCGGACCGCGGCGACGTTCGCGCCGGCGAACAGCGCTTCCGCGGTCACGCTTTCGAGCGCGCGGTCCGGCCCGACCTCGACCTCGATCACGTTCAAGCGGTCGAAACGTCCGCTCGCATGGGGCCCGAGCGGCGCGGCCAGCGCGCCGAGCGTCGCCGGCAGCGGCAGCGTGGCGTCGAGCGCGAAGCCGGCGCCGTCGCGCGAGCGGAACACAGCGGCCGGCGTCCAGGGCCGCGCATAGGCGGCGAGCCGCGGCGCATGGGCCGGCTCGTCGCCCGCGATCAGCGGCAGGTCGAGCACGGCGAACGCCGGCGCGATCGGCCGCCCCTTCGCCGGCGGGGGCCGCGGATCGTCCTCGATGGGCGCGACGGCGCGCGCGTCCGGGTCGGCGCGCACGGCCTTCGCCGGCCGCACGAACTCGTCGCCGATCTCGTCGAGCCGCATCAGCGTGGTCCGCCCATGGGCGGCGAAACGCACGAGGTCGCCCGGCTCCAGCGCCAGCCCGCTCGGCGGCAGCGTCCACTCGCCCCGCTCGCGCGCGACCGAGGCCTCGATCAGCATTCCGTCGGCGAGCGCCTGCGCTTCGGCGTTGGACAGCGCGAGGGGGACGCTCGCCTCCGCGACCGCCCGGCCCTCGCCCGCGAGCCGGCGCGCCTCCACCGCCGCCTGGCGGTAGTCGATGTCCGGATCGACATGGCGCAGCTTCAGCGCCGCCGGCACTTCGGAAGCCTGCGCGCGCGTCAGCCGGAAGGCGGGCCGCCCCTCGCCGGGATCGACCAGATCGTCGGGACCGAGCTCGGCGACCGGCTCGGCCGGACGGTTGGCGATCCGGATCGCCGCGCCGCGCGCGAGCGCCTGCGCCCCGAACGCCTCCAGCAGCGGCTCGATCGCCTCGCGCGGGCTCATCACCCGGTCGATGGCGTAGCCGCGCACCAGCCCGTCGAGATCGGCGAGTTCGAGCGCGGCGCCGGACGGCGCGGCGATGTCGGCGACGACGTCACGCAAGGCCGCGAAGCCGAGCCGGCCGGTCAGCCAATGCCCGCGCTTCCAGTTCTCGGCGTCCTTCCACACGTCGGTCCGGGCGGGAAAGGCGGGGTGAGGCCGCGCGTCCCAGCACCAGCAGAAGATGCGCGACGCGTCGATCATGCGCGCGCCCGTGAGCGCCGACACCGGGTTGTTCCCGGCCGCGGGCGCCCAGTGCGCGAGCTGCGCCGCGAGATAGGCGCGCTGGGCGACGTCGTCCCGGCGGCCGTTGGAGAAATGCGGGACGGCGGTTTCCGACGACTTCGGGTCCACGAACACGTTGGGCTGGTTCGCGCCCTTGTCGATCGCGGGGCAGCCGACCTCGCACAGCACGATCGGCTTCGACTGGGGAACCCAGGCGGTCGGCGTCACCGCCCGGACGCCGCCCGGACGATCATGATGCGGGTTCGACCACCAGCCGTGGAAATCCTTGACGCGGAAGACCCAGTGCTCGCCATGGGCCGTATCGACGATCGGCGTGCGGACCTGCGCCGCGCGGTCTTCGGCGCCGGCGTAGAACCAGTCGAAGCCCTCGCCGCCCTCGACATTGGCGTCGAGATAGGCGGCGTCGTAGGGCCCGCGCAAGCCGGCCGCGGCGTCGAGATGGCCGCCGCCGTCGCGCCAGTCGGCGAGCGGGGCGTAGAGGTCGACGCCGACGAAGTCGACGTTCGCGTCCGCCCACAGCGGGTCGAGGTGGAAATGGACGTCGCCGGAGCCGTCGTCCGGGCGGTGGCCGGAATATTCGGTCCAGTCCGCGGCGTAGCCGATGCGCGTGTCGGCGCCCAGCACCGCGCGCGCCTCCGCGGCCAGAGCGCGGAAGGCCGCGACCGCCGGATAGCTCGATGGCCCGTCGCGCACGGCGGTGAGCGCGACCATCTCCGAGCCGATCAGGAAGGCGTCGACGCCGCCCGCGGCCTTGGCGAGCCGGGCCATGTGCAGCACGAAGCGGCGGTAGGACCACTCGCCCGGCCCATCGTAGTCGACCGTGCGGCGGTCGCCATGCCAGCCGAAATCGCCCGCCGCCGCGGTCCCGAAGAAAGCCGCGACCTGCGCCGCCGCGGCCGGCGTCCTGTCCGGCGAGCCCGGCCGGCCCGGCGCGGGGTGGCAGGTGATACGGCCACGCCAGGGATAGGCCGGCTGCTCGGCCGCGCCATAGGGGTCCGGCAGTCCGTTGTCCGAGGCCACGTCCATCAGGATGAACGGCGTCAGCATCACCTCGAAGCCGCGGTCCTTCAGCGTCCGGATCGCCTGCCAGACCGCGCGGTCGGCCGGAGCGCCGCCGAGCGCGGGCGCGCCGTCGATCCGGCTGACGAGCTGCATCGACGCCCGCGTGACGTTCGAGACGCGCCACGTCCAGGGCCGGGTCTCCTTGTCGTCGGTCTCGACCTTCGGCCGGATCTCGCAGCTCCCCGCGCGCAAGTCCGTGCCGTGCCAGGCGACGATCAGCGAGACCGAGCGCACGCCCGGCGCGAGCGCCTCCAGGTCGTCGAGCGCGACGTCGATGTCGGCGCGGCCATAGTCGCTGTGGACGTTCTCGGCCTCCCAGGCCCCGAAACCCTCGCGCCGCTCGATCGCGTCGGTGGCGTAGGCGAACTCGGCCGAGCCCGGGATGAGCGTGACGCCGGTCATCAGGTCCTCGAGCGCCGGCCGGTCGGAGGGCGGCCGCCGGATCACCTCGACGGTGATCTGCGGCACGCGGTTGCCGAAACCTTCGAGCGGCAGTTCCTCGAACACGAGATAGGCGAGCCCACGATAGGCCGGCGCGAAGTCCGCCCCCTCAACCGCGACGATCTTGGGGTCGGCGAGCTGCTCGTCGGTCCCGCGGTGCAGCCGCATCTCGTAGTCGCCGGGATCGAGCGGGCGGCCGTCGGCCCAGACGCGGCCGATCCCGTCGATCGGCCCCTCGCACAGGCCGACCGCGAAGCTCGCGAAATAGCTGTAGGTGCGGACCTCGGTCTTCGGGCCGCCGCCGCCCTTGCCGCCGGAGCTTTCGGTCGACGAGGTCTCGCGGAACCGGCTCGCCCAGATGATCTGCCCGCCGACGCGCATGCGGCCATGGACCCTGAGCACCGGCGCGCCTTCGGTGGAGGCGGTGACGCGCAGGTCGTCGAGCCGCGGCCCGGTCCGACGCACGGTCGGCGCCAGCAGCGTCTGGTCGATCATGGAGCCCGCGAGCCCGCCGATGGCGCCGCCGAGCGCCGCGCCCGACAGCGTCGCGCCGAACAGGCCGATCCCGCCCGGCAGCAGCGCCCCGCCGATCGCGGAGCCGACGGCGGTCAGGGCGAGCACGGCCATGGGATGAATCCTGCGATGGAAGAAGGCGCTTACGCCGCCGGAAACGCGAAGCGCGCCACGAGCCGGCGGCGCCAGGTTTCGGGGATCGGGGTCTCGGCGACGGCGTGGCCGTCATAGGCGTGGACCATGGCGTCCGGCCCGGTGGCGACGCCGGCGTGGCGGGCCGGTCCGTCCCGCCGCACCCGGAACAGCAGCACGTCGCCGGGCGCGATCAGGCCGATGGGCCGCTCCAGGAGATTGCGACGGGCGGCGGCGATCAGCAGGCCGGCGTCGCCGTCCTCGGCCCAGCTCCGGGGATAGGGCGGCGGCGGTTCGGGCTCCGGCCCGAGCAGTTCGCGCCAGACGCCGCGCACGAGGCCGAGGCAGTCGCAGCCGACGCCGCGCAGGCTCGCCTGATGCCGGTAGGGCGTACCGATCCAGCCGCGGGCGCAGGCGACGACCGCGTCCGCCGAGACGCTCGCCTGCCGATGTTCAGGCGCCGTCTCAGCCAAGGCGGCCTCCGTCGTTGTCGCCGTCCGCGCGCGCCGGCTGCGACAGCCAGTCGTTGCCCGGCATGTGCGGGAAGCCGCGGAAGTTCAGGTGGTTGGCGAAGCGCTTGCGGCAGGTCGCGAAGGTCTTGTCGCAACCCGCCGTGACGGTGAAGCCGTCGCCCGGCGCGATCGCCATGGCGGGCGTCTCGGCGAGTTCGGCGAAGCCGCCGTCCTGCGCGCGGATCTCGCCCGCCGCGCCCGCGTTCGCCCCGCTTGTCCAGACGATCCGCCCGCGCGTGAAAAGCGGGCCGCGCCCCTCCAGCGCCGCGGAGCGGAAGCCGCGCGCGCCGACGGCCGCCCCGACCTCCCCCACGGCGCGGTGGACGGGGAGCGCAAGGTCGACGCCGCAGCGGGCGTCGCCAAGGTCGGCGTCGCAGGAGCGCTGGTAGAGCCGGCCCTGCGGCTGCTGCAGCGCATGGGTCAGCGCGCGCAGCTCGGCGGTGAACAGCGCGCTTTCCCTGGCGATCTCGCCGAGTGCGCCCGCGAAGAGCAGCAGCCGCGCCGACGGATCGCGCCAGTCGGCGAGGTAAAGCCGGACAGCGGCGCCGTCGTAGAGCCCGCGGGCGAGATCGGCCTCCGTCAGTCCGGCATCGTCGAGCGCGCCGACCACGTCCAGCCCGCCGACCGCGAGACCGAGCGCCGCCGTGGCGGCGGAGGCGGTCATGCCGCTCGCGGCGCGGTAGACGTCGCCGTCGAAGGCGAGGTCCTCGTCATGGTCGGTGAAGCCGAGCGCGACGCCGTCGCGACGCTCCACCCGCCAGCAGCGCGCGAAGGTGGTCGCGCCGGACGCAAGCGCGTCCGCCATCGGCGCCGGGATGTCGCGCATGGTGGGCCTCCCGAGCAGCGACGCGAACCCCGCCGCGTCGTCCTCCGGCTTGACCGGAGGACCCATCGGCGACGTGGAGCTCGACGTCGGACATGGATGGTCCGGTCAAGCCGGACCATGACGGAGCGTTTTCGGACTACTTCAGCCTTATCTCGACCAGCGGGATCGACGGGATCGCGCCGGCCTCGAAGGCGGCGAGGTCGATCTCCAGCCGGTCCATGTCGAAGCGCGCGGCCACGTCGAAGCGGAAGCCGGCGGAGACCGGCGCGTCCGCGGGCGGCGCGACGTCGAGCTCCACCGCGCCGCCGTCGAGGACGAAGGCCGTGGTCGCGACGCCGGCGACCGCGACCAGCACGGAGCCCGCCACGGGCTTGACGATCGGCCGGCGGTAGGGGTCGAACGCGCCGCCATAGGTTTTCGTGAGCGGGAAACGCGTCGTGGCCCCGTCGCCGGTCCCGAGAACCTGGTCGGTCGCGGCCGGCGCCGCGCCGTGCGCGCAGGATTTGTGGTCGAGCGGATCGCGGAAGCGGAAGCCGTGCAGCCGGCCGCGCCGCTCCTCGAAGAAGGCGACGATCGCCGAGAGCTGCGCGAAGGTGCGCACACCAAGCCCGGCGTCCCAGCGCCGGCGCGAATGCGCCCAGACGGCGTTGCGCTCCTCGAAGCCGGAGCCGAGCGTCGCGATCTCCGTGCGCCGCTCCGGCCCGCCCTTCGCGCCGCGGGCGATGTCGGTCGGAAACAGCGCGTCATGGAAGGCGGCCACGGCTCACGTCCCCCGGCGGCCGCGCGCCACGGCGCGGGCGAGCGCTGCGGTCACCTGCGCCTCGGAGCGACGGAAGCTCTCGACGTCGGGCGTCGCGATGTTGATCGTGATCGGCCCGGCGCCGCCTCCGCCTGCGCTCGCGACGCCGAGCCTCCCGTCGGCGCCGCGGGCGAGCGGCAGCACCGCCTCCGGTCCCGCTTCGCCGGCGAGCGCGAGCGCGGCCGAGCCGTCGGTCAGCACGGTCGGCGCGCCGAGCACCCCGCCTTTCGCGAAGGGCGTGATCCCGCCGAGCAGGCTGCGGGTCACGCCCGCGAACAGTCCGCCGAGCGCGGTCTCGACCGGGCGCATCGCGGCCGACAGCGCGATCTCGGACATCCGGCCGCCGAGCCCGCGCAGCACGTCGGAGAGCGAGCGGCCCTTCACGACGCCGCCCTCCAGCGCGTCGCCGAGCGCCCGGCCGAAGCCGCGCGTCAGCCGGTCGGCCTCGGAGATCTCGCGGCGGAAGCCGGAGATGTCGACGGTGATCGCGATCGGATCGTCAGCCATGGGTTTCGGCCTCGTCGGGAAAGCGCGCCATCAGCGCGTCGAATTCGGGTCGCGCCAGCGGCGGAGCGGAGCTGCGCCCGCCGCGCAGGCCTCGCGCCGCGGCGGCGATCTCGCGCGGCGTCGCGCGCCAGAACGCGTGCGGAGAGAGCTTGAGAACGCCGAGCCCGAAGGCGGTCAGTTCGTCCCAGGGAAAGGGCCGGAGGCCTCCGCCCGCCCGCCCTCCCCGGCCGGGCCGAAAGTCGCGGCCAGGAGGTCGGCGACCACGCGCACGAAGCCAGCGGCGCCGTCCGCATGCGTCATCCGCGCGACCTCGTCGTCGCCGGTCTCGGCGCCGCCGCCGCGGAGCCCCGCGCCGAGGATCAGCGTCACGTCGCGCGCCGACAGCCGCCCGGCCTCGAACCGCTCGGCGAGCGCGACGAGGTCCGGGACGCCGAACGCGCCCTCCAGTTCGGCGAGCGCGCCGAGGGTGAGCGCGAGGCGGCGCGGCCGGCCGTCGAACGTGGCCTCGACCTCGCCGCGGCGGCGGTTTGCGGGCATGGGGTGATCCTTCAGAAGGGGCCGTCATCCCGGCGGCAGCGAAGCGGAGAGCCGGGATCGTGCTCCGGATGAGACGCAGACCTAAGGACGATCCCGGCTCGGCGCGGCTTCGCCACGATGACGCTCGCGCGTCAGGCCGCGGTGAAGCTCAGGGCGCCGGCGCTTTCGAGCGCGAGATCGAAGGTCAGCTCGCCGGCGTGGTCGCCGCGGAATTCGAGGCCCGTCACCTGGAACGGCCCCTCGACGCGGCCGAAGTCGGGAATGACGATCTGGAAGGTCTCGACCGCGCCATCGAAGGCGAGGCCGCGCACCAACGCGTCGGAGGCCTCGTCGCGGAACACGCCGGCGCCGGCGACGCTCGCCCGCTTCGCGCCGGCGCCGGCGAGCAGCTCGCGCCAGCGGCCCGCGCTTTCGGAATGGGTGACGTCGACCGTCTCGGCGTTGAACGACAGCGCGCGGGTGCGAAGCCCTGCGACGGTGGTGAACACGCCGGGCGCGCTCTGCACCTTCACGAGCAGGTCCTTGCCCTTCTGGATGGCCATGGCGGATCGGTCCTTCAGTCGAGGGGTTCGGTGACGGCGCGGAAGGCGATCTCGGCGCGGCGGAAGTCGGCGTTGGTGGCGCGGTCCGCGGCGGTGAAGCGCCAGGCGAGGCTCGCGAGGCGGTGGCCGTCGAGCGCGAGCTCCGCGCCGTCGAGAAGGCGCACGACGCGGTCGGCCGCCTTCAGCGCCTCGGCGAGCCCGCCCTCGCGCGACCACAGCTCGAGCGCGAGCTCGTGCTCGACCGCCGGGACGAGATCGCCCGAGACGTCGCGCGCCGTCATGGGACCGAGCGCGACGTAGGGCGGCAAGGCCGCGCGCGGCGGCTCGTCATGGATCTTCGCGCCGCCGAGCAGGCCGCTGAGCGCGGCGTCGGAGGACAGCCGCGCGAACACGGCGGCGCGCAGGCTGAGCGCGGCGGAGGCGGTCACGACCTGATCTCCTCGCAGAGCAGCTCCTCGAAGCGGCCATGGTCGTCCCGCTCGCGCACCGAAAGCACGTCGAAGGTCCGGCCGCGCCACAGCACACGGCAGCCGCCCGAAACGTCGCCGCGGGCGCGGATGGTGACGCGATGCAGCCGCGCGAGGCCGAGCGCGTAGCCGCGCATGGTCTCCTCCGCCGACAGCGGCTCCACGCGCGCGAAAGCCACCGTCAGCGGCTCGAAGCCGCGCGTGACGCCTCCGGAGCCGTCCGGCGCGTCCGCCGGCCGCTCGATCGCGACGCGGTGGCGCAGCGTCCCGAGCGCGACGACGGCCGCGGTCACAGCGAGAGCTCGCGATAGGGGCCGACGAGCGCGCCGACGTCGATGGGCGGGCCGTCGGCGCCGTTGCGGCGCTCGAACCCGTCCGCGACGAGCCGGCGCACGGCGAGCCGCAGCGTCTCCGGCACGTCCGCCGGGTCGCCGTAGCCGACCGCGAGGTCGATCTCGACCACGCGCGACGCCGGGTCGTGGCGCACGAGAGAGAGCCTCTCCGCCGCCCAGTCGAAGCGCCAGTCGGAGGGCTGCAGCGCGTGCAGCGTCCCGTCGCGCTCGCGCAGCCGCACCGCCTCGACCTCGCGCACCGGGCGCGGCCTGAGCGCGATCGCGGCGCCCGGCGCGGGCTGGGCCACGTCGAGCCGCCAGCGCTGGGCGACCAGCACGCGGCGGGTCGCCTTCTCCACCTGCGCGGTCGCGACCGCGACCAGGCCGGCGACGAGCGCGTCCTCGGCGTCGTGCTCAAGGCGCAGAAAGGCCTTCGCGTCCGCCAGGCCGATCGGAGCGGCCGCGGGCGCAGTGAGAAGAACGGCGGGCATGGAAGAGGCCTCGCAGACCAACACGCCGATGCGGGATCGGCTTCCTGAAGCGCGAATGCGGCGCGGGGCTCGCCGTCATGCCCGGCGGTCGCCGGGCATGACGTGAGAGCGGATGCGCCCCTCAGCTCGCGGCGAAGCGGAGGGTCTTGATGGCGTCGAAGTCCTGCACGCCGCCGCCGACCCGCTTGGTGGTGTAGAACAGCACGTAGGGCTTGGAGGTGAAGGGATCGCGCAGGATGCGCACGCCGACGCGGTCCACCACCAGATAGCCGCGGCGGAAGTCGCCGAAGGCGATGGCGTGGGCGTCGGCGGCGATGTCCGGCATGGCCTCGGCCTCCACCAGCGGGAAGCCCATCAGCGTGGCCTCGCCGCCGGCGGTCGCGGGCGGCTCCCACAGGTAACGGCCGTCGCCGTCCTTCAGCTTGCGGACCGCCGCCTGGGTGCGCCGGTTCATCACGAAATGGGCGTTGCGGCGGTAGCCCGCGCGCAGGGCGTAGACGAGGTCCAGCAGCCGGTCGGAGGGGTTCGAGGCCGCGAAGGCGCCGGCCGCGCCGGTGGCGACATAGCCGATGCTGCCCCAGCTCCAGCTGGCGTTCGCCACCGCTGGCGGGGTGAGAAAGCCCTGCGGCCGGGTGGCGCCGTCGCCGGTGACGAAGGCGACGCTCTCCTGCTCGGCGAAGGCGGTCTCGACCTCCTCGGCGATCCACTGGTCGAGGTCGACCGCGGCGTCGTCGAGCAGGGTCTGGGTCGCGGCCGGCATCGCGAACAGCTCCATCGCCGGGAAGGCGAGCTCGTCGAGCGCGGGCGTCGCGGACTGGGCGCGGGCGGCCGTCTCCGCCGCTCAGCCGGAGGCGAAGCCCGCGGTCGCGAACGGCTTGCGGAACACCGACGCGGTCGAGGCCCGCACCGTGGCGATGGCCCGGATCGGCGACACCTCGGCGAGGCGGCGGCCGATCTCGCGCTCGGTCTCGTCGGGCACGAGATAGCCGCCCTGGCCATCGGTCCCGGCGATGAGCGCCTTGGATTCGAGCCCGCGCAGCGAGGCGGCGTCGCCGCGCCGGACATAGGCGTCGAACGCCGTCTTGCGCTCGCGCCCGGCCACGGCCGAGGGCCCCTCGCCCGCGGCGAGCGCCGGCCGGCGGCCCTTCAGCGCGAGATCGTCGAGCAGCTTCTGCTGGCGGTCGAGCGCGTCGTCGAGCCGCGACAGCTTCTCGCTCGTCACGACGTCGGGCGACAGCCTGGCCTCGATCTCGGCGAGCCGCTCGTCATTGGTCTCCCGGAACGCCTCGAAGGCGCGCATGAAGTCGTCGAAGGCGGTCACCACCTCGAGACTCGAGGGCGCGGCCTCGACCGCCTTGGTCTCGGGGGAGCGCAGGGAAAGCTCGGTCATCGTGTTCAGCCTCGGGCGTGACGCCGCGCTCCGGCGGCGGGATGGAACGGAAAGCGCAGGAACGGACGCGCGAGCGACGAGCCGGCGCGCTTGACGCTCGCGACGCGGGCGTCGGGCAGCATCGGGAAGGTCACGATCGAGACCTCCCAGAGATCGACCTCGATCAGGCGGCGCACGCCGCCGGCGGAGCGGACGGCGCGGACGGGACGGAAGCCGATCGACAGGCCGTCGAGCGCGCCCTGCAGCAGCAGCGCGTGCAGCTCGCGGGCGCGGGCGACCGCGAGGTTCAGCCGGCCCGCGACCCGCAAACCCCGCTCGTCCTCGGCGATCCCCTCCCAGGCGCCGATCGGCTCGGCCGGATCGTGCTGGAACAGGAAGCGCACGCCGGAAGCGCCGCGCGCCTTCAGGCTCGCCGCGAAGGCGCCGCGCTCGACCCGGTCGCGGCCGAGATCGACGACGCCAAACAGGCTGGCGTAGCCCTCGATCCGCCCGTCGGCCGCCACGGCCGCCGCGAACGGCAGCCGCTTCCGCTCCGGCGCAAACGCGCGCGGCGGGCGCGACGGGGCGACGACCCGCCGGAGAAGCGTTTCGGGCATGGGCGGACCTTCGGGAACGGGAGACGCGGGGAACATGAAAAACCCCGCCGGAGCGGGGTTTGCGTCAGCAGGCGGAACGCGCTCAGGCGACCTTGGTCATGCGCGATCCGTCCCAGCGGAAGCCCACCTGCTCCCCCAGCCGCACGTTTTGGACGACCGAAGGCCGGAACGCGGCGAGGCAGAAGCCGCCGGCGAAGCGCACCGAGGGATAAAGCACGCCTGCTCCGCCGGCCGCCCTGATCGAGAGCGCCAACGCCTGGCCGGCGAGGTAGCCGAAGGACGGGTCCGGCGCGAGAGCCGGGTGATCCGGCTCCGCCCGCAGATCGTGGAACCGCGACGCGAACGACGCCAGCACCTGCCGGTAGGACACGAATTCGCTCGTCGCGCCCGCCTCGCGCAGCGCGTTCGCCATGTGGAACGTGACCTCCGCCTCGGCCGTCGCCGCGTCGTCCGGACCGAAGGCCGCGTACCAGCAGCCCCGGTCCTCGTCGTTGAAGCGGTTGCCCGGCGGTTTCGCGTGGCAGAAGGCGGCGTTCACATAGGTCCAGCCGTAGCCATAGGCTTCGGTCAGCAGTTCCGACGGATCGACGCCGATCGGCAGCGCCGCGACGGACAGCCGGGCGGAGGTCAGCCCCTCCAACTCGTTCAGGATCGCCTGCTCCTTGGCGTCGTCGGCGAGCGGCGCGACGGCCGGCTCGTCGATGTAAGGCGTCGGCACGAGGCGGACGGTGCGGCCCTCGACGAAGTCGATCTCCGGGATCACAGCCCGCCGCGCAGGCCGTCGAGGTAGCGGCGCGTCCTCAGCATCGCGGGGATGCCGCCGTCGATCATCGCGGCGACCGGCGTCCGGCCCCGGAACAGCGCGCCCGCGTTCGGGCTTTTGGGCCAGCCGCCGACCATCTCGCCGTTGAACAGCAGCCGCAGCGCCTTGAAGATGCCGACGATCAGGCTCGCCCGCGTGATCTTGTCATGGTCGAGCCGCCCCTGGAATTGCCCCGCCTTCATCCGGCTCCACGTGGCGATCGGCACGTCGAACAGGTCCGCCGCCTCCCGGTTGGTCAGACCCCAGAAAGCGCAGGCGCGCACGACCGCCTTCACGATCGTCGCGGTCCGGTCCTTTGCGTCCGCCTCGAGCGAAGCCTGGACGATTGCAGCGCGCTCCAACGACCGCCTCCTTTGATACGCCAGATCGTATCATATGATATGGATGGTGCAACCGCCGCGGCAAGCGCGGCGCTCATTCCTCCGCGCCGTACCCCACCGCGGCGCGCTTCTCGTCGACGCTGAGGAAGTCCGCCTCGGTCACGCGGTGCCACAGCGCCTCGCGTTCGGGGCCGAGCGCCTCGACGGCGTCGAGGTCGGGCGCGAGGTTGAGCTCGGCGCCCCAGGCGGGACCAAGCCAGCCGGCGAGGCTCTGCGCCGCGCGGTTGAGCAGCGGGATCACGGTCTGCCGCCACAGCGCGCGGTTCGCCTCCTGGTAGTTGGCGTAGGTCGCGTCGCCCGGAATGCCGAGCAGCATCGGCGGCACGCCGAAGGCGAGCGCGATCTCGCGGGCGGCGCCGTTCTTGGCGGCGAGGAAGTCCATCTCCTGCGGGCTGAGCGATAGCGGCTTCCAGTCGAGCCCGCCGTCGAGCAGCAGCGGACGGCCGGCGTTGGCGGCGCCGGAGAACTGGGCCTCCAGCTCCTCCTTCAGCCGCTCCACCTGATCGTCGGTCAGACCGCCGCCCTCCGGTCCCTTGTAGACCAGCGCGCCGGAGGGGCGCGCGGCGTTGTCGAGCAGCGCCTTGTTCCAGGCGGTGGCGGCGTTGTGCAGGTCGAGCGCGGCCGCCGCCGGCTCCAGCGGGCTGAGGCCGTAATGGTCGTCGAGCGGATGGAACAGCGTCAGGTGCAGGATCGGCGCGACCGGCTCGGCGCGCTGGTCGAAGCGCGCGACCTCGGCGCCGACGCGGTACTCGTAGGCCTCCGGCCAGCCGTCCGGCCCGGCGATCACGCGCATGCGGTCCGGCCGCAGGACATGCAGCTCGCGCGGCTCGCCGTCGACCGAGGCCGCCTCCACATAGGCGTTGCCCGCGATCAGCAGGTTCGAGATCACGGCCTCGATCAAGCCGGCCTGGCCCTGCCGCGGATTGGGCCGCGCCAGCAGCCGCAGCAGCGGGTGCGCGTCGAGCTCGCGGCCGGCCTCCGACAGCACCAGAGGCACGCCGCCCGCGGCTTCCGCCACCATGCGCACCGCCCGGTGGGCGACCGGGTTCCGCTGATACCCCTCCCGCGCAAGGCTCGCGGGGTCGCGCGCGCTCCAGAGCGGCCGGCCGCCGCCGGAGAAGGCGACGAGGCCGGAGCCGTGGGACTTCCGCTCCGGCGCGCGGCCGAACAGCGTTGCGAGGGCGAAAGCCATCCGCCGCATCCTTCTGCGATGAAGACGATGTTCGGGCCGCGCAGGGACCCGCGGGCGCGCGGCGACCGGAACGATGGCGGCCGGCCTTGCGTTCCTGACAGGAGGCCGCATGCGCGGCCGATCCGCAGCGTCAGGGAGGGCTTGTCACATGAGCCCGTTCAAACTTGCGATCGCCGCGGCGGCTCTCGCCGCGATCGTCGCCCCCGCAGCCGCCCAGACCGGCGGCTCCTCGGGCGGCGGCTCCACAGGCGGCGGCAGTTCGTCCACAGGCTCGCCGTCGGGCGGCACCCGCTCCACGACCCCGGCGACGCCCTCGGCGCGCACAGGCGCGACCGCCCCGGACACGCCCGGCGGCCTTGAGCGCGGCTCGGCCGGCCGCCCCGCGGGGCGCGACGGAACCGGCGCCGCAGGCGCGACCGAGAACAAGGCCGACGACCCGTCGCTCAACCAAGGCATCTACCGCGACCCGAACAAGGCGACGCGGGAGCCGCGCTGACGGCTACAACCCCAGCACCCGCGGCCCCCTGCCCCGTGCGGACAGCATCAGATGCGAGACCGCCCAGACGAGGGCGTCGACGCGGTCGGGGCTGCGGCCGTTCGCGAGGCCGTCGAGGCCGAAGGCGGCCATCTCGTCCTCGAGTTCCGGATAAGCGCCCGCATGGGCGACGCGGCCCTGCGCGTAGAGCGCCGCCACCGGTTCGGCCCTCAGCCATTTGCCGCGTGTGGCGCGCACCGCGATGACGGGGATCTCCGCATCGACCTGCGCGATCACGGCGCGCACCATCTCGCCACCCTGGTTGACCTCCGCCACCAGCGCGTCGGCCTCGAGCCGACGCCACAGCGCGGCCGCGCGCGCGGCCCAGAGCTCGGGGCGCGGCGCGGCGATGGTCTCGTCGGCGAGCACATAGGCCCGGCCGTCCTCGCCGAGCCCCGCCGCCACCAGCCCGCAGGCGTCGGAGCGCTTGCCTCCGCCCGCCGGCGGATCGACCGCGACGACGACGCGCTTCAGCGCCGGCATGGTCCTGACGCGCGATCGCTCGATCACGTCGCGGGTCCAGAGCGCGTCCTCGCGCTCCTCCAGCAGCTCGCCGTCGAGCTCCTGCCGGCCGAGGCGCGTGCCGGCGTAGGTCCCGACCACGGCCTCCAGAAAGCGCGGGGCGAGATTGGCGGCGTTCATCCGCGTCGTCGCCCGGCTCGTCACGGTCGCGGGGTCGGCCAGCAGCCGCTTGATCAGCGGCGCGGCGCGCGGCGTGGTGGTGGCCACCTGCCGCGGGCGGCGGCCGAGCCGAAGTCCGAACTGCAGCATGTCCCAGGTCTCCTCCGCATGCCGCCACTTGGCGATCTCGTCGCACCAGGCGGCCTCGAACTGCGGTCCGCGCAGCGCGTCCGGATCCTCGGCCGAAAACCCCTGCGCCACCGCGCCGTTCGGCCATGTCAGCCGGCGGCGGCTCGGCTCGTAGGCCGGGCGCTCGGCGCGCGGATGCACGGCGAGCAGGCCCGAGACGCCGTCGATCATCACCTCGCGCAGGTCGGCGTAGGTCTCCGCCACCAGCGCGATGCGGCCGACGGGAGCGTCCGCGAAGCCGGCGCGGCCGGCGGCCATACCGCGCACCCATTCGGCGCCGGCGCGGGTCTTGCCAGCGCCGCGGCCGCCGAGCATCAGCCAGGTCGTCCAGCCGTCGCCGGCGGGCGGGGTCTGGTCCGGCCGGCCCCACACGTCCCAAAGCGCCTCGAAACCCTTGATCTGCGACGGCCTCAGCGTGGCGAGCAGGCGCTCAATCAGCTTCGGCTCTGAGGCGAGCAAGGCGTCGCGCAAGCTCGTCCCTGAGGGCGTCGAGGTCGGCGGGAGCGTCATCGTCGGCCGCGCCTCCGTCCCTCGCCGCCTGCTCGGCGTCGTAGCGCGCAAGCTCCCGGAGCGTCCGCACCAGGCTCGCCAGCGTCTTCGCGGCGCGCTCCGCCTCGGCGAGCTCCGCGCCGCCGCCGGCGAGCCACGGCTCGACCCGCTCCAGCGCCTCGTCCACCTTCGCGCGGACGCCGCGCACCGTTTCGCGCCGTCGGGCGAGCGCGTGGGGCCGGATCCAGCCCTCACGCCGGATCATGCGGCTGAGCGAGGGCGGCGCGAGGCCGACCAGTCGGCAGATCTCGACCTGCTTCAGCTCGGTGGTCTCCACCAGCCGTCGCGCCTTCGCGATGGTTTCGGCGGAGGCCGGTGGCGCCGGCCGCCGTCCGGGCGGCGTCTCCTCCGTCATCAGGCCTCCCTCGCCCGTCGCCATCCTCGGGCGCAACTGTGGAGCATGGGAGAAACCTACCCGACGAGCGTCACGCTGTCAATGCTTATTTTCCTATTTAGGATTTTTAGCTCAAGACTTGGGGTGGTTCTCCCGCCGGGCTCACGTTAGGGTCGCCCTCCCGCAGCCGCCACCGCGCCCGCCATGACCGCCGCCGCCGACGCCGTGCCTCCCCTGAAGCCCCTCAGCGCGGGCGTCGCGCTGGTCGCGCTCGCGACCGCCTTTCTCAGGCGGTTCTGGCCGCAGCTCCTGGCGCTCGCCCTGCTCGACATGCTGCTGCGCGATCTGCTGCTTGAAGGCTCGGTCGCGCTCGGCCGGCTCAACGCGCTCGCGGGCCTCGTCGCGCTGACGAGCGTCGTGCTGGTGAAGCTGGTCGCGACGGTCGCGATGTTCGAGGCGCTGCGCCCCGGCCTGCCGGCGCTTGGCGCCGCGCAGGCCGCCTCGATCAGCGCGGCCGACGCCGCGACCCGCGAGGAGCGCCGCGGCCTCGCCGGCTTCATGGGCGGCGTCGCGCTGGCGCTCGTGCCGTTCTTCGCGGTCTACGCCGCCTGGGGCTTCCTCGGCGACGCGGTGCGCGACTACTCGAAGCTGTCGCTGTCGGTCGCGCCCTTCGGCGGCGGCATGCTGCTCAACGTCTCCGGAGGAGCCTGGCTGGTCGCCTCGGTCGCCGCGATCTGGGCGGTGCGGCGCGCCGCCAAGGCGCTGAAGGCGCGCACGGGCAAGGCCGGCTGGGACGTCGCGATAGTCGTCTGCGAAGCCGCCTGGGCCTTCATCGGCCTCTATGTCATCTCCGGCTGGAAGGACGAGGCGACCGCTTTCGCGGCGGGCCTGCCCGAGCTGCTGCTCCGGCTGTGGGACGGGCTTTGGCCCGGCGCGGCGGCGGCCGCGGCCGCGATCCCGCCTCCCGTCGAGGCGGCCGGGCCGGATCTCGCGCAGGAGGCGCGCGGGCTGTTCTTCTATGCGCTCTACCCGCTCGTCTGGCTGACGCTGGCGGCGATCGTCTACGGCTACGACGTGCATGGCGCGGAGACGCCGAAGGACGGCCGCGTCGCCCGGCTGATCGGACGCCTCGAGCGCGCGCCGCGGGCCGTGCGCGATTTCGTCGGCCATTTCGTCGCTGGAACCTGGAAACGGTACCGCGCGATCGCGAACGGCGTGCGGCTGACGCTTGGCGCAGGCGTCACGCTCGCGGTCGGCGTGGTGGTGATCTGGCGGCTGATCGACTGGCTGTCGGCCTGGGCCTGGCTCGGCGCCGCGCGCCTGATCGGCCCGCACGGCCTCGATCTCTGGCAGGTGATCGCGTCCGGCGTCTCGCTGGCGCTCGGCGCGCCGAGCCAGCCCGGCGACGGCGCGCTCGTTCAGCCGCTGAAAATCTGCCTGCTCGCCGCAGCGCTCGAACTCGCCTTCGCGAGCGGCCGCGCCTTCCGGCGGCGCGTCTAGGGTCTCGCGAAGGCGAGCGCCTCGGGCCGCTCGCTCAGGACGCTGAAGCGCGCCCGGAGCGTCGGCAGCGCGTCGCGCGGCACGACATAGATCGCGCCGAACTCCACCTCCGCGCCCGCCTTCGGCTGCGAGAACGCCACCGAGCCGCACGTGGGCGCGGAGACGCCGCCGGGCTCGATCAGCCGCTGCAGGTCGCGCGGCAGCGTGACGTCGCCCGGCCGCCAGCGCCGCCCCGCCCCGTCGACCAGCGTGAGCTGGCAGACCGACCAGTCCTCGCCAATGTCGCGCGCGACGCGGCCCTTCAGACGCAGCAGCGCCAGCGCGCGGTCCGGCGGGGTGCGCAGGCGCGGGTCCGGCTCGTCGGCGAGCACGCGGAAATCCGACACCCGCCACGTCGCGCCGGCGTAGTCGGCGGCCTCGCCCGCCGCAACCTCGCGGACCCGAAGCTCGCGGCCATGGGCGAGGTCGATCGCCTGCCGCCAGCCCGCGGCGGCGAGCGCCGCCGGCGCGAGCAGGAGAAGCGCGGCGAGGCTCCAGCGCCGCGCGCGCCGTTCAGCGGGCGTCGGCTCAGCCGCCACGGCTGAGCTCCAGCGTCACCGCGCGGGACGACGGCGGCGCCCCGAGCGCGATGCGAATCTCGCTGTCGAGCCGGGGTTCGGGGAGCGCCGAGAGCCGCAGCTCGCCATCCGCGACCTCGTCCGCCGGCAGCTCGAACACGAGGATCGCCTTGCGCGCGAGGCCCGGCTGCAGCGTCAGGCCGGTGGCGAGGTTCGGCGGCCCCTCGACCCTGCGGGAGGCGGCGTAGGCGCGGCCGGACGGGCCGACCCAGCGCGCGCCATGGAGCATGACGCTGTCGACGGTCGCGCGCAGTTCGAGATCGACCACCGCCCAGACGCCGGACGTCGTGCGCTCGATCCTCCTGCCGAAGACCTCCGCCCTCAGCCGGCCGGCGAGACGCACGCCCGAGACCTTCGCGCCGAGCTGGCGGCCCTCCACCCATTCGCCCGGCGCGCCGTGAACGGGGATCGGGCCGGTCAGCTCCGCATATACCGGCGTGGTCCAGCGCAGCGCCCAGAGCAGCGGAACCGCCGCCAGCACGAGCGCGACGGTCGCGAGCCGCCGGCCGGTCACCGCGCGGCCTCCCCGCCCGCGACCGGAAGCGTCACCTCCGCCACCACCTTCGGGTCGAACCAGCCCGGCGCGGCGTAGAGATTGTCCTTCGGCTTGAAGGTCTCGCCCGTCACCGCGAGGCGCGCCTCCCTCGGCGGCGCGACGCCCGGCGGCAGCGTCCACACGGCCGTGACCGTCTCGGCCATGCGCGGATGCAGCGACCAGAGCAGCGCGCCGTCGCGGGCGAGGTAGAACGACGGCTTCGGGTCCACGCCGGCGGGCGGGTCCTTCAGCGCCACGAGGCGGTAGAAGGCGTTGCTGGTGACGCTCGTGAGATTTTCGAGCGCGAGATCGGCGGCGAAGGCGGTCTTGCCGTTCAGCAGGCGCAGCCCGTCCGGCGTCTCGGCGATCACGCGGGCGTTCGACGCGGAGACCCGCCAGCGTCCGGTCTCGATCGCGGCGCCGGGCGCGACCGCCGGCGCGGCCTTCGGCGTGCGCGCGTCATGAACGGCCGCGACGGTCGCGGCGGCGGCCGCCGCGAAGCCCCCGACCCCCGCCGCTACGCGGCTCAGGAATCGTCTACGCCGCGACGGAGGCTCTACGGTTTTGGAGGACTCGGTCATCGGCTCGACCGTCTAGGAACGCTGCGACGCGCCACGCCGCCATACCGGAAGCGATCAGTCCAACAGATCAAGGCCGGGCGACCGAACGCCCGGCCTTGATCAGCGCAGCGAGGGAAATCCGCCGGACCTCCCGAAGACCTCGAAGTTCGCGACGGCGTTCTTCTCGATCCGGGTGATCACGCCTTGGAAGTTCTCGGAAGCGTCGGGATTGGTCTCGGCCCAGCGTTTGAGGATGTCCTTGGCGTAGCTCGCGAACCCCCAGAGTTCGGCGATCGCGGCCCATTTAACCGCGCGCTCGAACGGCGTACCGCCCAAATCGAGCGTCTCGACGTTCTTCAGGAAGAGGATGTCGGCCTGCACCGGCTGGGAACGATCGTTGCGCGCGACCTCGTCGGCGCCACGCCTCCAGCTCCCGCCTTCGGAGTAGGCGAACACCGAAAAGCCGTTGTCCGCCATCAGACGCATCACGTCCTGAGCGAGTCTGAGGCCGCGATAGGCCGGGTAGTGCCAGCATTCGGCCTGAGCGCCGAAGCAGGTCTTCAGCGTCTCCGTCGCGCCCGCCAGAATCTCGTACTCGGCCCCTTGGGTGTCGAGCTTGATGAAATCGATCGAGAGCCCATCCCGCGCGCAGACACGGTCCAGCGTGTCCGCCTGCACCGTCACCTTGCGGCGCACCTGGCGTCCGCGCCAGCGCTCGACCGGGAACAGCCTTGTAAGGGTCTCGATGTCGGGTTCGAAGCCGCTGGACTGGGCCGGCGACCGGGTGATGTTGAATTCGATCTCTCCGACGCTACTCCATAACGCCGTGGCGTAGTATTGCCGCCTCTCGCCCTGACGCGCGTTCAGCCGCGCGCATTCACGAGGGTCAGGCTCGAAGCCGACGACGCGGATGACGTCGGGAGCCTTGGCTTCGATCCGCTTCCAGGGCTCGACGATGTCATCGCGGGCTCCAACGTCGCACAGGCGAACCGGCGAGACGCCGAACTGGGAGAAGGTCTTGTTGTCGGTGATCAGCAGCTTGCGGCTTTGTTGCGGCATCGGCTGTTTTGCTCGGGAGGGGGGTGCGGGAACGGCAGGTGAGTCGCCGCTGGCGCGCCGGAACCAGTCGCGGCTCAGTGCAGCCTTGAAGATGCTCGCGCGCGTCACGCGGTCAACCGATCCGCACCGACTGCACGCCCATCATGCGAACATGCCCTGCCTGCTGCGGATATCCGCGGTGGGAGGCGTGCTGGCAGGAGATGATGACGTCGCCCTTGAGCCCGCGGAACGCCGTGGCGCCTTCGGAGGGCGTGTAGATCACGTCCGTCTCCTTGAAAGGCGCCATGCCATGTGCGCGCCGGTTGTGCTTCAGAAGCGGCAAGTTCTTGTGCGAGCCGAGCGCCACGCAATAGGGCCCGTCCTCGATCTCGACGTCAGTGAGATAGAGGAAGATCTTGGCCTTGGGCGTGTAAGCGTCCACGTGGAAGCCGCGCGTGTCGGTGACGCCGTTGTTGTAATAGATGTTGAGGTTCTCGAACTCGACCGTCTCGAACGAGCCCTTGAGCACGTCGAACACGAGCGGGCTGCGCACCGCGTCGGACAGCGCCTTGCCTACGTCGGGCATCATGAAGTCGATATTGAAAATGTCGACCAGCCCGCGGTCGAGGCCGGTGCGCTGGCTGATCAGCGTCTTCGGGTAGTTCGCCTTGGCGCGGTAGCCCTTGACCGCGGTGCCCTGACCGTCGATCGAATAGAGCTCGCGATCGATGAACTCCATCCGCGCGATGTCGGCGGCGTTGCTCTGCAGCAGGTCGAGCAGCGCGGTCGAAATCGACGCGACGTGGTCATGGCCGATCGCCGATTTCAGCACGATCGCGCCATGCTCGCGGAAGGCATCGATGGCGGCCTGCCGGACGGCCGGATCGGAGGCGGCCGAGGCGTAGTCGAAGGCGATGGCGTCCGGCACGCCGCGGCGGCTCATCGCCTCGAGCGTCAGCCGGTCGTAGTCTTCCTTCATCTTGGTGTTGATCGTGGCGTAGGACGAGAACTTGCTGACGAACAGCGCGACCTGATGCTCGAACGCGTCGAGGTCGGCCGCGGCGAGCGCGCCGCCCTGCGCCTTGGCGCGCAGCTCGTCGATCCGGGCGTAGAGCTGGCCGACGACGGCGTTGTAGGCGCGTGGGCGCGCGGCGGCGGGGCTTTCGACGGGCGCGGCTGGCGGCTCCGCGGCCGGAGCGCTCGAACCGCCGAAATACTGTCGAACGTTCAGCATCTCAACCCTCTTGCCTTCGGATTTACGTCGTAACGACACAATCCAAACGATTATAAACGAGACGACAACTTAACTCTAGGACGCTAGCGCGGCCCCCTTACGCCGTCAACGCTGTGCGCGGCGGCCGCCTCACCACGCCGCGGCCAGCACGCGGCGGCGGATCAGTCGTCGCGGGTCGCGCGTCAGCAGCGGCCGCAGGTCGCGCGCCAGATCGCGGGCGCGCCGCCCCATCTCCTCGTCGGCGAGGCAGGCGCGCACCAGATCGCGGAAGGCGGCGACGTCGATCTCCCGGTGGAGCGCGACGCGCAGCACGCCGGCCTCCTCGGCCCGGCGCGCGTGGTAGAGCTGCTCCATATGCTGGGGCACGGCCACCTGCGGCAGGCCGCAGGCGAGGCCGAGGCAGAGGATGCCGTGCTGGCCGGCGTGCAGGATCAGCCGCGACCGGCGCGCGATCAGGTCGACCGGAACGGGCGCGCGCTCGACGATGACGCCGCGGGAGGCGAGCCGCGCGGCGAGGTCCTCGGGAATGTTGGGCATGAACAGCCGCGTCGGCGCGCCGAGATCCTCGAGCGCCTCCATCAGCGAGGGATTGTCGCGCTCGGTGGTCGAGAAATAGACGAAGATCTCCTCGCCCGAGCCGTCCGAGATCCCGTTCGGCACGTCGGCGACCGGCGGCAGCAGATCGCCCCGACGATGGGCGACATAGGGGTCGAGCATCGGCAGCGTGCGCACGAGCTGGTCGACGCCCTCGTAGATCGCCGGCAGCCGGTCGAGCTCGGGCACGCCGAGCGGCGTCGCGGCGGCGTTGACCACCGCGAGCATCTCGGCCTCGTCGTAGATGCGCTTCGGATGCGAGCCCAGCAGCACCGGGAATTCGGCCATCGCCGCGGGCGGACAGCTGTAGCCGGTGCCGACGCCGCAGGCCGGCACGCCGAGCCCCCGCGCCGCGAGCAGCGCGCAGGGCGCGAAGTCGCCGACCACGAGCGAGATGTCCCGCACGCGGATGACCTCCTGCCACCAGGCGATCTGCCGTGCGAGGAAGGCCTGGTCGCGGAAGCCGATGTCGCCAAGGTACTCGCCCCAGGTGGCGCAGCCGACCCCGCTCGAACGGCGCGGCTCGTCGCGCAGCCAGAGATAGGCGGCGGGGAAGACCTGTTCGCACAAGGCCTCGATCTCGCCGGAGTGGTCCATCCGGCAGAGCGCGGCGTCGAACTCGAAACGGTCGCCGAGGGCTTCGGCGACCGTCTTAAGCGTCACGAGATGGCCGCGCCCGCCCCCGCCTTCCCAGGCGAGGAGCGCCCGCCTCACGCCGGGCTCAGGTTTCCGGGCCGCAGGGGCACGGGCCGCCGCAGCCGCAGGGCAGCTCCGGCTCCGTGGGCGGAGTCGGCGCAGCGCCCAGCGAGCGGCGCTTCGTGCGGGTGGAGAACAGGTCGTCCTTCAGCCAGTTCGGCGGGTCGCTCTCGCGGTGGCGGGCGATCAGCGGCTTGTCCTCGCCGCCGAAATAGACCTTCAGGCCGCCCCAGACCGCCTTGTAGTCGTCCTCGCCGAGGCGGCCCTCGACGAAGGCCGAGACCGGAACGGCGCCGAACGGCAGCCGGGCCTCGGTCCCGAACGCCGCCGCGTGCTTGCGCCCGGTGTAGCGGTGGCCGACCGAGACTTTCCAGTCGTCGGTGACGTAGTAGCTGAGGTCGGCGTAGTCGAAGAACGAGCCGCCCCTGGACGCGCGCTCGATCCGGCGCGCGCCGACACGGTCGGAGCCGCCGCCGAGACGCTCGTAGCCGAGCACGGCCGAGAGCGTGAAGCGGTCGAAATAAAGCTCGCCCTCGGCGCCGACCTTGGCGTTCCAGCTGTTGACGCGGTCGTCGAAGCCGACGCCGGAGCCATAGAGACCGAACAGGAAGCGGTCGGGATCGCGGGTGAACAGATGGCCCGCGCCGCCGCCGACGAAATCGCCGTCCTTGACCGCCGCCAGGCCGTCGATCTGCGCGCCGAAGCGCTCGCCGAGCGGGACCGTCAACGAGCCGAGCGCGCCGCCGGAGAACCCGTCACGGCCGAATCGGCCGTCGGCCCAGCCGCCGAACCCTTCGAGCTTGCCGTTGATCGCGTCGACGGCGGGCTTCGCCCCGGCCTCGACCGCGAAATCCGCCGCCGGGGCCGCGCCCGGACAGACGGCGAACCACATGGCGGCGCTCGACAGCAGCGCCGCCTTCATGCTCATCCGCATCTTATCATCCCCCATTTGGCCCCTTGAGGACCGCGTCCGGTCCAGACCGCGCCGCGCCGGCCGGACCGGCGTCCCCCGGCGCAGGGGACCAGATTCACATGATCAATCGACAACTCGAACTGTCGTCGCCGATTCGATCCGACCATACCAATAAATCGCCAGAGGAACGATCGCCGGGCCGGATCGCCTCCGCTCGGGACCGGAGCGTGGCGCGGCGGTCACGGTCGAGGGCGGTAGCGACGTCGGAAACATTGCAGAACGCGCGGCCGCAGGGGACGCCCGGCACATTTTGCCGGTCGATTAACGGGTCGTTAACCACGCGCCGCTCAACTGGTCGGAGCAACGCTTCGTTAACTTAACCTCCGTCACCGGGCGCTCCTCACGTGTCGCAAGCCGCTCTGCAGATCGTTCCCAAAGCCGCCTCCCAGACCAAGCGTCGCCCGATCCGTTTTCGCGGGCGGTCGTTCATGGCGCTGGTGCTGGCGCCCGAGCCCCCGGCGGACGAATGGCTGGCGGAGCTCGACCAGCTCACCGCCCGCTCGCCCGGCTTCTTCGGCGGCCGGCCGGTGGTGCTCGACCTGTCCGCGATGCGCCCGACGCCGCGGGCGATGACCGCCCTGCTCGCCGAGCTCGAGGCGCGCAAGGTGCGGGTGATCGGCGTCGAGGGCGTCGCCCCGACCCATTTCGAGGGCGCCCACGCCCATCTCGCCATGCCGATCGGCGGTCGCGCCGCCGGCGACCTCTCGGCGCCGGAGGCCCCGGCGCGCAAGGCCACCTCGCTGGTGATCGACCAGCCGGTGCGGTCGGGCCAGACCATCTCCTTCCCCGACGGCGACGTCACGATCTGCGGCTCGGTCGCCTCCGGCGCGGAGGTCGTCGCGGCCGGCTCCATCCACGTCTACGGCGCGCTGCGCGGCCGGGCGATCGCGGGCTCCGCCGGCGACGCCAAGGCCCGCATCTTCTGCCGCAAACTCGACGCCGAACTGCTCGCGATCGACGGCGTCTACATGACCACCGACGAGCTCGACCCGGCGCTCAAGGGCAAGCCCGCTCTCGCCCGCCTCGAAGGCGAAACCCTACGCGTCGCGGCCCTCGACTGACGACCCGCGCGATCATCCGTTCCAAGGAGACACACACATGGCAGAGGTTCTGGTCGTCACGTCGGGCAAGGGAGGCGTCGGCAAGACCACGTCGACCGCCGCTCTCGGCGCGGCCCTGGCCCAGACCGGGCAGAGCGTCGTCGTCATCGACTTCGACGTCGGCCTGCGCAACCTCGACCTCGTGATGGGGGCCGAACGGCGCGTGGTCTACGATCTGATCAACGTGGTGCAGGGCGACGCGAACCTGAACCAGGCGCTGATCAAGGACAAGCGGGTGGAGAGCCTCTACCTGCTGCCGGCGAGCCAGACGCGCGACAAGGACGCCCTTACCGCCGAGGGCGTCGAGCGGGTGATCAACCAGCTCAAGGAGCGCTTCGACTGGATCATCTGCGACTCGCCGGCCGGCATCGAGCGCGGCGCCTACTTCGCCATGCGCCACGCCGACCTCGCGGTGATCGTCACCAATCCGGAAGTCTCCTCGGTGCGCGACTCGGACCGCATCATCGGCCTGCTGGACTCGAAGACCGAGAAGGCCGAGCGCGGCGAGACCATCGAGAAGCTGCTGCTGCTCACCCGCTACGACCCGGTCCGGGCCGAGCGCGGCGATATGCTGAAGGTCGACGACGTGCTCGAGATTCTCTCGATCCCGCTGCTCGGCATCATCCCCGAGAGCCCCGAAGTGCTGAAGGCCTCGAACCTCGGCTCGCCGGTCACGCTCGCGAACCCGATCTCCGCCCCGTCGCGCGCTTATCTCGACGCGGCGCGACGTCTGCGCGGCGAGACCATCGAGATGACGGTGCCGAGCGAGAAGAAGCGCTTCTTCGGCAACCTGTTCGGTCGGAGGGCGGCATGAGCGTTCTGCGGTTCTTCTCCCGGCGCTCGTCAGCGCCGGCGGCGAGGGAGCGCCTGCAGCTCCTGCTCGCCCACGAGCGCGCCGTGTTCGGCCGCACGGATCTCGTCGCCCAGCTCAAGGACGAGATCCTCGCGGTGATCGCCAAGCACATCGCGATCGACCCGGAAAAGGTGCGCATCACCACCGACACCAAGGACACGTTGGCGACCCTGGAGGTCGACATCGAGATCCGCACCCCGAACGGCGGGCTCAAGCTCGCGGGGTGAGTCCGGCCGGACGCAGCGACGTCACTGCTAAAAGGCGCCGGTCCCCGTGGCCGGCGCCTTCCGCGCGTTAGGGCGATGCGGCGGCCCCCCAGGCGAGCATTCGGTCGGCGGCCCGGCGCAGCAGGTCACGCCCGACGGTAAGCCGATCCGGCCTGCCATCGCCGAGTATGTGATCGCTATCGGTTCGCCGGTACTCGCCGAAGGGGTCCCACGGCAACCGCACGTTGCGGTCTGGCGAAATGTTGGGCAGAAAAACCTGATCGCCCAACATCCGTACACCGTCGACGCTGCCCACGAGCGCCGCGCCGACGACGCGTCCGCCGCCGCCGAACACCTTGCGGCAAAGCTCCAGCGTTTCATCCATGGTTCGGCCGCTCCGCACGATGTCGTCGACCACGGCGACGCGAACGATTTTCGGCCCTCCGCGCGCTGCCGCCAGGTCGTCGGCGCTCATGATGCTCGGAACACCGCACTCGGCGGCGATCAACGATCCGGTGATGGCGCCCGCACCATCCGGTATAACGATCAGGTCCGGCCGGTAACGCCTGATCGTCGACACCAGCTTGGCGAGCCCTGTAAAGGCAGTCGCCTCGCTGACGAAGGCAGGATCGTCGCTCATGAAGACCGGGTCCGTCATTGACGACGGCACGTTGAGGCCCTCGAACACCTCCGCTGCCGCGCGCCGCCAGATTTCCGCGGACTGTTCGTCGGGAACCCAGGAGCCCTGCGCGAACCGGCGGCGGATCACGCGAAGCAGTTCATGCGACATGGGCGCGAGGCGCGTGTGGAAGTACTCCTGAACCGCCTCGTCCCGCAGCGCCAAATCGACCAGGTCGCCAGCGTCCGCTCCTTGCTTATACCCGAATACATCGAGCAGCGGCGCGCCCATCACGTTATCGATCGCGGCCGTTAGCATCGCGCGTTGGATTTCGGCGTAATGGGCGACATCCTCGCCAATCACAACGCGCTCCCGCGCTGCTCCGCCACGGCGAAGCGGCGGCGACACCGGCAGCTCGATCGCCATCGGACGGCTCCACGGCCACCCCTCTCCCTCGACGGTGGCAAGGTCGCTGTTGTCCATTGACAGGTCGCGAGACGCAGCCGATGGGATGGAAACTTGGGGAAGCACGTTTCGCTCACGCGCGGCAGCGGAACCCTCATTCGCTCCCGCCGATCGCGCGTGGCGAGCCTCGACCTGCTCGCGGACGGCCTCGATCTTTCTCAGACCTGAGCGGATCATGGCGCCGGCGCGCGCGCGGGCTTCCGGGTCGCCCCGTCCGACAGTGCCCGCCGCCGGGGCGAGTCTGTCGACCGCCTGGCGCAGCGTCATCAGTTCGGCAGAGAGCGCCCGGTCATCGAGCGTCCGCAGATTTTCGACCGCGCCCGCACGGTCCCCCGGACGGTGCGGGATCAGCCGCAATATCGCGTCGATGGTCTCGTCGCGATCGAGCGTCGTCATGGGAGTTCACCGGCTCGGTCAAACAGATCGTTCAGGATCAACATCAGAGCCTCGGCGATTTCGCGGACGCCGGCAAGCATCCCGTCAACGTCCGCGGCGTCCAACTGTTCCTCGGCCTCTACGTCGAGCCGGCTGCGAAGACCGTCGAATGTCTCGTCGTCGAAGTCGGCGACCTGCATTCTAAGATCATGGATGCGCAGCGAATTCGCGAGCCAGATCATTTCGCGCGCGTTCAATCGCGCGAGAATGACGTCAACGAGATCCTCGGACGTTTCGCCGCCGTAATGGGAATGGTCGAGCGGATATCCCAGTAACAAAAATACCGATAGCGCCCTTTTGAGGCTTTTGAGCGGCGCCTTCCGCTCGGGCTCATCGCACCATACGCGGACTTCATTCTTCAGCCACAACGCGTAGCGAGCGAACGCGGCCGCGTTCAGCAGCGAACGGCCCGGCGCCGCGCCAGAGATCACCGCCTCCTGGAAGGCGAAGCTGTGCTCGGCGTTGCCGCCTTCCGGATCGTCCGCCGCCATAGGCAGGACGACGCTCGTCACCGGCATGTCGCCGAACGAGCCGAATATGCTGACGAAATTGAGCTTGAAGCGCTGCGCCGGCCGATCGGGCGGGCAATCAGCCAGAGCCGTCGCGATCCGCGCCGCGTGGCCCCTGGAAGGCACGCGGATCGGCTCGCCGCCGGCTTTGAAGCTCGTCAGCCAGATCGGCCCGGAACCGCCCGATTTGGTCTCAATGGCGGCGCAAATGCCATCGGCGGCGCTGGTATAGTACTCGCAGAAGTCCAGGTCCGATCCACTGGCGAGCCTGCCGAGGAATGTCGTGCTGCCGGAGAGGCACAGCGCATGACCGGGTTCCAGCACGATCGCATCGGCGATGGTCATCGCATCCTCGAGAACAGCCCGCCCGGGAAACACGCACGCAAGATAAAAGGGAACGAATATTTCTTTTGAATTAATAAAATTGGTCAGATAGCCGATATAGACTTTGTGAGCCTCGAGCCATCGACCTTCATCCCGCTTCTGGGCGATGAAGCTCATTCTCCAGACGGCTTGCGCGAAGTCGGCGTCCTGCTGGGGCGTCAACGACCCGCGGCGGGCGATTGTCCGGGCCACGCGGGCGAAGTACAGTGGTGAACCGAAGGCCTCGTCGTGCGGCATCGTGGATCGGATAGGCGGCATCGGGACGGGTGGGCAACATCAGGACGGCGGGGCGAACGTCCCGTCGAGGCTCGATCCAAGCGCAACCATGCATTGGCCTCAATAGACACAACTACTTACGGGCGACACGACTTCCGTCGGGTTCTGCACCCGGCTACGGCCCTTCGTAGCCTGCGAGGCTTCTCCGTCACCGCTCCTGATAGCTTTCCCACCCCCGCGCCCGCAGCGCGCAGGCGGGGCAGGTCCCGCAGCCGTAGCCCCAGGGATGGCGCTCGCCGCGGTCGCCGAGGTAGCAGGTGTGGCTCTCCTCGACGATCAGCGCCACCAGCGCCTCGCCGCCGAGCTCTTCGGCCAGCGCCCAGGTCGCGGCCTTGTCGCGCCACATCAGCGGCGTCTCCAGCACGAAACGGCTTTCCATCCCGATGTTCAGCGCGACCTGCAGCGCCTTGATGGCGTCGTCGCGGCAGTCGGGATAGCCGGAGAAATCGGTCTCGCACATCCCGCCCACGATGCGGCGCAAGCCGCGCCGGTAGGCCAACGCGGCGGCGAAGGTGAGGAAAGCGATGTTGCGGCCGGGCACGAAGGTGTTGGGCAGCCCGCCCTCCTCCATCGCGATCGCGACATCGCGGGTGAGCGCGGTTTCCGACAGCCGCCCGAGGGCGGAGAGATCGACGGTGTGGTCCTCGCCCAGCCGCGCCGCCCAGTCCGGGTTCAGCCGCGCCATGCCCTCACGCAGCGCGGCCCGGCGGTCGAGTTCCACGGCATGGCGCTGGCCATAGGCGAAGCCGAGCGTCTCGACGCGTTCGTAGCGGTCGAGCGCGAAGGCGAGGCAGGTCGCGGAGTCCTGGCCGCCCGAGAACAGGACCAGCGCGCCGTCCGAGGCCGCGCTCATGAGCCCGCAAACTCCGCCCAGCAGTGCGGGGTTTCGAACACCCTGACGGTCGCGAGCTGCGGCAGCGCCGGACGCGTGCGCTCCCAGATCCAGACGGCGATGTTTTCGGCCGTCGGGTTTTCGAGCCCCTCGACATCGTTCAGGCAGAAATGGTCGAGCCGCTTCAGCAGCGGGTCGAACGCCGCCTCCACGTCGAAGAAGTCGACCACGAAGCCGGTCGCGGGGTCGACCGGTCCCTCGATAGTCAGCTCGACGCGGTAGGAATGGCCGTGCATGCGGTGGCAGCGGTGCGTGGCGGGCACGTTCGGCAGCCGGTGCGCCGCCTCGAAATGGAATGCCTGCGTGATCTTCACGGGATGCCGATCGCCTTGTGGGTCTGGACGCTGAGCCGCCAGCGCGGATGCGCGAGGCAATAGGAGACGGCGGCTGCGGTGTTCGCCTCGCGGTCCGGCCCGTCCATCGGTTGCAGGAAGAAGTGGCGGAAGGCGAGCGCTTCAAGCGTCGCCGGATCGAGCCCCGGCTGCGGATAGACCAGCTTGAGCTCGTCGCCTGCGGTGAGCGCGAGATCGGCTCCCGCCTTGGGGCTGACGCAGAGCCAGTCGACGCCCTCTGGCGCGTCCTGCGTGCCGTTGGTCTCGACCGCGCTCTCGAAACCGCGCTCCCGGACGGCCGCGAGCAGCGCGTCGTCGAGCTGCAGCAGGGGCTCGCCGCCGGTGAACACCACAAAGCGGCTTTCGAGCGCCGGACCCCAGCAGCCCGCGATGGCGTCGGCGAGCGCATCGGCGTCGGCGAAGCGGCCGCCGCCCTCGCCGTCGAGCCCGACAAAGTCGGTGTCGCAGAAGCGGCAGGCGGCCGTCGCGCGGTCCTGCTCGCGACCGGACCAGAGATTGCAGCCCGCGAAACGGCAGAACACCGCCGCGCGGCCCGCCTGCGCGCCCTCGCCCTGCAGCGTCTTGAAGACTTCCTTGACCGCGTACGCCATGCCGTTCCGGATGCCGGAAAGCCCCGGCCCGCGTCGCGCGGACCCACGAGGCCTGAAGCGGGCGCGATACGCCAGTTCCCGCCCCGGCTCAAGTGCGGGGCGCGGTCGCTCCCGCCGTCGTCAGCTGATGCGCGTCAGCACCTGCGTCTTGCAGATCAGGCCGCCAAGAACGCAGCCCTTAAGCCGGAGCTTGCCGTCGCCGCCCTGCTCGATACGGCCGGCGTAGGTCTCGCCGTCGTCAGGATTGTAGAAATTGCCGGACCAGCCGCCGGCGTCCGCCTTCATGCCGGACAGCAGCGAGATGCCGATCACTCGGCGCTCTCGCAGCGCCGGGTTCGGGTTGCGCTTGTCGACCTTCGGACGGCCCTGCTTGTCGTTCGGCTTGGCGAGGCCGGCCACAGTGGCGCACAGCGCCTCGCCGCAGGCGACGATCCGCACCTGGACCTTGCCCTTGGACAGGCTCCACAGGCCCTCGGGAACCGGCGTGGCTTGCGCCGAGGCTGCGGTGACGAGGCTTGCGAAAGCGAGGGCGGCGAGGCGGATCATCGGCGAAGCGTCTCCACGGGTCGCGGCGCGGAAACGCCGCATTTGGTCTCAAGGCCCAAGTAGGAGCGGTCCGCGGCGAAAGAAAGTCCATGGCGGCGTGCGGAAACGCAAACGCCCGGGCGCAAGGCCCGGGCGTCGAAAAGCAGAAGCTCCCGGATCAGGCCGCGGCGGCGGCCTTCTCGGTCGGAACTTCCGAGATCGTCTTCAGCACCTGCGAGGCGATCTGGTAGGGGTCGCCCTGAGAGTTCGGGCGGCGATCCTCGAGATAGCCCTTGTAGTCGTTCTTAACGAAGGAGTGCGGCACGCGGATCGACGCGCCGCGGTCGGCGACGCCGTAGGAGAACTTGTTCCACGGCGCGGTCTCGTGCTTGCCGGTCAGACGCTTGTCGTTGTCCGGGCCGTAGACGGCGATGTGGTCCATCAGGTTCTTGTCGAAGGCCGCCATCAGGGCCTCGAAGTAGTCCTTGCCGCCGACCGTGCGCATATACTCGGTCGAGAAGTTGCAGTGCATGCCCGAGCCGTTCCAGTCGGTGTCGCCCAGCGGCTTGCAGTGATACTCGATGTCGATCTCGTACTTCTCGGTCAGGCGCTGCAGCAGGTAGCGCGCCATCCACATCTCGTCGGCGGCCTTCTTGGAGCCCTTGCCGAAAATCTGGAACTCCCACTGGCCCTTCGCGACTTCCGCGTTGATGCCCTCGTGGTTGATGCCGGCCGCGAGGCACTGGTCGAGATGCTCCTCGACGATCTCGCGCGCGATGCCGCCGGCGGCCGCGTAGCCGACGCCGCAGTAGTACGGGCCCTGCGGGGCCGGGTAGCCCTGCTCCGGGAAGCCGAGCGGGCGGCCGTTCTGGTAGAAGAAGTATTCCTGCTCGAAGCCGAACCAGGCGCCTTCGTCGTCAAGGATGGTGGCGCGCTTGTTGGTGGAATGCGGCGTGACGCCATCCGGCATCATGACTTCGCACAGCACGAGCGCGCCGTTGGTGCGGGCCGGGTCGGGATAGACCGCGACGGGCTTCAGCACGCAGTCCGAGCTGTGGCCCTCGGCCTGCATCGTCGAGGAGCCGTCGAAGCCCCAGAGCGGCAGCTGCTCGAGCGTCGGGAACGACTCGAATTCCTTGATCTGGGTCTTGCCGCGGAGATTCGGCACCGGCGTGTAGCCATCGAGCCAGATGTATTCGAGCTTGTACTTCGTCATCGCGTCTCTCTCAGCGTGGATCCGAGCTGCGGGGAAAATCCGGTCGGCGGCGCCTGACGCCGGATCAGCTCCGCGCGCAACCGCCAGCCTGCCAAAAGCATGTCTCGTGCCAGATAGCCCTCTAGGCGCGTGACTACCCACGGCGCCGGGCCGCGGCCGTCCGCCCAGGCATGCGGAAATCCGAGGCACCGGCGAGGCCTGCCGACCGTGAAATCTGCGGACGAGGCCAGCCCGCCGCGGCGCCGACGCACGCGGCGCGGGTCCCGCGCCGCGCGCCGACGGGCGACCAGCGCATACCCGCCCCGCACGAGAAGCCGGCGACTTGGCGCGCAAATCGGCGCCAGGGGCAATGCTGATATTGTGAGCGATTTGTGCTTTTTTACTAGGCAGATCGCTTAAAAAGAGCGCACCGTCTGCTACATTAGAGCGTCAAGGCATCACTGAAAGGAGCAGACCGATGCAGACAGTCCAGACCACGGGATCGGCGACGATCCTGGCCTTCCCCGCCCGGGGGCGTTTCGCGTCCTCCAATCCCCATAACGGCGCGCTCGCCGCAGCGCTTGCGACCGCATCCTTGCCGGTGGTCGACGCCGGAGCCTGGTACCACGCCGAAGCGGTGTCCAGCACGCAGCCGGCGCGCACCCGGTGACATCGGACGACACGGCCAGCGTAATTCTTCCGATCCAGCATGACCTGCGGACGAGGGACAACGCGCTCGATTGAGCCGCGCCCCCGTCCGAATTCTTTGTACCAGCCGACAATCTTCGCTTGGTCTCGACCGAAGCGTTTCGGGCAAGAGCCGCGCCGCAGCGCGTAGAGCCGCCCCCCCTTTTCCATCATCGCCATCCGACCGCGTTCTTGCCACCCGCGGCGCGCCTCCGCATGTTCTGTCGCCCTCACCGCTCACGGACGCTTCATGGCCCGCCCGATCGCCGCCCGGCGCCTGCACGAAATCCTGGAGAGCGTGGAAGCCGCCGGCAGCGCCAGCGTCGAGGAGCTCGCCGCGCGCTTCGGCGTCTCGCGCGAAACCATCCGGCGCGACCTCAAGGCGCTCGCGGCGCAGGGACGGCTCGACGTCGCCCATGGCGGCGCGCTGAAGCGCGGCGTGGGCGATCCGCCCTTCGCCGAGCGCGCCCGCGAGAACGCCGAGGGCAAGGCCGCGATCGGCCGCGCCGCCGCCGCCATGGTGGAGGACGGCATGGTGGTCCTGCTCGATTCCGGCGCCACCACCCACGCCATCGCCGCGGCGCTCGCCGCGCGTCCGCCGAAGGGCGTCACCATATGCGCCACCTCGCTCGCCGACGCGCTGACGCTGGTGCGGGCGGGCGTGAAGGTCACCATGCTCGGCGGCGAGGTCGACCCGGACGACGAGGCGACGGTCGGCCTCGACGTGCTCGCCATGCTGCCGCGCTACCGGCTCGACCTCGCCTTCGTCGGCGTCGGCGGCGTCACGCCGGAGGGCGACGTCACCGTGTTCTCACGCGTCGAGGCTGAGACGCGGGCGGTGATGCTCGACGCGGCGCGGGCCGGCTACCTCGTCGCCGACCACGCCAAGTTCGGCCGCGCCGGCCCCGCCCGCATCCCCTGGACGCGTCCGCCCGCGGCGCTGCTGGTGGACGTCGCGCCGCCGCCGAAGCTTAAGGCCGCGCTGCGCGCCAAGGGCGTCGCCTGCCTCGTCGCCGACGAGGCATAATGTGATTTTTTGTGGTTTTTTGCTTGATCGCGAGGCTCGCCGCCGCTAGCGTCCTCCCTACGCTGGAGGTTCCCCATGTCGCTCGCGCCGTTCCCGACCCAGGCTGAAATCGTCGTCATCGGCGGCGGCATCGTGGGCTGCTCGCTCGCCTACCATCTGAAGCAGCTCGGGCATCGCGACGTCGTGGTGCTGGAGCAGGGGCGGCTGTCGAGCGGGACGACCTGGCACGCGGCGGGGCTCGTGGGGCAGCTGCGCGCGCAGGCCAGCATGACCCGTTTGATCCGCTATTCCACCGAGCTCTATTCGCGGCTCGAGGCCGAGACAGGACTCGGCACGGGCTGGAAGCAGTGCGGCTCGGTGTCCGTCGCCCGCACGACCGACCGCATGACACAGCTCCGCCGCACCATCGCCTCGGCGCGGGCGCAGGGCGTCGAGATTCACGAACTCTCGGCCGCCGAGGCCGGCGAGAAGTGGCCTGTCATGCGCACCGACGACCTCGTCGGCGGCGTTTGGCTGCCGGGCGACGGCAAGGCCAACCCGACCGACCTCACCCAAGCGCTGGCGCGCGGCGCGCGGACCGGCGGGGCCAGGATCTTCGAGAAGACGCGGGTGACCGGCGTCAGCATCACCGAGGGCCGCATCCGGGGCGTCGCGACCTCGCGCGGCGCGATCGCCTGCGAGACGGTCGCAATCTGCGCCGGGCAGTGGTCGCGCCAGTTCGGCAAGATGTGCGGCGTCTCGATCCCGCTGCACTCGGCCGAACACTTCTACCTCGTCACCGAGCGCATCGAGGGCGTGCATCCCGACCTGCCCGTCATGCGCGACCCCGACGGCTTCATCTACTTCAAGGAGGAGGTCGGCGGCCTGGTGATGGGCGGCTTCGAGCCGGACGCGAAGCCTTGGGGCATGGGCGGGATTCCGGACGACTTCGAGTTCCAGTTGCTGCCGGACGACCACGATCAGTTCGAGATCCTGATGGAGAACGCGCTGACGCGCGTGCCGGCGCTCGAGACCGCCGCGATCCGGACCACCGTCAACGGCCCCGAGAGCTTCACGCCGGACAACAACTTCCTGCTGGGCGAGACGCCGGAGGTCCGGGGCCTGTTCGTGGGCGCCGGCTTCAACTCCGCTGGCATCGCCTCCGCGGGAGGAGCGGGGCGGGCGCTCGCGGAATGGATCGTCGCGGGCGAGCCGACGCAGGACCTCTGGCCGGTCGACATCCGCCGCTTCGCCGCCTTCAACGCCAACCCAGTCTGGCTGAAGGAGCGCGTGAAGGAGACGCTCGGCCTGCACTACGCCATGCCTTGGCCGAACCGGGAGCTCGTCACGGCGCGGCCGTTCCGCACCTCGCCGGTCTACGAGCGGCTGAAGGCGAAAGGCGCGGTGTTCGGTTCCAAGATGGGATGGGAGCGCGCGAACTACTTTGCGACCGGCCCCCACGACCGCGAGATCGCCTATGGCTTCGGCCGGCCGAACTGGCTGGAGGCCTGCGCCGCGGAGCAGCGCGCGGCGCGCGAGGCGGTCGCTCTGTTCGACATGACCTCCTTCGCCAAGCTACGGCTGGAGGGTCCCGACGCCGAGGCCGCGCTGCAGCGTCTCTGCGCAGCCGACGTGGCGCTCGCCGTCGGCGACAGCGCCTATACGCCGATGCTGAATGTCCGCGGGGGGATCGAAGCGGAGGTCACCGTCGCGCGGCTTGGCCCCGAGGCCTTCCTTATCGTCGCCGGGTCCGGCCAGCCGGTCCGGGACGCCGATTGGATCCGCCGACACCTTGACGACGCGCGGGCGACGCTGACCGACGTCACCTCGGCCTACGCCGTGCTGGGCCTGATGGGGCCGCGCTCCCGCGACCTGCTGGCGACGCTGACCGACGCCGCCCTCGACGACGCGGCGTTTCCGCCGAACGCCGTGCGGGAGATGGCGGTGGGTTTCGCGACCGTGCTCGCCGCCCGCCGCTCCTACGCCGGCGAGCTCGGCTATGAGCTTTATGTCGCGACCGAGTTCGCAGCGGGCGTCTACGACGCGCTGACCGCCGCGGGCTCAGCCTTCGGCCTGCGCGACGCCGGCTACTACGCCCTCGACGCGCTGCGCATCGAGAAGGGGTTCCGTGCGTGGGGCCGCGAGACGTCGCCGGACCTCACGCCCGACGCCTGCGACCTCGGTTGCGTGATCGACCTCGCCAAGGGCGACTTCATCGGCCGCGACGCGGTGCTCGCCGCTCGAGCAGGGCCTGCGCCGACGAGGCGCCTCGTCTCGCTGCTTGGTCCGGAGCCGGGCGCGCAGATGGCCTGGGGCGGCGAGCTTCTGCTGGCGGACGACGTCGCCGTCGGCGAGGTCACCTCCGCCGCCTATGGCGCGACGCTTGGCGGCGTGGTCGCGCTCGCGTGGATCGACGCCGGCCGCGCGCCGGACCAGGGCGCGCTGGACGCGCTGCGGCTCACGATCGACGCTGGCGGGGAGAGGCTGCCGGTGCGGGCGAGCCTGACGCCGTTCCTCGGTCCGCAAGGCGTTGAGACCTCCACGCCCGACGTTTTGAGGCGCGTGGGATGAGACGCGCCGTCCTTCTTGTCCCGGCCTCGAGTCGGGACCCAGACCCGCGACCTTGGCAGGATAAAGCTCGTCATGCCCCGGCCTCTCCGGGGCATCCTAAGCCCGACAGGTTTGGATCAAGCGCGCCGTCATGCCCGCGCATTCGCGCGGGTATCCAAGACGATGGGACGCGTTTGACGTCCACGTCGCGGATACCCGGCTTCGCCGGGCATGACGGGTTGTCATGCGCCTCCTCCTTCGTCGCTTGGCCCGCCTGATGGAGCTCCACGTCTTCTTCGCCGTGCTGGCCGCGGCCGCCATGCACGCCGGCTGGAATGCGTTTCTCAAGCTCCGGATCGAGCCCTTCCTCGCGATGACGCTGGTCACCGCGGGCGCCGGGCTCGTGGCTCTGCCGGTCTGGCCGTTCCTCGGCGTTCCGAAGCTCGAAGCCTGGCCGTGGCTGCTGGGCTCGATCGCGCTGCACCTCGGCTACTACATCGCGCTGACCAAGGCCTACGAGCGGGCCGACATGAGCCAGGTCTACCCGATCGCCCGCGGGGGCGCGCCGCTGCTCACCGTCACCGCGAGCCTGCTGCTGCTGGGCGAGAGTCTCTCCCCGCTGCAGATCGCGGGCGTCGCGACGCTCGGCGGCGGCGTGATGATGATCTCGGTCCTCGGCCGCCGGAAGGGCGCGGCGTTCGATCCTGTCGCGCTCGGCTACGCCGGGCTGACCGCGCTCATGATCTGCGGCTACACGCTGGTCGACGGCGTCGGGGCGCGGGTTTCGGGCGATCCGCACGCCTATTCCGCGACGCTGTTCGTGATCGACGCTTTCCCGCTCCTGCTGTTCGCGCTCTGGCGGCGCGGCCTTTCGGGCCTCGCGCCCATGCGGCCGTACCTGCTGCAGGGCCTCGCGGGCGGGGCGATGTCGCTCGGCTCCTATTGGATCGCGATCTGGGCGATGACGGTGGCCGCGATCCCGCTGGTGGCGGCGGTGCGGGAGTCGAGCGTGCTGTTCGCGGCCCTGATCGCGGTGGTCCTGCTCAAGGAGCCGCTGCAGTGGAGCCGCGCGGTCTCCGCCGTGCTTATCGTCGGCGCGCTGGCGCTGATGCGGATGGGCTAGCTCAGGCGAAATTCGTCGAGCGCGAAACGGCGTCCCATTCCGTCATCTCCGCCTTCAGCTGTTCGAGCTTCTGCGCGACCAGGCCGAGCGCGTCCTCGCCCAGGAACAGGCGCGAGGGCGGGTTGTCGGCCTCGACCAGCCGAAGCAGCGCCTGCGCCGCCTTGTCGGGATCGCCCGGCTGATTCCCGCTTTTCGCCCGGCGCGCCGCGCGAAGCGGGTCCATGACCATGTCGTAGTCGTCGATGCTGCGGGCGGTGCGATCCATCGAGCGGCCCGCCCAATCCGTGCGGAATTGCCCGGGCGCGAGCGCGGTCACCTTTACGCCGAACGACGCCAGCTCCTTGCCGAGAGACTCCGAGATGCCCTCGAGCGCGAACTTGCTGCCGCAATAGAAGCTGACGCCGGGCACGCCCACGAATCCGCCCATCGACGTGACGTTGATGATGTGGCCGCTCCGCCGCTCGCGCATGCCGGGCAGGACGGCCTTCATCATCGCGACCGGCCCGAAGACGTTGGCGGCGAACTGCCGCTGCAGATCGTCGATCGAGGACTCCTCCAAAGCGCCTTCGTGGCCGTAGCCGGCGTTGTTGACCAGCACGTCGATCGGACCGGCCTCACGCTCCGCCGCGCGGACCGCCGCCGGGACCGCCGCGTAGTCCGTCACGTCGAGCACGAGCGGAAACGCGCCGTCGGATGCGCCGAAGCGCGCCGCATCCTCGTGTCGACGGACGACGCCGATGACGCGATGATCGTCGGCGAGAGCGGCTGCGGCGAAGGCCTTGCCGAGGCCGGAGCTGACGCCGGTGATGAGAAAGGTTTTTGATCTGGCCATGGAAGCCTCGCTTGGCGATCGACCTATGATTTATATCAAGATATAAAATTCCATGGTTCAAAACAAGCCTCGACCAGAGCGGCCGAAGCCGGACATGCGCGAGCGCGTCCTGGACGCCGCCGAGCGCCTCCTCGGGCGCGGCGCCGCGGCGTTCTCGATGCGCGACCTCGCGGAGGAGGCCGGCGTGAGTTTCGCGACGCCCTTCAACCAGTTCGGAAGCAAGGCCGCGATCATGCTCGCGCTGTCGGCGCGCCGCATCGACGCGATGCGCCAGCGTCTCGCGACGGCCGCGCTGCCTGACGACGCGGGCGGGCGCGTTCTCGTCGCGGTCGATATCGCCGTCGAGGTCATGCTCGGCGCGCCGGATGTGAACCGCGCCGTGATGGCGGCGATCGGCTCGCCGGGCGCCGAGCCGGGCGGAGTGTCTTCGAATTCGAGCGCCTATTGGACCGAGGCGCTTGGCGCAGGCGCCGGGCTGGCCGCCGGGACGAGGCTTGTCGCGATCGCCGCGCTCCCGGATCAGCTCGCCGTCGCCTTCCGCGGCGTGCTGTCGTTCTGGACGGCGGGCGAAATTCCGGCCGCCGAACTGACACGACGCGCCCGCGCCGCGGCGGCGGCCGTGCTTCTCGGGTTCGTCGAGCGCGACGGCCGGCGCGAGCTTCTGGCGCTTCTCGAAGCTGCGTCCGGCGCCTCCGATCCGTGACTCAGCGCTCGTCCATCTGTTGCACCGCCTCCATGAAGCTGCGCACCAACGGGATCCGGCGGCGCTCCTCCAGGCACACGGCGTATTCGGCGACGGCGAGGTCCGCGCCCGTGATCTCGACGCGGGCGAGACCTTCGCCGTCGCGGAACTCGGCGCCGAAGATCACGCCGATCCCGAAGCCGGTGGCGACCGCGTCGCGCACCGCCTCGCGGGTCTGCACCTCAAGCAGATGGCCGGGCCGCACGCCGGCCTCCGCCAGCCGCAGCTCGAACACCTCGCGGGTCACGGAGCCCCGCTCGCGCAAAACCACGTCCTGTCCGACGAATGCCTCGATCGGAACGGACGGCCGGCCCGCGAAGGCGTGGTCGGCGCGGACGAAGCCCACGAGGCGGTCCGCGCTCAGCCGCACGCTGCGGATGCGAGGGTCGGAGGTCTGCTTGGCCGTCACCGCCACGTCGGCGGCGTAGTCGATCAGCTGGCTCAGCACGTCGGACGAATTGCCGATGGAGAGCGAGAAGGTGAGGCCGGGATGCCGCTCGCGGATGCGGCCGAGCGCCGGCATCACATGGGCGGCGCTGTCGGCCGCGATCCGGAGATGCCCGCGGGACAGCGTGCGGACGCCCGCGAGCAGCGCCTCGGCCTCGTCCTCGGCGGCGAACAGGCGCGCGGTGATGACGAACAGGCTCTGCCCCAGCGGCGTCAGCTTCACGCTCCGCCCGACGCGGTCGAACAGGCGGACGCCGTAAGCCTCCTCCAGCGCCCGGACCTGGGCGGACAGGGTCGGCTGGCTGACGTTGCGGGCGCGGGCCGCCTTGGTGAAGCTCTCGGCCTGGGCGACGGCGTGGAAGGCGGCGAGGCCAGAAGAACTGATCGCCACAGTGCATAGATCCTATCTATAGATGCGATGCAAACTCCATATTGGACCTATTCGAGACCGAGCGGCTAGCCTCCCTCTCGTCATCAACGACGAGCTGGACGAGACGCTTATGGCCTCCGCCTCCATCGCCCGATCCGAAACCGGCGACCCGCTGCTGCTGACGCCCGGCCCGCTGACGACCTCCAAGGCCGTCAAAGCAGTCATGTTCCACGACTGGGGCTCGCGCGACGCAACCTTCATCGCGATCAACAAAGCGGTGCTCGACGGTTTGCCGAAGATCATCCACGGCGAGGCGGAGTTCGTGACCGTGCCGATGCAGGGCTCGGGCACCTTCGCGGTCGAGGCGATGCTGACGACCTTCGTGCCCCGCTCCGGCAAGGTCCTCGTTCTGGTGAACGGCGCCTACGGCCTGCGCGCCAAGAAGATCCTCGACGTCGCCGGGCGCGCCAGCGTGATGCACGAGACGCCCGAGGACACGCCCCCGGACCTCGCGGAGATCGAGCGGATTCTCGAGGCCGATCCCGCGATCACCCATGTCTTCGCCGTCCACTGCGAGACCACGAGCGGCATCCGCAACCCGGTGGAGGCGATCGCGGCGCTGGTCGCCCGGCACGGCCGCCGCCTGCTGATCGACGCCATGAGCGCCTTCGGGGCGCTGCCGCTCGACGCCCGCGAGGTCGCCTTCGACGCGGTCGCGGCCTCCTCGAACAAGTGCATCCAGGGCGTTCCGGGACTGGGCTTCGTGCTCGCCCGAAAGACGGCGCTGGCGGAGACCAAGGGCAACGCCACCACGCTGGTGCTCGATCTCCATGACCAGCACCAGGCGATCTCGACGACCGGCCAGTACCGCTTCACGCCGCCGATCCACGTCATCGTCGCGTTTCATGAGGCGCTCAAGGAGTTCTGGGCCGAGGGCGGCGTGGCCGGGCGCGGCGAGCGTTACGCCGACAACGCCCGCATCCTGATCGACGGCATGCGGGCGCTCGGCTTCGAACCGCTGCTGCCCGAGGCGCGGCAGGCCCCGATCATCGTGACCTTTCACATGCCCAAGGACCCGGCCTTCGCGTTTCAGCGCTTCTACGACGCGCTGAAGGACCGCGGCTATGTGATCTACCCCGGCAAGCTGACGGTGGCGGACAGTTTCCGCATCGGCTGCATCGGCGATCTGCACGCGAAGGACATGAAGGCCTTCGTCGGCGTGGTGTCCGAGGTGCTGAAGGACATGGGCGTCGGCCTGAAGTCAGCGGCGTGAGGCAATGGCGTCGTCCCGGCGACAGCGGCGTCAGCCGCGGCGCGCCAGGATCGTGAGCAGGATTGGACGCTTCTCCCGGAAGACGATCCCGACCCGGCCTGCGGCCGTACGGGATGACGGGCGAGGCCAGAGGGACAAGGCCCCATGAACATGCACGTGAACGTCGGCGCGGACGTGGTCGTCAACGGCCGGAGCTACCGGAGGCCCGAAAAGCCGGTCGTCGTGATCTGCATCGACGGGTCCGAGCCCGGCTACATCGAGGAGGCGATCGCGGCAGGCCTCGCGCCGAACCTCGACCGGCTGATGAAAACAGGCGCCAACACCACCGCGCTCTCGGTGATCCCGAGCTTCACCAACCCGAACAACCTCTCGATCATCACCGGCCGCCCGCCGGCCGTGCACGGCATCGCCGGCAACTTCTTCTACGACCGCGAGGCGGGCGTCGAAGTCATGATGAACGACGCGAAGTTTCTGCGCGCCCCGACCATCCTCGCCGAGTTCCAGAAGGCCGGGCTCAAGGTCGCCATGGTGACTGCGAAGGACAAGCTCCGGACCCTGCTCGGCAAGGGCCTCGACTTCACGAGCGGAACGGCGATCGCCTTCTCCTCCGAGAAGGCCGACAAGGCGAACATGGCCGAGAACGGCATCGAGAACGTGCTCGACTTCGTCGATCGTCCGCTGCCGGAGGTCTACTCCGCCGACCTGTCCGAGTTCGTGTTCGCCGCCGGCGTCGAGCTGCTCCGGAGCTTCCGCCCGGACGTGATGTACCTGTCGACGACCGACTACGTGCAGCACAAGGCGGCGCCGGGATCGGAGGTCGCGAACAGCTTCTATGCGATGTTCGACGTCTATGTGGGCGCGCTCGACGCCGCCGGCTGCACGCTCGTCATGACCGCCGACCACGGCATGAACGACAAGCATCTCGCCGACGGTTCGCCCGACGTGATCTACCTTCAGGAGATCCTCGACGAGAAGCTCGGCGCCGGCGTCGCCCGCGTCATCCTGCCGATCACCGATCCTTACGTCGCCCATCACGGCGCGCTGGGCTCGTTCGCCACCGTCTATGTGGACGCCGACACGGCGCCTGCCGTCATCGACATCGCCAAGGCGATCGATGGCGTCACCGTCGCGATCACGGCGGCGGAAGCCTGCGACCGCTTCGAGCTGCCGGCCGACCGCATCGGCGACGTCGTGGTGCTCTCGGACCGCCACAAGGTGCTCGGCACGTCTGCGGCGAAGCACGATCTTTCCGGCCTGACGGAGCCGCTGCGCAGCCATGGCGGGCTCACCGAGCAGACGGTGCCGATGATCGCGAACCGCGCGATCGAGGTTCCGGCCGGCCGGACGCTCCGAAACTTCGACGTCTTCGACGTCGCGCTCAACCTGGTGCGCTGATCATGAACGCCAACGTCAAGCCGCCCTTCCGCAAGGAATCCATGCGGATCGCGGGCAAGCTCGTCCAGACGGACGACTTCGTCGAGGTCTTCAATCCGTACGACAACTCGGTCGTCGGCACTGTTCCAGCCGCCCGCGCCGAACACGTCCGAGAGGCCTTCGCCAAGGCGCGCGCCTTCAAGCCGAAGCTCACCCGCTACGAGCGCCAGCAAATCCTACAGAAGACGGCCGAACTGCTGCGCGACCGTCGCGAAGAGTTCGCGCGCCTGATCGTCGCCGAGACCGGCCTCTGCTGGAAGGACGGGCTCTACGAGGCGTCCCGCGCCTACGACGTCTGGTCCTTCGCGGCGCAGCTCACGATCAAGGACGACGGCGAAATCTACTCCTGCGACATCTCGCCGAACGGCAAGGCGCGCAAGATCTTCACGACGCGCACGCCGCTGCTCGGGGTTATCTCGGCGATCACGCCGTTCAACCACCCGCTCAACATGGTGAGCCACAAGCTCGCGCCCGCAATCGCCACCAACAACCGGCTGGTGCTGAAGCCCACCGAACTGACGCCGCTGACCGCGCTCGCGCTCGCCGACGTGCTCTACGAGGCGGGCCTGCCGCCGGAGATGCTCTCGGTCGTGACCGGCAACCCGTCCACCATGGGCGACGCCATGATCACCGACCCGGACGCGGATCTCGTGACCTTCACCGGATCGGTGCGGGTGGGCAAGCACATCGCCAACACCGCCGGCTACAAGCGCATCGTGCTGGAGCTCGGCGGCAACGACCCGCTGATCGTCATGGAGGACGCCGATCTCGACAAGGCCGCGGAGCTTGCGGTCGCCGGCGCGACCAAGAACTCCGGCCAGCGCTGCACGGCGGTGAAGCGCATCCTCGTGGTTAGCGCGGTCGCGGACGAATTCTCCAAGCTCGTCGTCGAGAAGGCGAAGAAGCTCAAGTCCGGCGACCCGATGGACCCGGCGACGGACGTCGGCACGGTGATCAACGAGCGCTCCGCGATCCTGTTCGAGACCCGGGTGAACGACGCCGTGGCCAGGGGCGCCGAGGTTCTGCACGGCGCGCCGCGCCGGGGGGCGCTATTCGCCCCGACGGTCGTCGACCGCGTGCCGTACGATTGCGAGCTGGTGCACGAGGAGACCTTCGGCCCGGTGATCCCGATCGTGCGCTGCCCTGACGACATCGCGGAGGTCATCCGCATCTCGAACTCGACCGATTACGGCCTGTCCTCGGGCGTCTGCACAGACCGGCTCGACTATGTGGCGCGCTTCGTCGCCGAGCTCGAGGTTGGCACCGTCAACGTCTGGGAAGTGCCGGGCTACCGGATCGAGATGTCGCCTTTCGGCGGAATCAAGGATTCCGGTCTCGGCTACAAGGAAGGCGTCGTCGAGGCGATGAAGAGCTTCACCAACGTCCGCACCTGGTCGATGCCCTGGGCGACTTAAGTTTAGGCGCCAGTGGCGAAAATCAGTTCTTGTCAATGAAATGTCACGCCTGTCAAATATAAAAGGACGTCGATTTTGATAACAGCCTAAAACGGCTAGCGCTCGCGCAAGGGGATAGACGGTGAAGACTTGGCTCACGGCCGGTATAGCGGCTGCTTTTGCTCTTGCGACGCCGGGCGTCGCGCTGGCCGACAAGACCAAGGTGACGGTTTATACGGCCCTCGAAAACGACCAGCTCAAGCCGTTCAAGGCTGCGATCGAGACCGCCGTGCCCGAGGCGGACGTGGTCTGGGTCCGGGACTCCACCGGCGTCATCACCGCCCGCTTCCTCGCTGAGAAAGACAATCCGCGCGCCGACATGGTGGTCGGGCTCGCGGCCTCCTCGCTGCTGATGTTCGAGAAGGCCGGCCTGCTCGAGACCTACAAGCCCGCCGGCGTCGACAAGCTCAAGGAGGTCTTCCGCGACAACACCGAGCCCTACACCTGGACGGGCATGGACGCCTTCCTCGGCGCCGTCTGCTTCAACACCGCCGAGGCCGGCGGCCTCGCGGCGCCGAAGTCGTGGAAGGACCTGCTGCAGCCCGGCTTCAAGGGCAAGATCGTGATGCCGCATCCCGCCTCGTCCGGCACTGGGTACCTGCTGGTGGCGGGCTGGCTCCAGGGCATGGGGGAGGAGGAAGGCTGGAAATTCATGGACGGGCTCCATGACAACATCGCGGCCTATCTGCACTCCGGCAGCGCGCCCTGCGTACAGGCCGCCCGCGGCGAGCAGCTCGTCGGCCTCGCCCTCGACATGCGCGGCGCCTCCGAGAAGACCAAGGGCGCGCCGATCGAGGTGATCTTCCCGACCGAAGGCGTCGGCTGGGAGATGGAGGCGAGCGCCGTCGTCAAGGGCTCGAAGAATCTCGAAGTCGCTAAGAAGATCGCCGACTGGGTCGCCACCGAGGACGCCAACAAGCTCTTCGCCAAGACCTACGCCGTGGTCGCCTATCCCGGCGCGGACAACCCGCCTGCGAACTATCCCGCGGGGGCCGACAAGGCCATGATCAAGAACGATCTCGGCTGGATGGCGGACAACCGCGAGCGCGTGCTGGCCGAATGGTCCCGGCGCTACGAGTCCAAGGCCGCGCCGAAGAAGTGAGCGGCCCGCGTCTTGTCCGGCCTTGAGCCGGGACCCAGACGCGCTGCGCTTCCAGACCCGACCGCGACGGACCAAGGGTTTTTCCGGACCGTCGCGGTTCTAGGTCCCGGCTCAAGGCCGGGACAAGGCGTCGGGCCGATACGCCAGGCACACCGGAGGGTTCGATGACCTCATCTCCGACGATCGATCCGCCCTTCCTGAAGGTGCGGGACCTGAAGAAGAGCTTCGGCGGCTTCACCGCGCTGAAAGACATCGACCTTGAGGTGCCGCGCGGCGAGTTCGTCTGCTTCCTCGGCCCCTCCGGCTGCGGGAAGACCACGCTGCTGCGCGCGATCGCCGGCCTCGACCCGCAGGACGAAGGGACGATCCTGATCGGCGGCCGCGACGTCTCCCACGCGCCGCCGTCCGATCGCGACTTCGGCATCGTATTCCAGTCCTACGCGCTGTTCCCCAACCTGACGGTCGCGAAGAACGTCGGCTACGGCCTCGTCAACCGTTCGCGCCCGCGGCGCGAGATCGAGGAGCGCGTCAACGAACTGCTCGCGCTCGTCGGCCTGCCCGACCAGGGCGCGAAGTTTCCCAGCCAGCTCTCGGGCGGCCAGCAGCAGCGCATCGCCCTCGCCCGCGCGCTCGCCACCTCCCCCAGCCTGCTGCTGCTCGACGAGCCGCTGTCGGCGCTCGACGCCAAGGTCCGCATCCGCCTCAGGGCCGAGATGCGCGCACTTCAGCAGCGGCTGCGCGTCACCACCATCATGGTCACCCACGACCAGGAGGAGGCGCTCGCCATGGCCGACCGCATCGTGGTGATGAACCACGGCGTGATCGAGCAGGTGGGGACGCCCGAGGAGATCTATCACCGGCCGGCGACCCCCTTCGTCGCCGACTTCGTCGGCCACATGACGTTCCTCGACGCCGTGGTGACCGGCCCGCGCAGCGTGAAGGTCGGCCCGCTCGATTTCGTCGTCGCGGAGGACGCCGGCGCGCCCGTCGGCGCGGCGGTGCGGCTCGCGCTCCGCCCGGAGGCCGTGCAGACCCGCAGCGTCGCGCCCGACGCGCCCAACCGCTTCGAGGCGAAGGTCGGCGGACTGTCGTTCCTCGGCGCCTTCTGCCGCGCCCACCTCACGCCGGTCGCCGACGGATCGGCGCCGATCGCCGCCGACATCTCGGCCAACGCCATGCGGGACCTCGGCATCTCCGAAGGCGAGGTCCGCGCCGTCGCCTTCCCGCCGGAGGCTTTGCGCGTGTTCGCGGACGCGCCGCGATGAGCGAGGCGGTCGACGCCATCCCGGCCGCAGCCGCCCCGCGGGCTGCGGCCGGCCGCCGCTTCGCGATCGGCGAGACCCAGGTCGCGGGCCTTCTGATCGCGGCCGTCGCCGCGGTTCTCGTTCTGATCATCGCGCTGCCGCTTTGGGCGCTGCTGTCGAAAAGCCTGCAGTCCGTGGATGGCCGTTTCGTCGGGCTGCAGAACTTCGTCACCTACGCCTCGACGCCGACGCTGATGGCCTCGCTCGTCAACAGCGTGTGGGTCGCCGGCCTCGCCACGGCGATCGTGATCCCGATCGCGTTCGTCTACGCCTACGCGCTGACGCGCAGCCGCATGCCGCTCAAGGGCCTGTTCACCGCGGCCGCCCTGTTGCCGATCTTTGCGCCCTCGCTGCTTTCGGCGCTCGCGCTGATCTATCTCTTCGGCAACCAAGGCATGCTCCGCTCGTGGATGATGGGCAATTCGCTCTACGGCCCGATCGGCATCGTCGCGGCCGAGGCGCTCTATGCGTTCCCGCACGCGCTGCTGATCATCACCACCGCATTGTCGCTGTCGGACGGGCGGCTGCGCGAAGCGGCCGACGCCATGGGCACGACCCGGCGGCGCATCTTCTGGACCATCACCCTGCCTGGCGCCCGCTATGGCCTCGTCAGCGCGGCCTTCGTGGTGTTCACGCTCGTCATCACCGACTTCGGCATCCCCAAGGTGATCGGCGGCCAGTTCGACGTGCTCGCGACCGACGCCTACCGCCAAGTCGTGGGCCAGCAGAACTTCCCGATGGGCGCGGTGGTCGGCATCGTGCTGCTGCTGCCGGCGGTCGCCGCCTTCTTCGTCGACCGCCGGGCGCAGAAGCGCCAGACCGCCCTGCTCTCGGCGCGCGCGGTCCCTTATGAGCCGAAGCCCGACCGCCAGCGCGACGCCGCCCTGTTCGCGTTCTCATGCCTCGTCGCCGTCGCCATCGTCGCCACCTACGGCGTCGCGGCCTGGGGCTCGTTCGTGCGCTATTGGCCCTACAACCTCTCGCTGACGCTCGCGAACTACGACTTCGCCGAGGTCGAGCCGACCGGCTGGGGCGGCTATTTCAACTCGCTGAAGCTCGCCGCGCTCACCGCGGTCCTCGGCACCACGCTCGTCTTCGTCGGCGCGTACCTTATCGAGAAGATCAAGCCCTACCGGGCCTTGCGCGGCTTCGCGCATTTCCTCGCCATGCTCCCGATGGCGGTGCCCGGCCTCGTGCTGGGCCTCGGCTACGTGTTCTTCTTCAACGCGTCGTGGAACCCGCTCAATGTGTTTTACGGCACGCTGACCGTGCTCGTGATCAACACGGTGGCGCATTACTACACCGTGGCCCACATCACCGCCCTGACGAGCCTCAAGCAGCTCGACCACGAGTTCGAGGCGGTTTCGGCCTCGCTCAAGAGGCCGTTCTGGACGCTTTTCGGCCGCGTCACCGCGCCGATCTGCGCGCCGACGATCCTCGACATCGCCGTCTACATGTTCGTCAACGCCATGACGACGGTGTCCGCCGTGATCTTCCTCTACGGCGCGGACACCAAGCTCGCCTCGATCTCGATCGTGCATATGGACGAAGCCGGCGCGGTCGCCTCCGCGGCCGCCATGGGCACGGTGATCATGGCGACCGCGATCGGCGTGAAGGCGCTGCACGTGGCGCTGACCGCGCTCGTGTTCGGCCGGCTACAGCGGTGGCGGCGGCGATGAGCGGCTCGTCCCTCCGTCTGGTCGCGGAATCGGAAAGCGACACCAACCTGACCGACCGGCGCGCCGCCTGGCAGAAGGCGGCGCTGGACGAGCCGACCCGCTCCCTGCTGGCGCGCGACGAACGCGCCTTCCTGCGCCAATCGGTCTCGACCCCATGCCTCAACGCCATCGCGAAGGCGGAAGGGATCTGGATCGAGGACGTCGGCGGCCGCCGCTACATGGATTTCCACGGCAACAACGTCCACCACGTCGGTTACGGCCATCCGCGCCTGAAGCAGGCGATCGCCGCGCAGATGGACGCCCTGCCCTTCGCCCCGCGGCGCTACGCCTGCGAGCCGGCGACGCTGCTGGCCGAGAAGCTGGCCAAGATCACGCCGGGGACGCTGTCCAAGGTCCTGTTCACCACCGGCGGCTCCGACGCGATCGAACTCGCAGTCAAGATGGCGCGCATCGCGACCGGCCGGTTCAAGACGCTGTCGTTCTGGGACGCCTTCCATGGCGCGGGCGTCGGCGCGGGGGCGCTGTCGGGCGAGACGCTGTTCCGCTCAGGGCCGGCCGCTCCGCTGGTGGCGGGCGCTCTGCATGTGGCGCCCTTCGGCGGCTACCGCTGCCCCTACGGAACCGGGAGCGCGGAAGAAAGCGGCGCCGCCTGCGCCCGCATGATCGACTATGTGCTTTCGCGCGACCCAGACGTGGCCGCCTTGATCGCAGAGCCGACCCGCGCGGTGCCCTACATCGCCCCGCCCGGCTTCTGGGCGAGCGTGCGCGGGATCTGCGACAGGCACGGCGTCAAGCTGATCTTCGACGAGATCCCGACCGGGCTTGGCAAGACGGGCAGGATGTTCTCCTGCGAGCATGACGGCGTCACGCCGGACATTCTCGTGCTCGGCAAGGCGCTCGGCGGCGGCGTCCTGCCGATCGCGGCGCTGGTCGCGCGGCCGAAGCTCGACGTCGCGCAGGACTGGGCCTTCGGCCACTACACCCACGAGAAGAACCCGGTCACGACGCGGGCGGCGCTCACCACCATCGAGATCATCGAGGACGAAGGGCTGGTCGAGAACGCCGCCGCGGTCGGCGCCTACGCGCTGGAGCGGCTCGCGGAGATGAAAACCCGCCACAACGTCATCGGCGATGCACGCGGGCGGGGGCTTCTTCTTGGGCTCGAGATGGTGAAGACTGGCGGGTCCGACCCTGACGGGACGCTTGCGGAGGACATCATGTACCGCGCGCTGGATCTCGGCCTGTCGTTCAAGACCACGATGGGCAACGTGCTCACTCTCACGCCGCCGCTGACCATCACGCGCGACGAGATGGCCGACGCGCTCGACCGCCTGGAGGCGGCGATCGACGGCGCGGTCGAGGCGCGGGGGCGTTGAGCCGCCGGGACGTGGTTCCAATGGCCGCGCCGGCAGGCGGCGCCTCATGAGCGCCACGCACGTCCTCATCGAACTGCTGGGCGAGATCGCGCTGCTGCTGTGGGGCGTGCATGTGGTCAACAGCGGCGTGCAGCGCGCCTTCGGCAGCCGCCTTCGGCACGCGCTCGGCGAAGGCCTGAAGACGCGCGGCCACGCCTTCCTCGCCGGCCTCGGCGTGACCGCGCTGCTGCAGTCCTCGACGGCGACAGCTTTGATGATCGCCTCGTTCAGCGCGGCAGGCGCCGTCGAGCTCGCGCCCGCGCTCGCCATGATGCTGGGCGCGAACGTCGGCACGACCCTGATCGTCCAGGTCGCGTCCTTCGACGTCTCCCATGTCTTTCCGCTGTTCCTGTTCGCGGGCGTGCTGGTCTACCGCCGCTCGCGGTCGAGCCTCGTCCGCGACCTCGCGCAGACCGCGGTCGGGCTCGGGCTGATGCTGCTCGCGCTCCACCTGCTGGTGGAGACGATGCGCCCGATTGAGGCCTCCGCGACCCTCAAGACGCTGTTCGCCGCCGTGACGGAGGAGCCGCTGATCACCGTGCTGATCGCGGCCTCCTTGAGCTGGGCGGCGCATTCCTCCGTCGCCGCCATGCTGCTCGTCATGTCGCTCGCGGGCGCGGGCGTGGTCACCGTCGAGGCCGCGCTCGCGATGGTGCTCGGCTGCAACCTCGGCAGCGCGCTGAACCCGCTTCTCGACGCCATGGGAGGAGACCCGGCCAAGCTTCGGGCGCCGCTCGGCAATCTGATCAACCGGCTGGTCGGCTGCGCGCTCGCCCTGCCCTTCCTCGGCCCGATCGCGGACGGGCTCGCGGCGATCGACCCGGACCCGGCGCGACTCGCGGCGCTCGCTCATTTCGCCTTCAACATCGCGACTGCGGCGCTGTTCATCGGCGTGCTGCCGCAACTCGCCGCGGTCCTGCGCCGGGTTCTCCCCGACCGGCCGCCCGCGAACGACCCGGCGACGCCGCTCTATCTCGACGACGCCGCGCTCTCGACCCCCTCGGTCGCGCTCGCCAACGCCGCCCGCGAGGTGCTGCGCATGGCCGACGTGGTCGAGGACATGCTGAAGGGCTCCCAGGCCGCCTTCGCCCATGACGATGTGGCGCGGGTGCTGCAGGTCCGGCGCACCGACGACGTGCTCGACACGCTGTACGACAAGATCCAGCTCTACATCGGCGCGATCGACCACGACCGGCTGAGCGAGAAGGAGACCGCCCGCGTGTTCGCCACGCTCGCGCTCGCGATCAACCTCGAGCACATCGGCGACATCGTGGACAAGAACCTGATGGAGATGGCCGCGCAGCGCATCCACGACCGGCGCCTGCTGCCGGCCCCCGCCATGCGCCGGATCGACGCCATGCACGACCGGCTCTGCGAGCACCTGAGGCTTGCGGTCACGGTGTTCATGTCGGACGACGCCGACGCCGCCCGCCGGCTGGTCGCGGAGAAGGAGAACTTCCGCGCGCTGGAGCGCGAGGCGACCGAGCGTCACTTCGCCGAGATGCGTTCGGGCCGCCCGGACCAGATCGAGACCAGCGCCCTGCAGCTCGACATCACCCGCGATCTCAAGCGCATCGAGGCCCACATCGCGGCGACCGTCTACGGCCTGCTGGAGAAGAGCGGCGATCTCCGGGCGAGCCGGCTCGCGCCGAACTGAGGACGCCGCGGGTTCGGACCGGCGATCGCGTATACGAGACGATTGCGCCGGAGCCGTTGCGGCGCGTGGGGCCGCCGCTTATGCCTGACCCATGTCAGCCTCCAGCCGCGCCGATATCGCCTACCAGTCGCTCCGGCGCGCCATCATAGAACAGGCGGTCAAACCGGGCGCGAAGCTACGCGAGGACGAGATCGGCGGCCATTTCGGGGTGAGCCGCACCATCGTCAGGGCGGCCCTCGCCCGGCTGCACGCGGAGGGGCTCGTCGACGTCAGGCCGAAGCGCACGGCGACGGTCGCGGCTCCCACCGCCGACGAGGCGCGCGCCATCTTCGACGTCCGGCGCTGCCTTGAGCGCGAGGTCGTCGCGATCCTTGCCCGCCGCTGGAGCGCGGCGGCCAAGACCGCCCTTCTCGCCCATATCGACGAGGAGGATGCGGCGGGCCGGCGCGGAGACCACGCCGGGGCCGGCCGTCTCGCCGGCGAGTTCCACATCGTGCTGGCGCGGCTCACCGGCAACGCGCTGCTCGAACGCTACGTCTCGGAAGTGGTGTCGCGGAGTTCGCTGATCCTTGCGGTCCACGGCCGCGCGCACCGGGCGGACTGCTCGACCGCCGAGCACCGCGGCGTCGTCGCGGCTCTGGACGCCGGCGACGAGGAGCGCGCCATGCGGCTGATGGGCGAGCACCTGCACGCGGTCATCGGCCGCGCGCTTCCGGACCAGGCCTCGCAGGAAGAGCCGTCGCTCGCCGCCGTGCTGGCGCGCTACGGAGCGCCATGAGCCGCGGCGCCCAGAAGATGCGCTTACGGCGCCCATATTGTATTCTTGATCATAAAATCATGTATACAATAATGGCCCTCGATCGACGCCGACGGGGCGTCCTGAGCGAGGGCGGAGCATGGCGGATGCAGCAGGGGTGCGGCTCCTCGCGGGCCGGCAGGATCGTCGCGCGTTCCTGAAGCGCAGCGCGGCCGCCGTCGGCGTCGCCGCCACCGGCCTCGGCGCCGGCCGCGCTCTCGCGGCAGGCGAGGTGACGGTCGGAGTGGTCTATGTCGGACCGAAGGACGATTTCGGCTGGAACCAATCGCATGCGGTCGCGATCGACGCGCTGCGCCGGACGCCGAACGTGCGCGTGGTCGAGGAGGAGCGCGTCCCCGAGAGCGTCGACGTCGTCAAGACCATGCAGTCGATGATCGAGATCGACGGCGCCAACCTAATCTTCGGCACCTCGTTCGGCTACTTCAACCCGTTCATGATCGACCTCGCCAAGGCCTATCCGAACGTGCAGTTCCGCCATCCGACCACGCTCTGGAGCGCGGACAAGCATCCGAAGAACCTCGGCGGCTACTTCGCCTCACTCGACCAGGCGCATTACGCGTCCGGCGTCGCGGCCGGGCTGTCTTCGGCGAGCGGCCGGATCGGTTTTGTAGCGGCGAAGCCGATCAGCATCGTGCTGCGCTCGATCAACGAGTTCACGCTCGGCGCGCGAAAATCGAATCCGAACGCGACGGTCCACGTGGTGTTCTCCGGCGACTGGTCCCTGCCGGTGCGCGAGGCCGAGATCACCAACTCGCTGATCGATTCCGGCTGCGACCTCATCGCCTGCCACGTCGACAGCCCCAAGGTGATCGTGCAGACCGCCGAAGGCCGCGGCGTGAAGACCTGCGGCCACAACGCCTCGCAGGCCTCGCTCGCGCCCAAGGGTTTCGTCACCGGCGCGGAGCTCAAATACGAGACCATCTACAAGGGCTTCGCTGAGCTTTTGAGCAAGGGCCAGCCGTTGCCGAACACGCTGGTCGGCGGCTTCGACAAGGACATGGTGCGGCTCACCCCGTTCGGCGCCGGAGCGCCGGAGGCGGCGCGCAAGGCCGCAGAAGCGACGGTCACCGATCTCGCGGCCGGCAAGCCGATCTATGTCGGCCCGATCCGCGACAACAAGGGCGCCGAGATCGTCGCCACCGGCTCCAGCCTCGACAACTACGCGCCCGAACTCGACCAGAAGGCGTTCCTCGTCGAGGGCGTCAAGGGCTCGCTGTCGTGAGCGGACAGCCGCCCGCCATCCGGAGCGCGCCGAAACTGACCCACGCCGGCGCGCTCGCGATGATCGGCGCCGCGGTCGCTCACGCCGAGGCGATCGGAGCGCCGGTGAACGTGGTGATCGTGGACGAGAGCGGCGTCGATCTCGCCATGGCGCGGATGGACGGCGCCAAGTTCCTGTCGATCGAGACCGCCCGGTCCAAGGCGCAGACCTCGGCCTCCCACCGCCGGCCGACGCCGAAAATCCCCCAAGACATCGCAGCTGGCCTCGCCTTCGCCTCGCACGGCCGGATCACGCAGATGGCGGGCGGGCTGCCGATCGTGTTCGACGGCCATTGCATCGGCGGGATCGGGATCGGCTCCGCCTCCGACGACGACGACGTGGCGATCGCGAAAGCGGCGCTGGCCGCCATCGGCGCCGCGACCGAGTTCTAGGCGCGTCGCGCGGCGAGGAGCGCAGGCGCCGTCGGGACTGCGGCGTCGTCGATCAAATCCTGCGACTTGCCCGCCGCGAGGCAGAGCGCCACGACCTCGGGTAGGCTGCGGCCAACCGCGTCGGCGCCAGCCCGGCGCGCGGCGCCGGCGACGGAGTCCTCGCCGCCCCAGCAGCCCAGCACGACGGTCGCGTCCGGCGCGCGGCGGCGAACCCGCCGCACCGCAAGCCTCAGATGCGCCTCGCCCGGAGCGAGCGCCACGATGCAGATCACCAGCCGGCCGGCTTCGCCCGCCGCCGAGACCAGATCGTCGGTCTCGAGCGTGGCCGCGACGTCGTGCTTTTCGAGCACCTGCCGCACCATTCCGGCGGCCGCCTGGTCGATGGCTCCGACCGCGCCGAGACAGCGCACCACCAGCGGTGGCGCTGCGGCGTCGGGCAGCCCCGCCGCGGAGGCGTCGGACGCGGCGCGGTCGATCGCGTCCGCGGCCTCGGCGTCGTCTGTCCGGTCATGTGCGGCGGCGGTCGGATCCTCGTCGTCCCAGGCGTCGAGGTCTTCGACCAGTTCGTCCGCCGCGGCGCGGACGGTCGCGATCCGGCGGTCGTCCAGCGCGCCGCGGACGGCGTCGCGGCTCGCAAGCATCAGGCCCGGCAGCGCCACCTCCTCGTAATAGGCCGAAAGCGAACGCTCGCGCAGGAACTCTTCGGCCTTCTCCGCCGCCTCGGCGGGATCGCCGACCAGCATGCGCTGGTAGAACAATTCGGGCGGCGACAGCGAGGGTCGGTCGCCGAACATCACGTCGAGGAAGCGCAGCGCGTCGACATGGCGCCCGAGCACGACGAGGCAGACCGTCAGCGGCGTCGCCAGAACAAGCCCGATCGGCCCCCACAACGCGGTCCAGAACGTCGCCGCAACCACCACCGCGACCGGCGACAGGCCGGTGCTGCGGCCGAAGGCCAGCGGCTCGATGATGTGGCCGACGATCGGTTCGGTGACGACGAACAGCAGCGCCGTCCAGGCCAGCATGGTCCAGCCGGGGTCGACGGCCGCGGCGAGCGCCATCGGAAAGATCGCCGAGATGATCGCGCCAATGTAGGGGACGAAGCGCAGCACCGTCGCAAGCACGCCCCAGAGCGGCGCGCTCGGCACGCCGATCAGCGCGAGCCCGCAGCCGATCGCGACGCCGAAGGAGACGTTGATCGCAAGCTGGGTCAGCAGCAGCCGGCTCAGCCGCTTGGCGGCGTCATCGAGGGCGGCGGTGGTGCGCTGGATGTCGTTGGCGCCGGCGAGGCTCATCAGCCGGTTCCGCAGGTCCTCGCGCTGCAGCAGAATGAAGATCACGAAGATCAGCACGATGCCCGTGGTCGCGAGCGGATGGATCAGCGGCTCGATGATCGCCTGCAGGTTCTGCAGCGGGGTCGGCGTGGGGGTGCGGATCTCGACCGGCATCGGCCGTTCCGCCTCGGCGTTCGTGGGCTTTCCGTCGGGGCCTATGGTCCGGCCCTCCGGCTGCGGCGCGTTCAGCTCCTGCCCGAGGCTCTGGAGCAGCTCCGCGGCGCGCTCCAGCGTGCGGCTGCCGCCGGTGATCTCGCGGAGCGACTGCGCCTTCTCCCGCATGGTCGACTGGTACTGCGGCAGGTCGGCCGCGAGTTGTCCGACCTGACCCGCGATCAAGGCGGACAGGCCGAACAGCGCCAGGAAGGCGAGCAGCGTGACGCTCACGACCGCCGGCGTCCGCGGCGCGCCGAGCCGGCGGGCCCTGCTGACCAGCGGCGCCAGCACGAAGCTCAGCAGCAGCGCAAGCGCGAGCGGGATGAGCAGGTCGCGTCCCACATAGAGCACGCCCACCACGATCACGCCGATGATCGCGGCTGACGCCGCGCTTACGAGCGGCCCGGAAGGTTCGAACCCCCTTCCGTGCGTGTCCGACGCATCCGCCATTTTCGGCACATCCCCCAACGCGGTTCGATTTCCGCCGCGCACACGCCCTCAGGGCATCGAACGCGCGGCGCGCCGCGTCGTTCCCGCCCGAACGAGGCGGGTGGCGGAAGGATGAAGAAAGCATGACGTTTGGCCGGGCGTCGGCGCAGTCGTTCGGCCGCCGGCAGGGATCAGCCTCGCAGACGCGCGATCGTCGCCTGCGCGGCGGCGGGGTTCCGCACCTTGGCGCCCGAGATGAAGAAGGCGTAGACGTCACGCGGCCGCGCCGGCGCCTTGGCCGCAAGCGTGGGAAGGTCTTTTGGCGTCTCGCCCTTGGCGTAGGCCGCGAGTCGCTTCGCCCAGGCGTCCAGTTCTTCCTCGGCGTAACCGGTCTCAACCTTCTCCTGCGCACGCTCCAGCCGCAGGTAGACGAAGTCCGCGGTCGGGTCCGCGATCATCGGATGGTCGGGGTCGTCGAGGACGACCTGCGCCACGCCGGCGTCGGCCGCGCGCAGCATGTCCACGAAGCGCGGATCGCCGAAGCTCTCGTGACGCGCCTCGACCGCATGACGCAGCCTGACGCCGTGGCGCTCGACCGGAAGCAGCTTCAGGAAGCCGCCGAGGTCGTCCGGATCGAAGCGCTTGGTCGCGGGCAGCTGCCAGAGGATCGGGCCGAGCTTCGCGCCCAGCTCCGTCACGCCGCCGTCGAGGAAGCGCGCGACCGATTCAGCGCCCTCCGCGAGCACACGGCGCTGCGTCGCGAAACGCGGCCCCTTGACCGCGAACACGAAGTCGTCCGGCGTCTCCGCCGCCCATTTGCGAAAGCTCTCGGGCTTCTGCGCGCCGTAGAAGGTGGCGTTGATCTCGATCGCGGTCAGGCGTTCCGCGGCGTAGGCGAGCTCGCGCTTTTGGGGCAGGCCGTCGGGGTAGAACGCGCCGCGCCAAGGCTCGTACGTCCAGCCACCGATCCCGACCCGGATCGCGCCGGCCGCCATCACGCCGCCTTCGCGAGCCCTGCGAACATCGCGAGGCCGTCCACGCCTCCGACGGCCGCGTCGATCAGGTTCTCGGGATGGGGCATCATGCCGAGAACGTTCAGCTTCTCGGAATAGACGCCGGCGATGTCGTTGATCGAGCCATTGGCGTTGGCGGAGCCGCCGACGTTTCCTCCGGCGTCGCAGTAGCGGAACGCCGCCAGCCCCTCGCCCTCGATCCGCGCGATGGTCTCGGGGTCGGCGAAGTAGTTGCCCTCGCCGTGGGCGCAGATGACCTCGATCACCTGGCCGGGCTTGTACCCGCTCGTGAAGCGGGTGTCGGCGCGCTCGACCTTGAGATGTTGGGTCTTGCAGATGAAGCGCAGGCCCTTGTTGCGGGTCAGGATGCCCGGCAGCAGCCCGCTCTCAACCAGGATCTGGAAGCCGTTGCAGATGCCGAGGACATGGCCGCCGCGGGCGGCGTGGGCGCGCACCGCGTCCATGACAGGCGCCCGCGCCGCGATCGCGCCGCAGCGGAGATAATCGCCATAGGAGAAGCCGCCCGGCAGCACGACGAGGTCCGTGCCGTCGGGAAGCTCGGTCTCCGCGTGCCAGACCATGGCGGGCGCCTTGCCGGAGCCCGCCTTCAACGCCGCCGCGACGTCACGCTCGCGGTTGGAGCCGGGAAAGACGATGACGGCGGCGTTCATGGCCCGAGGTCCTCGAAGAGCGCTACTGCGTGATGTGGACCGAGGCGAGCAGTGCCTCGATCTTCGGCTGGTGCGCCGCCCAGCTCTCGGACGGCGTCACGCAGTTGAAGGCCACGTCGTAGCCTTTCGCGGCGACGAGGAACAGCCCGAAGCGCAGATTGCCGGGCGCGCCCTCGGCCTTCAGCTCGGCCCAGTGCCCCGAGTTTGGCCCGAAGCGCCTGGGCGTGAACGGAGCGACGTAGTCCGTCTTGAACTCTTTCGGCGCGTTGGCGAGCACGCCGTCGCCGAAGGCCTTGGCGGTCTCGTCCGGCAGGGTCACGCCCGGCCGCGCCTTCTCGTCGGCCCGCGTCTGAATGGTGCAGAACACGCGCTCGCCGCCGCAGGCCTTGTCGACGCATTTCACGCCGATCTGGCGCACGGTCTGGAACTTCTCCCAGTTGGTGCCGTCCGGCAGAAGCCGGAACGAGCCGTTGGGGCCGATGATGTCGGGAACGCCCTGCGCGGAAGCCGCGCCGGCGGCGAGCAGGAGGGCCGCCGCGACGGCGAGGCCGCGCGCGACGCTTGAGCTTTCGGTCATGATCGGGATCACCCCGCGATGTCGTAGCGATAGCTCTCGATGACGGTGTTCGCGAGCAGCTTTTCGCACATGGCTTTCAGCGTGGCCTCGGCCTCGGCGCGGTCCTCGGTCGCGAGCTCGACGTCGAACAGCTTGCCCTGGCGCACGCTCTCGACGCCTGCGACGCCGAGGGAGCCGAGCGCTCCCTCGATCGCCTTGCCCTGAGGATCCAGAACCCCGTTCTTGAGGGTGACGGTGACGCGCGCCTTCATGACCGGGAGAACCTCGCTGGCGGTGGAGCGGACTACAATGTGGCGTCCAGCGCCTGCGCGATCTTCGCGGCGCTGTCGTCCCGCAGCTTGAGAGCAGCGCTCTCGCCCTTCGTCAACACCTGAACCGCCATCAGCCGCTTCGCCTTGGCGTCGAAAATCGTCGCCATCACGGCGGAGGAGCCGTCCGGGCAGCCTCCCGAGCTGTCGATCTGGACCCGGCTGTCGCTCAGCTTCTTGACGTCGTAGGTCTTGAACGCGCAGCCCGTGGCCTTCATCGACTCCTCGTTGCCGTACTTGAAGCTCGGGAGCGCGCCATTCGGATCGGCGACGATCTTCTTGAGGTAGTCGTCGCTCGGCTTGGCCGCGCTGACCCCGAGCACGCCGCGGCCGCCGCAGCTGTCCTTGTCGCAGACATAGGTCACGCTCTCGCCGGTGGACGAGTGCTTGGTCCACCCGGAGCCGACGTCGCCTAGCACCTTCTCGATGTTGATGGACGGCCCCGCATCGTCGGCCTCCGCCGCGGCGGGCGCGGGAGCCGGCGCTTGCGCGGCGACGGAGCCGGCGAACGCCATGAAGCCGGCGGCGAGCGCCAGAGCCCTGATCTTTATGGGCATATTATTATCCTCCCTTCCGAAACGAAGACGCCCCGCTCGGGGGAGCGGGGCGTCGGCAGTTCTATGAACGCGGCGTCAGTTCGGCGCCATCAGTCTTTCGACGTCACGAGCACAGGCCCGCGGCCGCTCGGAGCCTCGGACTCCGGCAGGATGCCGAGCCGGCGCGCCACCTCGGAATAGGCCTCCACCAGGCCGCCCATGTCGCGACGGAAGCGGTCCTTGTCGAGCTTGTCGTTCGACTTGATGTCCCAGAGACGGCACGAGTCGGGGCTGATCTCGTCGGCGACGACGATGCGCACCGTGTCGTTCTCCCAGAGGCGGCCGGTCTCCATCTTGAAATCGACGAGTCGGATGCCGACGCCGAGGAACAGGCCGGACAGGAAGTCGTTGACGCGGATGGCGAGCGCCATGATGTCGTCGATCTCCTGCGGGCTCGCCCACCCGAAAGCGGTGACGTGCTCCTCGGAGACCATCGGGTCGTTCAGGGCGTCGTTCTTGTAATAGAACTCGATGATCGAGCGCGGCAGCTGGGTGCCCTCCTCGATCCCGAGCTTCTGCGCCAGCGAGCCGGCGGCGACGTTGCGCACCACGACCTCGAGCGGAATGATCTCGACTTCGCGGATGAGCTGCTCGCGCATGTTCAGCCGACGGATGAAATGCGTCGGCACGCCGATGTCGTTGAGGTTCTGGAAGACGAACTCGGAAATCCGGTTGTTCAGGACGCCCTTTCCGTCGATCACCTCGTGCTTTTTGGCGTTGAAGGCGGTGGCGTCGTCCTTGAAGTGCTGGATCAACGTGCCGGGCTCCGGTCCTTCATAGAGGACCTTCGCCTTGCCTTCATAGATGCGGCGGCGGCGGTTCATCGGCGTATACCGTGGCTTGAGGAAATCCATATCACCTGCCGGTTTTTCGTGTCTGACCGGATGGTCGTCGGTCCGGCGGCGCGCAGGAATCGGCCGTCCCCGTCCGGACGGAGACGCCATGCGCGCGGCCGGACCCTAGCCGATCAGGGGGGCAAGCACAACGAGCGCGGCGGCGGAGCCGTCGCGTTCAGAGGGGGTCCAGCAGCCGCGGGCCGGGACCCTCGCGAGACCGGACGTCGTCGGGATTGCGCAACGGGCAATCGGGCGCCGTCAGGCAACCGCACCCGATGCAGCCGTCAAGTTCGTCGCGTAGCCGGGTGAGCCGTGCGATGCGGTCGTCGAGCTCCCCGCGCCAGGCGGCGGACAGCGCGCGCCAATCCGCCGCCGTCGGCGCGCCGTCCCGCGGCAACGCCTGCAGGGCCTCGCCGATCTTCGCGAGCGGGACGCCGAGCCGCTGGGCGACCTTGATGATCGCGACGCGGCGCAGGATCTCGCGAGCGAACCTCCGCTGATTGCCTTCGCTCCTGCGGCTCCGGATCAACCCCTGGGCTTCGTAGAAATGCAGCGTCGACACCGCGACGCCGCTGCGGCGGGCGACCTCGCCCACGCTCATGTCCCGCGCCGCGACCATCGTCGCCCTCTTGACCTCAACCTTACTTGAGGTTTTATAGCCTTGCTCCTGCGCATCGACAAGCTGGGAGCTCCGCTCATGTCCGCCCTCTTCCTCACCCCGCCCGCGCCCAGCGCCGAGCTTCTCTCGCCAGACGAGGTCGATCTCGACGCCTATTTCACGCGGATCGGTTATCGGGGGCCGCTCACGCCCTCGCATGAGACGCTCGCCGCCCTCCAGCGCGCGCATCTCGCCGCGATCCCGTTCGAGGCGATCGACGTCGCGCTCGGTCGCGTCGTCGACATCGCGCCCGTGGCGATCGACCGGAAACTGATCGCAGCCCGGCGCGGCGGCTTCTGCTACGAGCAGAATGGGCTGTTCCAACGGGTGCTCAGCGCGCTCGGATTCGAGGTCCGTGGACTGCTGGCCCGCGTGCTTCTCGGTCGAGCCGACGACGAACTCGCCGGCCGCACCCACAGGACGCTGCGCGTCACCGTCGAGGGCCAGCCCTATCTCGTGGACGTCGGGTTCGGCGCCATGGTTCCTCCCGAACCGCTTCGGCTCGACGATCCCCGGCCGCAGGAGACGGCGCATGAGCCCTGGCGGATCACGTCGTCCAGAGGAATCACCCGGGTCCTCGCCATGACCGAAGACGGGTGGTCGCCGATGTACGAGTTCTCGGACGAAGCGCACACGACGGCGGACTATGTGATCGCGAACTGGTTCACCTGCACCCACCCCTCGTCGTTCTTCCGCCGGTTTCTGGTGGCCGCGCGGATCGCCCCCGAGGCCCGCTTCGCGCTCATGGACCGTCGGCTGACGATCCGCCGCCCCGGTGCTGCTCCGGAGCGTCACATGCTCGGCGCCGGTGATCTCGAGCGCGTGCTGTCGGATACGTTCAAGCTGATGGTGGAGCCGAACTGGCGGCCCCTCCTGGAGCGGGCCGCGAAGACCTGAACCGATGAGGGGGCGACGGCGGAGCGGCTTCGGAGAAGCTCCGCCGTCGCGGAAACCGAAAGCTACTCCAGCAGCAGCAGCGAGCGTCCGGCGACGTCAAAGGCTTGGCCGCCGGCGAGCCCGCGAGGTTCGTCCTCCGGGGCGGCGGTGTCGATCAAGGCCGACCATTCGGCGCCGCCGTCACGTTCGGGCAGGGTGAACGGCACCGCGCCGTCATGGGCGTTGAAGATGAGGATGACCTCGTCGCCCTCCGTCTTCAGCTTCAGACCGATGCAGTCGGCGTTCCCGTCGCCCCATTGCTCGGGGGTCTGCTCGCCGCCGCCGGGATTCAGCCACGTCACCTCCATGCCGTCGCGGAAGCTCGCGCGGCGCAGGATCGGCCGCTCGGCCCGCAGCGCCGTGAGGCGCTTGGTGAAAGCGAGCAGCTTCTCGTTGTTCTCGTTGAGGTCCCAGTGGACCCACGAGATTTCGCTGTCCTGGCAGTAGCCGTTGTTGTTGCCGCCCTGAGTGCGGCCGAACTCGTCGCCCGCAAGGATCATGGGCGTGCCGTGGGAGAACAGCAGGGTCGCCAGGAAGTTGCGCTTCTGCCGTTCGCGCGTGGCGACGATCCCCTCGTCGTCGGTCTCGCCTTCGACGCCGTAGTTGTAGCTGCGGTTGTCGGAATGGCCGTCCTTGCCGTCCTCGCCGTTCGCCTCGTTGTGCTTCTCGTTGTAGGTGACGACGTCGTGCAGCGTGAAGCCGTCATGGGCGGTGACGAAGTTCACGCCCGCCCAAGGCCGACGCCCCTGCCGGTCGTAGATGTCGCCGGAGCCGGTGACGCGCGCGGCGAAGTCGCCGAGATGGCCGGCGCCCGCCTTCCAGTAGTCGCGGACGTTGTCGCGGTACTTGTCGTTCCATTCCGCCCATCCCGGCGGGAAGCCGCCGACCTGGTAGCCGCCGGGGCCGATGTCCCAGGGCTCGCCCACCAGCTTCACTTTGCGCAGAACGGGATCCTGCCCAATGGCGTCGAAGAAGCCCGAGCGCGCGTCGAAGCCGTAGGTCTCGCGGCCGAGAATGGTGCCAAGGTCGAAGCGGAAGCCGTCGACATGCATCTCCTCGACCCAGTAGCGCAGACTGTCCATCACCATCTGCAGCACGCGCGGATGGCTGATGTTGACAGTGTTCCCGGTGCCGGTGTCGTTGATGTAGTAGCGGTGATTGTCGGGCAGCGTACGGTAATAGCTCAGGTTGTCGATGCCCTTGAACGACAGCGTCGGCCCGAGTTCGTTGCCCTCGGCGGTGTGGTTGTAGACGACGTCGAGGATCACCTCGAGGCCGGCGTTGTGGAGTGCGCGGACCATGTGCTTGAAGCTCGCGAGCTTGGCCCGGCCGGATTTCGAAGGGTCCCCGGCGTAGCGCCCCATCGGCGCGAAGAAGCCGATGGTGTTGTAACCCCAGAAGTTCTTAAGGCCCTTGCCCTCGAGGTGCTGGTCGTCGAGGAAGGCGTGGACCGGCAACAGCTCGACCGAGGTGACGCCGAGCGCCTTGATGTGGTCGATGACCTCCTTCTGGGCGAGACCGTCGAAGGTGCCGCGCAGCCCCTCGGGCACCGCCGGATGCAGCATGGTGTAGCCGCGGACGTGGGTCTCGTAGAACACCGTCTTGTCCCACGGGATGTCCGGCTTGGTGTCGCGCGTCCAGTCGAAGGCTGTGTCGGCCACCTCGCATTTCGGCGTGAACGGCGCACTGTCGCGCTCGTCGAAGGTCAGGTCCTTGTCCGCCGCGTGGAGATCGTAGGCGAAATGAGCCTCGTTCCACTCGATCGAGCCGATCAGGCTCTTGGCGTAGGGGTCGATCAGCAGCTTGTTGGGATTGAAACGGTGCCCCTCTTCGGGGCGGAACGGCCCGTGAACGCGGTAGCCGTAAATCTGGCCGGGGTGCACGCCGTCGAGATACCCGTGCCAGACCTCGTCCGTATATTCGGGCAACGTGATCCGCTCGACCTCGTTCTGCTTGTCGTCGAACAAGCAAAGCTCGACCCGCTCCGCATGGGCTGAGAACAAGGCGAAGTTCGTGCCCGCTCCGTCGAACGTCGCGCCGAGCGGGTACGGCCGCCCAGCCTCGGCCCGGCGGTTCGTCTTGATATCGCCCATGTAACTGTCGCCTCGCCTGAAAGCGGACCATGAAGCCCGCGTGGTCCCGCCATCACAACGGCGGGGCACGACCGGCGTTCCAGCATGATCATTCGCTCAGAAGAGGAAACGGCGCCTCATTCCTTCGCCGCTTTGGGTTTTTTCGCCTTTTTCGGCTTCGGGGCGACGACCGGCGCGGACGCCGCCGCTTCGGCCGCAGCGCGCTTGGCGGCCAGCCCCTTGAGAATCTTGGCCCGCTGGGCGTTAGACATCGTCTTCTTCTTTTTCGGCGGCGCGGGCGGCGTCTCCTGTGCGGCGTAGCGCCGCTCCGCCTCGATCCAGTGGTCGCCGTCGCGTCCTTCCGGCCGGCCTTCCTCTTCCCAGATCCGGTAAGCAAGCTCGCTGATCCGCGCGTCCCGATCGCTCATGCTCCGCTCCTTTCGCTCACCCCGCGGGGTTGTCGGACACAACCGCTGACCGACCTATGGGTCCGCTGATGCGAGCCCACAGCCGTCACACACCGATTGAACGCGGAGAGACGCATGACCGACGCCCCCCTCGACGCCATCGAAGCCGCCCGCCGGCCCAGGATTGCGATCGAGGCGGTCTCCCCGACCGTCGACGGAGGGCGTTTTCCGGTCAAAACGGTAATCGGGCGCGCCATCGTGGTCGAGGCCGACGTGTTCGCCGACGGCCACGAAGTTCTGCGCGCCGAAGTCGTCTGGCGCCCCCGCGGCGAAGGCGATTGGCGCCGCGCCCCGATGGCCGAACTGCCGAACGACCGTTGGCGCGCCGCATTCACGCCCGAAGCGATCGGGCGGCACGAGTTCGCCGTCGAGGCGTGGTGGGACGACTTCGGCACGTTCCGCCGCGATCTGACGAAGAAGCGGGAGGCCGGGCTCGACGTCGCTCTGGAAACCGACGAAGGCCTGATTTTGCTTGAGGAAATCGCCTCGACCGCGCCTCAGCAGGCGGCGAAGGCGCTAGCGGACATCATCCTGGCCACCCGGGCGCTTGGCGTCTCCGATCGCGTCGCGGCTCTGCTGTCGCCGGAGACGCACGCCGCCGTCGAGGCCGCCGGCCACCGCGCGTTCCTGACGCGGAGCGCCGCCTACGGACTCGAAGTGGACCGGGTCCAGGCCGCCTTCGCGAGCTGGTACGAGCTTTTCCCGCGCTCCGAGAGCGGCGATCCGACGCGGCACGGCACCTTCCGCGACGTCATCCGCCGCCTGCCGCAGATCCGCGACATGGGCTTCGACGTGCTCTACTTCCCGCCGATCCACCCGATCGGCAAGACCAACCGCAAGGGCCCGAACAACACGCTGACGCCCGGCCCCAACGACGTCGGCAGCCCCTATGCGATCGGCTCGCCCGACGGCGGCCACGACGCGCTGCACCCCGAACTCGGATCGCTCGAGGACTTCCGGGCGCTGGTCGCCGCGGCGGCGGACAACGGCCTGGAGATCGCGCTCGACTTCGCCATCCAGTGCTCGCCGGATCACCCCTGGCTCAAGGAGAATCCGGGCTGGTTCAAGTGGCGGCCGGACGGCTCGATGAAGTACGCGGAGAACCCGCCGAAGAAGTATCAGGACATCGTCAACGTCGACTTCTACGGACCCGACGCCGTTCCCGGGCTGTGGGTCGCCCTCCGCGACGTCGTGCTGTTTTGGGCGTCGGAGGGCGTGAAGACGTTCCGTGTGGACAATCCCCACACCAAGGCGTTCCCGTTCTGGGAATGGATGATCGAAGAGGTGAAGCTCGAGCATCCCGACGCCATCTTCCTGTCGGAGGCGTTCACCCGACCGAAGGTGATGTATCGGCTGGCGAAGCTCGGCTATTCGCAGTCCTACACCTACTTCACCTGGCGCAACCACAAGGCCGAGATCACGGAGTACCTGACGGAGCTGACCACCACGGCGCCGAAGGACTTTTTCCGCCCGCATTTCTTCGTCAACACGCCGGACATCAACCCTTATTTCCTACAGACGTCCGGCCGCGCCGGCTTCCTGATCCGCGCAGCGCTCGCGACCACGCTTTCGGGCCTGTGGGGCATGTACAACGGCTTCGAGATCTGCGAGAGCGCGCCGCTCCCGGGCAAGGAAGAGTATCTCGACAGCGAGAAGTACGAGATCCGCATCCGCAACTGGGCGCAGGCCGGCAACATCATCCCGGAGATCACGCGGCTCAACCGCATCCGGAAGGAAAACCCGGCCCTGCACAGCCATCTCGGCGTGCGGTTCTACAACTGCTTCGACGATCACGTGCTCTACTACGGCAAGCCGCGCTTCGCCGAGGACGGCTCCGGCCGGATCGAGGACATGGTGCTCGTGTTCGTGAACCTCGACCCGTTCACGGTGAAAAACGCGCCTTATGAAGTTCCGCTGTGGGAGTTTGGCCTCCCCGACCACGGCGCGATCGCGGTCGAGGACCTGATGCGCGGCAACCGGTTCACGCTGACCGGCAAAGAGCAGTGGATCCACCTTAATCCGAACGAACTGCCGTTCCACGTCTGGCGGCTGACGAACCTGTCGGGAGTAGCCTGATGAACGCCCCTGTCGCCCACGCGGACCTCAAGGAGCCCAGCGGAACCGTCGTGTCGCGCGAGGGGATAGACCCGACGTGGTACAAGGACGCGATCATCTACCAGTTGCACGTGAAGTCGTTTTTCGATTCGAACGGCGACGGCATCGGCGACTTTCCGGGCCTGATCTCCAAGCTCGACTACATCGCCGACCTCGGCGTGAGCGTGATCTGGCTGCTGCCGTTCTATCCGAGCCCCCGCCTCGACGACGGCTACGACATCTCCGAATACAAGGACGTCTCGCCGGACTATGGCACGCTCGCCGACGTGAAGCGCTTCATCCACGAGGCGCACAAGCGCGGCCTGAAGGTGATCTCCGAACTGGTCATCAACCACACCTCCGACCAGCATCCGTGGTTCCAGCGCGCGCGCAGGGCGAAGAAGGGCTCGGCGCACCGCAACTTCTACGTCTGGTCGGACGACGACACGCTCTATTCCGGCACCCGGATCATCTTCCTCGACACCGAACGCTCGAACTGGACCTGGGACCCGGTCGCCGGACAATACTTCTGGCACCGGTTCTACAGCCACCAGCCCGATCTGAACTTCGACAACCCGCAGGTGCTGAAGGCGGTCTTCGGGGTGATGAAGTTCTGGCTCGACCTCGGCATCGACGGCCTACGCCTCGACGCGGTGCCGTATCTGATCGAGCGCGACGGCACTTCGAACGAGAACCTGCCGGAAACCCACGACATCCTGAAGAAGATCAGGGCCGAGCTCGACCGGACCTATCCCGACCGCTTCCTGATCGCCGAAGCCAACATGTGGCCGGAGGACACCAAGGACTATTTCGGCGAGGGCGACGAATGCCACATGGCGTTCCACTTCCCGCTGATGCCGCGCATGTACATGTCGATCGCGCGTGAGGACCGTTTCCCGATCACCGACATCATGCGGCAGACGCCGTCGATCCCGGACAACTGCCAGTGGGCGATCTTCCTGCGCAACCATGACGAGCTGACGCTCGAGATGGTGACGGACAAGGAACGCGATTACCTCTGGAACACCTACGCCTCGGACAAGCGGGCGCGGATCAATCTGGGCATCCGCCGGCGGCTCGCTCCGCTGATGGAGCGCGACCGCCGCCGCATCGAGCTGATGAACGCGCTGCTGCTGTCGATGCCCGGAACGCCCGTGATCTACTACGGCGACGAGATCGGCATGGGCGACAACATCCACCTCGGCGACCGCGACGGCGTCCGCACTCCGATGCAATGGTCGATCGACCGCAACGGCGGCTTCTCGCGCGCCGATTTCGCGTCGAACGTGCTGCCGCCGATCATGGACCCGCTCTACGGCTATTACGCCGTGAACGTCGAAGCGCAGGCGCGGGACCCGCACTCGCTGCTGAACTGGACCCGCCGCATGCTTGCGACGCGCCGGCAGCACGCGGCCTTCGGCCGAGGAACGATCCGCTTCCTGTTCCCGTCGAACCGCCGCATCCTCGCCTATCTGCGCGAGCATGAGGGCGAGACGATCCTTTGCGTCGCCAACATGGGGCGCAGCCCGCAGGCGGTCGAGCTGGAGCTGTCCGAGTTCGAGGGCCGCGTGCCCGTCGAGCTGACGGCCGGCTCGGTGTTTCCGCCAATCGGCCAGCTCACCTACCTGCTGACGCTGCCGCCCTACGGCTTCTACTGGTTCGTGCTGACGACCGCGCAGGCCGCGCCGGCCTGGCACACGCCGGCGCCGGAGCCGCTGCCCGACTACGTCACGCTGGTGCTGCGCGCCGGCGTCGACGACGCCATGCAGACCGAGGCGCGCAAGACGCTCGAGACGGCGGTGCTGCCGGCCTATCTCGCCAAGCGCCGCTGGTTCTCAGGGAAGGACCAGAAGCAGATTCTTCCGCGCATCAAGTCGCTGACCCGCCTGCCGTCGCGTGGGCAGGACATCGCGCTCGTGGAGGTGGAGGTTACCGGCGGCGCGGAGCCGACCCGGTGGCTGCTGCCGCTGGCGGTCGTGTCCGAGGATGAGACGCTTACGGCTCTGCCGAGCCGGCTCGCCCTGGCGCGCGTCCGCAAGGGCCGCGAGGTGCACCTGCTGACCGACGCCTTCGCCCTGCCGAGCTTCGCCTTCGCGATCGCCCGCGCGCTCAAGGACGGTTCGGCGATCCCGACCGCAAACGGCGAGGTCCGGTTCGAGAAGGCGGAGGGCGTCGAGATCCCGGCGCTCCCGGACGACGCAGAGATCCTCTGGCTGTCCGCGGAGCAGTCGAACTCGTCGCTGATCGCCGGCGACCTCATGATGATCAAGCTGCTGCGCAAGATCGCCCCCGGACGCCACCCGGAAGCGGAGATGGGCCGCTACCTCACCGAACAGGGCTACGCCGCCTCGGCGACGTTCCTCGGCGAGATGGTGCGCGTCGACGCCGACGGGCAGCGCGCCACCCTCGCGATCATCCAGGGCTATGTGCGCAACCAAGGCGACGCCTGGAGCTGGACGCTCGACCATCTCACCCGCGCGCTGGACGACTTCGGCGCCCGCGGCGGCGGCGCGATGTCGGACGACTACCGCTTCGGCGAGTTCACCGAGTTCGCCGCGACGCTCGGCACGCGGCTCGGCGAACTGCACGCGACACTTGCGCGGCCGAGCGAGAACCCCGACTTCGACCCGCACCCGGCGACAACCGCAGATGTCGAAAGCTGGAAGGCGCGCGCGCTTTCCCTGATCGACGATGCGTTCCACGCTCTGCAGGCGAAGCCGGGCTGGGACGTCGAGGAGCAAGGCCGGCGCGCGACCTCGCTGGTCGCGCGGAAGAGCGCGCTCGTCTCCGCGATCGGTCGCCTCGCCGATGCAGGTGTCGGGACGACTGTCAGCCGCATCCACGGCGACCTGCATCTCGGCCAGATTCTCGTCGCGAGCGGCGACGTCGTGTTCATCGACTTCGAGGGCGAGCCCGCGCGGCCGCTCGACGAACGCCGCGCCAAGGCGAGCCCGCTCCGCGATGTCGCGGGCGTCATGCGCTCGTTCGATTACGCCGCGGCGATGGTCGGGCGGAACGAACAGGCGTCCGCCCATGTGGGAGGACAGCGGCGCGACGACTTCCTGGAGCGTTTCCGCGCCGACGCCGAAGAGGCGTTCCTGTCCGCCTACCGCACCAGCATCGAGGCCGCCGGCGGCGGCGTCTCGACGGAGCTTCTCGACATGTTCCTCATCGAGAAGGCGGCCTACGAGATCGCCTATGAGGCGGCGAACCGGCCGGCCTGGATCGACGTTCCGCTCGGAGGCCTGCACGCGCTCGCCGCTCGGCTGGCGCCCGAAGGAGATTCCGCATGACGCTCACGACTACGCTCGACCGCGCGACGCTGGAAGCTCTGGCGCATGGGACGCATGCCGATCCGTTCGCGGCGCTTGGGCGCCGTGACGACGGCGCCGGCCCCTATGTGCGCGCCGTGCTGCCGGGCGCCGAGGCCGCCGAGGTCGTGGCGCGCTCGGACGGCGCCGTGGTCGGAACGCTCGCCGAGATCGACGGCTCGGGCGTGTTCGAAGGGCCGGTGCGCGGCGTCGACCCGTACCTTCTGCGCGTGACCTGGCCGGGCGGCGTGGTCCACGAATCCGAAGACCCCTACTCCTTCGGACTTCTGCTTGGCGATCTTGACCTGCATCTGCTGGGCGAGAGCCGCCATTTCGAGCTCGCGTCCGCGCTCGGCGCGAACGCGCTGACGATCGACGGGGTCGCGGGCGTCCGCTTCGCGGTCTGGGCGCCGAACGCGCGCCGGGTCGCGGTCGTCGGCGACTTCAACGCCTGGGACAGCCGCCGCCATCCCATGCGGCTGCGCCATCCTTCGGGCGTGTGGGAGCTGTTTGTCCCCCGCATCGGGCCGGGCGAACGCTACAAATACGCGATCATCGGAGCCGATGGCGCGAGGCTGCCGGACAAGGCCGACCCCGTCGCCCGCGCGAGCGAGAAGGCGCCGGCCACGGCCTCCGTCGTCGCCTCGACGGAGCCTTATGTCTGGACTGACGGCGACTGGCTCGCCGGGCGCGCCGCACGCCATCGGCCGGACGCGCCGCTGTCGTTCTACGAGGTCCATCTTGGATCGTGGATGAAGCCCGACGGCCGCGAAGTCGACTGGGCGTTCGCGGCGGAGAAGCTCATTCCGTATATCGCGGGCATGGGCTTTACCCATCTGGAGCTGCTGCCGGTCAGCGAGCATCCGTTTGGCGGATCGTGGGGCTACCAGCCGCTCGGCCTGTTCGCGCCGACCGCCCGCTACGGCGCGCCGGAGGACTTCGCGCGCTTCGTCGACGCCGCCCACGCGGCGGGCGTCGGCGTGGTGGTCGACTGGGTACCGGCCCACTTCCCGACCGACGACCACGGCCTCTACCGCTTCGACGGCACCGCGCTCTACGAGCACGCCGATCCTCGCGAAGGCTTCCACGTCGACTGGAACACCGCGATCTACAATTTCGGCCGCAAGGAGGTGCAGAACTACCTGATCGCGAGCGCGCTGCACTGGATCGAGGTCTTTCACGTCGACGGCCTGCGCGTCGACGCCGTCGCCTCGATGCTCTACCGCGACTACTCGCGCAACGCCGGGGAGTGGATTCCGAACCAGTATGGCGGGCGCGAGAACCTCGAGGCGGTTCAGTTCCTGCAGCATTTGAACGCAGTGGTGCGGGAGCGCGCGCCCGGCGCGATCATGGTGGCGGAAGAGTCGACCGCCTGGCCCGGCGTCACGCGCCCGACCGAAGAGGGCGGCCTCGGCTTCCATTACAAGTGGAACATGGGCTGGATGCACGACACGCTCCATTACATGGAGCAGAACCCGATCTACCGTCAGTACAATCATGACGGGATCACCTTCGGGCTGGTCTACGCCTTCTCCGAGAAGTTCGTTCTCCCGCTCAGCCATGATGAAGTCGTGCACGGCAAAGGCTCGCTGCTGGGCAAGATGCCGGGCGACGCCTGGCAGAAGCTCGCCAACCTGCGCGCCCTGTTCGGGCTGATGTGGACCCATCCCGGCAAGAAGCTGCTGTTCATGGGCGGCGAGGTCGCGCAGGGGCGCGAATGGAACCATGACGATCAGGTCGACTGGGGTCTGCTCGACGACCCCGGCCATGCCGGCGTCCAGCGGCTGATCCGCGACCTCAACCGCATCTACGTCGGCGATCCCGCCCTCCATGGGCGCGACGCGGAGCCCGAGGGCTTCCGCTGGGTCATCGGCGACGACCGCGCCAACTCCGTGTTCGCGTTCCTACGCCTCGGCCCGGAGGGAACGCCGCCGGTGCTCGTCGTGGCCAACCTGACGCCGGTGCCCCGCAGCGACTATCGCGTCGGCGTGCCGGCCGCGGGGTTCTGGAGCGAGATCGTCAACACCGACTCCAACCTCTATGGCGGATCCAACCTCGGCAACGGCGGCGGCGTGGCGACGACCGAGGTCGAAAGCCATGGCGAGGCGCAGTCGCTGCTGCTGACGCTGCCGCCGCTCGCGGTGGTCGCCCTGCGGCTCGCCTGAGCCCTGCCTCGCGGGGGCGCGACCTCGTGTCCCGCCGATCCGCCGCGACCGACGGTGATCCGCGCGCCAGAATGAGGCGGACAGGATCGCGCCGATTACGCGGTCGGGCGCGTCCGCGCTAAGCTCCGCCGTCGTCACGATTTCCTTCCCGAGGCTCATGACCACGAAGCTCGAACCCGGCTCCCCCTACCCGCTCGGCGCGACCTGGGACGGGCTCGGCGTGAACTTCGCCGTATTCTCCGCCAATGCGGAGCAGATCGACCTCTGTCTGTTCGACCCGTCCGGGCGCCGCGAGATCGCGCGGGTCGCGCTGCCGGAGAAGACCGACGAGGTGTTCCACGGCTACCTCGCGGGCGCCCGCGCGGGCCTGCTGTACGGCTTCCGCGCCCACGGCCCCTACGACCCGCAGCACGGCCACCGCTTCAACCCCAACAAGCTGCTGCTCGACCCCTACGCCCGACAGATCGCCGGCGAGGTGCGCTGGTCGGACGCGCTCTACGGCTACCGGCTGCACAGCCCGCGCGGCGATCTGTCCTACGACCGGCGCGACAGCGCGCCCGGCATGCCGAAGGCGATCGTCACCGATGACGCCTTCAATTGGGGCGACGACCGGCCGCCGAACGTGCCGTGGTCGGAGACGGTGATTTACGAGGCGCATCTGCGTGGCCTCACCATGCAGCGCCTGGATATCCTCCCGCACGAGCGGGGCACCTTCGCGGCCCTCGCCAGCCCGCAGATGATCGAGCACTACAAGCGGCTCGGCGTCACCGCCGTGGAGCTGCTGCCGATCCACGCCTTCGTGCAGGACAGGCGCCTGATCGAGCAGGGCCTCAGGAACTACTGGGGCTACAACACGCTCGGGTTCTTCGCGCCGGAACAGCGCTACCTTTCCGACGGCTCGCTGACGGAGATCAAGGTCGCGGTGCGCCGACTGCACGCCGCCGGGATCGAGGTGATCCTGGACGTGGTCTACAACCACACCGCCGAAGGCAGCGAAGAAGGCCCGACGCTGTCGTTCCGCGGCCTCGACAACACGAGCTACTACCGTCTGGCGCGGGAGGACCGGCGCTACTGCGTCAACGACACCGGCACCGGCAACACGGTCAACGTCAGCCACCCGCGCGTGCTGCAGCTGGTGATGGACAGCCTGCGCTACTGGGTCGAAGCCTACCATGTCGACGGGTTCCGCTTCGATCTCGGCGTCACGCTCGGGCGCGAGGAAGACGGCTTCGATCCGGGCTCCGGCTTCTTCGACGCGATCCGTCAGGACCCCGTGCTCCAGCGTGTGAAGCTGATCTCGGAGCCGTGGGACATCGGCCCCGGCGGCTACCAGCTCGGCCATCATCCCCCCGGCTTCGCGGAGTGGAACGACCGCTACCGCGACAGCGTGCGCCGGTTCTGGCGCGGCGACGGCGGCCAGAGGCCGGAGATCGCGGCGCGGCTCGCTGGCTCGTCCGACCTGTTCGACCGGCGCTCGCGCAAGCCCTGGGCGTCGATCAACTTCGTGGCGAGCCACGACGGCTACACCCTCGCCGACGCCACCTCCTACGAACGGAAGCACAACCTCGCCAACGGCGAGGGCAACCGCGACGGCCACGGCGAGAACTACTCTTCGAACTGGGGCGTCGAAGGCCCGACTGACGACGAGGCCATTCTCGACGTTCGCGCCCGCGCGGCCCGCGCGATGCTCGCGACGCTCCTGTTCTCGAGCGGCACGCCGATGCTGCTCGCCGGCGACGAGTTCGGCCGCACCCAGAACGGCAACAACAACGCCTACGCTCAGGACAACCCGACGTCCTGGGTCGACTGGACGCTCGCGGCGTCCCCGGCCGGACGCGACCTGACGGCCTTCGTCGCGCGCCTGATCCGGCTGCGGGCCGAACACACGATCCTGCGCTGCAAGAACTTCCTGCACGGCCGCGAGGAGCCCGCCCCCGGCGTGCTCGACATCGCCTGGTTCGACGAGGCCGGGCTCGAACTCACCGCAGGCGCCTGGAACGATGGCGGAGAACGGACGTTGACGCTTCGCCGCGCCACGCGCGGCGGCGGCGGCTCCGCTCCGATCCTGACCCTGATGCTGAATCCCACTGCCGACGACCGCACCTTCCGGGCACCTCCCCCCGCCTTGCCGACGACGGTGCTTATCGACACCGCGGCGCCGGACGCGCCCGAACGCCCGCTCGAGGGCGACACGATCGTGGTCGCCGCCCGAAGCGGGGTGCTGCTTTACGCCGTGGCGTCGTCGGGGCGCCGTCGGAACCACGCCCCGCCCTCGAACGATCCGACTGGAGAATGACCGCTTGAGCGCCGCCTTCGAACGCAAGCTGCCTTTCGGCGCCTCGGTCGGCGCGGACAAGACGCTCTTCCGGTTCTGGGCGCCGGCGCATCCAGAGGTCCGGCTTGAGATCGAAGGTTCGGACCCCGTCGCCATGGCGCCTGAAGACGGCGGCTGGTTCTCGGCGGAGCTCCCGGCGCCCGCAGGCTCCCGCTATCGCTTCCACCTGCCCAATGGCCTCGCTGTGCCGGACCCCGCTTCGCGCTTCCAGGACGGCGACATCCACGGCTGGAGCGTCGTGGTCGATCCCAAGGCCTACCACTGGAAAACGGGCGGCTGGACCGGGCGCCCGTGGGCGGAAACAGTGGTCTACGAGCTCCACGTCGGTTGCTTCGGCGGGTTCGCCGGCGTCGCCGAGGCGCTGCCGCTGCTGGCCGAACTCGGCGTCACCGCCGTGCAGCTCATGCCCATCGCAGATTTTCCGGGCGCGCGGAACTGGGGCTACGACGGCGTGCTGCCCTATGCGCCCGACGCCGCCTATGGAACGCCGGACGAGCTGAAGGCGCTGATCGACCGCGCGCACGGACTCGGCCTGATGGTCTTCCTCGACGTGGTCTACAACCACTTCGGGCCGGACGGGAACTACATCGGAGCCGCGGCGCCGACCTTCTTCCGCGACGACCTGCAGACGCCGTGGGGCGGCGCCATCGACTTTCGGCTGCCGGAAGTGCGGAGCTACTTCACCGAGAACACGCTCTACTGGCTGATGGAGCACCGCTTCGACGGGCTGCGGCTCGACGCGGTTCACGCGATCTCCGAGCAGGACTGGATCGACGAGATGGCCGCGGCGGTGCGCGCGACGGTCGAGCCCGGCCGCCACGTCCACCTGATCCTCGAAAACGAGCACAACCAGCAGTCCCATCTCGCCGGCGACGTCGACGCGCAGTGGAACGACGATTTCCACCACGTCATCCATGTCCTGCTGACCGGCGAGCGTGAAGGCTATTACGAGGACTATGTCGAAGACGCCGCGGCGAAGCTCGCGCGGACGCTCTCCGAGGGCTTCGTCTACCAGGGCGAGCCATCGCCGCATCTCGACGGCAAGCCGCGGGGCACGCCGAGCGGCCACCTGCCGCCGACGGCCTTCATCAGCTTCCTTCAGAACCACGACCAGATCGGCAACCGCGCCTTCGGCGACCGGCTGACCGCGCTCGCCGACCCGCGTGGGGTCGAGGCCGCGACCGCCGCCCTGCTGCTCATCCCGCACATCCCGATGATCTTCATGGGCGAAGAGGTCGCGAGCGAGACGCCGTTCCTGTTCTTCACCGACCATAATGACGAGCTCGCCGAAGCCGTGCGCTTCGGGCGTCGCAAGGAGTTCGCCAAGTTCGCCGCCTTCGCGGGCGCGGAAATTCCCGACCCCAACGCGGCGTCGACCTTCGAGCGCTCAATCCCCGAGCCGCACCCGGAACGCGCCGAGGAGCGGACGGCGCTCTACCGCCGGCTGCTCGCGCTGCGCGCCGCGAAGATCACGCCCGGCGTCCCAGGCGCGAAATCGGCGGGCGCGGAGCCGCTTGGCCCGAAGGCCGCGGTCGCACGCTGGGAGCTTGGTGACGGCTCGCGCCTCACCGTCGCGCTGAACCTCGCCGAAGAACCGGCGTCGATCGCGCCGATCGAAGGCCCGGTCCTGTTCGAGACCACGCCCGGCGCGGCCGACGCCGCGCGCGCAGGCCAGTTGCCGGGCTACGCCACCATCGCTCTTCTGGAATCCGCCGCGTGAACCACGATGAGGCCGTTCTTTCGCTCGCCCGCCGCGCCGGTTTCTCAGTCGACTGGATCGACCAGACCGGACGCAAGCAGACCGTAACCCCGGACAGGCTGCGCCGGCTGCTGGAAGCGATGGGTCTTCCCTGCGAAACCAGCGCCGACGCGGCGGAGTCGATCCATCGGCTTGACGCGCTCGACGCCGCGCGCCCGGCGCTCGTCACCGCCCGCGTCGGCGAGGCTTTCGCGCTGAAGGCGCCGGCCGGCGCAGCGGCCCGATTCGTCCGCGAGGACGGCGCCTCGTTCGATCTGACTCTCGGAGACGCCGGCGGCGGCCGCGCGTTGATGCGCGCCGTGCTCGAGCCCGGCTATCACCGGCTACTGATCGGCGATGAGGAGACCATTCTAGCGGTCGCGCCGCCAAGCGGGCCGAGCGTCGTCACCGCCGGCGGCGGGCGGCGGATGTGGGGGCTTGCGGCGCAGGTCTACGGACTGACGCGCTCCGGCGACGGCGGCATTGGCGACCTCGGAGGCGTCGCCGCGCTCGCGGAGGTCGCGGCGCACGCAGGCGCCGACGCGCTGGCGCTGTCTCCGCTGCACGCCGGCTTCACCGCCGACCCACACCATTTCGGCCCCTACTCACCGTCAAGCCGCCTGTTCCTCAATCCGCTCAACGGCGATCCCGACTTCCTGTTCGGGGAAGAGCGGGTCGCAGCGGCCTCAGACCTCGCGGGCGTCGCGGGCGTCCGCGCGCTTCATGAGCGCGCGGCCCTGATCGACTGGCCGGACGCGGCTCACGCGAAGCTCGCCACGCTGCGCGCGCTCTACGAAAGCTTCCGTGACTTCGAACTCGCCGAGGCGACGCCCGGTCGTCTCGCCGCGGATTTCGCCGCGTTCCGCGCCGAGGGCGGCGCGCTGCTCGAGGAGCACGCACGGTTCGAGACGCTGCACGGCGCCCGTTTCGCCGCCGACGCTGGGCAGTGGAGCTGGCGCCGCTGGCCCGAGCCGCTGAGAAACCCCGCGAGCGCGGAAGTGGCGGCCTTCGCGGCCGAGCACGGCGACACGGTGACGTTCCACGTCTTCCTGCAATGGATCGCGGACCGCTCCTTCGCCGCGGCCCAGAAGGTCGCGCGCGGCGCGGGCATGGCGATCGGGCTGATCTCCGATCTCGCGGTCGGCATGGACGCCGGCGGCAGCCACGCGTGGGGCCGGCAGGACGACGTGCTGGTGGGCCTCTCGGTCGGCGCTCCGCCGGACCTGTTCAATGCCGGCGGCCAGGCCTGGGGCCTCGCCACCTTCTCGCCCATCGCGCTGAAAAAGAGCGGTTTCGCCCCGTTCCTCGCCACGCTGCGCGCCTGCATGAAGAACGCGGGCGGCGTGCGCATCGACCACGCCATGGGGCTGACGCGGCTCTGGATGATCCCCGAGAACGAGGGCGCAGAAAACGGAGCCTACCTCGCCTACCCGGCCGACGACATGCTCCGCCTCGTCGCGCTCGAATCCCACCGCAACCGCGCGGTCGTGGTCGGCGAAGACCTCGGCACGGTGCCGGACGGCTTCCGCGAGCGGCTTGCGGCGACGGGAATAGCCGGCATGCGCGTGCTGCAGTTCGAGCGCGACGGCGCGCGGTTCTATCCGCCGGACTATTATCCCGACGACGCGCTCGCGATGACCACGACCCACGACCTGCCGACCACCGCCGGCTGGTGGCGGGGGGCCGACATCGATCTCCGCGCCGGCATCGCGGGCGACCAGTTCGGCGAAACGGCGGCGAACGACCACGCCACGCGCGCCGAGGACAGGAAGAAGCTCTGGGCCGCCTTTGCCGCGGCGGGGGTCGCCGAGGGCGCCCCGCCGCCGCAGGAGGAGCCTGACGCGGCCCTCGACGCTGCCGTGAGCTTCCTCGCTTTGACGCCTTCGAAGCTCGCGCTCCTCCCCCTCGAGGACGCACTCGGGCAGACCGAGCAGCCAAACCTGCCCGGCACCCTCGACGAACACCCCAATTGGCGACGCCGGCTCCCCGCGCCGGCCCCCGAGCTTCTCGCCGCGCACGCGGCGAAGGACCGGCTCGCCAGCCTGAACCGGAGACGAGACCCGTGACCGCAGCGCCGCCGCCCCCGCCCGCTCCCCCGCGGGCCACGATGCGCCTGCAGTTCCACAAGGACTTCACCTTCGCGGACGCCATCCCGCTGGTCGGCTACCTCAAGGCGCTCGGGATCAGCCACCTCTACTCGTCGCCGATCCTGACCGCCCGCGCGGGCTCGATGCACGGCTATGACGTGGTCGACCCGACCACCGTGAACCCGGAGCTCGGCGGCGAAGACGGCTTCCGGGCTCTGGTCGCCGCTCTGCGCGCGGAAGGGCTCGGCGTCATCGTCGACATCGTCCCGAACCACATGGCGGTCGGCAAGGACGACAACGCCTGGTGGCTCGACGTTCTTACCTACGGACGCGGCAGTCGGTTCGCGCATTTCTTCGACATCGACTGGGAGCCGGCCGATCCCGTGCTCCACGGCAAGATCCTGCTGCCGACGCTCGGCTCGACCTACGGCGAAGCGTTGCGCAACGGCGACCTGCAGATCACGCGCGAAGGCAAGCGCGGGGGCCTCGTGGTGCGTTACGCCGACCACATGTTTCCGCTGCGCCCCGAAGACCGGTACGAGATCGAAAGCGTCGGCCTCGAGGCCTACGATCCCGCGACGGACGAGGGGCGCGAGCGCTTTCACGCCTTGCTCGAGAAGCAGAACTGGCGGCTCGCGCACTGGATGGTCGCGGGCGACGAAATAAACTGGCGCCGATTCTTCGACGTGAACGAGCTTGCGGGCCTGCGCATCGCCGACCCGGCCGTGTTCGAGGCGACCCATGAGCTGCTGCTACGGCTCTATGGCGAAGGGTTGATCGACGGCTTCCGCGTCGACCACATCGACGGCCTGATGGACCCCGGCGGCTACGCCCGCCGCCTGCGGGAGCATCTCGACGCGGTCCAGCGCGACCGGCCGGGACCGCTGGCCGATCAGCGCGCCTATCTCGTGATCGAGAAGATTCTGGGCCCCGGCGAAGAGCTCGCCTCGGACTGGGCGGTGGACGGCGCGAGCGGCTACGACTTCATGGACGACGTCAGCGCGCTTCTGCACGACGCCGCCGGCGAAGCCCCGCTCGCCGCGTTCTGGGCCGAAGTGAGCGGGCGGCCGGCCGACTTTCACGCCGAGGAGGAGATCGCGCGCCGGGAGATCCTCGACCGCTCCTTCTCCGCCCAGCTCGACCAGGCCGCTCAGGCGCTGCATCAGGTGGCGCGGCTCGACTACGACACGCGCGACACGCCGCGCGCCGCGATCCGCCGGGCGCTGGTCGAGCTGCTGGCGCACTTCCCCGCCTACCGCACCTACGCCAACGCCGCCGAACCACGCAGTGAGGCCGATCGGGCGCTGTTCGAGCGCGCGATGGCGAAGGCGCGCCAGTCCATCCTGCCGGCCGACCTCAACGTGCTGGAGTTGCTCGACGGCTGGCTCGGCGGCGCGGTCGGCCCCGAAGACCAGCGCCTGCTGCGCGACAAGGCCATCCGTCGCTTCCAGCAGCTTTCGGCGCCGGTCGCCGCGAAGGCGGTGGAGGACACCGCGTTCTATCGCTACGGCAAGCTCGTCTCCCGCACCGACGTCGGTTTCGACGTGGCGACCTTTGCGATCGACGTCCCTACGTTCCACGCCCGGACCGCCGCCCGCGCCCGCGCCTTTCCCGACGCGATGCTTACGACGGCGACCCATGACCACAAGCGCGGCGAGGACGTGCGCGCCCGCGTCGCGGTGCTGAGCGAGATTCCGGAGGAGTGGATCGCGACCGCGCGACGCTGGCGCGAACTCGCTGAGCCGCTGCGCGCTCCCGACGCGCCGTCGGCCGCCGACGAACTGATCCTGTTCCAGATTCTTGTGGGAGCATGGCCGGACGAACTGTCTCCGGACGACGCCGAGGGCTGCGCGGCCTTCGCCGAACGCGTCGCGGGCTGGCAGCTCAAGGCGATGCGCGAAGCCAAGCTCGCGACCGACTGGTCGGCTCCGAACGAAGCGTATGAGGCCGCGGCGAGGCGTTTGCTGGACGGCGTCCTGACCGGCGGGGACGCCACGCTCCGCCGCGCGATCGCGACCTTCGCCGAGCGGATCGGCGCGGCGGGCGCCGCGAACGGCCTCCTGCAGACCCTGCTGAAGCTCACCATACCAGGCGTGCCCGACACCTATCAGGGCACGGAGTTCTGGGACCTGACACTGGTCGATCCGGACAACCGGCGGCCCGTCGATTACGCCGCCCGCGCGGATGCGCTCGCGCGGGAAGAAACCGCCGGCGCGGCGGCGGCCCATTGGCGCGACGGCGCGGTCAAGCAGGCGCTGATCGCGGCGGTCCTTGGCGAACGCGCCCGCCGGCCGTCTCTGTTCGCCCGCGGCGCCTACGAACCTCTCACGGTCGACGGTCCTGTCGCCGACGACGTCATTGCCTTCGCCCGTTCGCTCGAAGGTGAGACTGCCGTCGTGATCGGCCTGCGCGCCACCGCCGGCCGGCTGGCCGCGGACGGGTCGCTCGCGCCCGACGCCATCGCCTTGCGCGACACGACTGTCTCCCTGCCGTCACAGCTTGCGGGAAAGACGCTGATCGACCGGCTGACGGGACGGAGGCTCGAACCAGGCGGCGCACTGCAACTGACGGAATTGACTGAGCTTTCCCTCGCCCTGTTGGTCGCGACGGACTGACGCGCCGGTCGTTCGTCGTATGTCAATCTGTCGACTTCGTGGTTCAATCGAATCGTTCTAGGCGGCGTCTCGGGGGAGAACCGGCCCATGGCCGGATCGCCGTTGCGGTGAGCGCACATTGCGCGCGCCGCCGGACAGACCGTCGGGGAATGACGTCGATGAGCACATTCAAGATTCCGTTGTCGGGGCAGGACGCCGAACTGATCGCGCAGGCCCTCGACGTCTACGCCACGACGCTGATGTGCGCGCCGCTGGGCCTTGGCCTCGAATTGCTCGTGGACGTGCGCGAGCTGCGTGACCGCATCGCGGCGGCGTCCGACGAACACGAGGCGGCGCGGGACGCGTCGACCGCGGCCGGCGGGAACGTGGTGGCGTTCGCGCGCGCCTGATCGCGCGAGGCGACCGCGGCGAGTTTTTTCGTTCGATCCCGCATCGCAGCATTGCCAAGCCGAGGTCGTGCGTGCCTGACTGGCGCGATCGCGCCGGTGCGGGCGCCGCGACTGAGGGAGACCTCGCATGAACGATGCAACGACCCCGCCGGACGACGACGTCGCTCGCCGTCCGGTGCGTGAAGCAGGTCCCGCCGGGACCACCGACTCCGGCGTCGACGCAAAAAAACTGCAGAAGGAAATCCTCGCCGAGTTGACCTACTCGGTCGGCCGCTCGCCGGAGACGGCGAGCCCGCGCGACTGGTTCGTCGCGACGGCCTACGCGGTGCGCGACCGCATCGTCGACCGCTGGGTCGCCGATCACGCGAGCAAGGAAAACAAGCCGGCGAAGCGGGTCTACTATCTCTCGCTCGAGTTCCTGATCGGACGCCTGCTGTTCGACGCGCTCAATAACCTCAACCTGACCGACGTCGCCCGCGAGGCGCTGTCAGGCCTCGGCGTCGATCTCGATCGCATCCGCACCGCCGAGCCGGACGCCGCGCTGGGCAATGGCGGCCTCGGCCGCCTCGCCGCCTGCTTCATGGATTCGATGGCCTCGATCGGCGTGCCGGCCTTTGGCTACGGCATCCGCTACGACCACGGCCTGTTCCGCCAGGGCATGCGCGACGGCTGGCAGCAGGAATATCCGGAGGACTGGCTGTCCTTCGGCAATCCGTGGGAGTTCGCCCACCCCGAGATCGACTATCCCATCGGCTTCGGCGGCTATGTCGAGCAGATCAATGAGGGCGGCGCGGCGAAGCATGTCTGGCGGCCGGCCGAGACCGTCGAGGCGGTGGCCTTCGACACGCCCGTCGCCGGCTGGCGCGGGCGGCACGTCAACACGCTGCGGCTGTGGTCGGCGCGCGCCGGCGACGTGCTGAAGCTCGACGCTTTCAACCGTGGCGACTATGTCGGCGCGCTCGCCGACCGCGTGCGCGTCGAGTCGATCTCGAAGGTGCTCTATCCCTCCGACGAGACCCCGGCGGGACAGGAGCTGCGGCTCCGACAGGAGTATTTCTTCGCCTCCGCCTCGCTGCAGGACCTCGTGCGTCGGCATCTTGAGGAGTGGGGCGATCTTCGCTCCCTGCCCGATCATGTGGCGATCCAGCTCAACGACACCCATCCCGCGATCGCGGTGCCGGAGCTGATGCGCATCCTCGTCGACCTCCACGGCGTCGCCTGGGGCGAAGCGTGGAAGATCACGGTCGCGACATTCTCCTACACCAACCACACGCTGCTGCCCGAGGCGCTGGAAAGCTGGCCGGTGCCGCTGATGGAGCGGCTGCTGCCGCGCCACATGCAGATCATCTACCTGATCAACGCGCTCGAGCTCGACGCCGCCCGCAAGCGCCACCCCGGCGACGACGCTCTTCTGGCGTCGGTCTCCCTGATCGAGGAGACGAACGGCCGGCGCGTGCGCATGGGCCAGCTCGCCTTCACCGGATCGCACAAGGTCAACGGCGTGTCGGCGCTCCACACCGACCTGATGAAGCAGACGGTGTTCCGCGACCTTCACCGGCTGCATCCCGACCGCATCGTCAACAAGACCAACGGCATCACCTTCCGCCGCTGGCTCGCCCAGGCCAATCCAGGGCTCACCTCGATCCTCATCGACGCGGTCGGCCCCGAGCTGCTCGACGACCCGATGCGGCTCGAGAAGCTGCTGCCGATGGTCGGGGACACCGGCCTGCACGAGCGCCTGACGGAGTCTAAGCGCGCCAACAAGGTCGCGCTCGCCAAGGTGATCGCGGATCGGCTCGACGTGCAGGTGGACCCGGACGCGCTGTTCGATGTCCAGATCAAGCGCATCCACGAATACAAGCGCCAGCTCCTGAACATTCTGGAGACGGTCGCGATCTACAACGCCATGCGCGCCCAGCCGATGCGGGCCTGGATGCCGCGGGTGAAGATCTTCGCCGGCAAGGCGGCGGCGAGCTACCATCAGGCCAAGCTGATCATCAAGCTCGCCAACGACGTCGCCCGGGTGGTGAACTCCGATCCCACCGTGCGCGGCCTTCTGAAGGTGGCGTTCCTGCCGAACTACAATGTCAGCCTCGCCGAGATCATCATCCCGGCCGCCGACCTGTCGGAGCAGATCTCGACCGCCGGCATGGAGGCTTCGGGCACCGGCAATATGAAGCTGGCGCTCAACGGCGCGCTCACCATCGGCACGCTCGACGGCGCGAACGTCGAGATCAAGGAGCACGTGGGCGACGAGAACATCTTCATTTTCGGCCTGACGGCGCAGGAGGTGGAGGCGCGCAAGCGCCGCGGCTACGACGCTCACGCCGCGGTCGAAGCCTCCTCGACCCTGCGCGAGGTGCTCGAAGCAATCCGCAACGGCGTGTTCTCGCCCGACGATCCCAACCGCTACCGCGGTTTCGTCGACGGACTTCTGAACCACGACACCTTCCTGGTGACGGCGGATTTCGACGCCTACTTCGCGGCCCAGCGGCGGGTCTACAAGCTCTGGCGCGACCGGGCGGCCTGGATGAAGGCGAGCGTCACCAACACCGCCAAGGTCGGCTGGTTCTCCTCCGACCGCACGATCGCGGAATACGCCGACGATATCTGGGGCGTGACGCCAGCGAACCGCTGAGACGGCGTCCGGATTTCCGCTAGCATGAAGCAACCGGCGCGCGCCGCTCCCTCGGCCGGGGGAGCGGCGACGACGACCGGACCACAACGTGTGAGAGGAACGCCGCCATGTCCGCCAAAGCGCCGCTCGGCCCGCCCTACGCCCGCGGGGCGATGGCCTATGTGCTCGCCGGCGGCCGCGGCTCGCGCCTGATGGAGCTGACGGACCGCCGCGCCAAGCCCGCGGTCTATTTCGGCGGCAAGACCCGCATCATCGACTTCGCGCTCTCGAACGCGCTGAACTCCGGCATCCGGCGTATCGGCGTCGCCACGCAGTACAAGGCGCACAGCCTGATCCGCCACCTGCAGCGCGGCTGGAACTTCTTCCGCACCGAGCGCAACGAGAGCTTCGACGTGCTGCCCGCCAGCCAGCGGGTCTCCGAGGAAGCCTGGTATCTCGGCACCGCCGACGCCGTCTACCAGAACCTCGACATCATCGAGGACTACGCGCCGCGCCACATGGTGATCCTCGCGGGCGACCACATCTACAAGATGGACTACGAACTTATGCTCGCGCAGCACGTCGAGAGCGGCGCCGACGTCACGGTCGGCTGTCTCGAGGTCGCCCGCTCCGAGGCCTCCGGCTTCGGCGTGATGCACATCGACGAAAACGACCGGATCATCGACTTCCTGGAGAAGCCGGCGGACCCGCCCGCCATGCCCGGCAAGCCGGACGTCTCGCTCGCGAGCATGGGCATCTACGTCTTCGACACGCCGTTCCTGTTCGATCTGCTGCGCAAGGACGCGGAAGACCCAAACTCGTCCCACGACTTCGGCAAGGACATCATCCCGGAGATCGTGAAGGGCGGAAAAGCGGTGGCGCACCACTTCGCCCACTCCTGCGTGCGCTCCAGCACCGAAGAGGAGCCCTATTGGCGCGACGTGGGCACGGTCGACGCCTATTTCGAGGCCAACATCGACCTGACGGACTTCGTGCCCGCGCTCGACCTCTACGACACCGAATGGCCGATCTGGACCTTCGCCGAGATCACCCCGCCGGCGAAGTTCATCCACGACAAGGACGACCGCCGCGGACGCGCGATCTCCTCGCTCGTGTCCGGCGGCTGCATCGTCTCGGGCGCGGGCGTCAAGGAATCGCTGCTCTTCACCGGCGTGCGGGTGAACTCCTACGCTGACGTCGAGCGCGCGGTCATCCTGCCTTACGTGGAGATCGGCCGGCACGCGCGCCTCAGCAACGTGGTCATCGACCGCGGCGTCGCGATTCCGGAAAAGCTGGTCGTCGGCGAGGATCCCGAACTCGACGCTCGGCGCTTCCGCCGCACGAGCAAAGGCGTGTGCCTGATCACGCAGTCGATGATCGACCAGCTGTGAGCCGCCGATGACCGCCGTCCTTTCCGTCGCCTCCGAAGCCTATCCGCTCGTCAAGACCGGTGGGCTGGCCGACGTCGTCGGCGCGCTTCCCGGGGCCCTCGCCCCGCACGGCGTCGCCGTCCGGACGCTGCTTCCGGGCTACCCTTCGGTTCTTTCCGCCATGCCCGGCGGGGAGGTGGTGGCGCATTTCGACGACCTGTTCGGCGGACCGGCCGAGATCGTGGCCGCCTCGCCGCGCGGGCTCGACGTGCTCGCGATCGACGCGCCTCATCTCTTCGCCCGCCAGGGCAACCCCTATGTCGGGCCTGACGGTCGCGACTGGGACGATAACGCCCTGCGTTTCGCGGCTGTAGGCAAGGTCGCGGCCGAGATCGGACGGGGCGCCGCAGGATTGCCGGCGCCGGATATAGTGCATATGCACGATTGGCAGGCGGGCCTCGCCGCCGCCTACCTCGCCTTCGCGCCCCATCCGCGGCCGAAGACGGTCGCGACCATCCACAACATGGCCTTCCAGGGCTGGTTTCCGGCTTCTGTCTTCGGCGCGCTCGGCCTGCCCGAAGCGGCCTTCGGGATTGACGGCGTCGAGTATTTCGGCGGCGTCGGCTACCTCAAGGCCGCGCTCCAGTTCGCAGACCGCATCACCACCGTCTCGCCGAGCTACGCCGCCGAGATCATGGAGCCGGACGGCGGGCTCGGGCTCGACGGGCTGCTGCGCGCCCGCGCCGACGTCGTCTCGGGCGTCCTGAACGGCGTCGACGTCGAGGTCTGGAACCCCGAGACCGACCCGACCCTGGCCTCGCCCTACTCCGCCGCCAATCCCGGCGGCAGGGAAGCGAACCGCCGTGCGCTGGCGCAGGAGTTCGGGCTCGACGTGGGCGACGGCGTGCTGTTCGCGGTCATCAGCCGCCTGTCGAGCCAGAAAGGTCTCGACCTGCTCGCCGACGCCATACCCACGCTTCTCGGCGTCGGCGGCACGCTCGCGCTCGTCGGCGCGGGCGAATCCTGGCTCGAAGAACGCTTCAGCCGCCTCGCGGCGGAGCATCCCGGGCGGATCGGCGTCTTCATCGGCTACGACGAGCGCAAGGCGCATCTCGTGCAGGCCGGCGCGGACGCGCTGCTGGTGCCCTCGCGCTTCGAGCCCTGCGGCCTGACGCAGCTCTGCGCGCTCCGCTACGGCGCCCTGCCGGTGGTCTCACGCGTCGGCGGCCTCGCCGACACCGTCATCGACGCCAACCCGGCTGCGATCGCCGCCGGCGTCGCGACCGGCGTCCAGTTCTCACCGACGACTCAGGGCGCGCTGGAGGCGGCGCTTCGCCGGACCGCGGCGCTGCACGCCGACCGCGACCTCTGGACCCGCATCCAGAGCAACGGCATGCGTTCCGACGTGTCGTGGGACGCATCCGCCCGTACTTACGCCAGACTTTATGCGGAACTTGCGCGGACGACGTGACGCTGCGGCGGTGGAGCGCATCCCTGCCTCGTTTTGTTGCGTTTGCGAAGGTGCTCAAATAAGAAACATTCGTCGCGCAGAGCGACGTAACGGGCGCGGCTTCGTGCTGGCGTCGGCAGATGAACGCAAGATGACTTCCCTGGGGGATTGCGCATGCGCGTGACGATGATCGGTTCAGGCTATGTCGGGCTCGTGTCCGGCGCATGCTTCGCGGACTTCGGCCACGAAGTGACCTGCGTCGACCTGGACCAGGCCAAGATCGACGGACTGAAGCGCGGAGTCATGCCCATCTTCGAGCCGGGCCTCGACGATCTCGTCGCCCGCAACGTCGAGGCCGGCCGCCTCACCTTCACCACCGAGCTCGCGCCCGCCGTGAAGGACGCGGCGGTGGTGTTCATCGCGGTCGGCACGCCGTCCCGTCGCGGCGACGGCCACGCCGACCTCACCTACGTCTATGAAGCGGCGCGCCAGATCGGCCAGGCCGTGACCGGCTTCACCGTCATCGTCGACAAGTCGACGGTCCCAGTCGGCACCGGCGACGAGGTCGAACGCATCCTGAAGGAAGCCAACCCGAACGCCGACATCTCGGTGGCGTCCAACCCCGAATTCCTCCGCGAAGGCTCGGCCATCGGCGACTTCAAGCGCCCGGACCGCATCGTGGTCGGGGTCGAGGACGACCGCGCCAAGGACGTGATGGAAGAGCTTTACCGCCCGCTCTACCTCAACGTCGCGCCGCTGGTGTTCACCGGCCGCCGCACCGCCGAGCTGATCAAGTACGCCGCCAACGCCTTCCTCGCGACCAAGATCACCTTCATCAACGAGATCGCCGATCTCTGCGAGAAGGTCGGCGCCAACGTGCAGGAGGTCGCCCGCGGCATCGGCCTCGACAACCGCATCGGCTCCAAGTTCCTGCACGCCGGCCCAGGCTTCGGCGGCTCGTGTTTCCCCAAGGACACCCGCGCCCTCGTGCGGACCGGCCGCGACTACGGCGCGCCGATCAAGATCGTCGAGATGGTCGAGGAGGTGAATGAGGCCCGCAAGCTCGCGATGGCCGAGCGCATCATCGCGGCGAGCGGCGGCGACGTCTCCGGCAAGCGCATCGCGGTGCTCGGCCTCGCGTTCAAGCCGAACACCGACGACATGCGCGAGGCGCCCTCGCTCGCGATCGTTCCGGCGCTGGAGAAGGCCGGCGCCACGGTCGCCGCGTTCGACCCGGAGGCGATGGAGCAGGCCAAGCCGCTGCTGCCGAACGTCGTATACGCCGACGACGCCTACTCCGCGATCAAGGACGCCGACGCCCTCGTGATCCTGACCGAGTGGGACCAGTTCCGCGCGCTCGACCTCGCCCGCGTGAAGGCCACCCTGAAGGCCCCGATCGTGGTGGACCTGCGCAACGTCTACCGCCCCGACGACATGGCCCAGCGCGGCTTCACCTACAGCGGCATCGGCGCGGCCGGCTGAGCCGGACCACGTCCACTGTGGCGCCGGGGCGACAAGGCCCCGGCAAACGCGCGCGGCGCGCGTGATCCGTCGCGCCGCGCGGCCCGTCGCGCCCTATCCTCAGCGCAAGGCGACAAGAAGCCGTCGACGGACAGTGTTCCGTGAACGGCCGCGTTGGGCGTGAGGGCAGGTCGGTTCGATGACATCCGCGTTTCGTGCTTTCCCGGCGGCGCGCTTCGCGCTCGCATCTGCGGGCTTCGCCGTCCTGCTCGCCGGCTGCGGCGGCTCGTCCTCCCTGTCTACCGCCGGCGGCGCGCCCGGCGTCGTAGCGGCCATGTCGACAAGCTATCCGTCGGCGCTGCCGGTGCAGTACCGCCGGACGGAAGTGACGGACCCGACCGGCGAAGCGCCGGGCACCGTCGTCATCGACACCGCCGACAAGTTTCTCTACCTCGTGGAGCCCAACGGCCGCGCGGTCCGCTACGGCGTCGGCGTCGGCAAGGAAGGCTTCGGCTGGAGCGGCGAGGCAGTGGTCGGCGCCAAACAGGAATGGCCGGACTGGGTGCCGCCCCCCGAGATGTTGCAGCGCCGGCCGGACCTGCCGCTGCGCATGGCGGGCGGCCCCGAGAACCCGCTCGGCGCCCGCGCGCTCTACCTTCACCGCGGCGGCCGGGACACGCTGTTCCGCATCCACGGCACCAATGAGCCCCACACCATCGGCCGGGCGATGTCGTCGGGCTGCATCCGCATGATCAATTTCGACGTCGAGGATCTCTACACGCGGGTCCCGATCGGCGCGAAGGTGGTGGTGCGCTGAGACGAACGGACCGGCGCGCGACCGTAGGAACGGAACCGACGTGACCACCGAAGGCGCGCCTGCCGAAGCTCGCGCTGTGCTCGCCGCGCTCGGCGTTCCGGCGGAACGCCTCGTCGGCGGGCCCGCAAGCCGGACGCCGATCACGGGCGAGAAGCTGGCCGAACCGCGCCTTGCCGACGCCGCCGAACTGGAGGCGGCGATCGGACGGGCCTCCGCCGCGTTCGAGATCTGGCGCGACGTCCCCGCCCCGCGCCGCGGCGAGCTCGTGCGGCTGTTCGGCGAGGAGCTCCGCCGGTCCAAGGCGGCACTCGGCCGTCTCGTCACGCTCGAAGCCGGCAAGATCGTCTCCGAAGGCCTCGGCGAGGTGCAGGAGATGATCGACGTCTGCGACTTCGCCGTCGGTCTCTCCCGCCAGCTTTACGGACTGACCATCGCGACCGAACGGCCGGACCATCGCATGATGGAGACGTGGCGTCCGCTCGGAGTCGTCGGCGTCATCTCGGCCTTCAATTTCCCCGTCGCGGTGTGGGCGTGGAACGCGGCGCTCGCGCTCGTCTGCGGAAACGCGGCCGTCTGGAAGCCCTCGGAGAAGACGCCGCTGACCGCGCTTGCGACGCAGGCCCTGTTCGAGCGCGCGGCGGCGGTGTTCGGCGGCGCTCCGGAGGGCCTGTCGTCCGTCGTCCTCGGCGGACGAGAGCTCGGCGAGCAGCTGGTCGACGACGCTCGCGTAGCGCTGGTCTCCGCGACCGGCTCCACCGCCATGGGCCGGGCCGTCGGCCCGCGCGTCGCATCCCGATTCGGGCGCTCGCTGCTGGAGCTCGGCGGCAACAACGCCGCGATCGTGCGACCCTCGGCCGATCTCGACCTCACGCTGCGGGCGGTCGCGTTCTCCGCCATGGGCACCGCCGGCCAGCGCTGCACCACGCTCCGGCGGCTGTTCGTGCACGGCGAAGTCTACGACAACCTGCTGCCGCGCCTGCGCCAGGCCTACGCCTCGGTCGCGATCGGCGACCCACGCGAGCAGGGCGTTCTGGTGGGTCCCCTGATCGACGGCGACGCCTTCTCGGCCATGGAGCGGGCGCTCGAACGCGCGCGGCTCGCGGGCGCGACGGTGTCCGGCGGCGAGCGTGTGGAAGGCCCCGGCGGCGCCGAATCGTTCTATGTGCGTCCCGCGTTGGTCGAGATCGCGGAGCACGCCGGCCCAGCGCTTGAGGAGACCTTCGCGCCGATCCTCTATGTGCTCCGTTGCGACGACCTCGATGAGGCGATCGCGCTGAACAACGCCGTTCCGCAGGGCCTCGCCTCCGCGATCTTCACCAACGACCTGCGCGAGGCGGAGCGCTTCCTCTCCGCGCGGGGGTCCGACTGCGGCATCGTCAACGTCAACATCGGTCCCTCGGGCGCCGAGATCGGCGGAGCCTTCGGCGGCGAGAAGGAGACCGGCGGCGGCCGCGAAAGCGGCTCGGATTCGTGGAAGGCCTACATGCGCCGGGCCACCAACACCGTGAACTACGGCGCGACGCTTCCGCTCGCGCAGGGCGTGCGGTTCGATATCGGCTGAGCTGCCCACAGGGATGTCGGGCGGAGCGCCTGCATCCGCCGGCGGCCCGCGCTAGGCTGAAGCGGCCATGACCGGCTTCAGCTTCCTCCACGCCGCCGACCTGCACCTCGACAGCCCGCTCATCGGGCTCGCCGGACGCTCGCCCGACTTCGCCGAACGCGTAGAGAACGCCTCCCGCGCCGCGCTCGACGCGCTGGTCGAACTGGCGATCGCCGAAGATTGTCGCTTCGTCCTGCTGGCGGGCGACGTCTTCGACGGCGACCTGCGCAACATCCGCGCCGGCCTCTATTTCGTGTCCCGCATGCGGCGGCTGGCGGAGGCCGGCGTGCCGGTCGTGGTCATCCTCGGCAACCATGACGCCGAGAACCGGTTCATGAGCCGCTTGGAATTGTCGGACAACGTGCGGTTAATTTCAGCCCGCAAGCCGGAGACTTTCCGCATCGACGGGCTGGACGTCGCGATCCATGGCCGCAGCTTTCCCCAGCGCGACGTCACCGAGAACCTCGCCCGGGCCTATCCGCCCCCTGTCGCCGGCTGCTTCAACATCGGCCTGCTCCACACGGCGCTGATCGGACACGAGGGCGAGCACGCGGCCTATGCGCCCTGCTCGCTCGAGCAGCTTCGGCTGCATGGCTACGACTACTGGGCGCTCGGGCACATTCACGACCGCCAGATTCTCTCCGAGCGGCCGCATGTGGTCTATCCCGGCAACCTCCAGGGCCGCAGTGTGCGCGAGACCGGGGCGAAGGGCGCGTCGATCGTGCGTGTGCTCGACGGCGAGGTCGCGGCCGTCGAGCATCGCGCCCTCGATGCGGTGCGCTGGGGCAGCGCCGAAGCGCGGCTCGACGGCGTCGCGGATCGCGTTTCCGCGCTCGATCGAATCCGCGCGACGATGGTCAAGGCGCTGGACCAGGCCGGCGGCCGCCCGCTGGCGCTGCGGCTGCGGCTCACGGGCGAAACACCGCTTGCGGGGGCGTTCGCGCTCGGCCGCGGCGAGCTGCGCGACGACGTCGAGACGCTGGCGGCGGGTCTGTCGGGCGATCTCTGGCTCGAAAAGCTGTCGCTCGGCCTGACGCCGCCGTCGGCCTCCTCCCCGTCGCTCGATCCGACCGTCGCCGGACGGCTCGACGCGGAAATCGCGGCCATCGCCGACGACGCCTCCTTCGCCGCCCGCAGGGACGCCCGGCTGGCCGAGGTGCTGGCGAAGCTGCCCCAGTCGGCGCGCGCCGCCGAGTTCGCGGCGCAGATCCGGGCTGAGGCCGGCGCCCGCGCGACGACGCTCGCCCGCGCCCTCGTGGAGGGCGATGATGCGCTTTGAACGGCTGACGCTCGAGCGCTACGGCGCGATCGAGACGCGCGAGATCGCCTTCTCCGGCCACGGGCTGACCGTGATCTACGGGCCGAACGAGGCCGGCAAGAGCACGGCCCTGTCGGCGGTGGGCGACGTGCTGTTCGGCGTGCCGGCCAGAAGCGTCCGCGGTGCGGTGTTCGGCAACGACGCCATGCGCCTCGGCGCCGAGATCACGCGGGCGGACGGGAGTTCGCTCTCGGTCCGCCGGCGCAAGGGCAAGGCCGGCCGCACGCTGACCGGCGAGGACGGCGCGGCGCTGGACGAAGCCGCGCTCGCCGCGCTGCTCGGCGCGACCACGCGCGAGCGCTTCGAGGCGCTGTTCGGGCTCGATCACGAGCGGCTGCGGGACGGCGGCGAATCGCTGTTCAAGGCCGACGGCGAGATCGGCCGCCTCATCGTCGAGGCGGGCGGCGGGCTTCGCGCGCTGGTCGCGCGGCTCGAGCGCATCGATCAGGAGCGCGACCGTCTCTTCGGCGCCCGCAAAAGCGACCAGCGCGCCTTCTACCGCGCTCTCGACGCCTTCGACGCCGCAGACGGGCAGGTCAAGGCCGGGCTGCTCACCCGCGAAGCCTACGAGCGCGCCAAGGCCGCCCACGCGGAGGCGGCCGCCGCCTGCGAACGGCTGCGCTCCGAACGGCGCGCGGCGGTGGTGGCCGTTTCCGCGCTCGAACGCCTCGGCCGCGTGGCCCCGCCGCTGCAGCGGCTCGACCGGATCGAGGCGGAGGCGGAGAGCTTCGCCGATCTGGCCGAACTGCCGCCCGCCTTCGACCGCGAGGTCGGCGAAGCGTTCGCCGCCGCCGCCGAGACCGGCCGCGCGCTGGAGGAGGCGGAAGCGGCCGTCGCCGCGGCGGAAGCCCGGCTGCGCGGCGTGACGGCCGATCCCGCCCTGCTCGCCCAGGAGGCCGCGATCCGCGACATCGGCGTCGCCGCCGTCCATGTCGCGGAAGCGCGCGAGCACCGTGCGAACCGGCAGGTGGAGCTGGCGCAGGCGCAGGCGAAGCTCGCGCGGCTGCGACGGCGGCTCGGGGTCGCGCCGGACGCGGACCTCGCCGCCCGGCTGCCGCCGCCCGAGGCCATCGAAGCCGGCCGGCGTCTCGCCGCCGCGGCCCAGACCCGCGCGCCGTCGATCGTCGCAGAGGACGCCCGCATCCGCGAGCTCGCCGCCCGTCTCGCAGCGCTCGACCAGCGCATAGCGGAGGCCGACGCGCGCGGCCATGACCGGCCCGCGGGCGTGACCGCGGCGGAGTTCGCAGGCCTTCCCGCCGCCGACGCCGCGGCCCGGGCGCTCGGGGCGGAGGCGGACGACGCCGCCGTGCAGGCGCAGGAGCGGCTGGAGGCGCTTGGTTTCGCCGATTTCGTCGCGCTCGCGGCGTTGCGCGCGCCGGATCGCGACACGCTCGCCGCGCTTCAGGCGCGCGACGATGCGGCGGAGGCCGAGCGGCTCGGCTGTCTCGGCCAGCGCGACGACGCGCGCGGCCGGCGCGAGGCCGCCGAGATCGAGATCTCGCGGCTGACCTCAGGCGGCGAGATCGCGACCGATCAGGCGCTTGGCGAAGCGCGGCGCGCGCGCGGCGCCGCCTGGAGCGCCATCCGGCCCGCCTATGTCACCGGCCGGAGCGATGACGACGAGGCGGCGCGGACGCTGCGCGCGGCGCATCTGGAGCGCGCCGTCGCCGAGGCGGACGAACTCGCCGACCGACGCGCGGCGGAGGCGGGCCGCGCCGCGGCCCTGGCCGAGGCGGAACGACGGCGCGACGAGGCCCGAATCCAGTTCGAGGCTTCCGAACGCGCCCTTGTCGAAATCGCGGGGACGCGCGCGGAAGCGCTTGAGGCGCTGGCCCGTGATTTTCCCGAGGCGTACGCCCGCGCGGCAGGATTGCCGGCCCTCCGGGCCTTCGCGGAGGAGCGCCGGGCCGTTCTCGATCTCGGCGAAGCCGCGACGCGCCGGCGGCGCGAGGCCGAGGCGGCGCGCACAGCCCTGTCAACGGCTCACGCGGCGCTCGCCTTCGCCGAACGGCTTGGGGGGCTGTCGTCCGCAGATGCGTCCGCGGCGCTGACCGATCGCGTGCGCGCCGCACAGGGCGCGCTGGCGCGTCACGAGGAGGCGCATGTGGAGCGCCGCCGCGACGCGCGCGACCGCGACGAGGCGCGCGCGTCGCTGGACGCCGCCCGCGCCCGGCGCGCCGCGCTCGGGGAAGAAGCGGAGCTCTGGCGGCAAGCCTGGGAGCCGGCCGTCGCGCGGCTCGGCCTGACCGCCGACGCGACGCCCGACGACGGGGCGGACGCCGCGGTGGAATGGGCCGAGGCGCGCGGCGTGATGGATTCTCTGGAGCTCATCCGCCGCCGCCTGCGCCGCATGGACGAGGACGAGCAGGCTCTTGGCGTGGCCGTCGCCGCGGCGGGCGACGGGATCGGGCTCGCGCTGCCGCAGGATGCGGTCGCCGCAGCGCGCATGCTGCAGGAGCGCTTCGCCGAGAACGACGCCCGCCGGCGCGAGCGCGAAACCCTGACGCCTCATCTCCAGGACGCGACGGCCGCCGTCGAACGCCGACGGGCGGGAAAGGCCGCGGCGGAAGATCGGGTCGCCGCGCTGGCGGCGCTCGCCGGCGTCCAATCGCCCGAGGAGCTTGCCGCCGTCGCCGCCCGGCATGCGGAACGACGGACGCATCAGGACGAGGCGCGCCGCCTGCGAGACACCATCGACGCCGCCGGCGACGGGCTTTCGCTCGACGCCCTGCGCGCGGAGGCGGAGGGGCGCGACCCGGACGGCCTGCGCGCCGACCGCGAGGCCGCGAGCGCGCGCGCCGAGGCGATCGAGCGCGAACTCGACGCCGCCGCGCGCGCCGAACACGAAGCGGAGACGGCGCTCGCGGCCTGTTCCGATCCGGCCGGCGTCAACCGCGCGGTCGCGCTGCGCGAGGCCGCCATCGCCGAACTGCATGAATCGGCCGAACGCTACGTGGAGCTCTCGCTCGCCCGCGATCTGGTGGAGGCCGCGATCGCGCGGGTGCGCGCCGAGCGGCAAGACCCGCTGATCGCGCGCGCCGGCGCGCTGTTCGCGCTTGCGACCCGGGGCGCGTTCTCGGGCGTCGCCGCCGACGTCGACGCGGACGGCCAGCCGGTGGTGGTCGGCGTGCGTGCTGGCGGTGGCGCCGTGCCGGCCAAGGCCATGAGCGACGGTACCCGCGACCAGCTTTTCCTGGCGTTCCGGCTCGCGAGCATCGAGAACTACAACGCCTCGACTGAGCCCCTGCCCTTCGTGGCCGACGACATCCTCGTGCATTTCGACGACGCCCGCAGCCGGGCGGCGCTGGAGCTGCTGGCGGCCTCCCCTCGGGACGCGCAGGCACTGCTGTTCACCCACCACCGCAGCGTGCTGCGCATGGCCGAGGAGTTGGCCGCCGAGGGCCGCTGCGGGATCGCGACCCTCGGCTGAGCCCAGTCATTGCGCGAGCGGGCAGCCGCTTTCGGACGGCTTGATGTAGGCCTGATCGCCGGGCACCGTCGCGACCACCTTGTAGTAGTCCCACGGCTTCGTGCTCTCCTCCGGCTTCTTCACCTCCATGAGGTACATGTCGTAGATCAGCCGGCCGTTCTCGCCGACGCTCGCGCCGCGGCCGAACACGTCGTCCACCTTCATCTCGTGCAGCTTCGCCGCCACCTTCTCGGTGTCGTCGGAGCCCGCCGCCTTGATCGCCTTGAGGTACTGCGTCACGGCCGAATAGGTGCCGGCGTGCACCATGTTGGGCATGCGCTTGGTGCGGTCGAAGAAGCGCTGGGAGAAGGCGCGGCTCTCGTCGTCGCGGTCCCAATAGAAGCCTTCCGTGAGCGACAGCCCCTGCGCCGCCTGCAGGCCGAGGCCGTGGACCTCGGACAGCGTGAACAGCAGCGCGGCGAGCCGCTGGCCGCCCTCGACGATGCCGAACTCCGACGCCTGCTTGATGGCGTTGGCGGTGTCGAGGCCGGCGTTGGCGAGCCCGATGACCTTGGCGCCGGAGGACTGCGCCTGCAGCAGGAACGAGGAGTAGTCGGCGTTGCTCAGCGGATGGCGCACGGAGCCCTTCACCGAACCGCCCTGCCCCGTGACGAACTTCGTGACCTGCGCCTCCAGCGAATAGCCGAAGGCGTAGTCGGCGGTCAGGAAAAACCAGGTGTCGCCGCCCTGCTTCACCAACGCGCCGCCGGTGCCGACCGCGAGCGCGTTGGTGTCGTAGACCCAGTGGAAGCCGTAAGGCGAGCACTGCTTGCCCGTGAGCTCCGTCGTCGCCGCGCCGGTGACGATGTCGATCTTCTTCTTTTCTTTGGACAGGCCCTGCACCGCGAGCGCGACCGACGAGGTCGTCAGCTCCATGATGCTGTCGACCTGGCCGGTGTCGTACCACTGGCGGGCGATGTTGGAGGCGATGTCGGGCTTGTTCTGATGGTCGGCGCTGACGATCTCGACCGGCGCGTCCAGCACCTTCCCGCCAAAGTCCTCGACCGCCATCTTCGCCGCCTCGACCGACCATTTGCCGCCGAAGTCCGCGTAGACGCCGGACTGGTCGTTCAGGATGCCGATCTTCACCTTTCCGTCCGACACCTGCGCCGCGGCGGGCAGCGCGCTCGCGGCGAACAGGACCGCGGCGACGGTCGCTGACAGCTTCATGCCGATCTCCTCCCGAGACGGGCCGCTCGTTTTTCACGGGGGTCAGTCCCCCCGCGCCGGCGGCCTTCCGCTCCGCCCGATCTTCGCCGGGCGGGTCGACGGTAGCACCGGAGGCGGCGCCATCAAGCGTCAAGTTCAGATCGGCTTTCGCTCCGCGCCTCAGCGCCAGAGGCCGTAGCGCTCCCAGTCCTGCTCGGGGATCGGCGCTCCGAGCGTGTAGCGCAGGGCCGTCACCGTCATGCGGTCGGGCGTCGCGCTGCAGGTGAAGGCGAGCCGCCGCCAGACGCCGCCCGCCCGGACGGCGGCTCCGGTCCCCGACAGCGTGTCGCCCTTCCGCTCCGGCTCCGCGAGCGCGTCGATCGCCATGCGGTCAGGCTTCAGCTCCGGCTCGTTCTTGCGGATCTTCTCCATGGCCGCGAGGTCGCACACCTGGTTGAAGCGGGTCTCGGGCTCGAGCTTGCGGAGCGCCGCCTCGGTCCGGCGGTCGTAGGAGAACGCGTAGGCGGGAACGGAGGCGACAAGGGAGGACGCCAGCGCCCCCGCGGCGGCGAGGCTGACAAATTTTCGCATGCGATTCAGGAACTCGTAACGGTCTGAGGAGCCGTCCGGGTAGCACCCGAGGCGTTCGGTCGACAACCGTCCGGAGGGAGAGACGGAGGCCGGACGTTCGAACGCCCGGCCTCCGCAACCGTCACGCGGCCGCGGTTTCGCTGCGGCGGGCCTTGTTGGCGGCGTTCGCGGTCGCTTCGAGGAAGGCGTGCGCGTCCTCCTTGCGCTCGAACACATGCGGCGCGACGCCCCGGCGCTTCAGCGCCTCCTGCATCTTCAGGCGCAGGAAGGCGTTCGTCGCATAGCGGGTCGTGGTCTCGTAGTAGTTCTCGAGCAGATACTGGATCATCTCGGCGTAGTCGTCGTAGAGCGACTCGCTGAGCTTGAAGCCGTCGTGGTTGACGACCGACTTGACGCGCTTGCCGGCCTTCTCGCAGGCGTCCACCAGAACCTTGCGCAGGTCCGCGATGTCCTCCTTCGAGCGGCAGTGCCAGCCCTCGAGGTTGAGGAAGAGCATGTTCCGGTCGGCGTCGTAGCTCACTCGCTCGCACAGGTTCAGGTTGAGCAGATCGGCGAGCAGGTCCATCGGCTCGTCGCGGAAGATGCGGATGTCCATCATCTTCGGACGGTTGATGATCGGCTTGAAGTCCATGTGCGCGAGGATGTCGCGATGGATGTCGACGCCGGGTGCGATCTCGGTCAACTCCAGCCCTTCCGGCGTCAGCTCGAACACGCAGCGCTCTGTGACGTAGATCACCGGCTGCGACCGCTGCTTGGCGTAGGGCCCGGAGAAGGTGTTCTGCTCCACCTGGCGGATGAACTTCCGCGAGCGGCCCTCCTGCCGGATGACGAGGCGGCTGTCCTCGATCGCGACGTCGAGGCCGCCGACGGTGAAGGTGCCGGCGAAGACCACCGAGCGGGCGTTCTGGCTGATGTTGATGAAGCCGCCGCAGCCGTTCAGCTTGCCGCCGAAGGACGAGGTGTTGACGTTGCCCTCCTCGTCGCACTCGGCCATGCCGAGGCAGGTCATGTCGAGCCCGCCGCCGTCGTAGAAGTCGAACATCTGGTTCTGGTCGATGATGCAGTCGGCGTTGGTCGCCGCGCCGAAGCTCGACCCGCTCGCGAGCACGCCGCCGACGGCGCCGGCCTCGGTCGTGAGCGTGATGTAGGGCGTGACCCTCTCCTCGTTCGCGACCGCGGAGATGCCTTCCGGCGCGCCGACGCCGAGGTTCACGACGCCGTTCGGCGGCAGCTCGAAGGCGGCGCGCCGCGCGATCACCTTGCGCGCGTCGAGCGGCATCTTCGCCATGTTGGCGACCGGCACGCGGATCTGGCCGGCGAGCGCGGGGTTGTGCATGACGCCGTAGTTCATGCGGTGCATCTCGGGCTCCGCGACGACGACGCAGTCCACCAGGATGCCCGGCACGCGCACGTCCTTCGGCAGCAGGAAGCCGTCCTCGACGATGCGCTCGACCTGCGCGATCACGATGCCGCCGTTGTTGCGGGCGGCCATGGCCTGGGCCAGCACGTCGAGCGTCAGCGCCTCCTTCTCCATGGAGATGTTGCCATGGGGGTCGGCGCTCGTGCCGCGGATGAAGGCGACGTCGATCTTGGTCGCGGTGTAGAACAGCCACTCCTCGCCGTCGACCTCGACGACCTTGACGATATCGTCGGAGGTCAGCTCGTTGACGCGGCCGCCGCCGTGGCGAGGATCGACATAGGTGTGGAGGCCCACCTTGGAGAACAGGCCGGGCTGACCCGCGGCGCAGGCGCGGTAGAGCTGCGAGATCACGCCCTGCGGGAGATTGTACCCGCGGATGCGGTTCTCCTTCGCCGCCTGCGCGACCTTCGGCATGCGGCCGAAGTTCGCCGCGATGACGCGGCCGAGCAGCCCCTCATGGTGAAGCCGGCCGGTGCCCAGCCCTTTGCTGTCGCCGGCGCCGGCGGTCATGATCAGCGTCAGATTCTTCGGCGAGCCCGTCTCGACGAAGCGCTCCTCGAGCGCCGCATGCAGGGCCTCCGGAATGCAGCTCTGGACGAATCCCGTCGTCGTGACGACGTCATTCTCCCGGATGAGCGCGATCGCCTCCCTCGCGGAGATCACCTTGTTTTTTTTCATTTGCGCCATGGATTTCGCACGCTCCGCTGTCTAGTGGCCGCCGTTCGTGACGTTTCGGCCGGCGAGCCGATACGCGAAGGACGGGGCGCGATTGAGCCCCGAGGTTAGAGCGGGTGTTAGCGGGCCGCAATGCAGCGTATGTCTCGATCAATCTGTCGCAGGCGCAATATTGTGAATTGGCATACTTGACGCCATCCAGTCACGTGTAGACGCACATTCCCTTATTCAGGATAACTTCTGTTCAAAAGCAGTTTTTCTGAAGAACCGGGAGGCCCGCCGGGGGCTCTCTAGGCCGCTTGAGGCGCGGCGCGGCTGAGCCTAACGTCCGTCGCCGAGGGACGCGGATGCTGAGGAGAACGCCGATGCGCGGCGCGGTTTTGGACGTCCGTGGGGTGATCGACGTGACCGGCGCGGACGCCGGCCGGTTCCTGGACAACCTGCTGACCAACGACGTCAGCGGGCTGGCGCCTGGACGCGCCGCCTTCGCGGCCCTGCTCTCCCCGCAAGGCAAGATCGCGGTCGACATGCTGGTCTCGCCCATCGACGGCGGCTACCGGATCGATCTGCCGCGCCCGCTCGCGCCGGACCTTCTGCGCAAGCTCGCGCTCTACAAGCTGCGCTCGAAGGTCGAGCTCAGGGACGCGAGCGACGAGACGCGCGTGGCCGCCTTCTGGGGCGACGGCCTGCTGCCCGACATCGAGGGACTGGCGTTCGATCCCCGGCTCGCAGCGCTCGGCGCGCGCGCCTATCTCCGCGCCGGCGAAGGCCTGCCGGACGGCGTCGCGGACGCCGGCCAGGAAGGCTGGCGCGCGCATCGCATCGCGCTCGGCGTGCCGCAGGGCGGCCTCGACTTCGTTTACGGCGACGCCTTCCCGCACGAGGCCTGCATGGACCAGCTCAACGGGATCGACTTCCGGAAGGGATGCTATGTCGGCCAGGAGATCGTGAGCCGCATGGAGCATCGCGGCACCGCCCGCACGCGAGTGGCGCCCGTGGTGCTCGACGGTCTGGCGCCGGAGATCGGCGCCGCGGTCGTGGCGGGCGAGCGCACCATCGGCCGCATGGGCTCATCGGCGGACGGCCGGGGCCTCGCGCTGCTGCGGCTCGACCGGGCCGAGGAGGCTCGCGCGGCCGGCACGCCGCTGATCGCCGGGGCCGCCATGCTGACGCTCGTGAAACCCTCCTGGGCGCGGTTCGCCTTCCCGGGCGAGACCGCGGCGTGAGCGACGCCGCGCCGCGGCACGCCGACGGCAAATGCCGCTGCGGATGGTGCGGAACCGACCCGCTCTACGTCGCCTATCACGACACCGACTGGGGAACGCCCGAACGCGACAGCCGTGCACTCTACGAGAAGCTGGTGCTCGACGGCTTTCAGGCGGGCCTCGCCTGGATCACGATCCTGCGGAAGCGCGAGAGTTTCCGCGCCGCTTTTCGGGGCTTCGATCCGGACGTCGTCGCGCGCTTCGGCGAGGCCGACGTCGAGCGCCTGCTGGGCGATCCCGGCATCGTGCGCTCGCGCGCCAAGATCGCGGGCGCGGTCAAATCCGCCCGCGCCTATCTCGCCATGCGCGACCGCGGCGAGGATTTCTCCGACTATCTGTGGGGCTTCGTCGACGGCGCGCCGATCGTGAACCGCTGGACCGAGCGCGCTCAGGTCCCGGTCTCCACGCCGATCTCGGAGGCGCTCTCGAAGGACCTGAAGCGTCGCGGCTTCACCTTCTGCGGGCCGGTGATCGTCTACGCCTTCATGCAGGCCGTCGGCATGGTCGACGACCACATGGCGGACTGCTGGCGGAAGGGAAAGGCCTGAACAGGGTCAGCCGCAGCGGCCGCACGCCGAAGCCACGGCGAGGCGGGGTGTCGTCAGTAGTGAAACCGGCATGTCGCGATCTCAAGCGTCTGGTCGTCGCCCATTCCGACCACCCTGTAGATCAGCCGGTGCTCCCAATTGATGCGGCGCGACCACCAGCCCTTCAGCTCGTTCTTCAACGGCTCGGGCTTCCCGAGCCCTTGGAACGGGGATCGCCTCACCTCCTTGATGAGGGCGTTGATCTTGTCGGCCAGTTCAGGGTCCTGCGCCTGCAGCGCCACATAGTCGTCCCAGGCGTCCGAAAACCAGACGACCTTCACCGCTCGATCAGGTCACGCTCGACGCCCTTTCCGGCGTCGAGTTCCGCTATGCCCTTCAGCAGATGCTCGGCGTTCCGCGGATTGCTCATGAGATAGAGCGTCTCCTCCATCCCGCGCCACTCTTCCTCTGAGATCACGACGACCGAGCGGCCGCCCTTCCGGGTGACGAGCAACGGCGCGCGGCTGTCTACCACCTCGTCGAGATGGGTGGCGAGGTTCTGGCGGAATTCGGTGAAACCAACATGCGACGGCATGGCTGCGCCTCCGGGCGGTCAATGTACGTCAAGATGTACATTAGCCGCCCGGCGAGCAATCCTCACGCCCGCGCGGGAGCCGCCGCCGGCTCGTCGTCTTCCGTGCTGCCGCCGCTGTCGAGCTCGGCGTGGAGCCTGCGCTCGTCGAGCGCGCCCTCCCACTTCGCCACCACGATGGTGGCGACGCCGTTGCCGATAAGGTTCGTCAGGGCGCGGGCCTCCGACATGAAGCGGTCGACGCCGAGGATCAGCGCGATCGCGGCGATCGGGATGTGCTCCACCGACTGCAGCGTCGCGGCCAGCACGATGAAGCCGGAGCCGGTGACGCCGGCCGCCCCCTTCGACGTCAGCAGCAGGATGGCGAGGATGCCGATCTGCTGCCACAGCGTCTGTTCGGTGTTGGTCGCCTGCGCAAGAAAGATCGCGGCCATGGTCAGGTAGATGCAGGTGCCGTCGAGATTGAACGAGTATCCCGCCGGGATCACGAGGCCGACCACGCTCTCTTCCGCGCCCGCCTTCTTCATCTTGTGCAGCATGCGCGGCAGCACCGACTCCGAGGACGAGGTGCCGAGCACGATCAGCAGCTCCTCGCGGATGTAGCGGACGAACTTGAAGATCGAGAAGCCCGCGAACCTCGCCACCACGCCGAGCACGATGAAGATGAAGATCAGGCAGGTCGCGTAGAAGCCGAGCATCAGGTAGAGCAGCGAGGCGAGCGCGCCGACGCCCTGCGAGCCGACGGTGTAGGCCATCGCGCCGAAGGCGCCGATCGGCGCGACCTTCATCACGATCCCGATGATCTTGAAGAAGATGTCCATGGAGCTGTCGATCAGCGCCATGACCGGCTTGCCCTTGTCGCCCACCATGTGGAGCGCGAAGGCGAACAGCACGGCGAAGAACAGAACCTGGATGATCTCGCCCTGCGCGAAGGCGCCGACGACCGCGTCCGGGATGATGTGCAGGAAGAAGTCGGTGACCGTCTGGCCTTCCGCGGCCTTCTGGTACTTGGCGATGGAGCCCGCGTCGAGCGTCGCGGGATCGACGTTCATGCCGGAGCCCGGCTTCAGCACGTTGACCACGACGAGGCCGATGATCAGCGCGACGGTCGTCAGCGCCTCGAAATAGAGGATGGCCTTCAGCCCGACCCGGCCGACCTTCTTCATGTCCTCCATGCCCGCGATGCCGTGCACCACCGTCAGGAAGATGATCGGCGCGATCAGCATCTTGATCAGCTTGATGAAGGCGTCGCCGAGCGGCTTCATCTGCTTGCCGAGGTCGGGCGCGAAATAGCCGAGCGCGACGCCGAGCGCGATGGCGATCAGGACCTGGACGTAGAGGATCCGGTACCAGGGTCGCCCGGCCCCGTGGCGGGCGCCCTCCGCGGTTACGGCCGTCATGCGTCTCTCCCGCCCACTTTACGATCGCGGTCGCGTGATCGGCCGCGCCAGCGCTATCTAGCCGGCGACGAACAAAAGTCCAGCGCGCGAACGGCGGTCGCAGCCCCCTCCGGAGCGCCGTCTTTGGCGTTCCTTCAGGCTCAGGCCGCATGCTCCCCGCGCAGCCGATCGATTCGCGACCACCGATGACCCGCACGCCGACCGCCCGTCCCTCCGCCAAGCCCGCGGCGCCCCGCGCCTGGCAGCGCATGCTGTCCGGCCGCCGGCTCGACCTGCTCGACCCCTCGCCGCTCGACATCGAGATCGGCGACATCGCGCACGGCCTCGCGCGGGTGGCGCGCTGGAACGGCCAGACGCTCGGAGAGCACATCTTCTCGGTCGCCCAGCATTCCCTGCTGGTGGAGCGGATCGCCGGCCGGATCGCGCCTGGCGCGGACGCGCGCGCGCGGCTCGCCGTGCTGCTGCACGACGCGCCGGAATACGTCATCGGCGACATGATCAGCCCGTTCAAGGCGGTGCTCGGCGGCGACTACAAGGCGGTGGAGAACCGGCTGATGGCGGCGATCCACCTGCGGTTCGGCCTGCCGGCGGAACGCAGCCCGGAGACGACGAAGCTGCTCAAACGGGCCGATTCCTGCGCCGCCTTTCTGGAGGCGACGCGGCTCGCCGGCTTCGGGCTGGAGGAAGCCCGGAAGATCTTCGGCCGGCCCGACGGGGCGCCGGCCGACGCCGACCTGACGCCCTGGCCGGCGGAGATCGCGGCGGCGCGCTTCCTCGAAAGGTTCCACGCGCTCGCGGGATGACGCGCGCTCTTAGCCGCAGCCGTTTCGCGCGCCGGCGGCGGCGCGTATCATCGCGGAGATGATCTTCGTCTGTCCCCTGTCCCAGCTCGAACGCACGGTCGCCGCGTGCGGCGCGCGGCGCGTGCTGACCCTGATCGCGGACGGCGCAGTGGTCGAGCGGCCGGCGAACGTCGCTCCCGCCGGTCACCTGACGCTGCGGTTTCATGACATCGCGGAGCCGTGCGAGGGACTGGTCGCGCCATCGGCCGACATGGTCGCAGAGGCGCTGGCTTTCGCGGCGGCGGACGACGGGCCGCTGGTCGTGCACTGCTACGCCGGCGTCAGCCGCTCGACCGCGATGGCCTACGCCATCGCCTGCGCGCGCGAACCCGGCCGCGACGAGTTCGATCTCGCCGACGAGCTCCGGAGCCTCAGCCCCACCGCCACGCCGAACCGCCTGATCGTGGCGCTCGCGGACGCCGCTCTGTCCCGCGACGGCCGGATGAGCGCGGCGATCGCGCGAATCGGGCGGGGCGCGGAGACCTTCGAGGGCGAGCCCTTCGCGCTGCGTCTCGCCGGCGTGCGCGCATGAGCGACGCGCTCGCCGTCAGCGTCGGCCTCTCGGCCGCGGTCGTCGCCGTCGAGGGCGACGCGCCGCAGATCCTGCTCGCCCAGTCCGGAGGCGGTTCGGCCGACGTTCTCGGCCTGCCGTCCGGCCCGTTCGAGCCGCTGCGCCACCGCACGCTCGAGATCGGCCTGCGCACCTTCATCGCCGAACAGTCCGGCCTCGACGTCGGCTATGTGGAGCAGCTCTACACCTTCGGCGATCGCGGCCGCTCCGCAGCCCCCGGCGACACCGCCCCGCACATGGTCTCGATCGGCTATCTCGCGCTCACCCGCCGGCCACGCGACGGTTCGGCGCTCGCGCAGGCCGGCGCGCTGTTCCGGCCGTGGTACGCCTTCTTTCCCTGGGAGGACTGGCGCCGCCGCCGCCCGGAGGTGCTGGACACGACGATCCTGCCGGCGCTCGAACGCTGGACCGCCGCGGCACCGGACACGGAGGCCGGCCGCGCACTGCCCCGCCGCGTGCGCGCAAGGCAGTGCTTCGGCATCGACGGCGCGCCCTGGGACGAGGAGAAGGTCCTAGACCGCTACGAGCTGCTCTACGAAGCCGGGCTCGTGGAGGAGGCCGCCCGCGACGGCCGCCGGGCCGCTCTCGACCGCGACAGTCTTCCCAATCTCGGCGAACCGATGCGCGACGATCACCGCCGCATCCTCGCGACCGCCATGGGCCGGCTGCGCGCCAAGCTGAAATACCGGCCCGTGGTGTTCGAGCTGATGCCGCGCCGCTTCACCCTCAGCGCGCTGCAGGGCGCGGTGGAGGCGATCGCCGGCCGCAAGCTGCACAAGCAGAACTTCCGCCGGCTGGTGGAGACGACCGCGCTGGTCGAGCCCACGGGCGCCGCCGAGACCGCGACCGGCGGACGGCCGGCGCAGCTCTACCGCTTCCGGCGCGAGGTGCTGGAGGAGCGCCCCGCGCCGGGCCTGCGCTTCGGCCGCGGCTGACGCGCATATTCCCACAGCCTCGGCATGAACCTGCTCCTCGGCCGCCGAACGAACTCCGTCGTCCTACGGCTTGACCGGAGGACCCATCGTCGGCGTCGAACTGCACGTCGGCCATGGATGGTCCGGTCAAGCCGGACCATGACGAAGAGTCGGAAGGGAACGCGGCTGACGCCTCAGCCCTCCGCCTGCCCCGCAACGGTGCGGATCGCGACGCCGGTCTTCTCGACGTCGATCTCCGCGGTCAGTGGCAGGTGGTCTGAGGCCTTGCGGGCGAGCGGGGTGTTGTGCACCGCGAGGTTCCGCACCAGCCCCCGCGGCCAGCCGAGGATGCGGTCGAGCGGAAAGATCGGCCGCCGCGACGGGAAGCTCGGCAGCGGATGCGGTTCGCCGAACAGCGGCTCGAACACGCTCAGCGACGAGCGTCGGCGCCGGCGCCACTCGTTGAGATCGCCCAGCAGCACCGTCGGCATGGGCTGCATCCAGGTGAAGGCGGAGAGCAGCACGTTCGCCTGGCTGACGCGCGACCGCCGCAGCAGGCCGAAATGCGCGGCGATCACCCGAAACGGCCCCTCCCCGAGGTCGAGCTCGGCGATGATCGCGCCGCGCGGCTCGACGCCCGGAAGCTGGATCCGAAGCCGGCGATAGGACTGCGGCTCGCGCGCCACCAGCAGCGCGTTGCCGTGCCAGCCGTGCCCATCCGGCGCGTCGGACTGGGCGAGCAGATGAAGGCCGGTCTCGGCCCGCAACGCGTCGGGGTCGAGCAGCCCGATGCGCTTGCCGAAGCGGTGGTCGACCTCCTGCAGGGCCACGAGCTCCGCCCCGATCTCGCCGAGGACGCCGACGATCCGGTCAGGGCGCACCTTCCCGTCCGTGCCGCGGCATTTGTGGATGTTGTAGGAGGCGATCTTCACGACGTCCGTCGGTCCTGGAACCTGTCAGAGATAGGGCGCCATCAGGCGCACGGTCGCGTCGCGCAGCTTTACGGGCAGCGGCCGCCCGTCGAGCTCCGCGAGCGTCATCCGCGCCCCGCATTTCTCTTGGATCATCTTTGACAATGCGCCCGCGAGCTCCGCGTCATAGACCTCGACCGCCAGCTCGAAGTTGAGCCGGAGGCTCCGGGCGTCCCAGTTCGCGCTGCCGATCAGGCACCATTCGTCGTCGACCGTCATCAGCTTCGAGTGATCGAAGGGCGGCGGCGAGCGGTAGAGCCGACAGCCGGCTTCGATCAGGGGGCGGACATGCGCCTCGAACGCCCATGCGACCATCCTGTGGTTGTTGCGTTCAGGCGTCGTCAGCGTCACCTCGACCCCGCGCAGCGCCGCGAGCTGGAGCGCGGTCAGCAGCGCCTCTTCGGGCAGGAAATAGGGCGTCGCGATCCGGATGCTGCTGCGCGCGGAGGCGATCGCCGCCTGCAGGACGAGCGCGAGCTGGTCGATCGCGAGGTCCGGCCCGCTCGGGATCGCGCGCATGCGCGACGACCGCTCCGGTCCCGCCGCGGTCCGACGGGAGGGGAAATCCCGCTCGGGCGCCTCCTCGCCGGTGGCGAAGGTCCAGTCGTCGTCGAAGCTCGCCGCGATCTGGCGCACGACGCCGCCGGACACCCGGAAATGGACGTCCTGCACCGGCTCCGCGGTCGGCTTCGCCAGCACGTTCTCGGCCGCGATGTTGAGGCCGCCGACGAAGGCGACGGCGTCGTCGACGATCAGCGCCTTCTTGTGCAGCCGCAGGTCGAGCAACGGCATCCGCCAGGGCAGGACCGAGTGCAGGAAGCGCGCCGCGGGAACGCCCTCCGCCCGCAGCCGGCGATAGGCGCGGGACAGGAAGAAGCCGCCGCCCATGCCGTCGATCAGCACGCGCACCGCGACGCCCCGCTTGTGCGCCCGCGTCAGCGCCGCGATGAAGCGCTCGCCGACGTCGTCGACACGGAAGATGAAGGTCGACAGCTCGACGCTCGTCTTCGCGCCGTCGATCGCCGTGAGCATTTCGGGATAGCCCTCGTCGCCGGCGCGCAGAACCTGCTCGACCACGGCCGCCCGCAGCGGCAGCCCGCTGATCGCCTCGATCGCCAGCGCGAGCCGCGCGCGCGGCGAATCCTCGTCCGCGCCGCCGCCTTTGCCGAAGGCGTGGCTCTGCTTCATGCCGCGCAGCCGGCGCGCCTTACGGTGCACGCGGTTCACGCCGAATCCGACATAGAGCAGCGCGCCGAAGAATGGCGACAGCCAGATGACGCCGATCCAGCCGATCGCCGCGCGCACGTCGCGCTTGTTCATGAGCACATGCGCGGTGGCGGCCACGGCGGCCGCCACATGCGTCAGGCTGAAGAGGACGCCCTCGAGGGGCAACAGCTCGAAAGTGATCGCAGCGGTCTCCGGCACGCTCCAACCTCTTAATCTAGGTCACCGGAGCCGGAACGCGCCATGCCGCATCGCCGCTCGCGGAAGCCGGCGAGCGAAGCTAGGCTGCGGGCCGTTTCCGCCACGCCCGGAGCCTCCGCTGACGTTCGAACCGCCGATCACGCCCGCGCCGAAACGCGCGATCCTTTCTCCTAAGCGCGCGGACCTGTGGCTGGCCGATCCCGACGCCGTGTCGCCGGAGCGGGAGGAGCGCCTACTGCGGCTCCTCACCCCGGAGGAGACGGCGCGGTGGGAACGCTTCGCTGTGCCCTCCCCTAAGCGGCAGCACCTCGTCGCCCGCGCGCTGCTGCGGCTCACCCTGTCGCGCTACGCCGACGTCGCGCCGGAACGCTGGCGCTTCGCCGCGAACGAGCACGGCCGGCCGCGCCTGGACGGGCCCGAAGCCGCGCTCGGCCTGCATTTCAACCTGACCCACACGGACGGCCTCGTGGCGCTCGCGGTCGCGGCGCAGAGCGAGATCGGCGTCGACGTCGAAGACCTCGGCCGCCGCGCGGACATGGACCGGCTCGCGCCGGCGGTGTTCGCGCCGGAGGAGGCTGCGGCCTTCGCCGCCTGTCCGGCTGAGGTCAGGCGCGACACCTTCTTCGCGCTGTGGACGCTGAAGGAGGCCTATGTGAAGGCGCGCGGCCGCGGCATAGCCATGGGGCTGAAGACCTTCGCCTTCCGGCTCGACGGGCCGTCGCCGGTGGCGACCTTCGGCCCGTCCTGCGCCGACGATCCCGCGCGCTGGCGGTTCTGGCGCCTCCGTCCGACGCCCCGGCACACCCTCGCGCTCGCGACCTCGGCGGAGGTCGCCGAGGTCCGCGCGCACTGGACGACGTTCGAGGACGCGCCCTGACGCGCCTCAGCGGCCGATGAGCGCCGCGAAATTGGCGTCGATCCGCTCGGCGTCGGCCCGGAAGGCCGCAAGCCGCGGCTCGACCTCGGCCGCGAGCTGCGCCGCCGCGCCGGCGCCGAACGCCGCTTCGAGGCTCGCGGCGTATTCCGTGATGCGGCCCCAGTCGGGCACGGTCGATGGCGTGATCTCGGAATGGTACTGGAAGCCATAGGCATGGCGGCCGTACCGGAACGCCTGCACGGCGCAGGCGGCGTTCGAGGCCAGCACCTCTGCGCCCTCCGGCGGACGGGCCACCTGCGCGCCGTGCCACTGCAGCGTCTCGAACGCCGGCGGGAACCCGGCGAACACCGGGTCGGCGCGGCCGGCGTCCGTGAGCTCGACGGTCGCAAGCCCGACTTCGGGCCGCGCCATCAGCCCGACCTCGCCCCCGAGCGCGTCGGCGAGCAACTGGCAGCCGAGGCAGACGCCGAAATAGGGCCGGCCGAGATCTCGAACCCAGGTCCGGATCGCCGCCTTCTCGGCGACGAGCCAAGGGTGGGCGTCCTCCTGCCAGACGTCCATCGGGCCGCCCATGACGGCGAGCAGGTCGAAGCCCTCGAAATCCGGGATCGGCTCTCCGGCGTCGAGCTCGACCGTGATCCAGTCGTGGCCCTTCGCCCGCCAGATCTCGCGGAACACGCCGGGATGCTCGACGTCGAGATGCTGCAGGACGAGAATGCGCATGCGATGTCCCTGCGTTGCGGCCGTTGACGGCGGCCAAGTCGCGACCGGGGGAAGGACGCGGAGCGTTGATGCGCAAGGGATACAAGCAGCTTCTGGCCGAGGCGAGCGCAGAGATCGAGACGCTCGACATCGACGAGGCGATCGCCCTCCATGGCGCGCCGGACGTCGTCTTCATCGACCTGCGCGACCCGCGCGAGATCGAGCGCGACGGCCGCGTCGCCGGCGCGTTCTCCTGCCCGCGCGGGATGCTCGAGTTCTGGATCGATCCCGAAAGCCCTTACGCCAAGCCGGTCTTCGCCGTGCCAAACCGCTTCGTGTTCTACTGCGCCAGCGGCTGGCGCTCGGCGCTCGCAGCCAAGACGGCGCAGGACATGGGCCTCGCCGGCGTCGCCCATGTGGGCGGCGGCTTCACCGCCTGGCGCGAGCGCGGCGGCCCGGTCGAGCCGCCGAAAGCGCGCCTAGCATGACCGTGCGAAGGCCCTGCGGCGGGGCGCCGCGGCGCAGCGAAGATCGGCGCTTTCCGCCGGATTTTTTTGCCCGACGCCCGCCGTCGCCGGCCTCTGCCCACACGGTTTCAGCTGCCGCCACAGCGGCTTACGCGATTTCGCGACAGGTTTTTCACAAGCCTCAAAAACCGCGTTGACAGGCTCCATGGGGCGCCCCTATAAAGCGCCACACCGGACGACGGGGCGGCCAACAGCGGCCTCGGCGATCCGGAAAACAGTCTTCAAAGCATGGTGTAGCCGAGCGTTCGGCGAAAGCCGAATGCGGGCAGGATTGAACGGCTTGGCGGGGACACCCATCTAGCCGAACGCGGCCGGTTCTGGTCGTGGGCTCTTTGACAGTGTGGATAATTGAAAGAGAAACGTGGGCG
>NZ_JBHUER010000003.1:0-193220 GCF_042681025.1 Methylopila henanensis
CGGCGGGCCTCGTCGACGACCAGCCGCAGCCGGTCGGCCTCGGCGCGGGCGGCGGCCGCTTCGCGCTCCACCGTCCCAAGCCGGTTCTTCTCCTGCAGCCGGCGCGCGGCGGGGGTCGGCGCGTCGGCGCCGAGCGTCAGACCGTCCCAGCGCCAGAGGTCGCCCTCGCGGCTGACGAGCCGCTGGCCGACCGCAAGGCTCCTGCGTAGCCGCTCGCCGTCGGCGCGGTCGACGACGCCGATCTGCGCCAGCCGCCGCGCGAGCTCCGGCGGCGCGACCACATGGACGCCAAGCGCGGTGACGCCGGCGGGAAGCGCAGGGTCGGCCGCGTCGGCTTCGGCGCCCGCCCAGCGGATCGGCGCCCGCGGGTCGATCGCGGCGTCGAGATCGTCACCGAGCGCGGCCCCGAGCGCGGTCTCGAAGCCGCGGTCGACAACGAGCAGTTCGAGCGCCGCCGGGAACGCTCGGCCGGCGTCGGTCGCCAGCAGTTTGGCGAGGGTGCGGGCTTCGGACGAGGCGCGCTCGGCGCGGGCGTTGGCCTGCGCCGCCGGGCCGCGCGCGGCGGATTCGTCGGAGCGCGCGCGGACATGGGCGGCCTCGGCGGCCTCCGCGGCGCGTTCCGCTTGCCCGGCGCGGGCGCGCGCTTCCTCGGCCCGGAGCGCGAGCGCGTCGGCGTCGCCGAGCGCGCCGGCTTCGCGCGCAAGCGTAGCGGCCTCGCGAGCAAGCGCCTCGGCCTCGCGCGCAAGGGCGTCGCGGCGCGCCGACGCGTCGTCGCGGCGCCGGGCGAGATCCCGGCGCTCGGCGAGCCGTGCCGCGGCTTCGGCCGTCGCCGTGGCGACCGCGGCCTCGGCCTCGGCGAGGCGGTTTTCGGCGGCCTCAAGCCGCGCCGTGACCTCCGCGCGAGCGGCGTCCGTGATCGAAGGGTCGTCGGATCCAAGCGCGGATTCGGCTTCGGCGAGCCGCGACAGGCTCGCGGCGGCGTCCTCGGCGAGGGCCGCTTCGCGGGCGAGGTCGCCGTCGATCTGGGCGATCTGGCGCGCAAGTTCGTCGAGGCGGGAGCGCGCCCGCGCCTCCTCGCCTTCGAGCGCCGCGGCCTCCTGCGCGAGCCGCAGCCGCTCCGCCTCCGCGTCCGCCGCCGCGGAACGCGCGGGCCCGAGCGCATGGGCCGCCACCGCTTCGGCGCGCGCGGCCTCGCCCTGTTCGCGCATCGCTGCGCCCACCGCCGCCACCGCAGCCGCCTCGGCGGACGCGGCCTCGGCCTCGGCGACGGCCGCCGCCTGGTGGTCGACCACCAGCGCGACGCTCTCCATCGAGCGAATCTCGTCGGTCAGGGCGCGGTAGCGCTCGGCGGTCTTCGCCTGCCGGCGCAGCGCCTCGCCGCGCTGGTCGAGCTGGCCGAGCACGTCCTCGACGCGGGCGAGGTTCTGCTCGGCGCCGTCGAGCCGCTGCTCGGCCTCACGGCGGCGCTGGTGCAGGCCGGCGATGCCGGCGGCCTCCTCAAGGATGCGGCGGCGCTGCTCCGGGCGGGCGTTGATGATCTCGCCGACGCGGCCCTGGCCGACGAGCGCCGGCGAGCGCGCGCCGGAGGAGGCGTCGGCGAACAGCAGCTGCACGTCGCGGGCGCGCACCTCGCGACCATTGATCCGGTAGGTGGAGCCGAGCCCGCGCGCGATCCGGCGGCTGACCTCGATCTCGTCGGAGCCGTTGAAGGGCTCGGGCGCGGTGCGGGCCGAATTGTCGAGGGTGAGCGTGACTTCGGTGTGGTTGCGCGCCGGCCGGCCGCCGCTGCCGGCGAAGATCACGTCCTCCATCCCGGAGGCGCGCAGGGATTTGAACGAGCTTTCGCCCATCACCCAGCGCATGGCCTCGACGAGATTGGACTTGCCGCAGCCGTTGGGGCCGACGATGCCCGTCAGCCCCGGCTCGATCGGCGCGTCCGTCGGCTCGACGAAGGTCTTGAAGCCGACGACGCGGAGCTTGGTGAAGTTCATCGCCGCGCCTCACGGGCGCGAGGGAAGGTCAGGCCCGTACGATCAGGCCTTGAGCAGAGGCTCCAGGATCTTCTCCAGGTCCTCAAACTTGATCGCCCCGCGATGGATCTTGCCGTTGATGAAGAAGGTCGGGGTGGAATTCACTCCGAACTTCTCCGCGCCGCGCTGGCGCACCCAGTTCACACCGTCCAGCATCTCCTGATTCGTCAAGCAGGACTCGAAGCTTTCTTGTGTGAAGCCGAACTGCTTGCTGATGTTCTGCAGGCCGGCGACCGGATCGTTGGAGTAGGCCCATTCCTTCTGCTTGGCGAACAGCGCGTCCACCACGGGGAAGAATTTGTCCTGGCCGGCGCAGCGGGCGAGCATGAAGCCCGCCGCCGCCAGCGGATCGAGCGGGAACTCGCGTAGCACGAAGCGCACCTTGCCGGTGTCGATGTAGTTCGCCTTGAGCTTGGGGAAGGTCTCGGCGGCGAAGACGGCGCAGTGTCCGCAGGTCATCGAGGCGTATTCGATGATGGTGACCGGAGCGTCGTCCTTGCCTTCCACGTTCTCGCCCAGCGGGCCCGCGACCGCGAGCTCGTCGGCGCTCGGCGCCTGAGCTGCGGCGGCCGCCACGAAGCCGAAGCGCGGCTCCAGCAGCAGGGCGGCGGCGGCGGCCGCGCCCATGGTCGTCACGGCTGCGGTCTCAAGAAAGCGGCGGCGGTTCAGGATCACAGGCGGCGTCCTCGGTCATGCGCCACGTCGGGCAGCGGTCTCGCATCGGAGCGTTCAGCGGGCGCGCAAGGTCGACCCGAAGTCCGTTATTCGCAAGCGGAATGTGGCGGGAGCATGCTCGCCGCTCACGCGAGGCCTCACGCTCGCGTGACGCGCCGGCGGGCGAGCACGGCTTTCCCGAGCCGGTCGAGCGCTTCGGCGAGCGCCGGCTCGTCGACGCCCGCCGCCGCCGCGCGGACGCGCGCCTCCTCCTCCGGCGTGGCGGGGGGAGGCGGTTCCGGCTCGGCGCGCCTCGCCCGCTTGAAGCCCGAGATCGGACCCTGCCGCAGCCGCAGCGCGCCGACGCAGGCCCAGCCGAGATGGGCGTTCACCCGTGCGAGGATGTCCGGCGTCCGGTGCTGCACTTCGAGCGCGAAGGCGCCCTCGACCCGAATCAGCAGCGTGGAGAGCGGCGGCGGCGCGTCGGGGTCCGGCGCCTGGCCGCGCGGAGGGGCGCTGAGCTTGACCGGCACCGAGCAGGCCGCGATCTCCGGTCCGACGATCGTCGCCCAGCGCGCCACGATCTCCGCGCCGGCGAAGCCCTGACGCGCCACCGCCGGCCCGAGCGCCTTCGGCGCAAGTTCCGACAGCGCGGCGGCGCGGCGGGGCGTTTTCATCCGGACGTGCTCCCGTTAGGCTGCCGGCGACATGACCTTCCGACAGTCCCGAGTCTAGGCCTTGGCGCCTTCCGCCGAAACCCTGCGCGCGCCGGAGCCGGCGGCGCTGCTCGCCTGGTACGACCGCAACCGTCGCCGCCTGCCGTGGCGGGCGGAGGCGGGCGAGCGCGTCGATGCGTACCGGGTCTGGCTGTCCGAGATCATGCTGCAGCAGACCACCGTGAAGGCGGCGGGTCCGTATTTCCTGCGGTTCCTCGCGCGGTTCCCGGACGTTCGCGCGCTCGCCGCGGCGCCGCTCGACGACGTGCTGAAGCTGTGGGCGGGGCTCGGCTATTACTCCCGCGCCCGCAACCTGCACGCCTGCGCGCAGGCGGTGGTCGAGCGGCACGGCGGCCGCTTTCCCGCGCGCGAGGCTGAGCTGCTCGCGCTGCCGGGCGTCGGGCCCTACACGGCCGCCGCGATCGCCGCGATCGCCTTCGACCAGCCTGCGGTCGTGGTCGACGGCAATGTGGAGCGCGTGGTCGCGCGGCTGTTCGCGGTCGAGGAGGCCATGCCGGCGGCCAAGCCGAAGCTGCGCGCGCTCGCCGCGACGATCGCCCCGGCGGAGCGGCCCGGCGATTTCGCCCAGGCCACCATGGACCTCGGCGCCACCATCTGCACGCCGAAGCGGCCGGCCTGCGCGCTCTGTCCGTGGGACGATCCCTGCCTCGCCCGCGCGCGCGCCGATCAGGACAGCTTTCCGCGAAAGGCCGCCAAGGCCGAGCGGCCCTCGCGCCGAGGCGTCGCGTTCTGGCTGGAGCGCGCGGACGGCGCCGTGCTGGTGCGCAGCCGGCCGCCGAAGGGGCTGTTGGGCGGCATGACCGAGACCCCGACCGGACGTTGGGCGGAGGACGTCGACCTCGCGGCTCCCGTCGCTGCGCTCGCGGTCGAGGCCCCCGTCGCGGCGCGATGGCGGCGGTTGCCCGGCGCGGTGACGCATGTGTTCAGCCACTTCGCGCTCGAACTCGCGGTGCTGGCCGCGGAGGCGCCGATGACCCTCGCCGCGCCTCCCGGCGCCCGCTGGGCGGCGCGGAACGAGCTCGACGGCGAGGCCTTGCCCTCGGTGTTCCGCAAGGTCGTCGCGCTCGCGCGCGAAAACGCCCCATCCTCGTCCCGGACCGCCGCCAGCCGATGACCGCTCCGCAGACCGGCGCCGTCGATCGCCGCACGCTCACGCTCGCCCGGATATCGGTCGCGGCGATTTTCCTGGTTTCGGGCGCGGGCCTCGGCGTCTGGGCCGCGCATATCCCGCTGCTGAAAGCGGGCCTCGGGCTCGACGACGCCGGCCTCGGGTTCGTGCTGCTCGCGATGGGCGTCGGCGCGGTGCTTGCGATGCCGGTCACGGGGCTCGTGCTCCACCGATTCGGGGCCGCTCCGACCACGATCGTGGCGGGCGCGCTGTTCTCCGCGGCCGTCGCCCTGCCGCCGCACGCGCCGGGCGCCGCGGCGCTGATGGCGTCGGCCTTCATGCTCGGCGCCCTGATCGGCGGCCTCGACGTCGCCATGAACGCCCATGCGGCAGCGATCGAGAAGGCGCTCGGACGGCCGATCATGTCGTCCATCCACGCCTTCTTCTCGATCGGCGGACTGGCGGGCTCTGCGGGCGCCGGCGGCCTGATCGCGCTCGGCATGTCGCCGGCGGCGGGCATGGGCGCGGGGGCCGCCGCGCTGCTCGCGATCACGGCTCTCGCGGCGCTCAGGCTCTCCATTCCCGGCGGGAGCGCGGAGGAGGCGCACGGCCTCCGCCTGCCGAAGGGAGCGGTTCTGGGCCTCGGCGCGCTCGCGCTGCTCGCCTTCCTCGCGGAGGGCGCGATGATCGACTGGAGCGCGGTCTATATGAGCCAGGCGGTCGGCGCGGGCCCAGCGCTCGCGGCCTACGGCTACGCGGCCTTCTCGGCCGCCATGACGGCGGCGCGGCTGACGGGCGACCGCGTGGTGGGGCGGCTCGGTCCGTTGCGCACGGTGCAGGCGTCGGGCGTCGTCGCCGCCGCAGGCCTCGGCCTTGTGGTCGCGGCCCCCGCGCCGTGGGTCGCGCTCGCAGGCTTCGCGATCGCCGGTCTCGGCTTCGCCAATGTGGTGCCGGTGCTGTTCTCGGCCTCGACCCGCCTGCCGGGGGTGGCGCCCGGCGCCGCGCTCGCCATGGTCGCCACCATGGCCTATGGCGGCGGCCTGATGGGGCCGCCGCTGATCGGTTTTCTCTCGAACGCCTATGGCCTGCGCGCGGCGTTCCTGCTGCTGGTCGCAGCGGGGCTCGTCATCGCGCTCGGCGTCCGCCGCGCCGCTCCGCGGGCTTAGGCCGCGTCCCCGGCGCGGACGATCTCGCGCAGAGCGTCGATCGGGGCGAGCCCCGCGGCGGTCTCCATGTGCCAGAAGGTCCAGCCGTTGCAGGCTTCCGCGCTCTGGGCGATGGCGCCGATGCGATGGATCGAGCCGACGACGGAGCCGAGCGCCAGCGTCCCGTCCGCGCGCACGATCGCCTCATGGCGCCGCCTGGCGTCGGTCAGGCGCGCGCCGGCCTGGATCAGGCCGCGCTCCACCACGGTGGCGAAGGCGACCCGCGGGGCCTCCCGCTTCGCCGGCGCCGGGGCGATCGCCGCCGCGCTGTCCGGCGTGACCGCGTCGATCCGGGCCTGCGCCGCCGCGGCGTAGTCGCGGTCCCGCTCCACGCCGACGAAACGGCGTCCGAGCCGCTTCGCCACCGCCCCCGTGGTGCCGGAGCCGAAGAACGGGTCCAGCACCACGTCGCCGGGCTTCGAGGCCGCGAGCAGCACGCGCGCGAGCAGCGCCTCCGGCTTCTGGGTCGGGTGCGCCTTGCGGCCGTCGTCGCCCTTGAGCCGTTCTCCGCCGGAGCAGATCGGGATCAGCCAGTCGGAGCGCGGCTGGAGATCTTCGTTGCCGGCCTTCAGCGCCTCGTAATTGAAGGTGTAGCCCTTGGCGTCCGCGCCCCGCGCCGCCCAGATCAGGGTCTCGTGCGCGTTGGTGAAGCGCCGCCCGCGGAAGTTCGGCATCGGGTTGGTCTTGCGCCAGACCACGTCGTTCAGGATCCAGTAGCCGAGGTCCTGCAGCGCGGAGCCGACGCGGAAGATGTTGTGATAGCTGCCGATGACCCAGAGCGTGCCGGTCGGCTTCAGCACCCGGCGGACCTGCAGAAGCCAGGCGCGGGTGAAGGCGTCGTAGGCGGCGAAGCTCTCGAACTGGTCCCAGGCGTCGTCGACGGCGTCGACCAGGCTCTGGTCCGGCCGGCGCAGATCGCCCTGGAGCTGCAGATTGTAGGGCGGATCGGCGAAGACGAGATCGACCGAGGCCGGCGGCAGCTTCTCGAGTTCGGCGATGCAGTCGCCGATCAGGATCGTGTCGAGGGGAAGGGCCGGAGCCGAGGGTCGCTCGGCGGCGAGGGCCGCGCCGTTGCGCCGAAAAGCCATGAGATACGCTCCGTCCGTTACGCTGCTTAACGGCCGGATTCTCGGTTCGGTAACGTAAAGGCCGGGTCAAGGAAGACGGTAAACGGAACGTTGCGGCGGCGGTCGCTCACTCTGCGGCCGCCGCGAGCAGCGCCGCGACCGGCGCGAAGCCCCTGCGGTGGTGCGGGCAGGGGCCGAGCGCGGCGAGCGCCGCCAGATGCTCCGGGGTGCAGTAGCCCATGTGACGCTCGAAGCCGTAGCCGGGGGCGTTCACGGCGACGCGCCGCATCATCCGGTCGCGGACGACCTTGGCGACGATCGAGGCCGCGGCGATGGAGAGAACCTGCGCGTCGCCGGCTATCACAGCCTCGCCGCGGCAGGCGAGCCCCGGCGGGACGTCGCGTCCGTCGATCAGGGCGACGTCCGGTTGGGTCGCGAGACCGCCGAGCGCCTGACGCATCGCCCAGAGCGTCGCGCCGCGGATGTTCAACTGTTCGATCCGCGCCGTGGACGCCGAGACGAACGACACCGTGGAGGTCGCGAGGATGTTCTCGAACAGAGCTTCCCGCCGCTGCGCCGACAGCGCTTTCGAGTCGGCGAGGCCGGCCGGAATACGATCGGGATCGAGAATGACGGCCGCGGCGACCACCGGTCCCGCAAGCGGTCCCCGTCCGGCTTCGTCGACGCCGGCGACCGGGCCGCAGCCCGCGGCGATCAACGCGCGCTCGCGTTCGAAGGTCGCGACATACGGCGTCGGGCGGGGCGGCTTCAGCGGCGGCATCGATCGGCTCGGACAGGCGTTACGGGAGACATCGGCAGGGATTGGCCCGTCATTCGGGGGCGCGCAAGCGGCCGGCGTCGTCGAAAGGGAAGCCCGGATTGTGCGCGATCTCCCAGAGGTGATCGTCGGGGTCGGCGGCGTAGCCGGAGTAGCCGCCCCAGAAGGTCTTCTCGGCGGCCTTGATCAGCTTTCCGCCGGCCGCGACGATCCGGACGATCGCCTTGTCCACGTCCGCTTCGGAGGCGAGGTTCCACGCCAGCGACAGCCCGCGAAAACCATCGCCTTCGGACGGAAGCTGCGCGTCGGCGGCGAGCGCGGCGCGGCTGTAGACCGACAGCACCGGCCCGCTGGTGTTGAAGAACGTCACGTTTGCGTTGCTGTCCCGCGCGGCCTTCAGCCCGAGCGCCTCGTAGAAGGCGGTCGAGCGCGCGATGTCGGCGACGCCGAGCGTGACGAGCGTGAGATTGAGGGGAAGCGGCATCCGGCGCCTAGGCTCGAGGGGTGTGTTGACGATGACCCCTGCTCATAGTGAGTCACACGTTAACGCGCGCCGCCGGTTTGTCATCGAAAAGCGACAACTGCTCGCCGGCCTGCCCCTTACGAGGCGGGGGCGTGAACAGATCGGTGCGCAGCCTCAGATGCCGCCGGTCGAGTCCGAGCCGCCGCGAGGCCAGTTCGAAGCGGCGGCCGATGGTCCAGGCGGTGACGCCTTCCCCGGTCTGCCGCACGCCCCACCCCGAATCGTAGAGCTTGCCGCCGCGGGTCTCGCGCACGATCGACAGGATTCGGCGCATCTTCGCGGGATGTCGCTCCATCAGCCATTCGCGGAACAGGTCCTTGATCTCGTCCGGCAGGCGAAGCAGCACATAGCCGGCCTCGGTCGCGCCGGCGGCCTTGGCGGCTTCAAGCAGGCGGTCGATCTCGTGCTCGTTGAGCGACGGAATGATCGGCGCGGTCAGGACGGTCACGGGCACGCCCGCCTGGGCGAGCCGCGCGACCGTTTCGAGCCGCCGGGCGGGCGTCGGCGCGCGGGGCTCCATATCTCGCGCGAGCGTCGGGTCGAGGGTCGTGATCGAAACGGCGACCTTCGCAAGCCCCTGCGCCGCCATGCGCCCGAGGATGTCGAGGTCCCTGAGCACAAGCGCCGATTTGGTCACGATGCCCACGGGATGCCGGGTCTCCTCCAGCACCTCGAGAATCTGCCGCGTCAGCCGGTGCGTCCGCTCGATCGGCTGGTAGGGATCCGTGTTGGTCCCGAGCGCGATCGTGCGCGGCTTGTAAGACGGCGCCGAGAGCTCGCGGCGCAGCAGTTCGGCGACGTTCGGCTTCGCCGTCAGCCTGGTCTCGAAATCGAGCCCCGGCGACAGCCCGAGATAGGCGTGCGTCGGCCGCGCGAAGCAGTAGACGCAGCCATGCTCGCAGCCGCGATAGGGATTGATCGAACGGTCGAAAGCGATGTCCGGCGACTGATTGCGGGTGATCGCGGTGCGCGCGGTCTCGAGCGCGACGTCGGTGCGGAACGCCGGCGCCTCGGCGAGGCTCTCCCAGCCGTCGTCCTCCTCGACGCGGGCGTAAGGCTCGAAGCGGCCGCTGGCGTTGGAGACCACGCCCCGCCCGCGCCGCCGCGCCGGGTCGACGATCGGCGGAGCCGCGTGTGGGGGAGCGAAGGAGCGAGCAGTCTGGGCCATGACCAGAAGCTAAGAGAGCTTCTGGAACAAATCAAGAACGTTGTCGTCCGTACGCGACGCTTCGCCCGCGCAACGGCGCCACAGACTCCTGGCTTCCGCCGTGGTACACCTCCTGCTCATGCTGAGCGTGATCATTCCGACCCGCAATGACGAGCGCACTCTGGTGCCGACGCTGTCGTCCCTGGTGGCGGGCGCGGCGGACGGTGTCGTCCGCGACGTCACGCTTGCCGACGGCGGTTCAACGGACGGCACGCTGGAAATCGCCGATCTCGCGGGCTGCAACGTCGTAGGCGGTTTCGCCGATCGCGCCGGCCGGCTGAACGCTGCGGTCCGGCGCGCGAAATCGCAATGGATCCTGTTTCTGGAGCCGGGCGTCGTGCTCGGCGAGGGTTGGCGCCACGAGGTGCGGAGCTTCGTCGAGATGGTCGAGCGCCGGGGCGAGGAGAATCAGCGCGCGGCGGTGTTCGCATTCGGCCTCGACGGTTTCGGCGCGCGGGCGCGCGCCGTCGAGCGGCTGGCCGCCCTAAGTGCCGCGCTGACGGGCCTGCCGAAGCCCGAGCAGGGCCTGCTCATCCACGCCTCGCTCTATGCGCGCATCGGCGGCTTCCGGTCCATCCCCGCCATGGCGGAAGCCGATCTGATCCGACGCATCGGTCGCGGCCGCATCGTGCGGCTCAGGTCTTTGGCGCTTGCGCCGCGCCTGCGCCGTCCGTTCGCCGGGCCGAGGGCCGCGCTCGGCGCCGGCCTGCTGATGCTGCGGGTGCCGCCGCGGCTGGTGTCCCGGCTCTACAGCTAGGGATGTTCCCGCGGGCGCCGCGTCAGGCGGTGCGCAGCTTGCCGCGCTTCAGGTGCTCGTCGAGGCGGGGAAGAATTTCAACGAAATTGCACGGACGATGCCGGTAGTCGAGCTGGGCTTTCAGCACGCCGTCCCACGCGTCCCGGCAGGCGCCGGACGAGCCCGGCAGCACGAACACGAAGGTCTTGCCGGCGACGCCGGCGGTGGCGCGCGACTGCAGCGTCGAGGTTCCGATCACGCCGCTGGAATAGGCGTGAAACAGGTTTGAGAAGCCGTCCATCCGCTTCTCGAACAGCGGCTCCAGCGCGTCGGGGCTGACGTCGCGGCCTGTGAAGCCGGTGCCGCCGGTCGTCAGCACCACGTCGGTCGCAGGATCCGCCACGAAGGCGCACACCGCTGCGCGCAGCGCCTCGCGGTCGTCGCGCACGATCCGCCGGCCGGAGACGCGGTGGCCGGCCTCCGCGACGCGCCCCGCAAGCGTCGCGCCGGACGTGTCGTCAGCCTCCGTGCGGGTGTCGGAGACGGTGACGATCGCGACGCCGAGCGGCACGAAGGGGCGGGAGTCGTCGATACGGGACATGGATGCGGCCTCGGATGCGCTGCGCGGCGCGAGCCTAGGCCTGCGCGCCGCCTTTGTCGCCCCGCATGCTTCCGGCCCGCGCGTCTGCTGGTTAAGGTCTCGCCGTCTGGCGTTGGCCGGGCGAGCGTTACGGGAAGGATGCGCCGATGAAGGCCATAATGCTGGCGCCTGTCCTGATGCTGCTTGCGGGATGCGCGGGGGCCGATCCGAGCCGCGACGCTGACCGTTGCGCGGCGGCGGGAGCCCGGCCGGGCTCCGAGGCCGAAAGGGCGTGCGTGGAGCGTCTCGCGCAAGAGCGCGCCGACCGAACCCGGCGCGCCGCGAACGCGATCCCGATCCGCGGGTTCGGGCCGCTCTGAGCCGGTCTCCTCAGGCCTCGCCGTCGCGCCAGCCATAGGCCAGCGGCGCTTCCCGGAAGGCGAAGCGGTCGAGATGGCGGACGACGACGTCCTTCGCCAGCTCAAGATCCTCGGGCGACGCCGCCTCGATGCCGACGTCCAGCGTCTCTGGCTGGGCGACGAGCGTCACCACGGCGTCGTTCAGCAGCACGATGCGGGCGGAATCGCCGTTTTGCGCGACCTCCAGCTTGTGGCTCCAGTGCTTGCAGAGCTGAGCCACGTAGCGAGCGCCGTTCGCGGTCGGCACGCGGGCCCCTTCGGTGACGGGCATCGTAAAATCCTTTCGGCTGTTTCCGGTCCATTCGGCGTCGAACGAACACGCCTACGCCAGCGGAGGCGTGTCGCGTCACTGCAAAACGAGAGGTCCGTCATTCAGAACTTGACCTGTGCGGTCATCAGGAACGCGCGGCCCGGCTCGAACAAGGGCGTGACGTTGTTGAACTCGCTGCCGTAGGACGCTCGGCTCGAATAGTTCTCGTCGAAGATATTCGTCACGTCGAGCCGCAGCGTCGTTTCGTATTTGAACCTCGGCCTATATTCGATGAAAGCGTTGACGATCTCGTAGGCGGGATAGGCGGGATAGCGATCGCCGCGCGGCTTTTTGGGGGTGATCGTTTCTGGATTGATCGCCGTCCGCCTGTACGTGGGCGCGATCTCGACGTCGCCGCCGACGGTGACGTTCCAGTCGACGAAGGTGTGCGCGGCCGAAATGGTGATGATGTCGCCCACGGGGGTCGCGATGTAGTTGCCGGTGTCCGAGTCGCCGCGACGGCCGTCGATATCGACGTCGATATGCGCGTACTTCACGCGCACGAAGCCCGTCTTCCACTCATAGCCGACGCCTAGCTCAAAACCGCGCGTGTCCAGATCGGGCGCCCAGGTTGCGCCAGGGACCGTCGCTTCGCCGTAGGGCGGGTGATAGCTGTTCGAGAACTTCGCGTTGCGGGCGTTCTCGATCTGCGTTCTGAAGAGCGAGCCCTCGACGGTGAATCCGTCGCGCCGCACCATCAGACCTGCGGAATAGTTGTCGGACGTCGTCGCGTTGAGGTCTTTCCCGCTGCCGCCGGCGTAATCCCAGGCCGGATTTATGATGAAGTTTTCTGCGAGCGGAACGCCGGCCCAGACGTGGGAGTAGCCGGCCTTCGCCGTCAGCAGGTCAGCGATCAGGTCATATTCGCCGGACGCGTTTACGCTGACGCCGCCGTGGTCCTTCTTCGCGCCGTCGCTGTCGCTCGATCCTCGGAACCACTGGCGATCGCCGCGCGCGCCGAACGACACGCGCGTCCGGTCGAACAGCTCCAGCCTCGCCTGGGCGTAGGCGCCGAGGTTGGTCATCCGTTCGTCGGCGCCGTCGAAGCGGTCCCTGAGATCGGCGCGATCATTGCGGAAGTCGACGCCTGCGGTGACGCTGCCGAACGCGAAGGCGAACTTGTTCTCGATCCTGCCGTTGAGCGTGCTCGTCACGCCGGTGGAATCGTAGCTGTAGAAGAAACTGCCCGTGTCGGGATCGCGGGGGTAGGTGGGCACTTTCACTTTCGTGGAGCCGTAAGCCAGCACGACCTTGGGATCGAACCACCCTTCGGGCGAGATCATGCTGTAGTGCAGGATCGCGTTCTGGCGCTCGAGGCGGAACGGCCGGGTTGGAGGCTCCGGAGTGGCGCCGTCCGGCAGCGGGCGCACGACCCGCCCGGCGTTGGGGCGAAACGGCCGGATGGCGTCGTCGAGCACCCGCTGGTAGCTCGCCTCGAAGCGGTGGCCTTCCGCGCTTTCGTAGGCCAGCTTGCCAAGACCGCTCAGCAGGTCGGTCGCGGTGCCGCGCATCTTGTCGTCGCCGCCGTTCTCGTAGCGTCCGCCTTTCTCCCAGTTGAGGTAGCCGAGCGCCTCGAAACCGTTCTGCTTGCCGTAACCGGTGACGGACGTTCCGAACACGCCGCCGTTCGAATTGAACGTGCCCTTCACGACGCCGCCGACGCCCTCGCGGTCGTGGCCGAGCAGGTCCGCAACATCTTTGGTCTCGTAAGCGATCGAGCCTGCGAGAGCGCCGAAGCCGGCGTTGGCCGGAGCCACGGACGGGTCGACGCGCGCCTGCTTCAGAAGGCCGGGATCGATGTAGGTCGTGGCGTTGTGGTGGAAGACCTTGTTGTTCTGCGCCGCGCCGTCGATCGAGACGGCGAGGTTGGTCTCCTCAATGCCGCGGACATAGACCTTCTGCGACAACGGGATCGAGGAACCGACCTGCACGCCTGGCTCGCCGCCGAACAGGTCCTTGACGTCCTGCGGGTTCTTGCGCGCGATGTCGGAGGCGGTCACGACGAACGAGCCGGGCGCGCCGCTCGGCGCGTCCTCGGCGCCTTCGCCCGTGACGGTGATTTCTTCGAGCGGCGTCGCCCCGCCCGCAAGCTGGACCGGCGCGAGCGGTTCGTTGAGGGGATACAGCGTCGCGGCGCTCGGAGTGCTGAAGGAGTGGACGAGGCCGCTGCCCTCGAGCATCCGGCGCAGCGCTGTGTCGGCGTCGAGCTGGCCCGAGACCGACCGTGATCGGCCGGTGAGCCGTTGAGCGCTGGGGCGCAGGATCTGCACGCCGGTCAGTCGGGTGTAATCGGCGAACGCGGAGAGCAGCGGTTTCGCCGGAATGTCGAAGGTATAAGTCGCCCCGGCTTCGGTCTGCGCGTTCGCAGCACCGGCCGCCGCCAGCGACGCTGCGGTTGCGAGCAGGGGCGCGCTTGCCCACAGCAGCGCCGCTCGCCTCAGGAGTTTCATGGTCGCCAAGGCCCCGTCGCGCACGGGCCGCGCGCTCGCGGCTCCCAAAGCGGAAACGGGCAATGCCGGTCGACCCCGTAAAAATTCCGATCGGAATTGTTCAGCGGTAGAGCACCGTCGCGACGCCGGGCAGCGACATGGCTTTGAGGCCAAGGCCGGCGCGCATGGCCTCGACGATCGCGTCGGGGTCGTCGGCCCGGAAGACGCCCGACAGCCGCAGGGCGGCGAGCTTCGGGTCCGGAATGAGCAGGCGGCCGGGCTCCAGCCGGGCGAGTTCTGTCGCCACGTCGGCCAGAGGCGCGGCGTCGAGAACGATGAGGCCGTGGCGCCAGGCGAGCGCGACGCCCGGATCCACCATCGTCGGCGGCTCGAGCGCGCCGTCTGAGGCGAGCGCAGTGCGTTGGTTCGCGGCTAGGCCGACGGTCTGCGCGCCCCTGACCATCACCAGCACCGAGCCATGGTCCACGACCACGCTGCCGGCGTCGCGGTCGATGGCGAACCCGGTGCCAAGCACGCGCGCCTGGATCGCTCCGGCATGGACGATGAACGGTCTGGCCGGGTCGGGCGCCACATCGAACCACGCCCGTCCGCGCAGCAGCGTCACGTCGCGCGCGGCCGGCGCGAACGAGGCGTCGAGAGCGCTGTCGCCATCGAGATAAAGCCGCGTGCCGTCGGAAAGCACGACCTCAAGCCGCTCGCCCGGCCGGGTGGCGTGATCCGCGAAGGCGCGATCGATCAATCCGGCGTCGCGCCAGATCGCGAGGCAGGCAAAGCCCGTGGCCAGAAGCGCGGCCGCGATCGCGGCCGTTCTACGTTTTCGACGGCGCGGCGGAGTGATCTCGCGGTGCCACCCGCTCGCGCCGAGACGGTTGGCGGGGGCCTCAAGCCGGTCCCACAGATCGCGGGTCTCGCCGATGGCGTCCGCGTGCGCCGGATCGGCGTCGAGCCAGGCGCGAAACGCCCGCCGGTCGTCGTCCGTCGCGAGCGGGTTGTTGAGGCGCACGAACCAACCGGTCGCTTCGCGCGCAGCGCGGTCGGCGGAATCGCCGTCTGACTCGGTGCGGATCATGCTTTGAGGTCGTCCCCGGAACGCTCGGCTCAGTCTATATACCGGAACGTTTCTGGAGTTGGACGTCCTCAAATTATCCGCGACGGCGGCGCCAGCTGCGGCAGAACTCGATCGCAGAGATCATGTCCTTCTCGACCGTCGAGACCGAGACGCCGAGCATCCGCGCGATCTGCGGGTAACTCACCTCGTCCACGCGGCTGAGGAGGAAGATGCGCCGGGTCCGCTCGGGCAGCGCCTGGAGCGCATCGAGAAGGTCGCCCAGCTCTTCGCGGCGTGCGGCCGCGTCGTCGGGCGCGACGGGCCCCGCCGCAATCTGCTCCGGGCGCATCTGGTCGGCGTAGGCCGCGCGTACGCGATCCGAGCGCATGACGTCGCGCGCGAGGTTCTGGGCGGTGCGCACGAGAAGACCGACGTCGGCGGAGCCGATGTCGCGGCCGCTGAGCTTGACGAAAGCATCCTGCACCACGTCCTCGGCCACGTCGGCGCTGCCGACGATCCGGCGCACCAGACGGCGAAGACGCGCGCGTTCCGTCACATAGAGCTTACGAAGCTCGCCGCCCGGACGAGCGCGTTCCTGGGCGCCGGAACCATAGCCAAAAGCTGCGATGTCTGAGGCGTGCTGCTTCATGATGTTCAAGTAGACTGGAACAATTCGAAAATATAATGCTCACACCTCTGCGAAGAACGGGATTTCCTAAGCCCTGTCAATTTCTTTATGCAAACTAGAATTGTAATAAATCAGAGTAGGCCGATTGGCTCGTGCGCGGAGAGCGCGTTCGCGCCGCAGGATTGCGCGCCGCGACCGAATGCCGCCTCGGTCTCCCAAGCCGCGGTCAGAGGTGGTGCAGAGCGACCGGTCGACCGTCGATCGTCGTGACGCGGATGCGGTGTCCGAAGACGCGTTCAAGCGTTTCCGGCGTCATCAGCTCGGCGGGCGGACTGTCAGCGACCACGCGGCCGTCCTTCATGGCAATGATGCGGTCAGCGTAGGCGGCGGCGTGGTTGATGTCGTGCAGCACCGCCACCACGGTGCGCCCACGTTCGTCCGCCGCTGCGCGCAGGCGGCGCATCAGGTCGCGAGCGTGGAACATGTCGAGATTGTTCAACGGCTCGTCGAGCAGCAGGCAGGGCGTGTCCTGACAGAAGGCCATGGCGATGAGCGCCCGCTGGCGCTGCCCGCCGGACAGCGTCTCCACGAACCGCTCGGCGAACGAGTCGAGGCCGAATGCGGCGAGCGAGGCCGCCACGCACGCGCGGTCATCCTCCCCGAGGCGTCCCCGGCTGTGCGGGAAGCGGCCGAAGGCCACCAGCTCCCTGACGCGAAGCCGGCTCGCCACGCCGTTGTCCTGCCGCAGGATGGCGAGAACTTTTGCGAGTTCCGCGCCCGGGGTGGAGTCGACCGCGTGGCCGCCGACCGTTATGCGGCCCGCCTGAAGCGGCTGTAGGCGTCCGATCAGCGACAGCAGCGTGGACTTGCCAGCGCCGTTCGGCCCGACGATCGCGGTCACGCCGCCCGATGGCAGCTCCAGAGAGACGTCGCGCAGGATTTCGGTTCCGCCGCGGGCGAAGGAGACGTTCTCGATACGGATCATCGTCGACGGCTTTCCGCGAACAGCAGGGCGAGGAACAGCAGCCCGCCCGCGAATTCGACCACGATGGCGAGCGCCGAGGCGCCGCCCAGTCCGTGCTGCAACGTCGCCTGTCCGCCGACCAGCACGACGATGGCGGTCAGCGCCGCGGCGGGCAGCAGTACCGCGTGCCGGCGGGTGTTCACCAGTCGCTCCGCCAGGGCGACGACCAGAAGGCCGACGAACACCATGGGTCCCACCAGCGCCGTCGAGACCGCGACCAGCGCGGCCACCAGCGCGAGCAGTCCTGCGACGGTCCGGCGCCAGTCGACGCCCAGCGCGGTCGAGGCGTCCTGACCGAGCGCCAGCACGTCGAGCACGTGGCGCACGCGCCAGACGACGGCGCAGGCCGCGATGGTCATGACGGACGCAACGGCCAGCAGATCGCCGCGCACGGCGTTGAAGCTCGCGAAGCTCGCGCCGCTCGCGATGGCGAAGTCGTTCGGGTCGATCACCCGGGCCAGCAGCGATGACAGGCTGCGCAGCAGCACGCCGAGGACGACGCCTGAAAGCAGCATCAGCGTCATGTCGAGCCGGGCCCGCAGCATGGGCAGGAACAGCGCGAGCGCCATCGCGGTCATCAGGGCGGTCTCGCCGGCGAACTTCGCGCGCGGGTCGAGCGTCGCGAAGCCGAGGCCTCCGAGCGCGAACACCAGCCCGATCTGGACGAAGCCATAGAGGGCGTCGAGGCCCATGACGGACGGCGTCAGGATCCGGTTGCCGGTGACGGTCTGGAACACGACGGTCGAGGTCGCGATCGCGACCCCGACGCAGACGAGCGCCAGCAGGCGCGCGCCGCGCAGTTCCAGCGCGAAGCCGATGTCGCCGCGCAGGTTGAGCGCCAGAAACGCCGCGGTCGCAAGCAGCGCGAGCGCGGCCAGCGCCGCGAGCGCGAGGGGGGCGCGTTCGGTCATGCCCGACGCCCGAACAGCAGCCACAGGAACAGCGCTGCGCCGACGGCGCCGAGAATGGTCCCGACCGGAATTTCGTAGGGGTAGCGCACGATACGGCCAAGGATGTCGCAGCTCAGCGTCAGCGCCGCGCCCGCAAAGGCCGTCCAGGGCGCGGCGCGGCGCAGATCGTCGCCCAGCGCGCGGGTGACGAGGTTCGGCGCCACCAGCCCGACGAAGGGGATCATGCCCACCACGACGACCGTCAGGGCGGACACCACCGAGACGATGACGAGGCCGAGCCGCATCATCGCCTCATAGTCGAGGCCCAGCCCGATGCTCACGTCGCGCCCGAGCGACAGGATCGTCAGCCGATCGGCCGCCCACCAGGCGAGAGCCACCATCGCCGCGCTCAACCACAGCAGCTCGTAGCGCCCGCGCAGGACGCCCGAGAACTCGCCGCGGGTCCAAATCTCGAAGAACTGGATCAGATCCGCCTGCCAGGCGACGAACATGGCGGCGGAGCCGAGCACGGCGCCGTAGATGAGCCCGAACAGCGGGACCAGGAACGGCTGGTTCGGCGGCAGGCGGTGCGCGACCGCGAGAAACACCGAAGTGCCGGCGAGCGCCGCGGCGGCTGCGCCCGCGGTCTTCACCGGCAGCGAGGACGACGGCCACAGCAGGGTCATCAGCAGCACGCCGGCGGCGGCGCTCTGGTCGGTGCCGGCGGTGGTGGGTTCGACGAAGCGGTTCCGCGCCAGCGCCTGCATCACAAGCCCTGCGACGGCGAGCCCCGCGCCGGCGAGCACGGCGGCAAGCGTCCGCGGCAGGCGGCTGGCGAACACGAGCCGCCACGCTTCCGGGTCGTGCGTAAGTCGGGATAGCGAGACGTCGCCCACTCCGACGACGAGGCTCGCCACGAACAGAAGCGCGAGCGCCCCGCCGGCGGCGAGGCCAGGACGCGTCAGGCGGGCGGCGATCGCGGTCATTCCGCGCCGGAGAAGGCTTTCGTCAGCCGCGCCAGCACTCTGCCGGTCGCCTGCACGCCGCCGGCGGCGACGTAGACGTCGGCCGCGGGCAGGTACACGACCTGCTTCTTCTTCCACGCCGTGGTTCCGGCCACGAGCTCGTTGTCGAGCGTGGCCTTGGCGTTCTGGTCGTTCGCGCCGATCGCCGCGGCCCGGTCGATGACGATCAGCCAATCGGGGTTCGCCTTGGCCACGAATTCGAACGAGACGGATTCGCCGTGCGGCGTCGATTGGGAGCCGCCGATGGCCGAGGTCAGGCCGAGCGAGGTCAGCATCCAGCCGAAACGGGAGTTCGCGCCGTAGGCCGTGATCTTCGGCCCGTTGGTCATCAGGATCAGCGCCGAGCCTTTGCCGGCCGCCGCCTCGCGCGCCTTTGCGACGGCCGCGTCCAGCTCGGCCTTGGCCGCCGCGGCCTCCGCTTCCTTGCCGAACAGCGCGCCGTAGGCGGCGAGCCGTTCCTCGGCCTGCGCGATCAGGTCGGCCCCGGTGATGGTCATGTCGATCGTCGGCGCCACCCGGCGGGTCGCCGCTGCGCGCGGCGAGGAGCGGCTGCCGACGATGACGAGGTCCGGCTCCGCGGCGTTCAACGCCTCAAGGTCCGGCTCGAACAGCGTGCCCACGGGGGCGGCCTTCGCGGCGATCTGCTTGAACTCGGGCAGGTAGAGCTGGTTCGGCACGCCGACCGGCGTGACGCCGAGGCGTTCGAGCGTGTCGAGGGCCGCGAGGTCGAACACGGCCACCCGCTTCGGCGGCGCGTTGAACGACGCCGGCCCGGTCGCCGTCTTGATCTCGACGGCGGCCGCGGGGAGGGCGACGAGGGCCAGAGCGAGGGCGGAGAACAGCGATCGCATCGTCAGGGTCATGGTCGCGGGGCGTCCGGATTGCGTTGCGCGCGTCCTAGGACGGAAGCAAGCTCCGACGCCAGACGCAACGCCGTGTATAGCGTCAGCTCCCGCCGACCGCGACGGCCGCGCTCTGGCCGCTCCGGCTTTCGAGCAGCCGGCGGTCGCGGGCGAGCACGTCGAAGCCGTCGTCGCCGAACCATTCGAGCGACGCCTCCGCGTCGGCGTCGAGCTCCGGGAGGAAGCCGTCATAGTCGAACGCGCCGTCGAACAGCGGCGTCATGCCCTCGCGCCGGCCGGCCGCGGCGTAGACGTTGGCCGGCTCGAACACGCCGAGGTCCTCTCGGGTCCGAACGTTCTTGAGGTGATAGTGCCGGATCCACGGCCGGAGCGTCCGGTGCGCCTCGGCCGCGTCGTCGCCGCCCTCCCAGACGTGCAGGACGTCGAAATTGAGGCCGAGCGTGGCGTGGTCTATCTCCTCCACCAGCCGAAGGGTCGAGGCGAGGCTGTCCGCCAGCGTGTTGGGATGGGTCTCGACCAGCAGCCGGACGCCGTGATCGTCCGCGACCTCGCACATGAGGCGGAGCGCGGCGATGATCGCGCGGCGTTCCTCCGCCGAGGTCGAGCGGCTGCCGCGGGCGCCGGCGAAGGTGCGGATCTTGCCCGCCCGCCAGTGTCCGGCGAGGCGGCACAGCCGCTCGGCGCGCGCCTGTATCGCGGACCGCTCGCCCTCGGTCGGCAGATAGTCGCTCAGCATCGGCGTCGCGAGCCCGAAGCTCGCGAGCCAGTCGGCGTTGTAGAGTGGCGTCCTGGCGAGGTTGCGGGCGTGCGCGCCCCACAGCTCCACGCCGTCGAAGCCGTTCGCCCGCGCCCAGACCGCGATGTCCTTCAGCGACAGCAGGCAGTGCCGGAAGGTGATGGTGCAGAGCGAGACCTTCATGCGATCGCCCTTTCGGTTTGGGGAAGCGCCGGCAGGCCGGCGGCGTCGCGCCATTGCGCGAAAGCTTCGTCGAGGCGGCGCTTGATCGCGCTCTCCAGCCGGTCGTAGCGGTCGAGCTCCGCGAACAGCGGCGCGGCGAGGCTCCGATCTCCGGTCTCGACCAGCTTCAGCACCTGGAAATTGAGGCCCTTCAGGCCGAGCGCGAGCGTCTCGATGTCGTCGCACCAGACCTGGAATTCGGGGTCCGGCAGCTTGAGAGCGCGCCAGAGGAAGGCGAAGGCGTGCTCGTAGGCGTACTTCCGGATCGACAGCACCGGCAGCTCCTTCAGCGCCTCGGGGAGCGTCTGAAGCGTCAGGCCGCCGCGGCCGTCGAGATGGGCGGCGACGATCGTGCGGACCGCTTCGACCAGCGGGTTGCCGGTGGTCTGGCGACAGGTCGCGATGTAGGCGGCGAGGTCGGCGGGCCGCGCGGGGCGCAGGGCGGCGGCGTCGAAGACGTAGCCGCCGCCGACCGTCGGCTGGCGCACGGCGTTGAGCACCTTGGCCTTTTCGATCCGGCCTTCCCAGCGGAAGTCGGGGTCCAGCACCTCGAAGACGTCGGGATCGTCCTCGGCGTTCTCCAGCATGAGGTAATGCGGGAAGGGGTTCTGGTTGAACTTGTTCTCCCGTTCCGGCAGGTGGAACAGGTCCAGCATCACCATCACCCGCTCGTCCGGCGGGCGGCGGTCGACCAGGTCCAGCAGGGTCGCGACGTTGATTTCCTTCGATTTTTTCGGGTCGTACCACTCCCTAAGGGTCGCGCCGTAGAGCCGCTCGAACCAGCGCCGGAAGAAGGCGTGGCTCACCGTCGGGGCGTGGTAACGCAGGGTGAATTCCGGGGTTAAGGCGAAGTCGGCGTCGAACACCCCGAAATAGAACGCGCGGTGGTCGATCCCGCGCTCCTTCAGCGCGGCGCAGACGCAGCTCACGAAGCAGTGCACCTTGATGTCGACGTAGTCCTCGCCGTGAACCCCTTGGCCTTCCGGCGCTTCCGCCGCAGCCGCCGGGGCGCGTTCGCCCGCGAACAGGGCGGCGAGATCAGCGACCGTCGACAGCTCCTGCCGGATGATCGCCTCCTCCGGGGCGGCGAGCCCGAAGTGCAATTCGAGGTTAAGAAACAGGTGAAGCATCAGGATGCTGTCGAGGTAGAGGTCCTCGTTCAGCCGCGCCTCGGGTCCGAAGGCGTCCAGATGCGGCCGCTCCATGTGGTCGCGCAGCACGACCAGAACGGCCTCGACGATCTCGTCGCGGGTCATGACGCCGCTCCTTCCAATGCGGGGACGAGCCGGCCCTCGGCGTGGCGGGCGGCGATCTCGCGCCGGCTGACCTTGCCGTTGGCCTGACGGGGCACGGCGGGAAGCTGGATCACCTGCGCCGGCAGCTGGTGGCTCGCGAGGCGGCCGCGCAGCCAGTCCATCACCGCTGCGACGGGCACGGTCCCGCCGGCGCTGAAGACCAGACCGACGCGCTCGCCGGCGAAACGGTCCGCGAGCCGGAACGCCACCGCGTCGGCGACGCCGGGCATGGTCATCGCCACGTCCTCCACCTCCTGCGGATAGACGTTCAGGCCGGACACGTTGATGGTGTCGTCGAGCCGGGCGACGAACAGCAGCATGCCGTCGGGGCGCAACGCGCCGAGGTCGCTGGTGCGGACCTCGCCGGCGGGGCCGCGCACCAGGATCTCGGCCGGCGCGTCCGCGGTTCCGGCGGTCACCGCGAGATGGGGCAGGGGACGGCCCATGTCCTCGGGCGCGGCCATGTCGGGATTGACGGCGACGACGCCGGCCTCCGAGCAGCCGTACTGCTGGAACATGTGGCGGGTCCGGGCGCGGATGCGGTCGAACCACGCCGCCGGCAGCAGCGTGCCCGAGGTCATCGCCGCGTGCAGCGTCTCGTCCTTCGGCGCGAGCTGGGCCACGGTGTGCAGCACCGCGGGCGAGGCGTAGAGCAGCGGCCGGTCCGTCTCGCGCAGGCGCTTCAGCAGGTGCTTCGGGTTGCCGGGATCGACGAGAACGGGCGTGCGGCCGCGCTTCAGCGCCGCCAGCACGCCGCAGATCAGCCCGTAGGAGTGCGTCGTCGGGCAGGCCACGATCGGCGTCATGTCGTCGGGCTCGCGGAAGGTCGCGACGTAGGAGGAGAGCTCGCGCTCGATGTGCTCCCAGGGCCGCGCGACGCATTTGGGCGCGCCGGTGGTGCCGGAGCTCATCTGCAGCAGCATGCCGGGCGAGGGGGCGGCGTCCGGCAGCGCCTCGGGCTCGGCGGCGTGGTGCAGCAGCGCGTGGCAGCCGGCCGAGACCGCGAGCCGGCGCGCGGCGGCGTGGGGCGTCGCCGGATGGATCGGCAGCACGCTCGCGCCGACCGCGCGGATCGCGAAGAACAGGCCGAGCCAGTCCGCCGGGTCCGCCAGGCACACCGCGAAGCGGCGGCCGTCCGGATTTCCGAACTGGGCGATGGCGGCGTGCGCCGGCCCGGAGCGGGCGAGCTCCTCCGGGTCGAGCAGCCGGTCGTCGATCGCGATCATGACGCCTCCCGGGCGCGGGCGCCCGAAGGCGCGAAAATGTTGGGGACCGCGCGGCTGCGGGCCGAGCCCGGATCGAGCTTTCGCGCGAGCAGGCGCTCGACCGCGATCTCGGGCGCGGTGAAGCCGAGGCGGGCCTGCCGTGCGCCAAGCCCGTGCGCGGCGGCGTGGGTGTAGAGCGCCCGCTCGACGCGCCGCCAGAACTCGGCCTCCGGGAAGCCGTAGCGGCGCGCCAGCAGGTCCGAGACCTCGGTCAGGTTGAAGACGAACAGCGCGTCCATCACGAGCGCGCGCAGCTCCTCGACCGAGCTCATGACGAAATAGGCGTCCGGCGCGGCGTCGCGGTAGACGGGGTCGATGGCCCCGAAATCCGGGAAGGCGTCCGGCGCGGCCAGGAAGTCCGGCGTCACCTCCACGCTGTCGTGGAAGTCGCGGAGAATGACGCGCTCCGGCCAACCGCCGCGGTGGACGAGGACCATGTTCTGGCCGTGGGCCTCGGTCGCGACGCCATGAGCCGCGAGCATCCGCCAGACCGGCAGCGCCGCGACCTCGATCAGCCGGTCGACCCAGGCGGAGGCGCCGTGGCGGCGCAGCCAGCGGTCGATGAAGGGCGCGCCGTCCCGCTCCGTCGCCATCAGCGCGTTGAACGGGACCGCCTCCTCGCCGGGTTCGAGCAGCCCAGGGACGCTCTCGCGCCACAGCGCGGCGATCTGGCCGCCGAGCGGCCCGTCGCGGTCGACGACGATCCCGGCGTATTCGCGCTGGATCGCGAGCCGCCCGCTCAAGCCGGGATCGCCGGCGACGATTCCCGTGAGCCAGTCCGACAGCGCCGGCGCGACCGTGACCGAATGCGGCTCGATGGTCCTGAGCGCGGAGGTGTTGCCCATGTTCATGGCGAGCTTGACGTTCGCCCGCGCCGGATCGTCCACATTGGCGAGCGTGCGCACCGACTGGGTGGCGCGGTAGCGGGGGCCGGCCGGCCCCAGCGCGCGGATCGAGCCGTCCGCGAGCCGCGGCGCGAGCGCGCCGTCCTTCAGCGCCGCCCATTGCCACGGGTGGATCGGGCAGAGGCCGAAGCCGTCGGCGTCCGCGCCCGTTCGCCGGCGGTCGAGCTCGGCGAAGGTCTCCGGCCCGAACTCGCGCGCGAGGAAGGTCGCCTCGTCCGCGGGCAGCGCGGCGTCGATCCGTTCCGGCGAGACCGCGAGCCAGTGAAGCTGGAAGGTCGCGCCCGCCTCCGGCCCGAAGCGGCGGTGGTCGTCGTCGCTGAAGCCGGTGCGGGCCTTGAACGACGGGTGATAGGGGTGGCCCTCGTCGAGGGCCGCGTCGAGTTCGGAGAAGGCGAGGTCGCGGCGGTCGCCGCGGTGGACATGCGCGGCGTTCCAGCGGCAGAGCGCGACGGTGCGCGCAAGCTCACGGCCGAGTTCGCCCGCGTCGCCCGGCAGGGCGGACGCGAAGGCGTCGAGCCGGGCCGCGGCCCACACGCCGGCGCGGGACCGGACCTCGACCGAGCCCGGCCGAAGGCGCGGGCGTCCGAACGGGCCCGTCGCGCCCTGCGCGCGCCAGCGCAGGCCATTGAGCGTCCAGACGAAGCCGGCCGCGCCCTCGACCTGCATCGGGACGGCCTCGACCAGCTCCTCGTAGATCAGCGCCGCCGCGAGCTGGCGCACGACGCGCGCCTCGGCGTCCTCGGGCGCGTCACACCGCGACGGCATGGCCTTCTCCGCGGCGGGCCTCGGCGGCGAGTTCGAACAGCGGGTTCGGCATATGCGCGTAGACGGCCTGCTCGTCGCGGGTCTCCAGTTCGTCGATGTCGAGAAGGCGGGTGACGAGATTGGCCTTCGAGGTGATCGTCGGGCGCTCGAGCGCGTCGAGCGCGAAGTCGCGGCCGGCGCCGGTGAGCCGCCGCGACAGCCCGTCCAGCCGGCGGCCGAGCGCCTCCAGCAGGTCGTCCTCGCGGGCGAGCCCGTCATGGCCCATGCGGCTGATGACGGAGAACACCTGGTTGACGACGAGGTAGTAGCCGAAACGGCGCTGGATCTCGGCGTCTTCGTAATAGAGGCCGGAGATGTGGGCGGCCTCGGGCGCGAGGCGGTCGAGGCTCGGCCGGTAGGCCTCCGACAGGTAGAAGCCCTGGCTGTCGCGGTAGTGGCAGACGGTCGGCAGGCCCTGCGACACGTCGAGCACGACGTTCTGCTGGTGGGCCTCCAGCGCCACGCCGAGCGCGTCGTAGAGCTCGATGGGCGGCTCCAGCGCGCAGTCGAGATAGGCTTCGAACCAGACGGAGGCCGCCTGCGCGGGCCGGAGCCTGCGGTCGGCCGCGACCCGGCGCACCAGCGTCTCCAGCCGGGAGCGCTCGCCCGGCAGCGGGGCGGCGGTCAACGCCGCGATCGTCGCCACGCCGCGTTCATGGCCGGCCATGAACGGGTTCTGCCGGAAGATGACCTCGAAGCCGCTCTCGCTGCGGCCGGGAAGGTCGAGCGTCATCCAGGCCGGATCCTGGATGATGCGGAAGCGCGGGCGCGTCTGCAGCCAGCCGGAACGCTGGAACAGCCGCGCCATGGCGACGCCGGCGGCGAGTTCGTGGCGGCGGTTGACGCGCACCGAGTTGGTGATGCGGACCGGCAGCGAGAACTTGAGCATCCACGGTTCGCCGGGCGAGTAGACGGTGCGGACCGACGAGGTCGCGGCGAAGGCCGGGCCGGCGGGTCCGAGGCGGCGCAGCAGGCCGGCCTCTTCGAGTGCGCGCACGTCCGGATCGAGCAGCAGCGCCTCGGCCTGCAGCGGATGCATCGGCGCCGCGATCTCGTCGTCGGCGAGCGCCGGCGCGTCGGGGCCGGCGGCGAGCAGCGCGCGGGCGATGTCCGGCGCGACCGCTCCGCCGGCGCCGTCATGGCGCACGATCGAGGACTTGGCCGCGAAGAAGGCGAGGCGGAAGCTGCCCCGATGTTCGGGTGCGTAGGCCGGACGCTGCCAGTTCGTCATGCCCTGCAGGCTCTTCGGCGTCGGGTGCAGCCAGTGGCCGAAGGTCAGCGAGCGCTCGGCGGCGAGGAAGTCGTCGTCGGGGGCGGGCGCCGAGGCGCGGGCTTCGATGTTGGCCGCGATCGACTGGTAGCTGTCGAGCGCGCGGCCGAGCAGCTCTAGCTCCGCGCCGCGCAGCCGCTTCGCCTTGTCCTCGCCGAAGCGGCCATAGGCCTCGCGCAGCAGCGCGGCGAGCGCGTCGAGCGGGGCGACCGGGCGCCAGACGGCCTCCGCGCCGCGGCGCAGTACGGCGCGCCCGAAGCGGTGCGGCCCGCAGCGCGAGGCCGAGACCAGCTCCAGCCGCAACGCCGCCTGCTGCGAGGACAGCGTGAGTTCGATGCAGTCGACGGGCGCGCCCGGCTCGACCGGCCGGCGGCCGAAGGTCCCGGGGTCGATCTCCCGGAGGTAGCAGTTGACGAAGCTTTCCAGCGTCGCCTGTTCGGCGATCTCGCGCGCCGAGGGGATCATGAGATCGCCCCCGTCCCGGCGCGCGCTTCAGTGGCGTCGAAGTCGATATCGGTCATGGGCCTCGTCGCTCCGCGACCGCGATGCGGTCCCTGAGTGAAGAACGAGGCAGGACGGCGAGCCCCGTAATTTTACGGGGGCCGGACCGGCGGCGGCGCGGCGCGCCTGTCGCGAAAGGCTGGGGCGGAGAGGTTTTTAAGGCGTCGAGCGTTCAGGCGCGGGCGGCGTCCTGCTCGACGATCCGGCGCACGAGGATCAGGTCGTCGGGCTTGTCGACGTCGATCGCGGCGCGGCCGAAGGGCAGCTCGACGATCCCGGCGGTGCAGCCCGCCATCTCCTCGATCCGCCGCACGGCGTAAGCCAGCGTCAGCCGCCCCGCGAGATGGGCGAACACGGCGCGCAGGCCGAGCCGGCGGAGCAGCGTCAGCGGCTTCTTGCGCTCGTTCTCGACGATCTGCCAGAGCTGGATGGCCCTGAGCGCCTTCAGGTCGCGCAGGTGGAACAGGTTGCAGCCCGAGAAGCGGCCGTCGCGGAAGCGCAGGAAGGTCCGCTTGGTGTCCGGCGCCGCCGCCATCACGTCGCGGTCGCGCGCGAGGCCGGCGACGACGTCGACGTCGGGCAGGTGATCGAGGAAGTAGCGCACCCAGTCCGGCTCGAGCAGCGCGTGGTCGGCGGTCGTGACCAGCAGCGGGCCGCCGAGCGCCTCCAGCGCCTCGCCGACGCTGCGGCTGACCGAGGTCGACGACCGCAGCACCTCGACGCCGGGCAGCGTCACCAGCTCCGGCCGGTCGATCGAGACCGCGATGCGGTCGATCCGGCCGCTCGCCCGCAGCGCCGCGATCACCCGCTCCAGCATCGGCGTTCCGCCGATCGGGATCAGCGCCTTGTGGCTGACGCCCGCGAACTCCGCCAGCGGATCGCGTCCGGGGCGCACGCCCGCCAGCACGAGCGCGGTGCGGGTCATGCGAGCGCCTTGGCGTAGAGCCGGTAGGTCTTGTAGGCGCGGCCGTCGGACAGCGCCTCGCCCATGTGCCGCATCGGCAGGTTGCTTTCGAGCACCCACGACATCTCGACCCGGTCGATGCCGCGGCGGCGGCCCTCCTTGCGGAACTCGTCGAAGATGTAGATCGGCATGGCGCGGCCGAGGAAGGAGCGCGAGTACTCCTTCCGCACGCCCATCAGCGCGACGCGGCCGCTCGTGTAGGTCATGCGCTTCAGCCGCCAGATCAGCTTCGCCCAGTTGAACGGCAGCAGCTTGCCGCCGAAGTCGGAGATCATCTCGTTGAGGTTCGGCAGGCCGACGCCGAAGGCGGCCGGGCGGCCCGACACCTCGACGATCCACAGCAGCCGCTCGTCGATCAGCAGCTTCAGCGATTTGGCGAGGTGGTCGAGCTCCTCGGGGCTGAACGGCACGAAGCCCCAGTTCTCCGACCAGGCGTCGTTGAAGATGTCGATGACGGTCGCGATCTCGGCGTCGTAGCGCTTCCAGTCGAGATGGCGCACCACCACCTCCGGCGGGCGCGGGCGCTCGATGATGCGCTCGATCGCCTTGGGGAACGGCTCGCTGGTGCGGTGGAGATAGGCGAACAGGTCCATCGCCTTGGCGTAGCCCTGCTCCTCCACCCGCGCTGCGACGTAAGGGGCGTCGTGCGGCATGAACAGCATCGGGGGCGTGTCGAACCCATCGACCAGCAGGCCGCATTCCTCGTTGATCGACAGGTTGAACGGCCCGCGCGCCTCGGTCCGGCCCTTGGCCTTCAGCCAGGCTTCGGCGGCTCCGAACAGCGCGGCGAAGACCGCCGGGTCGTCCTCGGCCGCGAGCAGGCCGAAATGGCCGCAGTCCGCGACGCGGTCGTCGCTCTGGGCGCTGATGCGCCCGACCGGCTCGCCGCCGCGCCAGGCCATGAAGAACTGCGCCTCGACGTGCTTGAACAGCGGGTTCTTCGCGGGCGACAGCGACTCCCGCCGCTCGATCGTCAGCGGCGCGACATAGTTCGGTTCGCCCGCCTGCAGCCGCTGCGGCAGCGTGATGAAGCGGTCGAGGTCGCGCTTGCCCTCGACCGGACGGACGTCGATCGCGCTCATCGGCTGGGTTCCGGCAGCAGGTTTCCGGCGGCGCGGCTCAGCCGCGGGCGGGCGAGGCCGCGCTCCATCCGGAACAGGTTGAAGGCGCCGATGGCGGCGAACAGGATCACGCCCGACCACGCGCCCACGACCGGGCTCAGCACTCCGGCGCCGCCGAGCGAGGTGAGCAGGCCGTCGGTGAGCAGAAAGGAAAGCCCCAGCCCCAGGCCGACGAAGACGTAGCGCGCCGAGCGCGCGTCGCGCCAGTTCAGGAACGCGGCCGGCATGGCGAGCAGCAGCATCACCGCGACGCCCATCGGGCCGGCGTAGATGCGCTGGATCAGCGTCGCGTAGAAGCTCGGCGGCGCGTTCGCCACCCGCTCGCCCGCGAGCACCTCCTGCGCCGAGTCCGACGACATCAGCCCGCCCGGCGTCAGCGCCGCCACCGCGTCGGCCGGCGTCAGCGTCGTCCGCCACGGGCCGTCGGCCGGGGTCTGGACGTTGAAGCTGTCCCGCAGCCAGGAGGTGTGGGTCGCGCCGACGAGCGTCCAGCGTCGCTTCTCGTAGCGCGCCTCGGCGGCCGTGGTCCGGCCGATCGCCACCTTCTCGGCGTCGCGGTCGTAGACCTTGAGGTTCACGAGCGTCCGCCCGCGGTCGCGCAGGCCTTCGAACGAGATGATCTGGTCGCCGAGCCGGAGCCAGGCGGGCTTGTCGGAGTGGATCTTGGGGTCAGGGCCGGCGGCCCACCACACCGCAAGCGAGCGCTGCGTCTTCGGCAGCACCACGTCGAGCAGCGCGCACTGGGCGACCGCGAGCACGAAGGCGCCGGGGACCATCAGCGCGAACAGCTCCCACGAGCTGCGGCCCGCCGCCCGCATCGCGACGATCTCGCTGTTGCGGGCGAGGAAGGCGAGCGCCGCCAGCGCCCCGATGAGCGCGCCGAGCGGCAGGGAGTGGGCGATCAGCGTCGGGGTGCGCAGCGAGAGATACTCGATGAAGCCGGCCGCGCCTTCGCCGCGGTCCAGGATGTCGCCGGCGTTGTCGACGAGGTCGAGCACCTCGGCGATCGCCGCCAGCATCAGCGTCGCCGTGACGGCGAGCGCGAAGAAGCGGAAGCTGAGATAGCGGAGCAGGCGCATGGAGCGGACCTTCAGCCCTTCGCGGCGGCGCGGCGCAGCCGTCGAAACGGCGCGAGGATCGCGTTCCCGATCGCGGCGGCGACCGCGTTGACGCGGTCGAGCATGCGCGACAGCGCGGTGTCGCCGGGCCGGTCCGTGCTGGTCGCGAACAGCCAGAACGAGATCGCCGCCAGCGCCGCGAGCGGCGCCCAGCAGGCGATGATCGCCGGCAGCACGCCCTTGTGCGCCAGCGTCTCGCCGACCTGGGCGAGGTTCTGGAACGCCAGCAGCAGGGCCGCCGCCAGGGCTATGTTGGCGAAGCGGCTCTGCCGCCGCATCGTCATGCTGAGCGGCGCGATCAGGATCGGCAGGAAGATCATCGCGAGCGAGCGCACGATGCGGGCGTGGAACTCCGCCGAAAGCTCGCGATAGGGCTGCACCGGCGCGGCCGCCCCCATCTCGGACCACAGCTCGGTCATGGACAGCTCGCGCTCGTCGCTGCCGCGGGGACGGAACGGCGGGGCCTCGAGCGCGAACTTCTTGTCGAACACAAGCTCGTTGAACCGCGCCGAGCTCGGGCGGCCGCCGACCTCGGCGTTGCGCAGCACGAAGCCCTTGTGCAGCCGGAGCTGGAGCTGCTTGCCGTCCGGCGTCACCTCCAGCGTGCCGCCGGCGGCGGTCGTCAGCGTCTCGCGGCCGTTGGCGCGGTCTTCGATGAACACGCCCTTGAGCCGGCGTCCGGTGTTGTCGACCTCGTCGGCGGTGACGGTCAGCCCGTCGCGGACCGAGATGAAGGTCGCGGCCGGCGCGTGCGCGCGCCAGGCGTAGGTGACGGACTGGTTCAGTATCTCGCGGTAGGCGTAGCGGCTGTAAGGGTCGAGGAAGCCCATCACCACGAGGTTCGCGAGCGCCAGCAGCACGCCGAGGCCGACGAGCGGCTTCACCAGCCGCCAGACCGAGACGCCGGTCGCTATCATCGATTCGAGCTCGGCGCCGTTCGACATGCGCGAGAAGGCCGAGAACACGCCGAGCGCGAAGGCCGCCGGCGCGGCGAAGCCGAGATAATGCGGGATCAGGTTCGCCGACAGCGCGAAGACGAGGATCACCGGCGCGCCGGCGACCGCGAGCACGTCGACGATGCGCAGCACGCGCTCCATCAGCAGGCCGAGCAGCACCACCGTGAGCGCGATCAGCATCGGCTTCAGCGTGAGGCCGATGACGTAGCGCTCCAGCAGGCCGCTCGGAAAGAACGACGCCCGCTGATCGGAACGGAACAGGTTTACGCTGAGGGCCAACGCCGGAGGATCTCGTTCTTCAGGGAATCGATGGCGGCGGCGTCGAGCTCCGGCCCCTCGCCGAGCGCGGGCGGGCCAGGCCAGCCGGCGTCCCGGAAGGCGAGGCCGGCGAAGTCGCGCGGCGTCTCGTGGCGCGGGATCACGTGAAAATGCACGTCCGGGTCGACCATCATCAGCATCAGATAGTTGATCCGGTCATAATCCGTCACGGCCTTCAGCGCCGCCTCGATCTGCGGCACGAGCGTCCCGAGCTCCGCAAAGGCCGCGGCGCTCAGCCCGCCGAAGGCCTGCGCCGGCTCCTTCGAGACCAGCACCAGCGACCCGAAGCCCGGCTGCTTCGGCCGCACCTGCACGGACCACAGCTCCGTTTCCCGGATCGCGGTGTGAGGATAGCCGAATTTCGTCATCGTGGCGTTGGGCATGGGCTCCGTCTGCGGAAGGGCTCGGATCGAACGAGGCGGGTGGCAGGATAGGCGTTTGGCCGCTAATGACACGTCCGGACAAGCGAACGCGAGGCAAGCGACTTTATCATGACCAACGACAGCCGCACGGCCCCGGCGCGCATGGCGGTTCTTCTCGGCCGGTCCGACGTGCGCATCTGGGGCATGAGCTCCGCCGAGCGGCTGACCCGCCAGCTGAACCGGGCGGGCGTCGCCGAGGTGCGCGACACGCTCGACGGCCTGCCCGCCGACGCCGACGTGCTGCTGCTGCGCGTGGACTACGCCTTCGAGCAGCGGCTGGTCGACGCGCTCGCGGTCCGGCCCGGTGCCGCGCTGCTCGCAGGGACGGAGCCGGTCGCGGCGAACGTGCGGGGCGCCGATGCGCCGGCGGTCGCGGCGGCCCTCCTCGCGGGCGACGCATCGGCGCTGCCGGCGGGTGTGGAGCGGCTCGATTCCGAAGGCCTCGCGGGCTCCTACAACCGCAAGCTCCGCAAGCGCGAGATCGCCTATCTCATTCCGCTGAACGAGCGCACGGTGGACGACGTCGAGGCCCGCAGCTTCGCCGGCTCCTACAAGGGCGTGACCGACTTCGTCACCAAATACGTCTGGCCGAAGCCGGCCCGGATCGTGACCAAGTGGTGCGCCGAGCGCCGCATCACCCCGAACGCCGTCACCTATGTCGGGCTCGTGCTGGTGTTCGTGGCGCTGTGGGCGTTCTGGAACGGCTTCTACCTGTCCGGCCTCGTCGCGGCCTGGATCATGACCTTCCTCGACACGGTCGACGGCAAGCTCGCCCGCGTCACCATGACGTCGAGCGAGTTCGGCAACGTGCTCGACCACGGCATCGACCTCGTGCATCCGCCGTTCTGGTGGCTCGCCTGGGTGATCGGCCTGCCGGCCGCGGGCTTCTCCGGCGACTACGCCGGGCTGATGATCGCGATCATCTTCGGCGGCTACATCCTGCAGCGGGTCGAGGAGGGCATCTTCCTGCGGCTGTTTGGCATGCACATGCATGTCTGGCGGCCGTTCGACAGCTTCTTCCGGCTGATCACCGCGCGGCGGAACCCAAACCTCGTGATCCTGACCGCCGCGACGCTGGTGGGGCGGCCGGACGTCGGCATGTGGCTGGTGGTGGTCTGGATCGTGCTGAGCTTCCTCGTCCACACCGCCCAGATCGTCCAGGCGCTGATCGCCAGCCGGCGCGGGCCGATCACCTCCTGGCTCGACGCGTAAAGGTCGGGCCATGCCGAAGCTCGGCGTCGTCGCGAACGGCCGGAGCTGGCGCAACGCGCGCGCGAAGCGCGCGCCCGCCGCGCCGCCCGGCGTTCCCTTCGAGGCGCCGGAGACGATCGACGGCTACGGGCCGGCGATGGCCCGGATGCGGGAGGTGGGCGTCGACGTGATCGCGGTCGCGGGCGGCGACGGCACGCTGCGGGACGTGCTGAGCGCGCTGGGGCCGGCCTATGGCGAGCGCCTGCCCGAGATCGCGCTGGCGCCTCTGGGCAAGACCAACGCCGCCGCGGGCGACGTCGGGAGCGTGGGCCACCGCCCGGACGCGCTCGCGCGGCTGTCGGCTGCGCTCGCCTCCGGCGCGAGCCTGAAGCGCGCGGTCCGGCGACCGCTGGAGGTCTCGGCGGACGGGCGGGCGCGGCAGGGCTTCGTGTTCGGCTTCGGCGCGTTCGAGCGCGCGACGCGGCTCGTCAACGAGCAGGTGCACAGCCGCGGCTTCGCCCAGCGGCTCGGCGTCGCGGTCGGGATCGCCGCCGCGGTCCGGGCCGCGCTCTCGGGCGCCGAGCGCGCGGAATGGCGCGCGGGCGTGCCGGCCGCGATCGGCCCCGCCGGCGCGGAGGCGGAGGAGCGCGCCGCCTTCTTCTTCCTCGCCACCACGCTGGACAAGCTGATGCTGGGGCTCTGGCCGTTCTGGGGCGAGGGCGACGGCGCGATCGACCATGTGGTCGCCGACGCGCCGCCGCCGCGGCTCGCCGCGGCGCTCCCCGCCATCGCGCGCGGCCGGCCGCGGCCCTGGATGCGCGACAGCTACCGCAGCGGCCGCTCGGACGCGCTCTCGATCTCGTTGCGCGCGCCGTTCATCATGGACGGCGACACGTTCCGCCCCGGGGCCGACGGCCGCGTGGAGCTGCGCGCCGCCCCGCCCGTGACCTTCCTCTCCTACTGACGGTCCGCGCCATGACGACGCCCGCCGAACCCGGCCTCGAACGCCTCGCCGCCGCGGTCGCCGAAGAGCTCGCCGCGCCGGTGGTCCCTGGCGTGCGCCGCTTCGCGGCCGAGCTCGCGGCGCGCTCCGGCGGCCGCGCCGCGGGCGTGCTGTTCTACGGCTCGGCCCTGCGCACCGGCGCGACCGACGGGCTGCTGGACTTCTACGTGCTGCTGGACGACCTCGCGCATTGGGACGCGGGCCCCATGGCCCGGCGCGCCAACGCCACGCTGCCGCCGAACGTCGAGTACGCGGAGAGCGCAGGCCCCGATGGCGGCTTGCGCGCCAAGATCGCGATCATGACGGTGGCGCAGTTCCGCGCCCACGCGCGGGCGCTCAGCCGCGACACCACCATCTGGACCCGCTTCACGCAGCCGGCCGCGCTCGCCTTCGCGCGTGACCCGGATGCCGCGCGTGAGGTCGCCGAAGCGGTCGCGGTCGCGGTGCGCTCGGCGGCGTGGTGGGCGGCGCTGCTGGGTCCCGAGAGCGGGACGGCGGCGGAGTTCTGGTCCGGGCTGTTCCGCCGGACCTACGCCTCGGAGCTTCGGGTGGAGAGCGCGGCGCAGCCGTCGGCGATCGTCGAGCGCGCGCCGGAGCGCTTCGCGCGCATGCTGGAGCTCGGCTGGGAGGCCGCGGGCCTCGGCTTCGCGCGCGACGGGGCGCGGCTGACGACGGCTATTCCGGAGCGGGAGCGTCGGAAGGCGGAGCGCGCCTGGGGGCTTCGCCGCCGCCTCGCGAAGCCGCTCAATCTGGCGCGGCTCGCGAAGGCGGTGTTCACGTTCTCAGGCGGCGCCGACTACGTCGCCTGGAAGATCGAGCGGCACTCGGGCCACCGGATCGAGGTCACGCCATTCCAGCGCCGGCACCCACTGCTGGCGGCAGGGCCCGTGCTATGGCGGCTGTGGCGCCAAGGCGTTCTGCGCTGACGGCGGCGGCCGGGAACGGGCACACGTTGTTCTCGGCCGGCAGCAGGCCGAACTCGCGGCCGATGCGGGTCATCAGCGCGACCGCGAAGTCGATGTGCTCGTCCGAATGGGCGGCGCTCACGCTCGACCGCAGGAAGGCGGACGAGTTCGGCGTCGCGGGCGGCAGCGCGAGGTTGAGGTACATGCCCTCCTCGAGCAGGCGCTTCCAGAACGCCACCGCGATCTCCGGCTGGTCGATGATGACCGCGACGATCGGCGAGCACTCGGGGCCGACATGGAAGCCGGCGTTGCGCAGGCCCGCGTAGAAGCGCTGGCTGTTGGCCGTGAGCTTGTCGCGGCGCTGGGGCTCGGCGCGCAGCGTGCGCAGCGCCGACAGCGTCGACGAGACGATCGCCGGCGGCAGCGAGGCCGTGAACATGTAGGGCCGCGAGGCGAGGCGCAGGATCTCGAAGCCGTCGAGGCTGGAGACGCAGAAGCCGCCGACGCTGGCGAGGCTCTTCGAGAAGGTGCCGACCACGAAGTCGACGTCGTCCTCGACGCCCTCGCGCTCGGCGAGGCCGCGGCCGTGACGGCCGAGCACGCCCATCGAGTGCGCCTCGTCGACCATCAGGTAGGCGCCGAACTCGCGCTTGACGTCCACGAACTCCTTCAGCGGAGCCGTGTCGCCCAGCATCGAATAGATGCCCTCGACCACGATCAGCTTGTCGCCGGGCTGGTCGGACAGGCGCTTCAGGCGCTTGGCGAGGTCGTCCGGGTTGTTGTGGCGGAAGCGGACCACCGGCGCGTGGCCGAGGCGCGAGCCGTCATAGATCGAGGCGTGGCTGTCGGCGTCCAGGAACAGATGGTCGTCCTTGCCGACCAGCGTCGAGATCATGCCGAGATTGGCCTGATAGCCGGTCGAGAACACCATGCAGTGCTTGTGGCCGTAGAAGTCCGCGAGCTCGCGCTCCAGCTCCTGATGGCCCTTGTAGCTGCCGTTGGCGATGCGCGAGCCGGTCGTGCCGGTGCCGTGGCGGCGGATCGCGTCGATCGACCGCTCCTTGGCCGCCTCGTCGAAGGTCAGGCCGAGATAGTTGTTGGTGCCGAACAGAAGAGTCCGCTTGCCGTCCACGACGCCTTCGACCGACGAGACGATGTCGTCGAATTTCACGGCGAACGGATCAGCTCCGACTTCCCTGAGACGATCATAGCGGTCGGTGAGCGCCGCGAACTTTCCGAATATCGACATATCACGCATTACTCCGCAGCGTTTCGATCGTCTTCGCGAGATCGTCGACGGTCACGACGCTGGCCATGTCATGCAACGGTATCGAGATGTCGAACTTGTCCTCGAGCGCCATGCAGAAGTTCATCACAGCTATTGAGTCGAGTCCAAGATCGTTCACGATGTTCATTTCCGTCCGCAATTCGACCCGTCGGTTGATGACTGACTCAAGAACGTCCTCGATGTCAGCAATCAACTGGTCTTTATCTTCATTCATCTTCCCGACCTGCCGGGCACTTACGCGACCCATACTTATGAAGGCCGCAAAGTATGTAGTTGTCGCCGATCTGTAAAGTTCGCCCCCAAACGGCTAAAAAGCCATATTAATCAGATGCTTACGTTCGAGAGCGGCGGCTGGCGCCGCCGGTCCGGTCTTCCTCGTCCGCCGGTCCGTGCTCTGACGGACACAGTGACGTGAGTCCTGTCGGGCCCCGCGGATCGGCGCCTGGGGCGGCGGCGGCAGGGCGCGGTCCGGCTCCTGCCGGGGCGTCTCCGGGCCCCGCGCCGGCTGTCGCCGGACCCGGTCAAAGCCCTGAAGATTGAGGAAACGACGGCGATGGTTAAAAAACGGTCCACGTCCCGTCGCGTGGGAGACGAGGGGACGGCGCGGCGTGCGCCGGCGCCTCAGAGACCGTGCGGCGGCGCACCGGAGGCCGTCTCTGGGGCGCGCCCGCCGCGTTTCAAGATGAAATATTTCGTTGCCGAATGTGTTCAGGCCTCAGCCGACTTCATGGCCAGAAACAGCTCGCGGGACCGGCTTCGGCTGAGTTTTCCCGACGAGGTGACGGGCAAGGCGTGCGCCCCGACGATTCGCACGGTCACGGGAACGCCGAACCGCAGCCGCAGCAGGCTCGCCACGTCCGTCGCGAGCTTCTCGCGGATCTCCGGCGCGCTGGCGCGGCACTGCACCAGCGCGACCACGTCCTCGCCCTCGTCGGCGTCGACGGAGAACACGGCGACGTCGCCGCTGCGGACGCCGTCGAGCTCGCTCTCGACCGTCCACTCCATGTCCTGCGGCCAGACGTTGCGGCCGTTGACCAGCACGAGGTCCTTGGCGCGGCCGGTGATGACGATCTCGCCGTCGGCGAAGTAGCCGAGGTCGCCGGTGTCGAGCCAGCCGTCGCGGATCGCGGCCTCGGTCGCCTCCGGCTCGCGATAGTAGGCCGTCATCAGGCTCGGGCCCTTCGCGAACACCTGCCCGACCTGACGCTCGGGGAGGGGAGCGCCGGCGGCGTCGCGCACCTCGATCGCATGGTCGTCGAGCGGGCGCCCGCACAGCACGAATTCGCGGGTGCGGGCCTCGGCCGTCGCGGGGGCCGCCGCATGCCCGCTTTCCAGCCGGTCGAGGTCGACGGTCTCGGCGCGCATGCCGCGCCGGAGCGGCGCGAAGGAGAGCGCGAGCGTGGCCTCCGCCATGCCGTAGCTCGGCACGAAGCTCTCCATGCGGAAGCCGTGGGCGGCGAAACGGTCGGCGAAGCGGCGCAGCACGTTGGGCCGGATCATGTCGCCGCCGATGCCGGCCGCGCGCCAGGTCGAGATGTCGAGCGCGCCGAGGTCGAGCGTCGCCGCGCGCTGGACGCAGAGCTCGAAGCCGAAGCTCGGGCTGTAGGAGATCGTCGCCCTGTTCCGCGCGATCAGCTCCAGCCACATCATCGGCCGCCGGGCGAAGTCGCGGGTCGAGAGGTAGTCGACCGAGAGCCCCGCCACGACGGGGGTGAGCATGAAACCGACCAGTCCCATGTCGTGATAGAACGGCAGCCAGGACACGCAGCGGTCTGCGGGCGTTGTCTCCAGCCCGTCGCGGCTGATGCCGGTCGCGTTCGCCATCAGCGCGCGGTGGGTGACCATGATGCCCTTCGGGAAGCGCGTGCTGCCCGACGAGAACTGCAGATAGGCGAGATCGTCCGGCGAGGGCGGGGCCAAGTCGGCGGGCGCCGCGGCCTCCGGAATGTCAGCGACGGTTCCGGAGAGCTTCAGCGGCAGGCCGGCGGCGGCCTCGTCGAGCCAGTCCTTCAGCGCGGCGGGCGCGAAGGCGGCCGCGGCGTCGGCGCATTCGATCATGCGGCGGATGTGGGCGAGATAGTTCTCCCGGCCGCCGAAGGCCATCGGCAGCGGCATCGGGGCCGGGATAAGCCGGGCGTAGCCGCAGGCGAAGAACAGCCGCGCGAAGTCGGCCTCGGTCTCCGCGATCAGCGCGACGCGGTCGCCGGGCACGAGGCCCGCCGCGAGCAGCCGGGCGCCGAGCGCCCGCGCGTCCTCGCGCAGCCGCGCATAGGGCAGGCTTTCCAACAGCGCGCCGCGCGCGGAGTAGAAGTCGAAGCCGCGATCGCTGGCGGCGGCCGCGTCGAGCGCGTCGAGGATGGTCGCTTCCGCGGCGGCCCCAGGGGCGGAGGTCGTCGCGTCGGGGCTCAGGCGGTCGGTCATGTCAGGCGCATCGTCCGGATTCTGGGGCGGAGGACGCGGTCCGCGGCCGAGGCGCCGCCGATCGCGCGCACGGCCTCAGGGGCGGCCGCCGCCGTTTCGGCTTTCGTCGATCATTCCGCGGCCCGCCTGTCAACGCTCACGACCCGGCCCTCCGCCAGATGGACGACGTGATCGGCGGCGCGGGCCCATGCCGGCTGGTGCGAGATCGCGAGCACCGTCAGCCCGGTGTCGCGCGCGAGCTCTACGACGTTGCGCACGATGTTGGCCTCGGTCTCGGGGTCGAGCGCGGTGGTGGCCTCGTCGAGAATCAGCAGCGCGGGCCGGTGGATGAGGGCGCGCGCGATGGCGATGCGCTGGCGCTGGCCGCCGGAGAGGCGGGCGCCGCGTTCGCCGACGACGGTCTTGAGGCCCTCCGGCAGGCCGGCGACGAAGTCGCTCGCCCCGGCGGCCTCGAGCGCGCGCGCCACGTCGGCCTCGTCGAACTCGGGCTGGCCGAGCGTGACGTTGGCCTCGAGCGTGTCGTGGAACAGGATCAGGTCCTGCGGCACGTAACCGGTCATCCGACGCCACGCGACGATGTCGATGTCGCCGAGCGGCGTCCCGTCGATCAGCACCTCGCCGGACTGCGGTTCGTTCAGGCCGAGCAGCAGGTCGACCGTAGTGGTCTTTCCGGCGCCGGATCCGCCGGTGATCGTGGTGACGAGGCCCCTCGGAATCTCGAAGGTGGCGTTCGCGATCACCGGCCGCTCGGGATCGTAGCCGAACGTCACCCCACGCATCGCCGCGCCGAGGTCGAAGGTCGGTCGCGCGCCGGCATGGGCGGTCTCGCGGGCCGCGCGTGCGAAGTCGATCGCGTCGGCGACCGACACGAACCCGGCCTCGGCGATGCGCACGGCCTGAAGCCCCTGTTGGGCCTTGCCGATGGTGGTGACGGTGCGCGCGAGCAGCAGCGACATCACCAGCACCTCGCCCGCCGGCAGCTCCCAGACCACGAGGGCGAAGTAGATGCCGACGGCGAGGCAGAAGGCGAGGATCGGCTCCTGCAGCGCCTTGGTGGCGTGGCGTGCAAAGGACTGCTTGCGCTGCGCCCTGCGGATGACCTCGGCGTCGCGCTCGAACAGCGCCTGGAAGCGGGCGTGCCGCCCCATCGCCTTCATCGGCTTGATGCCGACGAGCAGGTCGGTCAGGCCGCCGATCATCCGCTTGAGGTGGCGGTTCTCCTTGCGCGCGGTGCGCTTCGCGATCAGCACGAAGCGGTTCAGCGTCAGCACCATCACGAGCCCGACGCCGAGCGACAGCACGCCGAGCTTCCAGGACACCGCCATCACGATCGCGACGTAGGTCGCGACCTGGATCAGCTCCGCGGTCAGCAGGGCGGCCTGGTTGTAGGCCTCGCCAGCCTGATGCGACTCCGTCGAGAGCGCGTTGGCGAAGCGCCCGACTGGCTGGCGGACGTAGAACGACCACCGCGCCGCGAGCAAAGCGTCGATCAGGTCGAGGCGGACCTTGACGGCGACGTCCGCGACGGCGCGCCCGACCTGGTGCATGGCGATCAGTATCAGGCCGGCCTTGAGCGCCATGCCGATCACCAGCACGAGCAGGAAGAAGCCGATCGTCGGCTCGACGCCGAGGCCCCGGACGAAGGCGAGCGCCTGCGCGGTCGACCCCGAACCCGAGCCGCCGTCGCTGATCAGGGTGACGAGCGGCAGCAGGCTCGCGATGCCGAGCCCCTCGGCGATTCCCGCGAACACGAGGCAGACGAGGGTCAGGACGGTGCGCCGCGCCGGGATGATCGAGGCAAGCCGCAGCATCGACCGCCACAGGCGCCGGGGCGTCTTGCGCGAAGAGGCTGGCGAGGGCGAGTTGGTCGGCACGCGATCCATTCCGTACGGAGACCGTGAAGCGAGGCGAAAGCCGCCGCGGGTCGAGCAGCGGGGTAGACCTTATCCGCGCCGGCCTCAAGCCGGCCGTTGCGCCGGGACCAGCGCGCGGGCCCTGCGCGCGGCCTCGTCGAGCTCCGCCGCGGCCCGTTCCCTTGCGGCGGATCCGCCGTCGAGCAGGCCCTCGCTCCGGAGCCGCGCGGCGTAGCGGTCGAGGTCGCGGATGGAGGTGATCGTCCCGCGCGCGACCAGCGCGTCGAAGGCGGACCGCGTCGGGGGCGTGAGCCCTGCCAGCCGCCGCAGCAGCCTCACGCGGTTTTGCGCGGCGCTCGGCCGCTGCGGCAGTGGGTGCAGCGCCACCGGCGCGCCGGTCATGGCGGCCTCGGCCGTCATCGCGGCGCTGTCGTCGGTGACGATGATCGCGTCCGCCGCGGCGAGGAACGCCCTGTAGAAGTTCGGCTCCTCGCCGAAGACCGAGAGCCGCGTCGGCGCGGAAGCGTCCGCGAGCGCGTCCCGGATCGCCGCGACGGCCTCGGGACGCGTGCGCGGCGAGGTCGCGAGCAGCAGCGAGCCGCCTTCGCGCCCGACCCTGGCCAGAGCCGCGCGGGCAAGCGCCGTCGCCGCGTCAACGTCGAGAACGCGCGGAGGGCTGTCGCCGCCGACGATCGCAAGCAGCCGCGGACGGGGCAGGGCGGCGATGTCGGGCGGAACCGCCGCCGCCTCGTCGCGCCAGCCCGAAAGCGGAAAGGCGTTCTCCAGCACGTTGGGGCGCGGGGGCAGACCGTATTGCGCGGTCGTCACGACGAGGTCGAACCAGGGCAGCGGCGCCCACGGACGCCCGACATGGACGAGGCGGGCGCGGCCGCCGGACTGCGCCCGGATCCAGAGCGCGGCGTGCGCCGACCAGCGTCCGGCCGCGACGACGAGGTCCGGCCAGGGCGGCGCGAGGCTCGCCCGCGACGCCGCGTCGAGGGCCGCGATCGAGCCCTCCGGCCGCGCCGCCCGCTTCCGGAGATCGGAGAAGACGAGCGGCTTGGTCGCGAAGGGCAGGCCGGTCGCCTCGGCCAGCGCGAGGACCTGCCGGTTGTCGCCGGCGCGCCGGCCGGTGAGCGCCCAGAGCGTCAGCGCCGCCATGCGCGCTCTCCCGGCCTCAGGCCGCGCGGGACGCGGTCGCGCCGCCCCTGAACGTCTTCGCGGAGCCGGCGCCGGTGACGGCGAGGCTCCAGAGCCGGTCCGGCGCGCGGGCCGAGGCGAGTTCGAGCTGCAGCCGCCACCATTCCGGCGGCAGCGCCGCCGCGGTTCCGATGCGCGCCGGGTCGAGCTTCAGGCTGACGGCGAGGAAGCCGCCGCCCGCGTCGAACAGCGCGTCGAGCGCCCAGGCCACGTCCTCCTCGGGCAGGCCCGACAGGCCGCCGACGCACAGGACGCCGTCGGCGCGCCGGTTGGCGCCCGCGCGCAAGGTCTCGTCGAGCCGCGCCGCCGAGACGCTCGCGCCGCGGATGTCCGGCTGCGCGTCGCCCTCGGGCGAGACGACGAGGACGCTCGCCGCGCCGGCCGCCTGCGCGAGCTTGCGGGCGTCCTGCGCCGCACGCGCCGCGTCGGCGCGCGGCGCCTGGCCGAGGGCCGCGAGCGCCGCGGCGAAGCCCCGGCTCGGCCGCTCGCGGGTGAAGCCGTTAAAGCGGGCGTCGTTGGAGGAGCGTTCGAGCGCGAACCAGCACTCGCCTTCGGGGTGGTCCTCGTAGAACAGCTGGTCGGGGAACGGCCGCCAGGGCTGGGTGCGCAGCGTGGTGAAGTGGAAGCACTTCGCCACGTCGGGGCCGTACTCGGTGTCGCGCGCGTTCCAGACGCCGGGGAGCTCGCCCCACAGGTCCTCGCGCGCGATGATGTCGAGGAAGTGCTTGCGCTTCAGCGGCGTCCGCGCCTCCTCGATGCGCCAGTGCGGCGCCATGCGGGCGCAGTCGAGCAGCGAGACCGAGGTCTCGTCCTTCTGCACGCAGAGGATGCCCGCGCCCTTCATGTCGAGGTCGAACATCTCGGCCGGGTCGGCGAGGTAGATCTGGTCGACGTCGTTGTAGATCGCGCGGCCCTGTTCGCCGGCGAGCGCCGGAATGGCGTAGCGGTAGTTGGTGAAGCCGGTGGTCCAGCCGTTGCGGTCGAAGCCCTTGAGGTCCTTCATCAGATGGATCTCGTAGGCGCGGGCCGGGTCGCGGCGCCGAACGACGGACCAGATGAACACGCGCTCCGCCCGCGCCTGCATCGGCTCGGTGCCGAGGAAGATGCGCACCGGCGGCTTCGGGCTCGGCGTCACGCCCGGCTCGGGATCGAGCCGCACCACCTCCGGCGCGTCGCGGTGGCCGGCGGGACGGGGCTTGTCCTTCCGGAACCAGTATTTGGGATGGCGATGATACCAGCGCGTCTTGAACTTGACGCGCGTGTCGGAAGTCTTGGCCACGGCGGACTTTCGTCTCTTTGTAACGCTTCTGAAATGAGCGCGATCCTATCGTTCGCGGAACCTACGCCGCGGCCTCGGGCGAGGGCAAGGCCGCGCGGCCGCCTCCATTTCGCCGCGAGGTCGCGCCAAAAGCGCTAAAGACGCAGCGGCGCCGGCGCGTCCTTAGCGTTGTCGCGGCCCGCGCCCGCGCTCGGAGCAGTCCCCAGTTCGCGTATGAAGACCCTGATCGTAAGCGCCGCGAAGGCCGGCCACGTGAATCAATGCCTCGCCTTCTGCGAACGCGCCGGCTGGCGCGCGGACCAGATCGTCCAGATCGTGTCGCCCGGCCGTATGACGCCGCCGCTCAAGCGGATCGGGCTCAAGCTGAGGCGCCGGATCGACACATGGCGCGCTACGCCGGCGGCCCGCGAGGCGGGCCCGCTGCGCATCGTCGCCAGCGGCGCCGCCGCCGAGCGCGTCGTCGCGGCCTACCGTTCGCTCTACGGCGAGCATCTGTTCGCCGCGTTCAGCGGGCGGCCGTCATGGAGCGCGCCGATCTTCGACGTGGCGCTGGTGCCGCGGCACTCGCTGAAGCCCGGCGAACAGGAAAGCGGGTTCGGCCTTCCGGCCGCGAAGCGCTCGATCCTGCGGCGCGGCGTTCCCGTGCGGCGCGCCCCGGCCTCCTCGGACGCGCCGCAGGGCGTCTTCGCCATGATCGGAGGCGTCAACAAGGCGTTCGAGATCGATCCGGACCGGATCGTGGCCCAGATCGAACGCCTGTTGGAGAACGGGGCGCCGCCGCCGTTCACCGTCGCGTTCTCGCGTCGCACGCCGGCCGGCGTGGAAAGCTGGTTGCGGGCGGCGCTCGGCGATCGGGTGTTCTTCGTCGACCGTCGCGACCGCGCGGGGTTCGAGACCGCGCTCGTCGGCGCCGCGGAATATGTCGTGACTCCCGATTCGCTGACGATGCTGTGCGAGGCCTGCGACACGGGCAAGCCGGTGCGCGTGTTCGATCTCGTCTGCTTCGACCCCGGGTCCACGACCGCGCGCTGCGTCCAGGATCTGCTCGACGGCGGCGAGGTGGCGCTCGCTCCGGATGGCGAGCCGACCCCGCCGCCGGCCGGGTGTTTCGAGGCCTCGGGGGCCGCCGTCGAAATCTACGAGCAGTGGGAGGCGCGGCGGCTCCAGCAGGCCTGACGCGGGGTCACCCGAACAGGCGGCGCAGGAACGAGCGCTTCTTCGGCTTCGCGCCGGTCCAGGCCGCCTCCTGCGCGCGGCGCTTGGCGACGTTGCGGGCGTCAGCCTCGGCGAGGTCCGGCCGGGCCTCGACGTCGCGCCGGAGCCGGGCGACTTCCGCCGCCTCGTCGGAGTCGTCGCCACGGCCCAGAATGTCGAAGTGCTGGAGGTCGCGCGCCTCCGCGAGGCGGTCGAAGGCGGCCTCATAGGCCGCGCGGCGCTCCCCGACGCGCGCCAGCGCGTCCCGCAGCGCGTCGTAGCCGTCGACCATCGGCAGGTCGCCGCCGAGCGTCTCGAGCAGGCCTTCGCCCTTCCACGTCCGGCCGCGCAGCGCGACGAAGGGCGTCCGGGCGAGGCCGGCGAGATAGAGCCCGTGGTGCCGGCTCGACGCCACGGCGCGGGCCGCGGCGAGCGTCGCGACCGCGCCCGGCCAGACATCGAGGCCGCCGCGCTCGCCGTGGACCTGGAACAACGCGACCGAGGGGCCGAGGTCGTCCGACCGCATCAGCCGCATGGAGGCCGCGCCCGCGCCGGGATCGTTCTTCGCGGTCCAGTCGGTGACGACCGTCTTGCCGGCGAGGTCGCTTCCCTCTCCCGCGAAGCGCGCCGCGACCACCGAATCGAAGGTCTGCACGCAGCGCACGCCGAGCGTGGCCATATAGGCGGCCGAGCGCGTCTCGCGCACGCTGAGGCGGTCGAAGGCGTCGAGCAGGGCGGGCTCGAGCGGCACCTCCTCCAGCAGGCAGTTGACGAGCAGGGTGGCCTTGCCGCGCCGCTTCGCGACGTGAAGCGCCGCCACCAGCGCGAGGCCGGAGCCGTGATGGATCGTGCCCTCGCCGTTGACGACGACGGCCTCGACCTCTTCCAGCGCGGCCATGAAGCGCTCGTTCCGCTCCATGGCCGCGACCAGGTCCTCGAAGCGGTCGACGCCGTCGATGCGGATCTCGTTCACGAAGAACCGCGCCGTCACGGCGTGGCCGAGGCGGCCCAGCATGCGGGCGTGCGCGTCGGACACCGCGCGGCAGCCCACATGGGCCTTGGTGGCGGTGTCGTTGCACAGCATGACCTTCATGCGGGGCGGTCTCCGTTTGCGGGCGGGCGCTCATAGCACGCGAAGCGGGGAACGCGCGCGGCCGCTCGCTTGTGCTCCCCACAACCGCCATGATATCGCGGCAGATGAGAGGCGGACCGGCAGGGCGACGATCCGCCGGGGCCGCAGAGCGGGCGCCGTACGGCCGAGGCCGCGCGTGCTTCACGCCCGCGCCGGCGCCCTGGGCGCCCAGGTGAGGATGCCGCCATGACGACGACCGACAGCACGATACCGCCCGTCACCTTCATCATCGAATGGGAGAACGCCATCGACGTGGAGGACGAGTGGGCCAAGAAGGCCATGTCCTCGTTCCAGAACGAGCTGGAGACCAACCAGCACCGCATGGCCGCCAAGCCGCGGATCATGTACCTCTACGACGACGGCGCGGTTCAGGCCTCGACCATCCAGGGCGTGATCGACGAGGTCGCCCCGAAGCTCAAGGACCTCGCGACGCTGGAGATCGTGCCGGCGCCGGGCATGACCTATTACAAGCTGAAGAATTTCGGCGTTTCCCGCACCGACACCGAGCTCGTCGTCATGCTCGACAGCGACGCCGGCCCGCAGCCGGGCTGGCTCGAGAACCTGCTGAAGCCGTTCGCCGATCCGGAGATCATGGCGGTCGGCGGCTTCACCGTGCTCGGCCATGAGGACCTGCTGTCCAAGACCATGGCGCTAAGCTGGATCTTCAACCTGCCGAGCGAGCGGACCAAGACCGAGAAGCGCAAGAAGATCCACGCCAACAATTGCGCCTTCCGCACCGAGTTCTTCCGCCGCAACCCGTTCCCGGACCTGCCCGGCGCGTTCAAGAAGCAGTGCGGCTTCTGGCTCAGGGACATCGAGGCGCGCGGCTACAAATATGTCCGCACCGCCGACGCCATGACGGTGCACGCGCCGCATCCCGGCTACAAGTTCCTGGCCTGGCGCGCCTGGACCACCGGCATGGACCGCGACTTCCAGGCGTTCCACACCGTCACCCAGTCCCGCCTCGGCCGGCTCGGCTACAGCTTCAAGTTCTTCGCGAGCAAGCTGTCGCGCTCGTGGAGCCGCATCCTCTCCAAGGGCGACGAGGTCGACCTGCCGGTGTGGCAGCGCCCGATCGCGATGGCGCTGTCCTTCGCCTACTTCTTCACCGCGCTGCTGGGCGAGCTTTCGAGCGCCGCGACCCGCAGCTTCGGCCCGCTGCCGAAGACCGGCAACAACGAACCCCCGCGCGCGATCGCCCACGGGCACGGCTGAGGGCCGCTTACCGCGCGTCGTCCTCCGGCTCGACCGGAGGATCCGCCTCCAGCGGCGAGATGGCTGGTCCGGTCAAGCCGGACCATGACCGCGTTCCGGCGCCTAGGGGTGAAGATCAGCCCTTGCGGGAGCGTTCGCGTTTCCGCCGCACGATCTCGCCGACGCCCTCGGCCACGAGGCCCGCGAGCCGGCCGGCTCCGAACTCGGAGCTGAAGCGGCGGGCGTCGGCGACGGCGGCTCCGATCCGCCCCTTGCCCGCGAGCCGCAGGAAGTGGCGGGCGAGGTCGCGGGCGAGCCCGACGCGGTGCGCGGGCGCGCCGAGATAGTCCGGATGCCGGCGGCAGAGGTCGATCGTCGCCGCCATGAAGGTGTCGGCCTTGGCCGAGATCGCGTCAGTCGACCATTCCTTGGTCCAGAGCACCGCGTCGGTCGAGGCGCAGCGCGCGGTCTTCACGAGCCGCAGCATCAGGTCGAAATCCTGCCGGCGCTTCAGCGCCTCGTCGAACAGCCCGGCGCGGACGATCGCCTCCTTGCGCAGGCTGATCGATGGCGTCGCCTTGAACATCCGGCGGGCGAAGATCGCGGTCTCGACCGCGGCGCTGTCGTCGAGCACGGGATTGGTCCGCAGCGCCTTCGGCTTGCCGGTCTCGGGCGGATAGACCAGCTCGAAGCTGTCGATCAGCACGTCCACGTCCGGCCGCCGGGCGAAATAGTCCGCGACGTAGGCGAGCTTGCCCGGAAGGAAGCGGTCGTCGCTGTCGATGAAGGCGATGAGGGGAGCTTGCGCCTCGCGCACGCCGCGGTTGCGCGCCGCGTTGCCGCCGCGGTTCTCCGGCTGCCGCAGCAGGCGCACGCGCGGGTCGGCGAAGGCCTCGACGGCGGCGGCGGTGCCGTCCGACGAGCCGTCGTCGACGACCAGCAGCTCGAAATCGACGAAGGTCTGCGCCAGCACGCTGTCCACCGCCCGGCGCACGACGCGTTCGCGATTGTAGACCGGCATCACGACCGAGATCGATGGCACGCGCGCCTCTCCGCTGGGATCGGCCGCCCCCTGGGCGGCGCGGCGCGCGAGACTTTTCCCGCCGGAGCCGGAAAGTCAAACGCGCGCCGCGCGTGAGGCTCGGCTCAGAAGCCGACCTTCACGAAGGCCCGGACGGCGGCGCCCGGCAGCAGGATCTCGTCCTTCTTGAATGAAGCCGAGTTGCGGATGCGGTCGTCGAGCAGGTTGTCGCCGATCACGCCGACGGTCAGCGTGTCGATCCGCGCCGTCGCGCGGTCGAACGCGCGGGTGTAGCTGAACTCGGCCTTGAGGTTGTCGTAGCCGGGCGTGCGGGTCTCGAGCTCGCCGGTCCTGTTCTGCGCGAAGGCGTGCAGCAGGCCGACGCGGGCGAAGAAGCCGTCCGTGCTGCGCCAGAACACGCCGCCGCCGAGCCGGTGCGGCGGAATGCGCGGGACGTTGGCGCCGTCGGTGAATTTCGCGCGGGTGAAGTCGTACTGCCCCTCGACGCCGAAGGTGTGCCGGCCGACCGTGACCGCGTCGAACTGCGCCGCGAGCTCCACGCCGTAGAACCTCGCGTTCTTCTGCGAATAGACGCTCTGCTCGAACTCGTCCTCCTCGCCGCAGCTTTCGAACTCGTGGCCGCAGCCGACGCCGGTCAGCCGTCGGTAGATGAAGCCGTCGAACCAGGTGTGGTAGGCGCTGGCGTCGATCCTGAGCGCGCCTTCGGACCGCCGCAGGCCGATCTCGAGCGATTTCGCCTTCTCGAGCTTCAGGTTCGGATCGCCGATCTCGAACAGGCCGGCGGCGTGGTGGGCGCCGCGCGAGAACAGTTCGAGCCCGCTCGGCGCGCGCTCGACATACTGGCCGGTCAGGCTCGCCACGAAGCCTTGCGGAAGGTCCTGCAGCAGCCCGACGCTGCCGCTGACGGGCGTGAACTTGCGCTTGCGTCCGCGGTCGACCGGATCGGACCCGTCGGGCGTGAGGCCGGGATAGGTCGTCGCCGTGCCGTCGACGCTCGCATGCTCGATGCGGCCCGCGGCCTGCAGCTTGAGGCCCTGTCCGAAATCGATCTGCTCGAACACATAGGCCGCGATCGTCCGCGTGTCGGTCGGCGCGATCAGGCTCTCGCCCTCGCCGGAGGTCTTCAGCTTGCCGCGGCCGGCCTGCACGCCGAAGGCGCCGGTGAGGCCGCCGAAGGACAGCGCGACGGGCGCGTGCTGGAGCTCCAGACGGGCCTCGGCCTCGCGGTTCCTGAAGACGCCGTGGACCGTGTCCCGACCGACCTCCTCGTGCTCATGATCATGGTCGTGGTCGTGATCATGGTCGTGGTCGTCGTGCCCGTGCTCCTCGTGCTCCAGCCCGAGCTCGCGGTGCTTGTAGCGCGAGGCGTTGACCCAGAAGCGGACCGCCTCGAACGGGCCGGCTGCGAAACGGTATTCGCCCTGCGCCTGGATCTTGTCCTGCTCCGGATCGAGCCTCGAGTTCAGCTCCGCCGACTCGCCGCCGGGGATGTGGTAGCGGCTGTCGTAGCGGCTGTAGGCCAGCCCGACATAGCCCTGCTCGAACGCCTTCGAGAAGCCGACGGCGCCGCCGGTCGAACGCGCCTGCGAGTTGGCCTGGCGGCCGTCGGGCGTGTCGTAGTTCTCCGACCGGGTGGCGAAGCCGTCGGCGTGGAACAGGAAGCCGTTGTGGCCGGCGTCGATCCGCGCGGCGGTCGAGCGGCCGCGATCGACCGAAGACAGGCCGGCGATCGCCTCCGCGGAGTAGCCGCCCGGCGGCTCGAACTGCGGAATCCGGCTGTTGGTCGCGCTGACCACGCCGCCGATCGCGGACGAGCCGTAGCGCAGGGTCGCGGGGCCGCGGATGACCTCGATCCGGTCGGCGCCGAGCGGATTGAACGGCACGGCGTGATCCTCGCCGAGCGCCGAGACGTCATGGACGCCGAGCCCGTTCTCGATGATCCGCACGCGCGGCCCTTCGAGGCCGCGGATGATCGGCCGGTCGGCCCCGGGCGCGAAGGTGGAGCCGGACAGGCCCGGCCTGTCGCGCAGCGCCTCGCCGAGCGTCGCCGGCTGGCGGCGGACGATCTCGTCGCGCGGAACAACGGTGACCGGCGCGAACACGTCCGTCGCCACCGGCAGCACGCCCACGGGCCATGTCCGGCCGCCCGCCGCCGCGGCGCGCTCGTCGCGCAGGATCGGGCTCGCCGCCGTCACGTTGAGTTCCGGCAGTTCTATCGTCTGCGCCGTGGCCCCGCCGGCCGAAACCCCCGCCGCCGCGGCAAGCCCGATCGCGGCGTGTCGCCCCCTCGTCCAGTTCATTTTCGGTACGCTCCATGAAATAACGTTATAACATTACATATCGTAGCGCCGCAGGTCACCCGGCTCCGGGGCGCCGCGGACCGCGTAAATCCGCGGCGTGTCGTCGCCGCCACAGCGCCTTTCGCCGGCCGGCGTCGCGCGGCTTCAGGAACCGGGGCGGACGTGCGACGTTCGATGGACAACGGAGCGCGTCCGGCAGGCGGACGCGTGAAACAGGGCGTTTTTGTCCGTTATGACCTTGTCCAGAAAGCTGCTGCTGCTCTCCGCCGTCAGCCTTCCGCTCGCCGCTTGCGGCGAGCAGGCGACGGTGCCGATCGAGAAGACCTACGGCCCGAACCCGGTTCTCGTGGAGCCGAAAACGAGCTGGGTCCCGACCGTCAACGTCGCCGACGCCAAGGGATGGGCGGCCGGCCAGACGCCGAAGGCGGCCCCCGGCTTCGCGGTCGCCGCCTTCGCGGAAGGGCTCGACCATCCGCGCTGGCTCTATCTGCTGCCGAACGGCGACGTGCTGGCGGCGGAGTCCAACGCGCCGCCCAAGGACGAGAGCGCCGGCCAGAAGAGCATCTTCGCCCGCGCCAAGGACTGGGTGGCGGGGCTCGTCAAGGATCAGGCGGGCGCGGGCGTCGAAAGCCCGAACAAGATCGTGCTGCTGCGCGACGCCGACGGCGACGGCAAGGCCGAGACCAAGACTGACTTCATGACCGGGCTGATGTCGCCCTTCGGCATGACGCTCGTCGGGGACCGGCTCTACGTCGCCAACGCCGACGCCGTGGTCGCGGTCCCCTACAAGGAGGGCGACACCAAGATCTCGGCGACGCCCGAGAAGGTGGTCGATCTTCCCGGCGGTCCGCTCAACCACCACTGGACCAAGAACGTCATCGCCTCGAAGGACGGCTCGAAGCTCTACGTCACGGTCGGCTCGAACTCAAACGTCGGCGAGAACGGCATGGAGCACGAGGTCAACCGCGCCGCGATCCTCGAGGTCGATCCGGTCGCGAAGACCTCGCGGCTGTTCGCCGGCGGGCTTCGCAACCCCAACGGTCTGGCGTGGCAGCCGGAGGGCGGGGCGCTTTGGACGGTGGTCAACGAGCGCGACGAGATCGGGTCCGATCTGGTGCCGGACTACATGACCTCGGTGCAGGACGGCGGCTTCTACGGCTGGCCCTATTCATGGTTCGGCCAGCATGTGGACGAGCGGGTGAAGCCGCCGCGGCCGGACCTCGTCGCCAAGGCGATCAAGCCGGACTACGCGCTCGGACCGCACACCGCCTCGCTCGGGCTGATGTTCTACGAGGGCGACCTGCTGCCGGCGAAGTACAGGAACGGCGCCTTTATCGGCCAGCACGGGTCGTGGAACCGCAAGCCGCCCTCGGGCTACCAGGTGCTGTTCGTGCCGTTCTCAGGCGGCAAGCCGTCCGGCGCGCCGGAGCCGGTGCTGACCGAGTTCATGAAGGACGGCGTCGCCTATGGCCGTCCGGTCGGCGTGATCGCCGACCGGACGGGGGCGCTGCTCGTCGCCGACGACGTCGGGAACACGGTCTGGCGCGTCACGCCGGGCGCGCAGACGGCCGCCGCGCGGCCCTGAGGCGTCAGGGCGCGGGCGCTCAGGCCGCCCGCGCCGCCCTCGTCTCGGCGAGCGCCTGCCGGCAGATCTGCCAGGCGCTCGTCAGGAACAGCGCCGCCATGCCGGCGGCGACGATCAGGTCGGGCCAGCCCGAGCCGGTCGCGAACACGAGGCCGGCCGCGCCCATGACCGCGACGTTGCCGATGGCGTCGTTGCGCGAGCACAGCCAGACCGAGCGGACGTTGGCGTCGCCGTCCTTGTAGCGGGCAAGCAGCCAGACGCTGGCGAGGTTGGCGGCGAGCGCCATCAGGCCGATCGCGCCCATGATCTCGGCCTCCGGAACCCCGACGACGAGCACCTTCCACGCGGTCGCGCCGAACACCCACAGCCCCATCGCGACGAGGCTGAGGCCCTTGGCGAGGGCCGCATAGGCGCGGGTGCGCACGGATGCCCCGATCACGGCGAGGCTGATGCCGTAGGTCACGCTGTCGGCGAGGAAGTCGAGCGCGTCGGCCTGCAGCGCCTGCGATCCGGCGAGCGCGCCGGCGAAGGTCTCGACCACGAACATGCCGCCGTTGAGCGCGATCACCGTCCAGAGCACGCGCTTGTAGGCGGGGTCCATGCCGTCGAAGACGACGTCGTGGCTGTGCGCGCAGCCGAACAGGCCGTGGTCGTGCTTCGCCTCGCTTCCGCAGCAGGCGTCGCCGTGACCATGGCCGTGCGCCTCGGCCTCGTGCTCGTGCTCGTGAGCGTGGGTGTGGGCCACTCGCTCCTCCTTTTGAATCGCCGGAGCCGACCCTAAATGCTCTAGCGACTGGAGGATCAAGCCCATGGCGAAGGCGGATGAGCATGTGACGATCGGGGCGCTCGCGAAGGCGACGGGCGTCAAGGTCCCGACGATCCGGTTCTACGAGGAGATTGGGCTCATTCCGGCGCCGCCGCGCACAAACTCCAACCGCAGACTGTATGGCCCGGCGGCGCGCTCGCGCCTCGGCTTCGTGCGCCACGCCCGCGATCTCGGCTTCGACCTGCCGGCGATCCGCGCCCTGCTCGCGTTGCAGGACCGCCCGGACGCGCCCTGCGCCGAGGCCGACGCAATCGCGCGGGAGCGGCTCGATGAGGTCGAGCGCAAGATCGCGGCGCTGGCGGCGCTGAAGGGCGAACTCGAGGCCATGGTGCGCTCCTGCGCCCATGGCCGGGTCGCCGACTGCCGCGTGATCGAGACGCTCGGCGACCACCACCTCTGCCGCGGCGAGCACCCGCGGGCGTGATCCGCCCGCGGGGCGCGCAGCCGGTCAGACCACCGCCCGGCGGTAGAGCCGCCAGGTCGCGTGGCCGAGCACGGGCATGACGACGATGAGCCCGAGCAGCGCCGGCAGACTGCCGAGCACGAGGCCGAGCGCGACGATCAGGCCCCAGGCCAGCATCGGGCCGGGGCTCGCCTGGAACGCGCGCAGCGAGGTCGCGACCGCCGTCCTCACCCTCACCTTGCGGTCGAGCAGCAGCGGGAACGACACCACGCTTGCAGCCAGCACGCCGAGCGCGAACACGAAGCCCGCGGAGCAGCCGAGCACGATCAGCCGCGCGCCCTCATAGGTGTGCAGCACGTCGTCGACGAACTGCGCGAACGAGGCCGGCAGGTCGGGCCCGAGCGTGATGGCGTAGATGACCCACGCGACCGCGAGCCAGAGCGCGAACACGCCGACGAGCAGCGCGCCGAGCGTCAGGATCGCGCCGGTCGAGGGCGAGGCGAACACGCGGGTCGCGTCGGCGAAGGACGGCTCCTCGCCGGCCTCGCGGCGGCGGCTCATCTCGTAGAGCCCGATCGCGAGGAACGGCCCCACCAGCGCGAAGCCGGCGGTGATGGGGAACAAGAGCGGCAGCAGCTCCATCCGGGTCGCGGCGTGGTAGAGCGCGAGGCCCGCGAGCGGATAGATCAGCCCGATGAACAGCACGTCGCTGCGGCAGGCGGCGAAATCGTCGAAGCCTTCCCTGAGCGCCGCGCCGAGGTCGCGGAAGCCGATCCGGCGCACCTGCGGCTCGACGGCGTCGTAGTCGGCCTCCGGCCGCGTCAGGGCGCGGCGGGCGGCGGCGATCGCCTGTCCTGAGCGGCCGAGGCCGTCGACGGTCCACTGGGCGGGATTGCGAATGTCAGACATGTCCGATCCTCCCGAACGGTTGCGTTCGAGGCGTCACGGAGCGCGTGGCCGCGACGATCGGAAATCGCGACTGCGGCGCGACGCTTCTTCCTGACGACGAGCCTACGCCGATCCGCGGCGAAGGCCAGCGCGTTCCGCGCGCGCCGCGGATGGCCGGCGTGGCGCGCCGCGTGGCGCTGCGCTATGTCGGGCTCTCGCCCGAAGACGAATGGAAGCGATCGCCCATGTCCTACGCCATGCTCGACCCGAAGACCCTGACCGTTCTCGTCACCGGCGCCACCTCCGGCTTCGGCGCCGCGCTGGCGCGCCGCTATGTGGCGGAGGGCGCGAAGGTGATCGCGGCCGGCCGCCGCCGGGAGCGGCTGGACGAGCTCAAGGCGGAGCTCGGCGACGGCCTGCACGTGGAGACGCTCGACGTGCGCGACCTCGCCGCGATCGAGGCCATGCTCGCAGGGCTGCCGGAGCCGTTCGCGGGCGTCAACGTGCTGATCGCCAACGCCGGCCTCGCGCTCGGCCTCGGGCCCGCGCAGGAGGTCGACATCGCCGACTGGCACACGATGATCGACACCAACGTCACGGGCCTCGTGAACACGGTGCGCGCGGCGCTGCCGGGCCTGATCGAACGCGGCGGCGGTCATGTGGTCACGGTGGGCTCGGTCGCGGGCGACTACCCCTATCCCGGCGGCAACGTCTACGCCGGCACCAAGGCCTTCGTGAAGCAGTTCGCCCTGTCGCTGCGTTCCGACGTGCAGGGCAAGAACGTGCGCGTCACCAACATCGAGCCCGGCATGGTCGAGACCGAGTTCTCGCTCGTGCGCTTCAAGGGCGACGACGGCAAGGCCGCGAGCGTCTACGACGGCATCGAAGGCATGACGGCGGACGACGTCGCGGAGACGATCTTCTGGTCGACCACGCTGCCGCGCCACGTCAACATCAACCGCCTGCAGATGATGCCGGTGCAGCAGGCGTTTTCGGCCTTCGACGTCAAGCGCGTCTGACCGCGCGCTGATGCGATCGTGACGGGACGCCCGAGGTTTACGCGTCCGGTGAAACGAAATCCTAGCCGTTCCGAGCGCGAGATGCCGGGATCGGAGGTTGTCGCGTGATACAGAAGGCCGAATAAGCAGGGCCGGGACAGTCCGAATGAAGCACCGCCTTCCCCGGATCGTCGTCTTCGCGCTGGTCTACGGCGTCGTAGCGTACCTGACGATGCGCTTCGGCCGCGCGGCCGGGGTCTCCGCGGTCATCTGGCCGGCGGGGGCGCTCGCCATCGGCATGATGGTCGCCTTCGCCCATCGCTCCGCGGCGGAGATGGCGAGCGCGGTCGCGATCGTCGCGGTCGTCAACGCCGTCGGCCATCTGGTGGTCGGCGACCCGGTCTGGGTGTCCCTGACGCTCGGCGTCGCCAATGGCGTCGCCCTCGCGGCCGCGCTCTGGATGTTCGAACAAGCCGGCGTGTCGCGCGACCAGCCGACGCGAATCCGCTCCGTCATCGCGCTGTTCGTCATCGCCGCGTTCAGCACCTTGCCGGGCGCGGCGATCGGCGGCGTCACGATCGCTGTGTGGCGCGGCGAGCCGCCGACGCCGTTCGTGCTGTCGTGGTGGCTGACCCACTTCGTCAGCCTCCTCATCCTCGTTCCGCCGTTCCTGTTCTGGCGCGACCGGGAGCGCCGCGCGGCCGCGCGCGAGGCGGCCGCCGCGACGCCGGAGGGAAGAAGCCTGCGACAGCGCCGGGGCGTCGAGATCGTGCTCGCCGCCGCGGCGCTGACCGTCGCCGGATTGCTGGTGCCGCTCACCGGCGAGATGGTGCTGCTCGAACTCAGCGCCACGGTGCTGCTCTGGTTCGCGCTTCGCTTCGGCATGCTGGTGACGGCGCTGTCGATCGCCATCTATTCGGCCTGCGTCGTCGCCTCCGCCCTTATCGGCGTGTGGCCGGGCGCAGAGGGACGCGTCGCCGAAATCCTGCTGCCGCTGCAGGCGACGCTCGCGCTCACCACGCTGCCGTCGCTGATCGTGGCCGCGATCATGTCCCAGCGGGAGCGGGCGCGCCGGCAGCTCGACACGGACGCACGCCGGCTCGCCTATGCGCTCGAAGGCGCGAACGACGGGCTGTGGGACTGGGACCTGCGAACGGGGAAGACCTTCTTCAGCGCGCGCTACCACCGCATGCTCGGGTTCGAGCCGGACGCGTGCCCGCCAGGACGCTTGTCCTGGGCGCAACTGGTGCATCCCGACGACATGCCTCACGTGACGCGCGCCTTCGAGGACCATGTCGCCGGCCGGACGCCGTTCTACGAGAACGAGATGCGGTTCAAGCGCCGCGACGGCCGCTGGATCTGGGTGCTCGACCGCGGTAAGGTCGTGGAGCGCGACGCCGGGGGCGCCCCGGTGCGCGCGGTCGGCACGCTGACCGACATCTCGGAACGCAAGGAGCTCGAGCGCGCGCTGGAGCATCTCGCGACGCACGACACGCTGACCGGGCTCGCCAACCGCGGCGCCTTCGAGCGCGGCATGGTCCGCGCCGCGGCGCGGCTCGACCGCCAGGGCGGACGCGTGGGCGTGCTCCTGATCGACCTCGACCACTTCAAGTCGGTGAACGACACCTACGGCCACCCCGCCGGCGACGCGCTGCTGCTCGCGACCGGCGTCCGGTTGCGCGGCGCCGCGCGCACGGACGACCTGGTGGCGCGCCTCGGGGGCGACGAGTTCGCGGTGGTCGCGACCGGCCAGTCGGCGGCGGAGTTCGACGCGCTCGCCGCCCGCCTGTGCGAGACGCTGGCGGCCCCCGTCACCGGCGACGGCTTCACCGTCACGCCGAGCGTGTCGATCGGGGTGGCGGTTGCGACCTCGGGCTCGCAGGTCGGCGACCAGCTCGTGCAGCGTGCCGACCGCGCGCTCTACGCCGCGAAGAGCGCCGGGCGCGGCACGTGGCGCTTCTTCGGCGGCGCCAGCAACGTCGCCTGACGGCGCGTCAGGCGACGAAGCCCAGCTTCTCGACGCCGAGGCCCGCATCCTCCAGCCGCTCGACCGCGGCGGTGTAGTACGGCTCGTCGGAGGGGGCGGCGACGATCAGCACGCCGAACGGCTGGCCGCCCAGCGCGCCGAGCGAGCCCGCGACGATGCCGAGATCGAACCCGAGTTCGCGCGCGACCTCCGTCAGCACCGGCCGCGTGGCGGCCGGGCCCTCGAAGGCGAGCCGCAGCAGCGCCTTGCCGCGCGGCGTCGGCTCCTGCGACAGCTTCTCCTTGAGGAAGGCGGGCAGCGCGGCGCCGGAGACCGCGGCCGCGAACCGGCGGGTCACGCTGCGCTTCGGCCGCGCCACCACCTGGGCGGTGGGCCCTTCCTCGACGATGCGGCCGCCGTCGAGCATCGCGACGCGGTGGGCGATGGCGGCCACCGCCGTCATGTCGTGGCTCGCGAGCAGCACGGTCGCGCCGCGCTCCTTGCTGGCGCGCGCGACGGCGGACAGCAGCGTGCGCGCGCTCTCGGGGTCGAGGCCCGCGGTCGGCTCGTCGAGCAGCAGGACGTCGGGCGCGCCGCAGAGCGCGCGGGCGAAGACCGCGCGGCGGCGCTCGCCGTCGGAGAGCTGGGCCGGATGGCGTCCGCGCGCGGAGGCGAGGTCGGCGAGTTCGAGCGCATGGTCGACCTCGCGCGCGATGGTCGCCGCGTCGTGGCCCGCCGCCTGCAGCCGGACCGCGAGGTTCTCCCCCAGCGTGCGCTTGGCGTCGAGGCCGCCATGGCGCGCGACGACGCCGATGGTCGGGCTCTCGCCCGCAAGCTCGATCTCGCCGGAATCCGGCGTTTCGCGGCCTTCGACCAGCCGCAGCAGCGCCGACTTGCCGGCGCCGGAGCGGCCGATCACGGCGAGGATCTCCCCGCGCGCCGCCTCGAGGTTCACGCCGTCGAGCACCAACACGTCGGAGCCGTCCGCGGCTCGGTAGGCGAGTCGCACGTCTTTGATCCGCACGACGGCGGCGGACGGGACGACGGGAGCGGCGAGCCTCGCAGCGAGCATGGGGGCGTTCATGGGGCGTCCTCGGAGCGAGCCACCCTATCGGGCGTCGGCGGCTCCCGCAAAAGTTCTTTGGAACAATGTTTCGCGTTTTGCGTGTATATGCACGGGCTGCAACATGGCCCGTCTGGTCAGCGTCGACAGGTCGGACGTTTGAGCGATGTCGTCATGACGCTTCCTCTGGAGCCTGCAGGCCCTAGGGCGGCGAAACGGGATGTCTCCCGAGGCCCCTTGGCGACGCGTGAAGCGTCGCGATCCGAAAGCCGGATCGCCACCCAGCGCAACGCCGGGCTGTACTTTCGTAGTGGGCCGGCCCAATGTCAATATAAAACATGATCAGTTTGGTAGATTGTATATATAATCGTTATGAATGTGTGCTTTAGGCGCCGGCCCGCCCGGCCGGTTTGAAAGTCGACCTTCGCATCATGCCCCCGACCCGCTTCAATCCGGTGTTCGACGCGCTGCCGGTCACGGTGTTCGAGACGATGTCCCGGCTCGCCCGCGAGACCGGCGCCATCAATCTGGGCCAGGGCTTTCCGGACGACCCCGGCCCCGAGGACGTGCGGGCGAAGGCCGCCGAGGCCGCGCTTCACGGCTGGAGCCAGTACCCGCCGATGATGGGGCTCGCCGGACTGCGCGAGGCCACCGCGGCCCATTACGCCCGCTGGCAGGGCGTGTCGCTCGATCCCGAGCGCGAGGTGATGGTCACGTCCGGCGCGACCGAGGCGCTCGCCGGCGCCCTTCTGGCGCTGGTCGAGCCGGGCGACGAGGTCGTGCTGATCCAACCGATGTACGACGCCTATCTGCCGCTCGCGCTGCGCGCCGGCGCGACGCCGCGCTTCGTGCGGCTTGGTCCCCCGGACTGGCGGCTTGACGTCGACGCCATCCGCGCGGCCATCGGCCCCCGCGCCAAGGCGGTGGTGCTGAACAACCCGCTGAACCCGGCGGGCGCCGTCTACGGCCGCGAAGACCTCGAGGCGCTCGCCGGCGCGCTCGAAGGCTCGGGCGCCGTCCTGATCTCCGACGAGGTCTGGGAGCACGTCACCTTCGACGGGCGCGCGCATGTCTCCGCGCTCGCAGTCCCGGCCTTGCGCGACCGCACCGTCAAGATCGGCTCGGCGGGTAAGATCTTTGCCATGACCGGGTGGAAGGTCGGGCTGGTCTGCGCCGCCCCGCATCTGATGCGGGCGCTGTCGCGGGCGCACCAGTTCCTGACCTTCACCACGCCGCCCAGCCTGCAGGAGGCGGTCGCCTACGGCCTCGGCAAGGACGACGCCTGGTTCCTCGACGCGCGCGCCGCGCTCGGCGCCAAGCGCGACCGCTTCGCGGCGGCCTTGCGCGCCGCCGGCTTCGCGCCGCTGGCCTCGGCCGGAACCTACTTCCTGAATGTCGATGTCGCCCCGCTCGGCGTGACCGACGACGCCGCCTTCTGCGAGCGGCTGGCGCGGGAGGCCGGCGTCGCGGCGATCCCGGTGTCAGCCTTCTACGCCTCGGACAAGGTCACGACGGTGGCGCGGTTCTGCTTCGCCAAGCACGACGCCACTCTCGACGCCGCGGCCGGTCGGCTGGCCGCGTTCCGCTTCTGAAAGGCCGGAGCGGGACCGTCTGACTTTCGTCCGAAGAAAATTGATTGACACCCACGAAAGGATCGCGGAGCATCCCGGCACAACGCACGGGTCGCTCACGCCGCCCGGGCGGACCGACGCAGCATAAACCGATCAATCGGACCGTCGAGGGGAATGTCTTGAGCAAACGGATCGCAGTCATCGGGGCGGGGCCGAGCGGGCTCGCCGTGCTCCGCGCATTTGAATCCGCCCGCGCCGCGGGCGTCGAGGTCCCCGAAATGGTCTGCTACGAGAAGCAGTCCAACTGGGGCGGGCTCTGGAACTATACTTGGCGCACCGGTCTCGACGAGTTCGGCGAGCCCGTCCACGGCTCAATGTATCGCTACCTCTGGTCCAACGGCCCGAAGGAGTGCCTCGAGTTCGCCGACTACTCCTTCGAGGAGCATTTCGGCCGGCCGATCCCGTCCTATCCGCCGCGCGCGGTGCTGCACGACTACATCGCCGGCCGCGTCGAGCGCTCGGGCGTGCGCAAATACTGCAAGTTCAACCACGCCGTCCGCGACGTGGAGTGGAGCGCCGAGACCGAGACGTTCACGGTCACCGTCACGGACCTCGCCGCGAAGAAGCGCGTGACGGAAGAGTTCGACTACGTCTTCGTCTGCAACGGCCATTTCTCCACCCCGAACGTGCCGACCTTCGAGGGCGTTGAGAAGTTTCTCGGCCGCGTGCTGCACGCCCACGACTTCCGCTGCGCCGACGAGTTCGCCGGCAAGCACGTGCTGCTGATCGGATCGAGCTATTCGGCGGAAGACATCGCCACCCAGTGCCACAAGTACGGGGCGAAGAAGATCACCTTCAGCTACCGCACCAGGCCGATGGGCTTCGACTGGCCGGAAAGCTTCTCCGAGAAGCCGCTGCTGACCAAGGTCGTCGGCAAGACCTGCCACTTCAAGGACGGCTCGACCGCGGAAGACGTCGACGCGATCATCTTCTGCACCGGCTACCTCAACCACTACCCGTTCCTGCCGGACGACCTGCGGCTGGAGACGCGCACGAGCCTCTATCCGCCGAACATCTACAAGGGCATCTTCTGGGAGAAGAACCCGAAACTGATGTACATCGGCGCGCAGGACCAGTTCTACACCTTCAACATGTTCGACGCGCAGGCGTGGTACGCCCGCGACGTGGTGCTCGGGCGCATCGCGCTGCCGGACTACGACACGATGCACGCCGACAGCGAGGCCTGGGTGGCGCGCAACGGCGAGCTCGCCGGCGCCGACCAGATGATCGACTTCCAGACCGACTACGTGCGCGAGCTGCTGGAGCCGACCGACTACCCGCATCTCGACGTCGACACCGTGGCGAAGCTGTTCAAGGAGTGGGAGCACCACAAGGTCGAGGGCATCCTCACCTACCGCGACCGCGCCTATCCTTCGGTGATCACCGGGACCATGGCCCCCTCGCACCACACCACCTGGATGCTGGCCATGGACGACTCGCTGGAGGCCTTCCTGAACCAGCCCGCGAGCCAGGCCGCGGAGTGACGGAGTCTTTCTGATCCCTCCCCTTTGAAAGGGGAGGGTGGCCCGGCGTCAGCCGGGTCGGGTGGGGATCGCGCTAGGTTGCGCCCCACGCCTGAGACCCCACCCGACCTTGGCTTCGCCAAGGCCACCCTCTCCACGCTGACGCGCGGGGAGGGATCAAGGACGCCTCAATTTTCCGAGGGACTATCAATGGACGCCTCGCCCGCCCCGCATCCCGTCCGCCTCACCACGCTCGTCGCCCGTGGCGGAGAGGCGCTGGTGTTCGACCTCGCGGCCGGCGACCGTTGCCGCGTGGTTGATCCGGAGGGGCGCCAGCCCGGCCTGATCTTCGCGAGCGCCGGCGCGCTTTCGGGCGATTTCGCCGAGGTGTCCGACGACGACGCGGAGGCGGCGGGCGCCGCCAAGGCGGCGCTCGCGGCTCGCGGCGTCGACGTCTCGCGCTTCGCCGGCTTCCGCCTGCTGTCGACGGACACGGCGCCCGGCGCGGTCGCAGCTTTCGAAGCTTCGGCGGACTCCGTCGTGGCGCTGATCCCGGCGGGCGGCGCCATGGCGCCCGACGAGCAGACGCCGCCCACCGACCTCAAGCTCGAAATCGCGACCAACGCCCCGAACCGCGGGGTGGCGCCTCAGCCATTGGCCGAGCCGAAGCTCGACCTGCGCGTGCGGGCCGCGACCGCCGAGGCCTACCGCGTGAAGGCCGGCGACTACATCCAGATCATCGACGTCGACGGCAAGCAGTGCTCCGACTTCCTCGCCTTCGACGCCGCGGCGCTGGAGCGCGGCAAGGAGTTCGGTCTCGATCCCACCGTCACCCGCACGCTGATGGGCACCGCCAATCCCGGCCCGGGCCTGCACTCGAAGTACTTCGACGCGCGCATGACGCCGCTGGTCGAGATCGTGCGCGACACGGTCGGGCGGCACGACGCCTTCCTGCTGGCGTGCTCGGCCAAGTACTACGAGGACATGGGCTATCCCGGCCACGACAACTGCACCGACAACTTCAACCGCGCGCTCAGGCCCTACGGGATCGAGCCGCGCGCCGGCTGGCCGGCGATCAACTTCTTCTTCAACACGGTCGTCGGCGCCGACGACGGCATCACCATGGACGAGCCGTGGTCGCGGCCCGGCGACTACGTGCTGCTGCGCGCGCTGACCGACCTCGTCTGCTCCTCCTCCTCCTGCGCGGACGACATCGACGTCGCCAACGCCTGGGAGCCCACCGACATCCACGTGCGCGTCTACGACGCGTCGGAAAACTTCTCCAAAGGCATCGCCCACCGCATGACGCCCGACGCCGAGCCGCGCCTGACGCGCGAAAGCGGGTTCCACCCGCGCACCGCCGCGCTGACCCGCAAGTTCGTGGAGTACCGCGGCTTCTGGCTCGCGGACTGCTACTCCGACGAGGGGCCGATCGCCGAGTACTGGGCGTGCCGGGAGCGCGCCGCGATCATGGACCTTTCGCCGCTGCGGAAGTTCGAGGTGCTGGGCCCCGACGCCGAGGCGCTGATGCAGCTCGCCGTCACCCGCAACATGAAGAAGCTCGCGGTGGGCCAGGTGGTCTACACCGCCATGTGCTACGACCACGGCGGCATGATCGACGACGGCACCGTGTTCCGTCTCGGCCAGGACAACTTCCGCTGGATCTGCGGCGAGGACTACTGCGGCGTCCACCTGCGGGAGCTCGCCGCGAAGCACGGCCTCAAGGCCTGGGTGAAGACCTCGACCGACCAGCTTCACAATGTCGGCGTCCAGGGCCCGCGCTCGCGCGAGATCCTAGAGGCCATCGTCGTCACCCCGGCGCACCAGCCGACCGTGGCCGAGCTGAAGTGGTTCCGCTTCACCGTCGGCAAGATTTCCGGGATTCCGGTCGTGGTCTCCCGCACCGGCTACACCGGCGAACTCGGCTATGAGGTGTTCTGCCACCCGGACAGGGCGCCGGAGGTGTGGGACGCCATCATGGCGGCGGGCGAGCCCCACGGGATCGCGCCGCTCGGGCTGAAGGCGCTCGACATGCTGCGCATCGAGGCCGGCCTCGCCTTCGCCGGCTACGAATTCTGCGACCAGACCGACCCGTTCGAAGCCGGCATCGGCTTCGCCGTGCCGAAGGAGAAGACCGACCCCTATGTCGGCGCGGAGGCGCTCAAGCGCCGCCGCGAGACGCCGTCGAAGAAGCTCGTGGGTCTCGACGTCACAGGAGCCGAGCATATCGGCCATGGCGACTGCGTGCATGTGGGCCGCGCCCAGATCGGCGTCGTCACCAGCGCGACCCGGTCGCCGATCCTCGGCAAGACCATCGCGCTCGCCCGCCTCGACGTGACCTACGCCGAACTCGGGACGGCGGTGGAGATCGGCAAGCTCGACGGCCAGCAGAAGCGGATTCCGGCGACCGTGGTCGCCTTCCCTCACTACGACCCGACCAAGTCGCGCGTCCGCGCGGAGGCGGAGCCGAAAGCGGAGCCGGCCGTCGAGGCCGCGGCCGTGGCGCGGTCGGAGCCTGCGGCGGGGACGTCTGCGGCGCGGGCCTAAGGATCGTCAGTCGTCCGATTGGGCGACGCCATACCCGCTCGTCGTCCTCCGGCTTGCGTTCAGATCGGCTTTTGCCGATCTGAACCACTTCGAGACGGAAACTCGAAACCTTCGAGTTTCCGGAGGACCCAACTCAAACGCCGCGCATGGAAGGTCCGGCCAAGCCGGATCCAAGACGTCCGGTGCGATGCGAACGAACGGCGCTCCGAAGCCTGCCGCTTCGCGACAGGCCGCGCGCCTGACGTCAGCCCGGCCGCTCAGCGCGGCACGGTGAACGACATCGGAACCGTGAAGCGCTTGCTCGCGCCCGGCATGTCCGCGGGGAACGGCGGGAACGAGCCCGCCGCGCGGCGCACGGTCGCCTGCATTTCGGCGTCGATGATCGAATGCCCGGTGCTCGAGGTGACCGATACGCCGCTGACGCCGCCCGAACGCGAGACGGTGAAGGCGATCGAGCCGCGCCCCTGCAGCCGCTGCGCCTGCGCCGCCGCGGGATAGCGCTTGTTGGCCGCGAGCAGCGCCGAGATGCGGCGGCTGTAATCGGCCGCCGCGGCCCGCGCCGCGCCCGAATTGCTCGCCACGCCCGAGGCGCCGCCGGCGCGCTGGGCCGCGCTGTTGACGGCCGGCGGCGGCTGGCGGGTCGGCCTGCGGGCCTGGTCGCGCTCCGGCTCGCGCCGGCGCTCGACCGGACGCTTCGGCTCCGGTTTTTTCGCGACGGGCTTCGGCTGCTCCGGCTCTTCCTCTTTCGCGACGACCATGTCCTCGGGCGGGAGAGCGACCGCGGGGGTCACGTCGTCGGGAACCTCGACGAGGTCCGGCGGGAGCTCCAGCGCTTCGACCGGCTCGGGTTCGGCCTCGGCGGTGACGGTCTCCTCGGGCGGCGGAGGCGTTTCGTCGGTGGTCAGCTCCGGCAATGTCTCGGGCTCGTCCTCGACCTTCTCGGTCTCTTCCGGAGGCGCATCGTTGGCGGACTCGGCCGAGGCCTGGGATTCCGCGGCCGACGCTCCGGCGTCGGCGGTCTGCGCCTCGCCGGACGGCGGCGGCACCAGATCCATCTCGATCGCGGGCGGGGCCTCGACGCCGGCGGGTGGCGGGGCGTTCTGCAGCACGACCCAGACGCCCGCGTGCGCCGCGAGGATCACGGCGCCGGCGAGCGTCCAGCGCGCGATGTCGCGCGCCGTTCCCCGATCGTCGGAGAGCAGCGTCAGCGCGTCAGCGTGCGCCATCGCCGCCAGCGCTTTCGATCGCCACCAACGCGATCTTGAGGTAGCCCGCGCGGCGCATGTCGTTCATCACCGCCATCAGCTCGCCATAGGGCACCGTCTTGTCGGCGCGCAGGAAGATGCGCTGCTCGCGGTCGCCCTGGGTCGCCTTCTCGAGCGCGGCGCCGACCGCGTTGCGCGGCAGCGTCTCGTTGCCGATGGCGAGCGCGAGGTCCTGCTTCACCGTCAGATAGACCGGCTTGTCGGGACGCGGCTGCGGCTTGACGGTCGAGGCCGGCAGGTCGACGCCGACGTCCACGGTCGCGAGCGGCGCGGCGACCATGAAGATGATCAGCAGCACCAGGATCACGTCGATGAACGGCGTGACGTTGATCTCGTGGGTCTCGACGAGGTCGTCCCCGCCGCTCTCGTCGATGCGCGCGGCCATCGGGCCTTACTCCGCCGCCTTGGCGCGCCGGGGCATGAGCGCGGCGCGGTCGAGGTCGCGGCTGACGAGCCGCTGCACGGCCTGCGAAGCGTCGGCGAGCTGGGCGCGGTGCGCGGTAATGGCGCGGGCGAACACGTTGTAGATGATCACCGCCGGGATCGCGGCGACGAGGCCGATCGCGGTGGCGAGCAGCGCCTCGGCGATGCCGGGAGCGACGACCGCGAGATTGGTGGTCTGCGCGTTCGAGATGCCGATGAACGAGTTCATGATGCCCCACACCGTGCCGAACAGGCCGACGAAGGGCGCGGTCGAGCCGATCGTGGCCAGCAGGCCGGTACCGATGGTGAGCTTGCGGCCCGCCTGAATCTCCAGCCGGTGGAGATGCGAGGCCAGCCGCTCCTTCACGCCCTCGGCGATCAGCGCGTCGCTGGAGGCGTCCATCTCGGCCTCGGCGGCGGCCACGAACGAGGCGATCGCGCCGCGGCGGTTCTCGAAGGCGCGCTGCGCGTCGTGGAGCGAGCGGGCGCCGCCGAGCGCCCGCAGTCCGGCGCGGACCCGCGCGGTGGCGGCGGCGATCTCAAGCGACTTGGCGAGCCAGATGGTCCAGGTGACGACGGAGGCGAAGGCGAGGCCGATCATGACCCCCTTCACCACCCAGTCCGCCGCCATGAACATGCCCCAGGGCGACAGGTCGTGCGGCACGGTCTTGGGGTCGACGGCCATGGCGGAGGGGGCGCCGGCGGGCTGTCCCGCCGGTCCCGCCGCGTCGGGCTGCGCCGCCTCGGGCGCGCCTGCGGCCGGCTGGGCGGTCGACGGCGCGGGCAGCGGCTGGCCGGGCTCGACGGCCTGGACCTCGTCGGCGGGCGGCAGCGTCTGCGCGGGCGAGGGCGCCTGCTGCTGCTGCGCGGCGACAGGGCCGGCCGCGGCGCCGGCCGCGAGCGCGAGGGCGAGGAACGCGGCGGCGAGTCTCACTTCGAAAACTCCACGTCCTTGACGCGGGAGGTCACGCCGACGAGGGCGAGGCAGTCCTCGCCGGTCCCGGCGCCGCAGCTCGTGACGTCGTTCAGAAGCACGCGGCCGACGTCGCCGCAGGCGATCTCGGTGGCCTCGAACAGCTTGACGGTGGTCTTGGAGGCGCGCAGCGGGCCGGCCTCCACCGCGAGGCGGCGGGCGATGACGCCCTCCTTGTCGAAGAACACGAGATCGAGTTTGAGGCTGTCGAGCGCCTTGTCGGTGGTGTTGTTGGCGACCAGCGAGATCCGGCAGGCCTTGTCGCGCGGCTCGAAGCGGTTGAGCTCCAGCGCGACGCCGGAGGCGGCGAAGGCGGACGAGGCGCAGCCGAGAGCGAAAGCCGCGCCGGCCGCGATAAGGGCGGACGTGCGCGCCGCGCGCGCGAAATGGAACAGCGCCAAGTGCTTGCCTCCGTGACCGGCCACAACAACGTGGAATGCAGCCGGAATAAGCGGAGCCCGCGCCCACTTCAAGACTCAGTGGGCTAATTGATAATTGTTCAAAACTGGGCCGAAGTCCTCGCGAGGACTTCGCGTGCGACGCCCACCATGTCGCTATCCGCCGCTGGTCCTGCGACACGATCACGTGCGGTCGTCGTGATCATCAAAACGCAGAGAGCCGGAAGCTTGCGCCTCCGGCCCTCGCTCATGTGCCGGATCGGCTGAAGATCAGGCGGCCTTCATGGCGTTGGCCTTCTCGATCAGCGCCTCCGCCATGCGGATGGAGGCGATGTCGATCAGGCGGCCGTCGAGCGCCACGGCGCCGCGGCCGGCCTTTGCGGCCTCTTCCATGGCCTCCAGGATGCGGCGGGCCTTGGTGACCTCGGCTTCGGACGGGGTGAACACGTCGTTGGCGAGCTCGATCTGGGACGGGTGGATCGCCCACTTGCCCTCATAGCCGGCGGCGGCGCAGCGGCGCGCGGCCGAGAGGTAGCCCTCCGGGTCGGAGAAGTCGCCGAACGGGCCGTCGATCGGACGCAGGCCGTAGGCGCGGCAGGCGACCAGCATGCGCTGCTGGGCGAACAGCCACGGGTCCTGCCAGTGCGTCTCGCGCTTGCCGGCCTCGTCCTTGTCGGTGAGCACGGAGTAGTCCGGGTTCACGCCGCCGATGACGGTGGTGCGGGTGCGGCAGGAGGCGGCGTAGTCCGCCACGCCGAAGGACATCGCCTCGAGGCGCTTCGACGAGGTCGCGATCGCCTCCACGTTCGCCATGCCGAGCGCGGTCTCGATCAGCACCTCGAAGCCGATCTTCTTCTCGCGCTTCTTGGCCTGCTCGATCTGGGTGACGAGCACGTCGATCGCGTAGACGTCCTGCGGCACGCCGACCTTCGGGATCAGGATCATGTCGAGGCGCGGACAGGCCTCAACGATGTCCACCACGTCGCGGTACATGTAGTGGGTGTCGAGACCATTGATGCGGATCATCATGGTCTTGGAGCCCCAATCGATCTCGTTCAGGGCCTGGATGATGTTCTTGCGCGCCTGCTCCTTGTCGTCGGGAGCGACGGCGTCCTCGAGGTCGAGGAAGATCACGTCCGCCTTCGACTGCGCCGACTTCTCCATGAAGGTCGGGTTCGAACCCGGCACGGCCAGCTCGGAACGGTGCAGACGGGGCGTCGCCTGCTGGATAAGGGTGAAGCTCATTCTTTCCTCCTGGAGCGCTCGTGCAAGCAAATCGGCTCAGCGGGGACCTTATATGGCCCGGCTGTGCGAGCAATCTAGCAGTTCGAACTAAGTCATACGGATGTAATATTGCCGATAAGAATTAGCCCGTCGCGCCAAAGCCGACCGCGATGCAGTTGATTGAAAGAAGAAGGGCGGACTTTGTCTCTTCCCGCTTGAACTCGTCAGTCTCGGAGCGGTAGCGGCGGAGAAGCTCCACCTGCTCGCGGCTCACCTGGTTGATGACCGGAAGGCGCTCGGAGAGCCGCTCGCGGAAGGCGGGATAGCGGAACGCGATCTCGCCGCCGCCGGAGACCCGCAGGCACATCTCGCAGGTCAGCGCGTACTCCGCCTCGATCAGCGCGAAGATTTCGTCGCGGGTCTGGGCGTTGGGCGCGAGCTTCGAATATTCGCGCGCGACCGAGAGATCGACCATGCGCAGCGTCTTCTCGACCTCGTCGAGGATCAGCCGGAACGGCTTCGACTGCTCGAACATGCGCTTCAGCAGCGTCTCGCCGTCCTCGCCGCGCACCTCGATGAAGTTCTTGAACGCCGAGCCGATGCCGTACCAGCCGGTGATGATGTGGCGGTTCTGCGCCCAGGCGAACACCCAGGGGATCGCGCGCAGGTCGCTGAGCGAGCGGGCGCCGAAACGGCGCGCCGGGCGGGAGCCGATGTTGAGCAGCGCGAGCTCGTCCAGCGGGCTCGCGTTCTGGAAATACTCGACGAGGCCGGGATGCTGGATGAGCTGGGTGTAGATCGCCCGCGAGGCGCCCGACAGCGCCTCCATGGCGTCGTCGAATTCGGGGCGGGAGGCCTGCTTCTCCGTCGTCGAGCGCAGCACCTGCTCCATGATGGAGGCAGCGGTCAGCTCCATCTGGTAGGCGGCGGTGCCGCGGTTCGAGTACTTGAACGACACCACCTCGCCCTGGTCGGTGACGCGGTACTGCCGGCGGATCGAGCCGGGCGGCTGCGCCGCGATCGCGCGCGCGGTCGGCGCGCCGCCGCGCGACACCGAGCCGCCGCGGCCGTGGAAGAAGGCGATCGGCACGCCGGCCTGCTGGCCGACCTCGGTCAGCTTGGCCTGCGCCTTGTAGAGCTCCCAGTTGGAGGCGAAGTAGCCGCCGTCCTTGTTGCTGTCCGAATAGCCGATCATCACCTCGTGGAAGCCGCCCTGCCAGCGCACCGAGCGCCGGATCAGCGGGATCGACAGCAGCTCCTTCATGATCGCCGGCGCGGCCCGCAGGTCCTCGATGGTCTCGAACAGCGGCACGATCGGCAGCTGGCAGATCTCGACGCCGGGGCTGTCGAGATAGATGCGCGCCTCCTTGGCGAGCAGGTAGACGCCGAGGATGTCGTTGACCGAGCGCGTCATCGACAGGATGAAGCAGCCGACCGCCTCGCGGTCGAGCTCGGTGCGCATCTCGCCGACCAGCGCGAAGGTCGCGAGCGTCTCGCGGGCCTCGTCCGACAGGCCTTCGAGCACGCGGCGCGTGGTGCGCGGCTTGGACAGCTCGGCGGTGAGCCAGGCGCGCCAGGCGCTCGACTCGACGTCCGGCGCGTCGGCGGGCGTCGCGCCCTCGATCGCTGCCCACATCTCCCGCAGCGTGTTCGTGGTGCGGGTCGAGTTCTCGCGGATGTCGAGCAGAACGGTCGAGAACCGGAAGATCTCCACCATCCGGCGCACCGGCCGCACCTGATTGGTCGCGAGCGAGCGGCAGCCGGCGTCGGTCAGCCCCTGCTCCAGCGCCTTGAGGTCATTGATGAGCTCGTCCGCGTCCACGTAGAAGGGGCCGGGCAGGATGACCGGCTCCTCCTTGTTGCGCTCGATGGTGGCGTCGAGCTTGCGCAGGATGCAGGTCTGGAACTGGCGGAAGTGCTCGCCGGGATTGCGGGCCTGGATCGCCTCGCCGTCGCCGCTCGCCGCGAGCCGCGCGGTCAGCTCCTTGCGGAACGAGATCGGCGTCGGCAGCGCCTGCTCGGTGATCGAGAGCAACTTGCCGAGATCCACGATGCGGGCGCGGAAGCGGCGCATGGAGGCGCGGCCGTTGCGCTTCAGCGTGGTGCGGGTGACGGAGGAGGTGACGAACGGGTTGCCGTCGCGGTCGCCGCCGATCCAGCTGCCGAACTGGAAAAAGGCCGGCACCTCGAAGGTCTCGTCCGGATAGTATTCCGAGAGCGAGGATTCCAGCGACTCCAGCAGCTCCGGCAGGGTGTCGAACAGCGACTCGTCGAAGAAGTGCAGGCCCCAAGAGACCTCGCGCACCACGGTCGCCTTCTCGAGCTGCAGCTCGCCGGTCATCCAGATCAGCTCGATCTGGTCGCGAAGCTCCGCCATCAGCGAATTGCGCTCGCGCTCGGTCCAGCGCGGCAGCTCGAGCTCGCGCAGGATCAGGTAGATGCGCCGCAGCTTCTCCAGCACCGTGACGCGCTTCGCCTCGGTCGGGTGGGCGGTCAGCGTCGGCCGGATGCGGATGTCGTTCAGCAGGGCGTGGATCTCGTCGGCCTTCACGCCGGCCGCGACCGCCTCCGCCAGCACGTGCGAGAAGGTGCCGTTGACCGCGTCGCGCCCCTGCGTGCGCTCGACGTTGCGGCGCCGGCGCATCGCCGTGTTCTCCTCGACGATCGACAGCAGCCGGAACCACAGCCCCTGCGCGTGCAGGGCCCGGCCCATCAGCTCGGGCGTGAGCTGGGAGATGTCGGCCTCGCCCTTCAGCACGGCCTCGAGCTCCGGCTGGTGGCGGCGGCAGACGTCGACCAGCGCGCGGAACAGGATTTCCGTCGCGGCGTCCGGCTCGGTGCCGGTGATCATCGGCGGGGCGAAGCTGTCCATGGAAACCGGCGCCGAAAGGGAGAACTGGGGATGCAGGGTCATCGCGAGGTCCATGTGTTCGGGCGCGAGGCGCCGCGGCCGCAGGCGGATGACGCAGGGCGACGGCGCAAGGAACAGGCGCCGCCGCCCGGATCGTCGCGGATCAGGCCGCGCTCTTCAGCCTGCCGAGGACTTCTGCAACGGTCGTGCCGAAATCGCCGGGCGAGGGGGCGACCGTCAGGCCGTAGGACTTCATGATCTCGGCCTTCTCGGCGGCGCTGTCGCCCTGCGCCGAGATGATCGCGCCGGCGTGGCCCATGCGCCGGCCCTTCGGCGCGGTGAGGCCCGCCACGAAACCGATCACCGGCTTCGACATGTTGTCCTTGATCCAGGCCGAGGCCTCGGCCTCCTGCGGGCCGCCGATCTCGCCGATCATCAGCACGGCGACCGTCTCCGGGTCCTGCTCGAACAGCGCGAGGTGGTCGAGGAAGGACGAGCCGTTGATCGGGTCGCCGCCGATGCCGACCGAGGTCGAGATGCCGATGCCGAGCGCCTTCATCTGGCTCGCGGCCTCGTAGCCGAGCGTGCCCGAGCGCGAGATCACGCCGACATTGCCCTTGAGGTAGATGTGGCCGGGCATGATGCCGAGCATGGACTTGCCCGGCGAGATGATGCCGGCGCAGTTCGGGCCCACCACCATGGTCCGCCGCTCCTTGGGGTAGCGGTAGAGGTAGCGCTTCACCCGCATCATGTCCTGGGCGGGGATGCCGTCGGTGATGGAGCAGACCAGCTTCAGGCCGGCGTCCGCGGCCTCCATGATCGCGTCCGCCGCGAAGGGCGGGGCGACGAAGGTGATCGAGGTGGTGGCGCCGGTGGCGGCGACGGCGTCCTTGACGGTGTTGAAGACGGGCAGGCCGAGATGGGTCTGGCCGCCCTTGCCCGGCGTCACGCCGCCGACGACGTTCGAGCCGTACTCGATCATCTCCTTGGCGTGGAAGGTGCCTTTGTCGCCCGTGACGCCCTGGACGATGATCGGGGTCTTTTCGTCGATGAGAATGCTCATGGCCGTATCCTCCCCTTAAGCTTCAGGCCGCGGACTTCTTGAAGGCGTCGCAGGCCGCGACCGCCTTCTGGGCGGCTTCCGTCAGCGTGTCGGCGGCGATCAGGTCGAGGCCGCTGTCCTCGAGGATCTTCTTGCCGGCCTCCACATTGGTGCCGGCGAGGCGCACGATCAGCGGCACGTCGATCTTCACCTCCTTCGCGGCCTGGATCACGCCCTGCGCGACCCAGTCGCACCGGTTGATGCCGGCGAAGATGTTGACGAGGATCGCCTTGACGTTCTTGTCCGACAGCACCAGCCGGAAGGCGGTGGCGACGCGGTCCGGGCTCGCGCCACCGCCGACGTCGAGGAAGTTCGCCGGCTCGCCGCCGGCGTGCTTGATCATGTCCATGGTCGCCATGGCGAGGCCGGCGCCGTTGACGATGCAGCCGATCTCGCCCTCGAGGCCGATGTAGCTGAGGTTGTGCTCGGCCGCTTGCGCCTCGCGCGGGTCGCTCTGCGAGGGGTCGTGCATGTCGGCGACGTTGTGCCGGCGGAACAGCGCGTTGTCGTCGAACGACATCTTGGCGTCGAGCGCCAGCACGCGGTCGTCGCGGGTGACGACCAGCGGGTTGATCTCGAGCATGGTGCAGTCGGTGTCGCGGAACGCGCGGTAGGCGTTCATGATCACCCGCACCGCGGCCGAGACCTGCTTGATGTTGAGGCCGAGCTTGAAGGCGAGCTCGCGGGCCTCGAACTGCTGCAGGCCGACGGCGGGCTCCACCACGACCTGGATGAGCGCCTCCGGCTCGGTCTTGGCTATCTCCTCGATCTCCATGCCGCCGCGGGTGGAGGCGATGACGCGCACGCGCTCGGCCTTCCGGTCGAGCACGTAGCCGAGATAGAGCTCGCGCTCGAACGGGTCCGCCGCCTCGACGTAGACGCGCTGGACCGGCTTGCCTTCCGGCCCGGTCTGGATCGTGACGAGACGCTTGCCGAGCATGCCCTTGGCGGCGTCGCGCACCTCGTTGTAGGTGCGGCAGAGCTTGACCCCGCCCGCCTTGCCGCGGGCGCCGGCGTGGATCTGGGCCTTCACGGCCCAGAACGAGCCGCCGAGTTCGGTGGCGGCGTAGACCGCCTGGTCCGGGCTGAAGGCGACCGCGCCCTTGGGCACGGCGACGCCGAAGCTCGCGAGAAGCTCCTTAGCTTGGTACTCGTGAACGTCCATCACGATCCTCCTTGCGTTCCGGGTCTGTCGCGAGCTCGGCGCCGGTCTTCACGCCAGCTTGGACTTGACGAGCTCGTAGGTCTTGGCGTTGAGCGCGGTGGCCTCGCCGATCAGGGTCTCGAGCTCGGCGAGCCGGGCCTCCGCGAAGTCGCGGTCCTTGATCGACTTGGCGTTGACGCGCACGTTGAGCGCCGCGCTCATCAGGCCGGCGTAGGCCGACTGCACCGCGACGCCCGCGTCCGAGATTACGTTGAGGTTGCCGATCTCGGCGATCTCCGCCGACAGCTCGATCGCCTCGCGGCAGAGCCGCGCGGCCTCGAGCGGCACGTCGGTGGCCTCCTTGAGCGCCGCCTGGATCTTGGCGGTGCGCGCGGCCTTGGCCGCGTCGTCCTCGCCCTTCGGGAGCCCGTAGGCTCCCATCACGGCGTCGAAGGCTTTGACGTCGTCGGCGATGGCGTCGGTGAGCTTGGCCCGGAGCGCCTCGGACTTCGCCAGCACCGCCTTCACCTGCTCCTCGACCTCGGCGTATTTCGGCTTGCCGACGGTGAGGTTCGCCACCATCGACACCAGCGCCGCGCCCATGGCGCCGGAGATGGCGGCCGCGCCGCCGCCTCCGGGCGTCGGAGCCTCGCTCGCGAGCTCGTCGAGGAAGACGCCGAGGGTCTGTTCGCGCGCCATCACGCCATCTCTTTCGCGAGCGCGTAGATCTCGTCGGCGTCGAAGGACTGGTCGGCCGCCTCGAACAGCTTGCCGATCAGCGTGCGGTGCAGCTTGAGCTTCAGGCCGCCGAGGCCGAGCGCGCCGAGCGCCAGCTTGCCGTGACGCTCCTTGGCCTTGTCCATGGCGTCGATGCCGCCGATGCCGAGCGGGGGCTGGGCGTTGTAGTCGACCACGATCTCGATCGAGGATTCCGACTTCCAGACGTCCTCGGCCAGCAGCTCGAGGCCGATCGCGCCGGCGGAGAACACGAGGTTCGCGCCCGCGACCGCCTTGGCGCGGTCCTCGCCGGACTTGGCCTCGACCGCGTCGATCTTCACGCCGAAGCGCTTCTCGACGTTGGCCGCCGACTTCTGGGCCTTGTCGAGCGCGCGGCCTACGATCGTGACCGCCGCGCCTTCCTTGGCGAGCATCGCGGCGGAGCGCATGCCGACCGGGCCGGTGCCGGCCAGGATCACGGCCTTCTTGCCCTTGACGTCGCCGCCGAGCGCCTTGACCGCCAGCGCCACGCCGGCCGCCGCCGTCGTGTTCGAGCCGTTCGAGTCCAGCATGGTGGAGACGCGGAAGGGTCCGAAGAACCGCTTCTGGACCGCGTCGTAGACCGCCTCGCCGGCCGCCATGTCGCCGCCGCCGACGAAGATCGCCGTGGACTGCTTCTCCTTGCCGCCGCGGGTGTAGATCGTGCCGTCGACATAGGCGCCGACGTTCTCGGGCGTGACGTTGCCGTAGCCGGTGATGTGGTCGGCGCCGCCGTCGTAGCCCACGACCACGTCGAAGACGCTCGGGGTCGGATCGGTGTCGAATTGGAACAGAAGCTTCTTGGTCATGATCTTCCCTGGTGCCGCGCGTCCGCGGACGTTTTCTGTCTGACGCCGGAGGCCGCCGGCCTCACGCGACGTCATGCCCGCCTTCGCGGGCGTTCACGATTTCCGGCCCCGCCGTCACGCCGCGCGAGCAAGTCGCGGTCGCCCGGCTCTGCCGGGCGGGACGGCGGCGTTCGAGGCCGAAAGCCTCACTCCACGACGTTCGTCGGCTTGCCGGCGACGAAGTTCTCGACGTTGTCGATCAGCTGGTCGGCGAGGATCTGCATCGCCTGCTTGGACGCCCACGCCACATGCGGCGTGACGATCAGGTTCGGCAGGTCGGCGTCGCACAGGATGTTGCCGTCCTTCGGGGGCTCCTGCGCCACCACGTCGAAGCCCGCGCCGCCGATCTCGCCCGACTTCAGCGCCTCGAGCAGCGCCGCCTCGTCCACCAGCCCGCCGCGGGCGGTGTTGATGAGGATCGCGCTGTTCTTCATCTTCTTGAACTGCTCCGCGCCGAACATGTTCTTGGTGTCGGGCGTCAGCGGAACGTGGATGGTGATGGCGTCGGACTGGGTCAGCACGGTCTCGAAATCGACCAGGCCGTCCTGCGGGAAGACGTCGTAGGGCAGGATCTTCATGCCGAGCGCTTCGGCCCGCTTGCCGATCGACTTGCCGAGCGCGCCGTAGCCGACGATGCCGAGGGTCGAGCCCGCGACGTCGTAGATCGGATAGTCGAAGTAGCAGAACTGCTGCGACTTGTTCCAGTCGCCGCGCTTCACCGAATTGGCGTAGGGCACGATCGCGCGGCGCAGCGCGAAGATCAGGCCGATCACGTGCTCCGGCACGGTGTTGAAGGCGTAGCCGCGGATGTTGGAGATGGTGATGCCCTGGGCCTTGGCCTGGGCCTTGTCGACCACGTCCGTGCCCGTGGCGGCGACGGCGATCAGCTTCAGCTTGGGAAGCTGCTTCAGCACGTCCGCCCGCATCGGCACCTTGTTGATCAGGGCGATGTCGGCGTCCTTCAGGCGCTCGACGATCTCGTCGGGCGTCCAGGTGGACTGGTATTCGACGTAGTCGTGCGGGAAGTTCGGCGCGCGGACGTTCGCGTCGACACTCTCGCGGTCAAGAAAGACGATCTTGTGCGTCATTGCGCTCCCCATGCGCCAGCCGGCGCGGAAGGAGCTCCGCGGCGTGCGTCAGGCGCTTCGTTGGCTCCGGAACAATGCCGACCGGGCGCGCGCATTCAAGCGCGCCCGGTCGGATTCATGTCCGGTCAGGCCGCCTTGGGAGCCGCGGCCTGCGCCTCGATCGGGTTGTCGCGCAGATACTCCTGCGCGGCGCCGACGCCGGAGCCGGCCTTGATCTTCACGCCGTTGTCGAGCATCGACAGCTCCGCGCCGGCGATGGCGCCGAGCAGCATCAGCTCGTTCAGGTCGCCGAGATGGCCGATGCGGAACACGCGGCCCGCGACCTTCGAGAGGCCCGCGCCGAGCGCCAGGTTGTAGCGGTCATAGGCGTGGCGGATGATCTTCGCCGCGTCGATGCCTTCCGGCGCCAGAATCGCCGACACCGTGTCGGAGTGCCAGCGGGGCGACTTCGCGCAGAGCTTGAGGCCCCAGGCGTCGACGGCCCGGCGGGTGGCCTCGGCCAGCACGTGATGGCGGCGGAAGATGTTCTCCAGACCCTCTTCCTCGATGCAGGCGAGCGACTCGCGCAGGCCGTGCAGCAGGTTGGTCGCCGGCGTGTAGGGGAAGTAGCCGGAGGGGTTGGTGTTGATGTGGTCCTGGAAGTCGAAATAGACCTTGTTCAGGCCGGCGTTCTTGCGCAGCCCGAGCGCCTTCTGGCTGACGCAGACGAAGCCGAGGCCGGCCGGCAGCATCAGGCCCTTCTGCGAGCCGGAGACGGCGCAGTCGACCTTCCACTCGTCGAAGCGGAAGTCGATCGAGCCGAGGCCCGAGACCGAGTCGACGAACAGCAGCGCCGGATGGCCGGCGGCGTCCATCGCCTTGCGGATCGCGCCGATGTTCGAGGTCACGCCGGTCGCCGTCTCGTTGTGGACGACCATGACGGCCTTGATCTCGTGGTTCTTGTCGGCGACGAGAGCCTCTTCGATCTTCTCCTCGTGGGCGCCGGTGCCCCACTCCTCTTCCTGGATCTGCACGTCCAGGCCGAGGCGCTGCGCCATGTCGACCCAGAGGTGGCTGAACTGGCCGAAGCGGGCCGTCAGCACCTTGTCGCCGGGGGCGAGCGTGTTCGCAAGCGCGGCTTCCCAGCCGCCGGTGCCCGAGGACGGGAAGATGAAGACCTGGCCGTCCTTGCTCTTGTAGACCTTCTTCAGGCCCTCATAGAGCGGCTTGGTCAGCTCCGGAAAGATCGGCGAGCGGTGGTCTTCCTGGCTGACCATCATGGCCCGAAGCACGCGCTCCGGAACGTTCGTCGGGCCGGGGACGAACAGAAAATTCTTACCGGGGCGTCTCGCCATCGTTTCCTCCTGAAGCGCGTGATTGCCGCGCAAAATAAACATCGGTCAGAACTTGACTATGCGACAGCTGGTCACGCTACATCAGTACCAGTCATTCTGTCAGCTAGTCTCGGTGAATTCAGTCGACCTATTCTTGACGTTCAGAAAATCTTCTAGCAGATCATGGTCGACTTTAGTTTCTCTGGTAGGCGCCGCGCCCGCCGGACGGAGGTCGCGCGCGATCGCCCGCTGCGCAGGGCATGCGCACGACGCCGCAAGATGCCCTCGAAACGACAGCCTAAGCGAGGTCGACTTTCGGAGGGAGGCTCGCGGAGCGGGCACGCGGGCCGAATCTGGCATGCCAATCCGCCGGCGTCTCGGCGACCAACGGCCGCGCAGTATAATTTTTCGATCTCCCAGTAAAATCGCGCGATAGAGGCGCTCGATCATCGCGCGAGCCCCAGTCGTTCCGTCGGGGGAGGGCGCGCCTCCCTCCGGCGCGGCCGCGGCGGGCATGGACGGACTGGACCCCGTCCATGGTCCCTGACAGCTTCTGGGTCCTGCGCGCGGCCGCCGCCGCGCCGTTCCTCCGGACGCTCCCATGACAGAGACCGAGCCAGACACGCCGACGCCCGCAGGGGCGGAGCCGGGCCTCGTGGCGGCGGGCGTCTACGCCCATGGCAAGCGGCTGTCCGAGATCGCGGTCGACGAGGCCGGCGACTGGGCGGCCCGGCCGGGCCATGTGGTCTGGATCGGCCTGAAGGATCCGCCCGAGCCGCTGCTCCGGCGCGTGCAGCGGCAGTTCGGCCTGCACGAGCTCGCGATCCGCCAGGCGCTGCGCGAGCACCCGCGGCCAAAGCTCGAGACCTATGGCGACGCCTGCTTCGTGACCGCGCGCACGGCGCAGATCGTGGACGGACAGCTCGCGCTCGGCGAGACCCACATCATCGTCGGTCGCGGCTACGTCGTGTCGATCCGCCACGGCGCGTCCTCGTCCTACGCGCCGGTGCGGGAGCGCTGCGAGGCCTCGCCCGCCGCGCTCACGCATGGCGAGGACTACATCCTCTATGCGCTGCTCGACTTCATCGTCTCGAACTACGACGGGGTGCTGGAGAAGATCCGGGCGCAGGTCGAGCGGATCGAGGACCATGTGCTGCAGGGCGAGCAGCCGCCGGGCCGGATCGAGCGGTTGTACCGGCTGCGGCGCAACCTGCTGCGGCTCCGCACCGCGGCGACGCCGCTGCTCGACGTGTGCCGGCGGCTGGAGCGCTCCGACGTGATCGCGATCGATCCGGACATGGCGCCGCGCTTCCGCGACGTCACGGGGCGGATCGACCGCACGCGCGACGACATCGACGCCATGCGCGAGGTGCTCGCCTTCGCGTTCGAGGCCAGCATGATGCTGGGGCAGGCGCAGCAGACGGCGATCGCCCGCCAGCTCGCCTCCTGGGCCGCGATCCTTGCGGCGCCGACCGCGATCGCCGGCGTCTACGGCATGAACTTCGACCACATGCCGGAGCTGCACTGGCGCTACGGCTACTTCGCGGTCCTCGGCGTCATCGCCGCGGTCTGCTGCGGCCTCTACGCCTATTTCCGGCGCAAGCGCTGGCTATAGCCCGCCGCGGCGGAACGCCGCCTCGTCCGCGTCTCGCCTTCCGCTCAAGGCCGGCCGCGGCGACGCGCTTCAACGCGGACGGCGCTCGTCCCGGAGGCGGCCGGCGACGTCGCAGGTCGCCGGAGCGGCGTCGCGCGCGGTTGATTTTGACGGTCCGATCCGCCTTTATCGCCCGGCTTCCCCCAAGTCATCCTAAAGACGGAGCCGCCAAAAAATGTCTGACCATCCGGTGTACGCCAAGATCGACGGCCCCATCGTGATGATCGGTTTCGGCTCCATCGGCCGAGGCACGCTGCCGCTGATCGAGCGGCATTTCGAGTTCGACCGCGAGCGCTTCTTCTTCATCGACCCGAGCGACCACAACAAGCACATCCTGGACAAGCACGGCTACGAGCTGATCCAGAAGCATGTGACGAAGGAGAATTACCGCGAGCTGCTGACGCCGCTGCTGACTAAAGGCGAGGGCCGCGGCTTCTGCGTGAACCTCTCGGTCGACACCGGCTCGGCCGACCTGATCGCGCTCTGCCAGGAGCTCGGCGTCCTCTACATCGACACGGTCAACGAGCCGTGGCTCGGTTTCTATTTTGACAAGAACAAGGGGCCGTCGGAGCGCTCGAACTACGCGCTGCGCCAGATGACGCTCGATCTGCGCGCCCGCAGCCCGAAGGGCCTGCCGACCGCCGTCTCCACCTGCGGCGCGAACCCGGGCATGGTCTCGTTCTTCGTGAAGCAGGCGGCGCTGAACATCGCCGCCGACCTGAACCTCAACACCCCCGAGCCGACGAACCGCGAGGAATGGGCGGCGCTGCTGCGCCAGATCGGCGTGAAGGGCGTCCACATCGCCGAGCGCGACACCCAGCGCACCACCGACCCGAAGCCGCGCGGCGTGTTCCTCAACACCTGGTCGGTCGAGGGCTTCATCTCGGAGGGCCTGCAGCCTGCCGAACTCGGCTGGGGCACGCACGAGACCTGGATGCCCGAGAACGCGAAGACGCATGACGACCCGAAGGCGCCGGCGATCTACCTGATGCAGCCGGGCGCGGCGACCAAGGTCCGCACCTGGTGCCCGACGCCGGGGCCGCAATACGGCTTCCTCGTCACCCACAACGAGTCGATCTCGATCCCCGACTATTTCACGGTCTGGGAGGACGGGAAGGCCGTCTACCGTCCGACCTGCCACTACGCCTACCACCCGGCCGACGACGCGGTGCTGTCGTGGCACGAGCTGTTCGGGGCCGAGGGCAAGGTGCAGGACACGCTGCACGTGCTCGACGAGGACGAACTGGTCGACGGGATCGACGAACTCGGCGTGCTGCTCTACGGCCACGCCAAGGGCGCCTACTGGTACGGCTCGCAGCTCTCGCTCGAGGAGACGCGGACGCTCGCGCCCTACCAGAACGCGACCGGCCTGCAGGTGACCTCCGCGATCCTCGCCGGCATGGTCTGGGCGATCGAGAACCCGAACGAGGGCATCGTCGAGACCGACGAGATGGACTTCAAGCGCTGCCTCGAGATCCAGAAGCCCTATCTCGGTCCGGTGAAGGGCTACTACACCGACTGGACGCCGCTCGAGAACCGGCCCGGCCTGTTCCCGGAGGACCTCGACGAGAGCGATCCCTGGCAGTTCCGGAATTTCTTGGTGCGGTGAGCGAACGGCGGGCGCGGCGCCTCACGGCGCCCCGCCCGTCACCGCCGCCAGCGGCAGGTCCAGCGCGCCATGTACCAGCCGGGCTCCCGGACGCTTTCGCTGTCGGCGGAGGCGCAAGAGTTCGGCGAGCCCACGAGCGCGGTCCGCGTGATACGGCATGCCGCGGGCTCCGCCTGCAGGCACATGGCCACCACCAGTTCGATCATTCCCATGCCGCCGCTCCCGCTGCCGCCCACACTGCGACGAAAGGCGAAGCGAGCGCCGTGCCAAAGATGACGGCCGTCGCGCATGGCTGGATTGACGGCCCGGACCGCGGGAATGTCGGCTGTCCGCCGACCGTTCCGATTGCTGCGCGCCGGCCGCGTCCCACATAACGGACGCACATTCCCGACCCGAGGAGCTTCCGTCCCATGTTCAACCGCACCCGCGTGATCGTCGCCGTCGTGGCCCTGCTCGCGGTGCTGCCGGGGGCGGCGTTCCTGCACTACTACCTGCCGCGGCACGACGTGGTGCGCATCATCGGGGTCGAGAACCGCCGGGTCGACATGAGCGGCAAGCCGCTGCAGGGCGGAGACCGCCCGCAGACGGGGCGGGACGTCTACTACATCTTCGCCGAGGACGCCGAGACCAAGGCCCCGCACGTCTACCGCAACGAGGACACCGGCTGGGGCTTCCCGTTCTACCTGAAGTTCGACAGCGCCGACGAGCAGGCGGTCGCGGCGTCGATCGCCTCCGAGAAGGGGCTCGCCGTCGTCACCAAGTACGGCTGGCGCGTGAACCTGTTCTCGTGGTTCCCGAACGCCATCAACATCCGCCGCACCGAGCCGAACCCCACCATCATCCCCTGGTTCAACATCTTCTTCTTCGGCGCCTTCGGCGTGCTTGCGATCTGGGTCATCCGCCGGGCGCGGCGGGCGCTCTGACCGCGCGTCGCCGCGCTCCCGAGAGCCGCTCCGCTTGCAAGGCGGCCCGTCGCGGTTTCTAATCATTCTTATCTTTAAGCCTAGACTTTAGTCGTATACAGCCTGTGTCGTCCGGTCGTCGCCAGCGACGGCCGGAATCCCGCCGCGCCGATCGCCGCCGATCCGGCCATCCGCGTGGGACTCCCGCGAACCTGCGAACGGAGACGACGCCTTGTCCGACCAGACCCAAGCCTCCGGGCCCTCCGCCGCGCGCCTCTCCGACCGGCGCGCCTTTCTGCGCTTCCTCGCGGCGAGCCCCGTGATGACGCCGACGGCGATGAGCGCGATCGCCGCCGCGCTCGCGGCCGGCTCCAGCGACGCGTTCGCGCAGAGCTACGACGTGCTGCGCGCGCCCCAGCAGGCGACCGCGGACGGGATCATCTCGGCGCCGGAGCAGGCGCTGAACGTGTTCGACTTCGAGCCCGCCGCCAAGAAGGCGCTGCCGCCGGCCCATTACGGCTACCTCGCGAGCGGCGTCGACGGCGACGAGACGCTCAAGGCCAACCATGAGGCCTTCTCGCGCATCCGCATCCGCGCGCGGCGCCTGATCGACGTCCGCAAGATCGACACCAGCGTCACGATCTTCGGCCAGAAGTTCGGCACGCCGATCATGCTGGCGCCGGTCTCCAGCCAGGGCGCGTTCCACCCGGAGGCGGAGGGCGCGGTCGCCAAGGCGGCGAAGCTCAAGGGCAACGGCATGATCCTGTCGACGGTGGGCTCCACCTCGATCGAGGACGTCACCGAAGCCCGCGGCGCGCCGGTCTGGTACATGCTCTACCCGACCGACGACTGGACCGTGACCGAGGCGCTGGTGAAGCGCGCGGAGGCCGCCGGCGCGCCGGCGATCGTGCTGACCGTCGACCGGCAGGGCGGCCGCAACACCGAGACGCTGTTCCGCCTGCGCCGCGAGGACAGCCGCGTCTGCCAGGACTGCCACCTCGGCGGCTTCGCCAACGAGGTCAGCCGCAAGCCGATGTTCGACGACCTCGACGTCACGAAGGTCACGAACCTCTACGGCACCGGCATGACCTGGGACTATGTCGACCGGCTCCGCAAGATCGTGAAGGGCAAGCTGGTGCTCAAGGGCATCGTCACCCACGAGGACGCCGAGGAGGCGCTGAAGCACGGGGTCGACGCCATCATCGTCTCGAACCATGGCGGCCGCGCGGAGGAGAGCCTCTACCCGACCATCGACGTGCTTCCCGAGGTGGTGAAGGCGGTGAACGGCAAGGTCCCCGTCCTGGTCGACGGCGGCTTCCGGCGCGGCACCGACGTCCTCAAGGCGCTGGCGCTCGGCGCGACCGCGGTCTGCATCGGCCGGCCCTATTGCTGGGGCCTCGCGGCCTTCGGCGAACCCGGCGTCGCGGCGGTGCTGACCCTCATGCAGCGCGAGTTCGAGACCATCATGAAGCAGGTCGGCGCGCTGCGCATCGAGGACATCAACGCCGACGCCGTCACCCGCGCCTGACGATCAGGCGCGCGCCGTCTGCCGCGCCCGGCGCGGGGCGGCGGGCGTCGCCGGAGCGAGGCTCTCCCGGGGGCTTTCGCGGGTCTGGCGTTGAAGCGGATCGGATGCGGGCTGGCGGCCCATGTCCGCCCGCAGCCGCGGCAGCGCGTAGGGGTGCTCCTCGGCGAGCCAGCCGATCATCTTCTCCCGCATCTCGCAGCGGAGATCCCAGGCCCGGGGAGAGGTTCCGGCGGAAACCAGGAAGCGCACCTGGATGACGTGCTCCATGGCGTCGGAGACCTGCAGGTTGACCACCTGGCCGTCCCAGAGCGGGCTCGCCCTGGCCAGTTCCTCGAGCTTCTCCCGCATCAGCGCGATCGGAGCCGCGTGGTCCACATAGATCATCACCGTTCCGATGATGGAGGCGCCCTCGCGGGTCCAGTTCTGGAACGGCTTCTCGATGAAGTATTTCAGCGGCAGCACGAGACGCCGCCAGTCCCAGAGCCGGACGACGACATAGGTCGAGGTGATGTCCTCGACCCAGCCCCATTCGTTCTCGACCACGATCGCGTCTTCGATCCGGATCGGCTGGGTGATCGCGAGCTGGATGCCGGCGACGAGGTTCGCGAGCACCGGCTGCATGGCGAGGCCGAGAATGAGGCCCGCGGCGCCGGCGGAGGCGAGCAGCGAGACGCCGTACTGCCGTACGCCCTCGAAGGTCATCAGCGCGGCCGACAGCGTCACCACGAAGACGAGGATGACGCCGGCGCGCTTCAGGATCTGGATCTGCGTGTAATGCTTGCGCGCGAGGAGGTTGTCTTCCGCGTCGAGTTTGAAGCGGCGCATATGGACCACGGTCCAGATGTGCAGCGCGGTGGTGGCGGTCCAGCCGATCAGCACCATGAAGGCGATCAGCAGAGCGTGCCGCATGAAGCCGGCGAACTGCGGCGGCGCCGGGGAGGAGGCGGTCGCGACGCTCAGCGTGAACATGAAGAAGGCGAGGCGGCTAGGCCCGCGCGTGCGCGCCACCAGCGAGCGCCAGAACAGCGATCTTCCCGCGACGAGGGCCTGCAATCGCCGGAAGATCGCGCCGTGCACCAGCACCACCACGCCGATCGCCGCGGCGAAGAGGACCAGAGTGACGGCCCAGTCCGGCAGCCATTCGAGGCGTCCGGCGACCTGCTCGACGGCGGCGACGGCGTTGTCCATGCGCGACCTTCCCCGAAAGCGGTGGATCGCTATTGGGAACGGGCGCGTGCGGAGGTCGTTCCCGCGCGTGCGAACAAATTATGTGCAGTGCGGCGTCAGCCTTCCGGCAGCGCCACCACGCCCGCCTGGCCGTCCTCGGTTCCGAAGGCGAGGCGGGAGCCGATACGGTCCCAGCCGAGCGCGGTGACGGGCCCGCCGGCGAGCGCGGGGCGCGCCAGGATCTCCGCGCCGTCGGACATCCGCACCAACAGGATGCAGCCGTCCTCGTAGCCGAGCGCTATGACGGGCGCCTTCGGATGGGCGGCGACGCGTGCGACGCGCGAAGGCCGAACGCCGAGCTCCTTCGGCGCCTTGCCCATCGGTCCGTCCTTGGCCTGGAACGGCCAGATGATGGCGGCGTCGGCGCCGGCGGAGGCGAGCCACTTGCCGTCCGCGGTCCAGTCGAGCGAGCGCACCTTGCCGGGATAGCCCGACATGCGCATGTGCGCGCCGTCGGCGACGCGCCAGCCGTGCAGGGCGTTCTCCTGCATGGTCGTCACCACGAAGCGGCCGTCGGGGGCGAAGGTGACGTCGACGTGGCTGCCCTTCCAGGAGAGCTCCTTCGGCGAGCCCTCGGCGCGCGGGAACCAGAGCGAGACGCCGTTGTAGCGCGCGACGGCGAGCTGGTAGCCCTTGGGCGCGAAGGCGAGGCCGCGCGCGGCGGAGGGCGCCTCGTAGGTGCGGAGGTCGCCCTTGCCGTCGCGGGCGAACACCTTCTTCGCCGACGACCAGGCCACCGCGCCGTCCGGCCCGATCGCCACCGCGTCGATCCAGCCCTGAGCCTCGCCCACGGTTTCCGGAGCGGCGCCCGCCTTGAAGCGCAACGCCTTGCCGTCGTCGCCGCCGGTGACGAGCACGCCCGGCGCGACGGCCGCGCACAGCACGCCGCCGTCATGGGCGGGCGCGCGGGTGTCGCCGTCCTCGCCCGAGAACAGCACCGAACCGTCGCCGAGCGCGAACACGGCCGCGTCGCCGAGGAACGTCGCCGCGACCACATAGGCCCCGGCCTCGACCGTCGTGACGCGGTCGGAGAGGGAAGGGTAGCCGGCTTCGATGGGCATGGACATGGGGAAACTCAGGCCTCGCGTCCCGGCCTTGGCGCCGGGACCCAGAAACGCCGGCGGCTGGAAAGCCGCGCGGGCGCCGTTCGAATGACGTGCGGAAAGCGGTGAGGGTCTGGGTCCCGGCGCAAGGCCGGGACCCAGGAGCGCGGCGGTCTTCTTAAGCCGCGCAGGCCTCGAACTCGCGGCGCAGCTTCGCCTCGTCGAGCTCTTTGCCGATGAAGACCAGCTTGGAGCGGCGGGCCTCGTTGGCCTTCCACTCGCGCTGCAGGTCGCCGTCGAGGATCATGTGCACGCCCTGGAAAACGAAGCGGCGGTCCTCGCCCTTGAACGCGAGGATGCCCTTCCAGCGCAGGAAGTTCTGGCCGTCGGACTGCGCCAGCGCGTTGACCCAGGGCATGAACTTGTTGGGGTCGACCTCGCCCGGAATCTCCAGCGCGACCGACTGCATGGTCTCGTCGTGGTAGTGCTTCAGGCCGCCGTGCGCGTGCGCGCCGTGGTCGTGCTTCTCATGCCCGTGGTCATGGCCGTGGTGGTGATGGTCGTGGCCGCAGCCGCAGTCCGGGCCGTGCTCGTGATGGTCATGACCATGATCATGGCCGTGATGGTGATGGTCGTGGTCGTCGGCCTCGAGGAAGGCCGGCTCGATGCTGAGGATGCGGTCGAGATCGAACGCGCCTCTGTCCAGCACCTCGTCCAGCGCGACGGCGCTCTTCACCGTGCGGATGACGCGGGCGTAGGGGTTGATGCCGCGGATGCGGGCCTCGACCTCCTCCAGCTCGTCCTTGGTGACGAGGTCGGTCTTGTTGAGCAGGATCACGTCGGCGAAGGCGATCTGGCTCTTGGCCTCCGGCGCGTCCTTCAGCCGGTCCGTCAGCCACTTGGCGTCGGCGACGGTCACGACGGCGTCGAGCCGGGCCTTCCGGCCCACCTCCTCGTCGATGAAGAAGGTCTGCGCGACGGGGGCGGGGTCGGCGAGGCCGGTGGTCTCGACGATGATCGCGTCGAACTTGCCCTTGCGCTTCATCAGGCCTTCGAGGATGCGGATCAGGTCGCCGCGCACGGTGCAGCAGATGCAGCCGTTGTTCATCTCGAACACTTCCTCGTCGGCGCCGACGACAAGGTCGTTGTCGATGCCGATCTCGCCGAACTCGTTGACGATCACGGCGTATTTCTTGCCGTGCGGCTCGGAGAGGATGCGGTTGAGCAGCGTGGTCTTGCCGGCGCCGAGATAGCCGGTGAGCACGGTGACGGGCGTCTTGTCGGATGCGGACGACATAAGGCCTCCGGAGGCGTCAGGCGGGCCGCGCGCGAGGGGCGGCCGATCGAGGGTTCGCACCTGATATAGCGACGCGCCGCCCCAGCGTCACGTGGGCTCCGGCGGCGCACGAAAAAGCCCCCTTCCGCCGGGCGGAAGGGGGCTTTGGCGTTCGAAACGCGGCTGGGGCTCAGCCGTTGATCGCGGCCGGCGCGGGCGCGGGCGCGGCGGCGGCGCGGGGACGCGCCATCGGCCGCGGCTTCTTCTTCGGACCGGGGATCAGCCCCTCGCGCTGAGCGGCCTTGCGCGCGACCTTGCGGGCCCGGCGCACCGCCTCGGACTTCTGCCGGGCGCGCTTCTCGGACGGCTTCTCATAGGCCTTGCGCTGCTTCATCTCCCGGAAGACGCCTTCGCGCTGCATCTTCTTCTTCAGAGCCTTGAGCGCCTGCTCGATGTTGTTGTCGCGTACGAGAACCTGCACGTGATCTCCTTGGCTTGCGGCGGGCGGCGGCCCGGCGGAAGGGACGGGCGCGGAGGAAAAATGCGCTCGACCCGCGCGCCGGTCAGCCATCGCGCGGTGGACGCCCTCGGAAAAGGCGATGAAAGCCCGACAGCGAAGCGCGTCAGGCGGAAAATTTCACGAAAGAGCGCGAAAAATTCATGGCCAACATAGGCTGCGCGGCGAAATTATCAAGCGCGCGCCGGCCGCAATTCCTGCAGGCCCTGCGGGCGATTTATTTTCGGCGCCTGCCCGCGGATGCTTTCAAAGCCTGTGCGGCATGATACAAGAATTCATGTCAGATTCCCACAAATACAAAATTGGACAGCGTCTCGAGCTGTCGCCCAGCAGCGTCGGCCGCGCCGGCGGCGTGGTCGAGGTTGTCCGCCTGCTCCCCGCGATGCGCGACGATCTGGAGCCCCAGTACCGGGTCAAGAGCCATGCCGAGAGCCACGAGCGCGTGGTTCAGGAGAGCATGCTGAGCCTTGCGGCGGCCCGCGCGGGCTGATCCTCCCCCGGCTTCGGCCGTCCCTGTTCGAACATCGACCGGCCGCGCTATAACCCCGCCGGCCGACCGCGCCCGCACGAGCGCGGCGGCGTGAAGGAGGAGCCGTCTATGATCCGTTCGCTCGCCCTCGCCACAGGAGCCCTGACCCTCGCCATGACCCTTTCCGCATCCGCCGCCGAAACCAAGACGCTGCCCTCCGGGCTCAAGATCCAGGAGGAGGTCGTCGGCTCGGGGGCCGAGGCCGTGGCGGGCAAGACGGTGCAGGTCCACTACACCGGCTGGCTGGACCAGAACGGCGCCAAGGGCGCGAAGTTCGATTCGTCGCGCGACCGGGGCGATCCCTTTGCGTTCCGCCTCGGCGCGGGACAGGTGATCAAGGGCTGGGACGAGGGCGTCGCCGGCATGAAGGTCGGCGGCAAGCGCACGCTGACGATCCCGGCCGAACTCGGCTACGGCGCGCGCGGCGCCGGCGGCGTGATCCCGCCGAACGCGACCCTGGTCTTCGACGTTGAGCTGCTCGGCGTCCGCTGACGCCCTGGCCTGACGCGGCGCGCGCCGCGCGGCCCCGTCCGGGCCTTGCGGGGCGCGCGCCGCGTCAGTCGATCGTGACGTAGCGCTCGACGTGCTCCCGGAGCCGGAGCGTGTGCTCGCGCACCAGACGTTCGGCGCGCTCGCCGTTGCGCGCCTCCAGCGCATCGACGATCTCCTTGTGATCGACGATCGAGCGTCGGGCGCGGTCCTGCTCGAAGATGGTCCGCTGCCGGATGGCGCGGACATGCATGAACAGGCCGCTCGTGATGTCCGCGATCAGGCGGCAGCGCGAGAGCGCGATGATGGCGGCGTGGAAGCGGATGTTGGCGTCCGAATACTCGCCCATGTGGGCGTCGACGTCGGCGCCCGAGAACGTGTCGGTCAGCCCGTGCAGGGCGGCGATCTCGGCGTCGCTCGCGACCACGGTCGCGAGCCGGGCCGCCATGCTTTCGAGCGCGGCCCAGACGGTGATCATCTCCAGGATCTCGGCCTTGGTCCGGCGCACGATGAAGATGCCGCGCCGTGGCGCCGTGCGCACCAGACCCTCTTGCTCGAGCTGCGCCAGCGCCTCCCGGAGCGGCGTGCGGCTGACGCCGAACTTCAGCGCGAGCGCGCGCTCGTCCAGCTTGAGCTGGGCCTTCTCGTCGTAGAGGTTCATCTCGAAAATCGCGGCCTTCAGCGCCTCGTAGGTGCGCGCTTTCAGGCTCTGCAGACCTTCGATCGGCTGCAGCTCGAGTCCGTTCTCCGACATGCGGCGCCCGCTCCACCCCTCGCGATTGCGTGACAAGTGTATACCACAGGAACGTCAGCATTCATTCAGCGTCGCCGTCTAATCATTTAGAATATTGCTGCGTCGCACATGCAAATGGAATATTGCATGCCATGACGGCCGCGAATAGCGTCCTCCATGACTGGCGAAACGAAGCTTTCGAGCTCGATCGCCGTTCGCTCGGGGAGGATATGCATGGACGAGCTCAGCGCTCTCGTCGGCGGATTCGCCGTCGCGTTGACGTGGTACAATGTGGCGCTGATGATCCTGGGCATCACGCTCGGCGTCGTCATCGGCGTGCTCCCCGGCCTCGGCGGCGCGAACGGCGTCGCGATCCTGCTGCCGCTGACGTTCTCGATGGAGCCGACTTCGGCGATCATCATGCTCACCAGCATCTACTGGGGGGCGCTGTTCGGCGGGGCGATCACCGCCATCCTGTTCAACATTCCCGGCGAGCCGTGGTCGGTCGCGACGACCTTCGACGGCCATCCCATGGCCCAACGCGGCCGCGCCGACGAGGCGCTGGTGGCCGCCTTCACCTCCTCCTTCGTCGGCGCGATCTTCGCCGTCGCGCTCATCACCTTCCTCGCGCCCGTGGTCGCCAAGTTCGCGCTGCGCTTCGGGCCGGCCGAATTCTTCGCGGTGCAGTTCCTCACCTTCGCGAGCTTCATCGGCATGGGGCGCGGCTCGCCGGCCAAGACGCTCGCCTCCATGTGCCTCGGCTTCGCGCTCGCCTGCGTCGGCCTCGACGGCGTCACCGGCTCGCTGCGCATGACCTTCGGGCATGAGGAGCTGCTGAACGGCTTCAAGTTCCTGGTGGCGGTCATCGGCCTGTTCGGCATCGGCGAGATCCTGACCTCCATGGAGGACGGGCTGAAGTTCTCCGGCGCCGACGCCAAGCTGAAGATGGACGCGGTGATCCGCACCTGGCGCCAGCTTCCGAAGATGTTCTTCACCTTCCTGCGCAGCTGCATCGTCGGCTGCTGGATGGGCATCACGCCGGGCGGCGCGACCCCGGCCTCCTTCATGGGCTACGGCCTCGCCAAGCGGTTCTCGAAGAACGGCAACAATTTCGGCAAGGGCGAACTCGAGGGCGTGGTGGCGCCGGAGACCGCGGCCCACGCCGCCGGCACCTCGGCGCTGCTGCCCATGCTCACGCTCGGCATTCCCGGCTCGCCCACCGCGGCGGTGCTGCTGGGCGGCCTGCTGATCTGGGGCCTCCAGCCCGGACCGCTGCTGTTCGTCGAGCAGAAGGACTTCGTCTGGGGCCTGATCGCGTCGATGTATCTCGGCAACGTCGTCGGCCTGATCATGGTCCTGACCTGCGTGCCGCTGTTCGCCGCGATCCTGCGCGTGCCGTTCTCGATCATCGCTCCGGTGATCGTCGTGATCTGCGCGATCGGCGCCTACACCGTGAACAACGCCATGTTCGACGTGTGGATGATGCTGGTGTTCGGCGTCATGGGCTACCTCTTCACCAAGCTCGGCTATCCGCTGCCTCCGCTCGTCCTCGCCCTCGTGCTGGGCGACCAGGCCGAGAGCTCGTTCCGCCAGGCGATGCTGGTGAGCCAGGGCGACGTGACGGTGTTCTGGTCCAACTGGCTGTCGGGCTCGATCATGACGCTCGGCGTCATCCTCGCCTTCTGGCCGCTGGTCTCGGGCCTGATGGCGCGCTTCGGAAAATCCGGCCGGACGGCGCCGGCGGCCTGAACCGCCGGGCGCTCCTTGCGCCGCCTCTGTTGAAGAAGCCGCGTCAGAGCGGCTCGTTATGGGAGATGGACGTCATGCGCATGAAGACGTGGAAGACGGTCGCCGCGCGTCTCGGCCTCGCCGCGGGCATCGCGGCGCTCGCCGCCCCCGCGCTGGCCTGGGAGCCGACGAAGCCGGTCACGCTCATCATCCCCGCCGGCACCGGCGGCGGCGCGGACCAGATGGCGCGCTTCATCCAGGGCGTGATCCAGAAGCACGAACTGATGTCGAAGCCGCTGATCGTCGTGAACAAGGGCGGCGGCGCGGGCGCCGAGGGCTTCCTCGAGATGAAGGCCAGCGCGGCCGACCCGCACAAGATCATCATCACCCTGTCGAACCTGTTCACCACCCCGCTCGGCACCGGCACGCCCTTCAGCTGGAAGGACATGAAGCCGGTGAAGATGATGGCGCTCGACCAGTTCATCCTGTGGGTGAACGCCGCCGAGCCCTACAAGACCGCCAAGGAGTATGTCGACGCCGTCAAGGCGGGCGACGACCGGGCGTTCAAGATGGGCGGCACCGGCTCCAAGCAGGAAGACCAGATCATCACCGTCGCTATCGAGAAGGAGACCGGCGGCAAGAAGTTCACCTACGTGCCTTACGACGGCGGCGGCAAGGTCGCGGTCCAGCTCGTGGGCGGCCATGTCAACTCGTCGGTCAACAACCCGATCGAGGCGGTGGCCCAGTGGCGCGGCGGACAGCTCCGCCCGCTCTGCATCTTCGACAAGGCGCGCTCGACCTACGCCAACAAGGTGACGGAGACCCAGGCCTGGTCGGACATCCCGACCTGCACGGAATCCGGCCTGCCGATCGAGTACCAGATGCTCCGCGGCATCTTCACCACCAAGAACGCCACCCCGGAGCAGGTCTCCTACTACGAGGGCGTGCTGAAGAAGGTGATGGAGACGCCGGAGTGGAAGGAGTTCATGGAGAAGGGCGCCTTTAACCAGACCACCATGACCGGCTCCGAGTTCGAGGCCTGGCTGACCGACGCCGAAGCCCGGCATCGCGAGCTGATGACCGGCGCCGGCTTCGTGGCGGCGGCGCGGTAACGCGCCGGCGGTCGAGAACGGCCCCTCGCCGCGCGGGCGGGGGGCGCAACGGACGATGACAGGGGGCGGAAGTCAGAGATGAGCGCGATCGATCCGGACCAGATCCACAACGTCGAGGCCGAAAAGCCGCTCGTGAGCCTGCGGGCCGCCGACATCGCCGTCGCGCTGCTGTTCCTGCTCGCGAGCGCGATCGTCATCGTCGACAGCCACCGCCTCGGCTTCGCGTGGCTGCCGAACGAGGGGCCGGCGCCCGGCTACTTCCCGTTCTACATCGCCGTCGTGATGGGGATCGCGAGCCTCGTCAACCTCGCCCGCGCGCTGCCGAAGCCCGAGGGCGAGGAGGCGGGCGTCATGACCAGCAAGCCCGGCTTCCTGCGCATGTGCGCGATCTTCGTGCCGGCGGTCGTGTTCGTGTTCGCGATCGGCTGGATCGGGATTTACGTGTCGTCGGCGATCTACATCGCCGCTTTCATGGTCTTCGTCGGCCGGTTCCCGATCTGGAAGGCGCTGGCCGTCGCTTTCGGCGTGTCCTTCATCAGCTTCCTGATGTTCGAGGTCTGGTTCCTGGTGCCGCTGCCCAAGGGGCCGCTCGAGGCCGCCTTCGGGTTCTGAAGCCGCCCATCCCGCGCTCCGATCGGCCCGGACGGCGCGACGCCGTCCGGGCCGATCGCGTTCCGGGGACGGCGCTCAGGCGTTCACGCCGCCGTCGAGCGTGATGCGCGCGCCGGTCACGTATCGCCCTTCGGCGCTCGCCAGCCAGGCCACCGCGCCGGCGATGTCGTCGGGCTGTCCGTAGCTCTTGATCGCCATGCCGGCGAGCATGGCGGGGGCCTGATCGCCGTCCTGAGGGTTCATGTCGGTGTTGACGGGACCGGGCTGCACCACGTTGACCGTGATCTTGCGGGCCCCGAGATCACGGGCGAGGCCCTTGGTCAGGCCGACCAGAGCGGCCTTGCTGGCGGAATAGACCGCGATGCCGGCGAAGCCGACCTGCTCGCCGAGGCAGGAGCCGATCGAGATGATCCGGCCGCCGTCCGGCAGATGCTTCGCGGCCGCCTGCGACGCGACGATCACCGAGAGCACGTTGACGTCGAGGGTCGCCCGGATGTCCTCCAGCGTCATGTCGCCGATCGGGCCGCCGCGCGCGATGCCGGCGTTGTTGACCAGAATGTCGAGCCCGCCGAGTTCGGCGACCGTCTTCTCGACCGCCGCCTGCGTGGCCGCGACGTCCGCCGCGTCGGCCTGGATCGCGACGCCCTTGCGCCCGAGCGCCCGGATCTCCGCGGCGACCGCCTCCGCCTTCTCGGCGGAACGCTCGTAGGTGATGACGACGTCCGCGCCCTCTGCCGCGAGGCGCTTCGCGATCGCGGCGCCGATGCCGCGGCTTGCGCCGGTGACGAGAGCCTTCTTGCCGGCGAGCCGGCCGTTCTGAACCTGCGCGGACATCGCCGCCTCCATTTCTGTATTGATCGATACGGAAATATGAGCGTTGCCGCAGCGCGTCAAGAGAATTATATATCGATCGTAACAAAAACACAGGAGCCGGTCTCGACCATGGCGGAGCGTGGACGCCCGCGAAGCTTCGACCGCGACGTGGCGCTCGCGGCGGCGATGCGCGAATTCTGGGCGAAGGGCTATGAGGCGACGTCGATCGCCGACCTGACCGCGGCGATGGGCATCGGCGCGCCGAGCCTCTACGCCGCCTTCGGCTCGAAGGACGCGCTGTTCGGGGAGGCTGTTTCTCTCTTCGAACGCACGGCGGGCGCGCCTCTCGCGGCGGCGGTCGACACGGCCGCGACGGCGCGCGAGGCGGTGTCGGCGTTCCTGCGCCGGAGCGCCGCCTCCCTCGCTGGGGGCGGCCACCCGGCGGGCTGCATGGTCACCTTCTCGGCGGTCAACGCCGTCGGGGCGAGCGAGGCGACCTGCCGGGGCTTGCGCGAGCGGCGCGCCGCCGGCTGCGCGCGGCTGGCCGAGCGCCTGCGCCGCGGGCAGCAGGACGGCGAGATTCCGGCCGACGCCGACGCGGAGGCGGTCGCCGCCTTCTACGTCGCCGTGCAGCAGGGCATGTCGATCCAGGCGCGGGACGGCGCCTCGCCCGGCGACCTCGAGCGCATCGCGGAGGTCGCCATGGCGGGGTGGGACGCCGTTATCGCCGGCGGCGCGGCGTCGGGCTGACGTCGGCGGCTCACGCCGAGCAGTGCGCGATCAGCCGCCGGACGAAGGCCTCGCAGGCGGCGAGCTGCGCCTCGGTCACGAACTCGTCCGGCTTGTGCGCCTCGCCGATCGAGCCAGGGCCGCAGATCACGGTCGGGATTCCCGCCATCTCCACAAACAGGCCGGCCTCGGTGCCGTAGGCGACCTTGGCGTGGTCGTTGCGGCCGGCGAGCCGCTTTGCGAGCGTCACGATGTCGGCGGACGGATCCGTCGAAAGCCCCGGAAACTCCGACTTGATCCGGACGTCCAACGAGGCCTGGGGATCGCGCGCCTTCATCTCCGCCTCGATCCCGGCCGCGACGCCGCGGACCTCCTCGACCAGCGCGTCCGCGTCCTCCTCCGGCAGCACGCGGAACTCGAACTCCAGCGTCGCCTCGTCGGGCACGATGTTGAGCGCGGTCCCGCCGTGGAACACGCCGACATGGGCGGTGCTGAACGGCACGTCGTAGAGCTCGTCGCGGCCGCCGGAGGACGCGAGCCGCCCGCCGATCTCCGTCACGGCCGTGACCAGCCGCGCGGCGTGCTCGACCGCGTTGACGAACTCCGGCGCCCGCGACGAGTGCCCGCTTGTGCCGCGCGCTACGCCGATCAGCGAGCGCTTGGCCTTGTGGCCGATGACCACCTGCATGTCGGTCGGCTCGCCGACGATGCAGCCGAGCGGCTTCACCGGCCGCGCCGCCAGCGCGGCGAGCAGGCCGCGCACGCCGAGGCAGCCGACCTCCTCGTCGTAGGAGAAGGCGAAGTGGATCGGGATCTTGAGGTCGGCCTTCGCCATCTCGGGCGCGAGCGCGAGGCAGACCGCGAGAAAGCCCTTCATGTCGCACGCGCCGCGGCCGTAGATCCGCCCGTCGCGGCGCAGGAGCGCGAACGGATCGCTCGACCAGGGCTGGCCGTCGACCGGCACCACGTCGGTGTGGCCGGACAGCACGATCCCCGGCCGGTCGGCGGGGCCGATCGTGGCGTAGAGGTTCGCCTTCTCCCCGCCGGCGTCGGTCACGCGCTCGTGCGGCACGCCGAGCCCGTCGAGATAGGCCTCGACGTCCGCGATCAGCGCGAGGTTCGAGTTGCGGCTGGTGGTGTCGAAGGCGAGCAGCCGCCCGAGCAGGTCGATCGTGGTTTGGGAGGCCATGTCGCTCCGTGGGGTGATGTCGGCGCCCCCACCATAGAGCCCGAGCGCGATCGCCAGAAGACCTGTCGGGAACGCGCGTGGGGCGGTCGCGTTGAGCCTCGCGAAGGCGTGCGGAGGAGCAGGCGATGACGAAGGCTTACGCTGTCGGCGCGAAGGTGTCGTGGTCCTGGGGGCGCGGCGAGGCGACGGGAAAGGTGGCCGACGTGTTCCGGAAACGGGTCCAGCGCACCATCAAGGGCGCGAAGATCACCCGCAGGGCGACCGAGGCCAATCCCGCCTATCTCGTGGTTCAGGACGACGGCGCGAAGGCGCTGAAGTCGCACTCCGAACTCGAGAAGGCTTGACCGCGGAGCCCCGCGCGCCGACGCCGGAGTGACCAGCCCTGCGTCGGCAGGCGGGGCCGTGACCCCTTTCCCCGCGAAATTTTGTGCTACGGTCGCCCAGCGCCGCCGGGGGTCTTCGCCGCGGCGCGGTCAGGGCCGCCGGGTCGATGAGCAGGGTAACGCCGCTGGTGTCTTTGGGGCTGTCCGAAACGTCGTCCGATCGCGCCGAGATCGAGCGGCTGCGCCGGGAGCTGGATGAAACGGCGGCGCGGCTTCGCGACGCCAACCTGCAGCTCGCCGCGACGCTCGAGGAGCGGCGCGGGGTCGACGCCGCCCGGCGCGGCGTGGACGCCGTCTACGCCGCCTACATCGACAACACCCCGGACGGCGTGTTCGTGGTCTCGATCGGGCCCGAAGACGGCATCGTGGTCGAGACGGTCAACCGCGTCATCATGCGCTCGCTGCCGCTGCGCGGCCGCGACGTGCGCGGCATGGCCCTCCGCGACGTCATGCCCGGCGAGGCCGCCGAACGCCTCACCGCTCAGATCGCCGGATGCCTCGCCTCCTCAAAGCCGCTGCGCTACGAGGAGACCGTCGCGCTGCCGGGCGGCGAGCGCGTGTTCGAGGTGACGCTGACGCCGGTGACGATCGCGGGGCTTCCGACCCGCGTGGTCGGCGCCGCGCGCGACCTGACGGAGAGCCGCCGCGCCGAGCAGCAGCTGCGCCAGGCCCAGAAGATGGAGGTGATCGGCCAGCTCACCGGCGGCGTCGCGCACGACTTCAACAATCTGCTGCAGGTGGTGAAGGGCAATCTGGACCTGCTCGCGCTCGAACTCGCGGCCTCAGGCGCGTCCGGCCTTCCGCCGACCGTCGACGCCCGGCTTCGGGGCGCGATGGAGGGCGCCGCCCGCGGCGCCAAGCTGACGCGCCAGCTGCTCGCCTTTTCGCGCCGGCAGCCGCTCGCGCCCAAATCCGTCGCGGTCTACGCGCTCATCGCCGCCATGTCGGAGCTGCTCCAGCGCACGCTCGGCGAGACCGTCCAGGTGGAGATCGCCGGCGACGAGCCGGCCTGGACCGCGCTTGTCGATCCGACCCAGCTCGAGAACGCGGTGCTCAACCTCGCGATCAACGCCCGCGACGCCATGCCGGAGGGCGGCAAGCTCACCATCGAGGTCCGCAACCGGCTCGACGGCGACGATCCCGCGGCGCGCTGGATCGACCTGTCCGTCTCCGATTCCGGCCACGGGATGGCGCCGGCGGTGCTGGCGCGGGTGTTCGAGCCGTTCTTCTCCACCAAGCCGGAAGGCCGCGGAACCGGGCTCGGCCTGCCGCAGGTGCAGGGCTTCATCGAGCAGTCGCACGGCCGCATGGACATCGAGAGCGCGATCGGCGTCGGCACGTCCGTGAAGCTGTCGCTGCCCGGCAGCGACACGCGGCCGGTCGAGGCGGAGGAGCCGGCCCCGTTCGACGTGCGGGGCCGCGGCGAGCGCATTCTGGTGATCGAGGACGACGCCGCGGTGCGCCGCGCAGTCGGCGACCTCCTGCTGGCTCTCGGCTACGAGGTCATGACCGCGGCCACGACCGTCGAGGCGGCGGCCCTGCTCGAAAGCGCCGCGCCGTTCGACGCCCTGCTGTCCGACGTGGTGATGCCCGGCAGCCCGAGCCCGCCCGAACTCGCCCGCGCCGCCCGGGCCGCGCGGCCGCGGCTCAAGGTGCTGTTCATGTCGGGCTACGCCGAGGACGTCATCGTCCATCAGGGGCGGATCGACGCCGACGTGCAGCTGATCGAAAAGCCCTACCGCAAGGAGGAGCTGTCGCTCCGGCTGCGCCGGCTGCTCGACGAGGCCCCGGCCCCGGACGGCGCCGCGGAGCCGGCCGCGCCCCGGCGGGTGCTGCTGGTCGAGGACGAGCCGCTGATCGCCATGAGCCTCGTCGACCTGCTCGGCAGCTTCGGCTACGGCGTCAGCGAGGCGCGCAACGCGGCCGACGCCCAGCGCCTGTTCCGCGAAGGGCCTCGCGTCGACCTGATCCTCTCCGATCTCGGCCTGCCCGACATGGACGGCGAGGATCTGGCCGACTGGTTCCGCCGCGAGCGCCCCGGCGTGCCGATCGTGTTCTCCACCGGCCTCGGCGATTTCACCCCGCGGCCCGAGCTCGTGGACGGCGGTCCGGTGCGGGTCGTGACCAAGCCGTTCGACAGCGGGACGCTGCGTTCCGCGCTCGAAAGCTGCGTGAGCTGACGCCTCGGACTTGACCCGCTCGCCGCCCAAGGTGCATTCGACCCCCGCGCGGGCGCGGCCGGCGCATGTGCCGCAGCAGGGCGTGACGGAATGGAACTCGACAGCATCGACGACGCGATCGCGGCCATCGCCGCCGGCGAGCTCGTGGTCGTCGTGGACGACACCGACCGGGAGAACGAGGGCGACCTGATCATGGCCGCCTCCAAGGCGACCCCGGAGAAGCTCGCCTTCATGATCCGGCACACGAGCGGCATCATCTGCGCTCCGATGTCGGCCGACCGGGCGGACGAGCTCAACCTCGCCCCTATGGTCGCGAACAACCGCGACCCCATGCGCACCGCCTTCACGGTGTCAGTCGACTACAAGATCGGGCTGACCACCGGCATCTCCGCCGAGGAGCGCGCCAACACGGTGCGCGGCCTCGCCAGCGACAACGCGGTCGGCGGCGACTTCCTGCGGCCGGGCCACGTGTTCCCGCTGATCGCGCGCGAGGGCGGCGTGCTGACCCGCTCCGGCCACACCGAGGCGGGCGTCGACCTCGCGGTCCTCGCCGGCCTTCCCGGCGTCGGCGTGCTGGCCGAGATCGTCAACGACGACGGCACGGTCAAGCGCCTGCCCGAGCTGGTGCCGTTCGCGCGCGAGCACGGGCTGAAGATCATCTCGATCGAGGACCTGATCGACCACCGCTCGCGCCGCGAGACCTTCGTGCGCCGCGTCGACAGCTTCGAGCGCCGCATCAACGGCCTCGACGCCGTGGTCTCGATCTACGAGACGCCGTTCGAGCAGACCCAGCATCTCGCCATCACCGTCGGCGACGTGAAGGGCGAGGCGCCCGCGCCCTGCCGCATCCATCGCGAGCACCTGCTCTCGGACCTGCTGCGCGGCCCGGCCACCTCCAAGGGGTGGCTCGACAACGCGCTGGCGCGCTTCGGCGAGACCCGGCGCGGCGTGTTCGTGCTGATCCGCGACCCGGCCGTGCTGCGCGACGCCGCTGACGTCCAGGCCGGATCGGACGGGCAGAGCGCGGCCGACCCGTCCGACGAAAAACACCTTTCCGCCCGCCAGCGCCGGGCGCGATGGCGGGAGATCGGCGTCGGCGCGCAGATCCTGCGCGACCTCGGCGTCCGCAAGATCTCGCTGCTCGCCGGCCATGAGCGCCAGTTCGTCGGCCTCGCCGGCTTCGGCATCGCGATCGAGAAGACCGAAATCGTCGAAAGGGACGGCGCGTGAAAGCCATCATCCTGAGCGCGGGGCAGGGGCGGCGGCTGCTGCCCCTGACCGCCGAGACGCCGAAGTGCCTGATCCCGTTTTCGGGGCGCAGCCTGCTCGAATGGCAGGTGCGCGCGCTGCACGCGGCGGGCGTGATGGACGTCGTCGTCGTGACCGGCTTCGAGGCCGACAAGGTCGCCGCCGCGCTGGACGAGATCGACCTGCCCGGCGCTCGGCTCAGGACTTCGCACAACCCGTTCTTCGAGCTCGCCGACAACCTCGCGAGCTGCTGGATCGCGCGCCACGAGATGGCCGACGAGTTCCTGATCCTGAACGGCGACACGCTGATCGCGCCCGAGATCGCCGCCCGCGTGCTCGAAAGCCCGGCGACGGCGCCGATCACGGTCACGATCGACATCAAGGACGACTACGACACCGACGACATGAAGGTGCGCGCGGAAGGCGACCGCCTGCTCGCGATCGGCAAGACGCTGCCGCTCGACATGGTGACGGGCGAGTCGATTGGCTTCCTGCGCTTCACGCGCGAGGGCGGACGCTCCTTCGTGACCGAGATCGAGCGCCTGCTGCGCAACGAGGACGGCCTGAAGCGCTGGTACCTGTCGGCGATCGACGGCATCGCGCGCTACCACGGCAATGTGGGCGTGCGCTCGATCCAGGGTCTCGAATGGGGCGAACTCGACTTCCCCGCGGACCTCGACCATGGCGTCGCCATGACCGACGGCTGGGTGAAGCGCGGGCTCTGAGGGGCTCCTCGGCCTGATCGCCTCGGATCAGGCCGTCGGGCCACGGAACACGGCGACGACCAATCCGTCAGGGACGGCGGCCCCCCAAAGGCCGGTCTTTGACCTTCCCACGTCCTCCGGCCGGAGCCGGAGGACGTGGGAAGGGTCCGATCAGGCCGCGGCGTCCTTCTTCTTGTTCTGGCGGTGATCGATCAGGTCGTCGACCACGCCGGGGTCGGCCAGCGTCGAGGTGTCGCCGAGCGCGCCGAACTCGTCCTCGGCGATCTTGCGCAGGATGCGGCGCATGATCTTGCCGGACCTGGTCTTGGGCAGACCGGGCGCGAACTGGATCAGGTCCGGCGCGGCGATCGGGCCGATGTCCTTGCGCACCCAGGCGATCAGCTCCTTGCGCAGCGCGTCGTCGCCCTCGACGCCCGACATCAGCGTGACATAGGCGTAGATGCCCTGGCCCTTGATGTCGTGCGGGTAGCCCACGACGGCGGCCTCCGACACCTTCTCATGCGCCACCAGCGAGCTTTCCACTTCTGCCGTGCCCATGCGGTGGCCGGAGACGTTGATGACGTCGTCGACGCGGCCGGTGATCCAGTAGTAGCCGTCGGCGTCGCGCCGGCAGCCGTCGCCGGTGAAGTACTTGTTCGGGTAGGTCGAGAAGTAGGTCTCCTCGAAGCGCTTGTGGTCGCCATAGACGGTGCGCATCTGGCCCGGCCACGAGTCGGCGATCACCAGATTGCCCTCCGCCGCGCCCTCGAGAACCTTGCCCTCCGCGTCGACCAGCTCCGGCCGGACGCCGAAGAACGGCTTGGTGGCGGAGCCCGGCTTCAGGTCGGTCGCGCCGGGCAGCGGGGTGATCAGGATGCCGCCGGTCTCGGTCTGCCACCAGGTGTCGACGATCGGGCAGCGGCTGTCGCCGACGACGCGGTAGTACCATTCCCACGCCTCCGGATTGATCGGCTCGCCGACCGATCCCAGCAGGCGCAGGCTTTCGCGCGAGGTCTTCTTCACCGCCTCCTCGCCGCCGCTCATCAGGGCGCGGATCGCGGTCGGCGCGGTGTAGAAGATGTTGACCTTGTGCTTGTCGACCACCTCCCAGAAGCGGGAGGACGACGGATAGTTCGGCACGCCCTCGAACATCAGCGTGGTGGCGCCGTTCGCGAGCGGGCCGTAGACGATGTAGGAGTGGCCCGTCACCCAGCCCACGTCCGCGGTGCACCAGTAGATGTCGCCGTCGTGGTAGTCGAAGATGAGCTGGTGGGTGTACGAGGCGTAGACGAGGTAGCCGCCGGTGGTGTGCAGCACGCCCTTCGGCTTGCCCGTGGAGCCGGAGGTGTAGAGGATGAACAGCGGGTCCTCCGCGTTCATGGCCTCGGGCTCGCAGTCGGGCGAGGCCTCCGCGACCGCGTCCTCGTAGCGGACGTCGCGGCCCTCGGTCCAGGCGACGTCGGCTCCGGTGCGGGTGACGACGAAGACGGTGTCGACGCCGCCTGCCTTGGCGATGGCGGCGTCGGTGTTGGCCTTCAGCGGCACCTTGCGGCCGCCGCGCAGGCCCTCGTCGGCGGTGATCACGACCTTCGACTCGCAGCCCTCGATGCGGCCGGCGAGGCTGTCCGGCGAGAAGCCGCCGAACACGATCGAATGCACCGCGCCGATGCGGGCGCAGGCGAGCATGGCGTAGGCGGCTTCCGGGATCATCGGCAGGTAGATCGTGACCCGGTCGCCCTTCTTCACGCCGCGGCTCTTAAGCGCGTTCGCGAGGCGGCCGACCTGCTCATGCAGTTCCCGGTAGGTGATCGCCTTCGAGTCCTTCGGGTCGTCGCCCTCCCAGAGGATCGCGACCTGGTCGCCGCGGGTCGCGAGATGGCGGTCGACGCAGTTGGCCGACACGTTCAGCGCGCCGTCCTCGTACCATTTGATCGAGACGTTCCCGGGCGCGTAGGAGACGTTCTTCACCTTGGTGTAGGGGGTGATCCAGTCGACGCGCTTGCCCACCTCGCCCCAGAACCCGTCCGGATCCTGGATCGAGCGGGCGTAGTCGGCGTCGTACTTGGCGGCGTCCACATGGGCGCGTTTCGCCCACTCGGCCGGGACAGTGTGCAGTTTCTCGGACATGACGCCTCGCTCCAGGGCCCCTCGCGCCCGCGTGGTTCGGTCGGCGGGCTTCGTGGAGGCCAGTGTAGGGTGCGGATGCGAACGCGCTCAAGCGCCGCGCTTCGTACTTTCGTGCGAGACGGCGGGCGTTTGCGGCTCGTGGTAGGCTGGTCCGCGAGGAGAAGGCCCATGACCGCATCGTGCGTTTCGAAGAGATAGACGGCGATCTCTTGCTCCGCACCCCCGCCCACATCGCGGCGCGACTGAAGTTCTCGGCCGGGGACGAGGCGACGTTGTCGGACGTCAGCAACGCAAGCCTGACCGTCGAGCGGCTGACCTCCGAGCAGAAGCGACAACTTGCAATCGTTAAACGTATCCTTGACGAGGACGACGATGTGCTGCGCGCGCTCGCGCAATGAACGCGCCGGTCGAGCCGTCGTGGATGGATCGCGACGTCATTTCGCAAGCCCATGACTGGTCCATCGCGCGGCACGGCGGCCTGACGGGTCTGCGGGACCAGTCCGCTCTCGAATCAGCTTTGGCTGCGGCTCCAGCGGCTGAAAAGATCGCCACCTTCCTTGCGCTCGCTACGGGAGAGCTTTCCGAGGAGGCGCTCGCGGACTGGCTCAGGGCGCGCGCCCGCCCGGCGTGAGCCGCCACACCGTCGTGCGCTTCACCTCGGCGTCCTCGAGATCACGCGTCACCGGCACGGCGTAGTCGGCGAGCGCTTCGAGACGCTCCTTCGGCAGGTAGCTGCGGCCGGGATCGCCCACCAGAACGGGGACGCCGCGGTCGAGAAAGCCGTCGAGCCAGGCGATCAGGCGCCGGCTGAGGTCGCGCTCGTAGAACAGGTCGCCGACGGTCACGACGTCGGCCGCGGGATGCGGCCCGCCGATCAGGTCCTCGCCCAGAACGGTCACCTCGACGCCGTTCGCGTCCGCGTTAAGACGGACGGCCGCGAGCGCGAACGGGTCGACGTCGACCGCGGTCGCCTTGGCCGCGCCCGCCTTCATCGCCGCGATCGCCACGAGGCCGGAGCCGGCGCCGACGTCCAGCACCGTCCGTCCGGCGACGAGGTCCGGATGGTTGAGCAGATGGCGGGCGAGCGCCTGCCCGCCGGCCCAGGCGAAGGCCCAGAACGGCGGCGGCAGGCCGATCGACTCCAGCTCCTCTTCGGTCTTCGACCAGAGCGGCACGGCCTCGTCGGCCACGAGCAGGGTGAGCTCCGGCGCGTGCGGAACCGGGCGCGCCCGCGTGTTGGCGCGGACGAAGGCCGCGGGGTCGCGGGCGGGCGCTTCGCTCAGGACGCGAGCCCGCCCATGCGCCGCACCTCGGCCCACTCGTCGTCCGTCACCGGCTGCACCGAAAGCCGCATGGAGGTGACGAGCGCCATCTTGGCGAGCTTCGGATTGGCCTTGACGGCGGCGAGCGTCACCGGCCGGGGCATGTCCTCCACCGCGCGGATGTCGACGCATTCCCAGCGGGCGTCGTCGCCTGCGGTGGAGTCCGGATGCGCGAGCTTCGCCACCTCGACGATCCCGACGATCTCCTTGCCCTCGTTGGAGTGGTAGAAGAAGCCGAGATCGCCGATCGCCATGGCGCGCATGTTGTTGCGGGCGAGATAGTTGCGCACGCCCGTCCATTCCGTCCCGTCCCGGCCGGCGGCCTTCTGCTGCTCCCACGACCACGCGTCGGGTTCGGACTTGAACAGCCAGTAGGCCATCGCTTCGGGTCTCCTCGGACGTCTCAGCGGATCACGGCGATCCGCCGACACGTCATGCCCGAGCAGGGAACGCTAATCCACGCCTGTTTGGCGCCCCGTCCGCGCGTCGCCGCGAGCGGCGTCCTTCACGCGGCCGGGTTTCAGGTCACGCCCCGGCGGCGAGCGCCTTCGACACGATCTCCTTCGCCTCCGCCTGGATGCGCTTGAGATGGTCCTCGTCGACGAAGCTTTCGGCATAGATCTTGTAGACGTTCTCGGTGCCGGAGGGCCGCGCCGCGAACCAGCCGTTCTTGGTCGTCACCTTCACGCCGCCGAAGGCCGCGCCGTTGCCGGGGGCGTGGGTCAGGCGGTCGACGATCGGCTCGCCGGCGAGCGTGTCGCCGGGGATCTGGTCGGCCGAGAGCTTCTTCAGCACGCTCTTCTGCTCCGGCGTCGCGGCGGCGTCGACGCGGGCGTAGACCGGCGCACCGATCTCCCTGGTCAGGTCGGCGTAGATCTCGCCGGGGTCCTTGCCCGTCACGGCGGTCATCTCGGCGGCGAGCAGGGCGGGGATGATCCCGTCCTTGTCCGTGGTCCAGACCTCGCCGTCGCGGCGCAGGAAGCTCGCGCCGGCGCTCTCCTCGCCGACGAAGCCGAGGTCTCCTGCGAGCAGTCCGTCGACGAACCATTTGAAGCCGACGGGGACCTCCATGACCTTCAGGCCGAGCAGGTCGGCCACGCGGTCGACGCTCGAACTCGACACGATCGTCTTGCCGATGGCGGGCGTCCCCTTCCAGCCGGGCCGATGCCTGTAGAGATAGGCGATCGAGGTCGTCAGATAGTGGTTGGGGTTGAGCAGGCCGGCGCTGCGCGTGACGATGCCGTGGCGGTCTGCGTCCGGATCGTTGGCGAAGGCGATGTCGAACTTGTCCTTCAGAGCGATCAGCGGCGCCATCGCCCAGGGCGACGAGCAGTCCATGCGCAGCTTGCCGTCCCAGTCCGCGGTCATGAAGCGGAAGGTCGGGTCGACGATCTCGTTCACGACGGTCAGGTCGAGCTTGTAGCGCTCGGCGATCGGAGCCCAGTAGGGCAGGCCGGCGCCGCCGAGCGGGTCGACGCCGATCCGCAAGCCCGCCGAGCGGATCGCCTCCAGGTCGAGCACGTTCTCGAGGTCGGCCACGTAAGGGGTCGTGAAGTCGTAGCGGACGACGTTCGGCGCCTTCATCGCGCGCTGCAGCGGGATCAGCTTGACGTCCCTGAGGCCGTCCTCGATCAGCGCGTTCGCGGTCTTCTCCATCCAGCCGGTGACGTCGGTGTCGGCCGGACCGCCGTTCGGCGGATTGTACTTGAACCCGCCATCTTCCGCCGGGTTGTGCGACGGCGTGATGGCGATGCCGTCGGCGAGCCCCGACGTGCGGCCGCGGTTGTAGGTCAGGATGGCGTGGCTCACGACCGGGGTCGGCGTGTAGCCGAGCTTCTCGTCGATCCGCACGTCGACGCCGTTCGCGGCGAACACTTCGATCGCGGTGGCGAAGGCGGCCTCGGACAGAGCGTGCGTGTCCTTGCCGAGGAACAGCGGGCCGGTGATCCCTGATTTCGCCCGGTAGAGGCAGATCGCCTGCGAGATAGCCAGGATGTGGGTTTCGGTGAACGCCGAATCGAACGACGTGCCGCGGTGGCCGGAGGTGCCGAAGGCGACGCGCTGGGCGGCGGCGGCCATGTCCGGCCGGCTGGTGAAATACTCGGTCAGCAGCCGGGGAATGTTCGTCAGGCGCGAAGGGTCGGCCAGTTTGCCTGCGAACTCGCTCACCTCAGCCATGCTTGATCGCTCCAGCTCTGTGTCGGGGAATGTCGACGCGCCGCACGCGCGCGGAGGGGAGTATAGGCGCTCAGCGTTCGAGGGTAAGGCGGTCGCGGGCCGCCTCCATGCGCCGCAGGCGGCCGAGAAAGCTCATGCCGAGCAGGTTGCCGTCCATTGCGCCGGGCGAGAGCACGACCGCCGTGACGTTCGGGACGCTGACCGATCCGACGCGGACGTCGCTCAGCACCACCCGTTTCGCCCCGACCTGTCCGTTCGCGGTCGAGACCATGAGGTCGAAGCGGTCGCCGCCGGACACGAGCCCGAGCGTGCGGCCCTGTTCGTAGGACAGCGCCACTACCGTCGCGCCGGTGTCGACCAGCATGGGCACGCGGCGCCCGGAGATCATCGCGTCCGTGCGGAAATGGCCGTCGCGGTCGGCGCGCAGCACCACCTCGCGGCTGGAGGACGGCGCGAGCGCGGCCGGCTTCGCCCGTTCGGGCGCGGGCGGGGCCAGCCGGTCGAGAAGCTGCGGGACGGCGGCCGCCGCGCCGGCGACGACGCCGGCTGCGACCAGAACGGCCTTCAACACCTGTCCTATCGCCTCCCGCGCGCGCCCTGACCGGCGCGGAGCCTGACCGCCGCCCCGTGACGACGGCGTTAAGGCCGCAGGCGAAACCGGGCGTCATCGCCCGGCATGGTGAACGCCGCGTCAAGCGGGCTCAGGAAGGCAGCGGCGCTTCCGTGGCGATCAGCTTCGCCTCGCGCAACTCCTCCCACAGCGCCGGCGGCAGCGTCTGGCGCATGGAGGCCGCGTTCTGCGCCGCCTGCGTCGCGTCGCGGGCGCCGGGGATGATCGCCGAGACGGCGGGATGGGCCGCCGCGAAGTGCAGCGCCATGGTGCGCAGGTCGGCGCCGTGGTTCTCGGCGATGGCCGCAAGCCTGCGGCGCTTTTCGACCGCGCCCTCCGGAATCTTGCCGGCGTAGTCGTAGCGCGGCTTGCCGGCGAGGAAACCGGCGTTGAGCGGCGCTCCGACCACGATCGACGCGCCGCGCTTCTCGGCGACCGGCATCAGCCGCTTGAGCGCGTCCTCGTGCTTGATCAGCGAGTACTGCGTGGCCGAGAGGATGATGTCGGGATCGGCGGCCTCGAAGGCGGCGAGCGCCGGCTCCAGCGTGTTGACGCCGAGGCCCCAGGCCTTGATCAGGCCCTCGTTCTTCATGCGGGTCAGCTCGGGCATGGCCCCGGTCTTCGCCTGCTCGAGATACTCGGTCCACCGCTCCTTCATGTCGCCGTTGTCCGGCGAGAGGTCGTGGATGAACACGATGTCCATGCTCGCGAGCCCCATGCGCTGCAGGCTGTCCTCGATCGAGCGGCGGGTTCCTTCGGCGCTGTAGTCGTAGACATGGCGGAACGGCGGCACCTCGGCCCAGTTGCCGACCTTCGTGCCGGCGACGGACTGGTCCGGCTTCAGCAGCCGGCCGACCTTGGTGGAGAGCACGAAGCTGTCGCGCGGTTTGTCGTGCAGGAAGGCCCCGAGCCGGCGCTCGCTGAGGCCGAGACCGTACCAGGGCGAGGTGTCGAAGTAGCGCACGCCGGCGTCCCAGGCGGCCTGCAGGGTGGCCTGCGCCTGCTCGTCGCCCACGGCGACGAAGTTGCCCGAGATCTGGGTGCCGCCCATGCCGAGCCGGGCGGGCGGGCGATAGCGGCCTCCGGCGGCTTGGGCAGGGTTCGCCGGCAGCGGGCGCAGCAGGGTTTGGGCGGCGGCCTGGCCGGCGGCGAGGACGCCGACGCCTGCGGCGGCTCCGGCGAGGAAGGTGCGGCGCGTGGTCATGGCGGGTCTCCGTGTCCGTCGCGCATGACCGCCCGCCCGCGTCGGACGAGCAGTCATGCGACGAAGGTGGGAGGTTCCCTTCGGCCGTCGCCCGGCAAGCCGAGCCGCGTTCACGAAGCCGCGCGCCGCCCCGTGAGCGGCGCCGGCCGCTAGGCGGTCAGACGCGGTCGATCAGGCCGCGCTGCTCGAGCGCTTCCACGACGCGGTCTGCAAGCTCCTCGACCGAGGCCTCGGTGGTCGGGAGCGTGAGCTCCGGCGCCTTCGGCGGCTCGTAGGGCGAGGACACGCCGGTGAAGTTCGGGATCTCGCCGGCGAGCGCGCGCTTGTAGAGACCCTTGGGGTCGCGCGCGATGCAGGCGGAGAGCGGCGCGTCGACGAAAATCTCCAGGAACTCGCCGTCGCCGACGAGGTCGCGCACGATCCGGCGCTCGGACTCGAACGGCGAGATGAACGAGCACAGCGTGATCACGCCGGCGTCGACGAACAGCTTCGCCACCTCGCCGATGCGCCGCACGTTCTCGACGCGGTCGGCGTCGGTGAAGCCGAGGTCCTTGTTGAGGCCGAAGCGGACGTTGTCGCCGTCGAGCAGCATCGTGTGCTGGCCGCGGGCCGCGAGCTTGACCTCGACGAGGTTCGCGATCGTCGACTTGCCCGAGGCGGACAGGCCCGTGAACCAGACGATCGCCGGCTTCTGGCGCTTGAGCCGCGCCCGGGTCGCCTTGTCGACCGAGGAGGCGTGGCGGTGGATGTTGGTGGCGCGCCGAAGCCCGTGCAGGATCATGCCCGCGCCGGCGGTAGCGTTGGTCTCGCGGTCGATGACGATGAAGGCGCCGGTCTCGCGGTTGTCGGCGTAGGGGTCGAAGGCGAGCGCCGCGCCGGTCTCGACGTTGACCTCGGCGATCTCGTTCAGCCCGAGCGTGCGGGCGGCGAGGTGGTCGAGCGAATTGACGTCGATCTTGTGCTTCAGGCTCGTAACGGTCGCCGGCACGGTGCGGGTCGCGAGCTTGATCAGATAGGAGCGACCCGGCAGCAGGCGCTCGTCCTGCATCCAGATCAGACGCGCGGCGAACTGGTTCGACACCTCCGGCCGCTCGGCCGGATGGCTGAGCACGTCGCCGCGGGCGATGTCGACCTCGTCCTCGAGCGTCAGGGTCACGCTGTCGCCGGCGGAGGCCGAGGCCAGGTCGCCGTCCATGGTGACGATGCGCGCGACGCGGCTGGTCTTGCCGGACCCGGCGACGACGATCTCGTCGCCGGGACGGACGGTTCCGCTCGAAATCGTGCCGGCGAAGCCGCGGAAATCGAGGTTGGGGCGATTCACCCACTGGACGGGCAGGCGGAACGGCTTCGAGGTCGCGTCGCTCTCGACGTCGACCGCCTCGAGATGCTCCAGCAGCGTCGGGCCCTTGTGCCAGGGGAGGCGGTCGGAGCGGGTCGTGACGTTGTCGCCGTCGCGGGCCGACAGGGGGATCGCAGTGATCTCGCGGAAGCCGAGCGGCGCCGCGAAGGCGCGGTAGGCCTGCTCGATCGCGGCGAAGGCGTCCTCGCGGTAATCGACGAGATCGATCTTGTTCACCGCCAGCACGACGTGGCGGATGCCCAGCAGCGAGCAGATGAAGCTGTGGCGCTTGGTCTGGGTCAGCACGCCCTTGCGGGCGTCGATCAGGATGACGGCGAGGTCGGCGTTGGAGGCGCCGGTCGCCATGTTGCGGGTGTACTGTTCGTGGCCCGGCGTGTCGGCCACGATGAAGGTGCGCTTCGCGGTGGCGAAGTAGCGGTAGGCCACGTCGATGGTGATGCCCTGCTCGCGCTCGGCCTCCAGCCCGTCCACCAGCAGCGCGAGGTCGATCGCCTCGCCGGTGGTGCCGTGCTTGCGGCTGTCCTTTTCGAGCGCGGCGAGCTGGTCGTCGAACACCAGCTTGGTGTCGTAGAGCAGGCGGCCGATCAGGGTCGACTTGCCGTCGTCGACGGAGCCGCAGGTGAGGAAGCGCAGCAGCGACTTCTCGGCGACGGACTCGGCGAGCGAGACGGTGGAGGGCAGGGGGGCGTGCATCAGAAATAGCCCTCGCGCTTCTTCTTCTCCATCGAGCCGGCCTCGTCGCTGTCGATCAGGCGGCCCTGGCGCTCGGAGGTGGTGGAGGCGAGCATCTCGGCGATGATGTCCTCGAGGCTCGAAGCGTCGCTGTCGATCGCGCCGGTCAGCGGGTAGCAGCCGAGGGTGCGGAACCGCACGCGGCGGAGTTCGGGAACCTCGCCGGGATGGAGAGGCAGCCGCTCGTCGTCGCGCATGATCAGCGCGCCGTCGCGGCGCACCACCGGGCGCTCCTTGGCGAAATAGAGCGGCACGACCGGGATCTCTTCGGCGAGCACGTACTGCCAGACGTCGAGCTCGGTCCAGTTCGACAGCGGAAAGACGCGGATCGACTCGCCCGGCTTCACCCGCGTGTTGTAGAGCCGCCAGAGCTCCGGGCGCTGGTTGCGCGGGTCCCAGCCGTGGTTCGCCGTGCGGAAGGAGAACACGCGCTCCTTGGCGCGGCTCTTCTCCTCGTCGCGCCGGGCGCCGCCGAAGGCTGCGTCGAAGCCGTACTCGTCCAGCGCCTGCCGGAGCCCCTCGGTCTTCATGACCTGGGTGTGCACGTTCGAGCCGGAGGCGACCGGCGACACGCCGCGGCGCACGCCGTCCTCGTTGATGTGCACGATCAGGTCGAGCCCGAGCCGCTTCGCGGTCTCGTCGCGGAACTCGATCATCTCCCGGAACTTCCACGTGGTGTCCACGTGCAGCAGCGGGAACGGCGGCTTCGCCGGGTAGAACGCCTTCATCGCGAGATGAAGCATCACCGACGAGTCCTTGCCGATCGAGTACAGCATGACCGGATTGCGGAACTCGGACGCGACCTCGCGGATGATCTGGATCGATTCCGCCTCGAGCCGCTTCAGATGGGTCGAAAGACCAGACATGATGCGCGCCGAATATTTACGCAGATATTATGTAATATCGCGTGAGTTACAGAATGGGGGCGATAAACCTTTTCGGGGTCGGCCGCAAGACGGACCGGGCCCGACGGCCGCGAGGCGGGAAAACCGGCGTCGCGGCGGCGCCTGAACAGGGCCGGAGCGAAATCCTGCCGGGGTGTCTTGTTTTCTTCATGGCGAACGCCTAAATTGACGCAGTCGATCTTGCTTGTTGAATTTTGTTAAACGCCTCGTCGCGTCGACGAATTTTCTCTCAAAATCGATTTCGCTACGTCGGTCGGCATGTGGCCGTTCGACGAAAATATTTATCGGTCTAAGGGAAATCGCCATGACGATCGGCACCGTAAAGTTTTTCAACGTCCAGAAGGGCTATGGCTTCATCGCCCCCGAGGACGGCTCCACCGACGTGTTCGTCCACATCTCGGCCGTCGAGCGCTCGGGCCTTCACACCCTCGTCGAGGGCCAGAAGGTCAGCTTCGAGGTCGTGCAGGACCGCCGCTCGGGCAAGAACGCAGCCGAGAATCTCGCGGCCGCGTAATGAATTGACGTCTCCGGTCCGCGGCTACGGATGTACTGGCGCGGACCGTCGAGGCGGCAGGGAGAAGGTCGGGTAACGCCCGGCCTTTTTTCGTTTCTGGAGGAGTGGATACGCCATGACCGCGACCCGCGACACGCTGTTCAAGCCCAGCAAGAGCGAAGCGAAGGGCGACGCGACCACGCGCGCGGCCCGGGCGATCATCGATCAGGAAAAGGCGAAAGAGGACGCCAAGACGGCCCGCTTGCGCGCCGCGCGTCTCGCCAAGGAGGCGGCTGAAAGCGAGGCGGCCGCGGCGGCGCCCAAGCCCGTCCGCAAGACCCGCAAGGCGGCGGCCAAGCCGGCGGCCTGACCGCCGGACCCCGCTTCGCCCGTCAGCCGAGCTCGCGTTCGAGGAAGCCGAGCACCTTCGCCGGATCGACGTCGCGGGCGACGAAGGCGTGACCCACGCCGCGGGCGAGGATGAAGGTCAGCGTCCCGCCTTCCACCTTCTTGTCCTGGCGCATGTGGTCGAGCAGGGCGTCCGCGCCCGATACGCCGCCGGGAATCGCCTTCGCGCTGGTCGGAAGCCCGACCGCCGCGAGGTGCCGCTCGACGCGCGCCGCGTCGTCCGGCGCGCACAGGCCGAGCGCGGCCGAGAAGCGGAACGCCATCGCCATGCCGATCGCGACGCCCTCGCCATGGACGAGGCGGGAGCCGTCATAGCCGACGTCGGCTTCGAGCGCGTGGCCGAAGGTGTGTCCGAGATTGAGCAGGGCGCGGTCGCCGCGCTCCAACTCGTCGCGCGCGACGATGGCGGCTTTGGCGCGGCAGCTCGCGGCGATCGCCTCGATCCGCTCGGGCCCGCCGCCGAAGACGCCCTCATGAGCGCCTTCGAGCCAGGCGAAGAAGGCTTCGTCGCCGAGCAGGCCGTATTTCGCGACCTCGGCGTAGCCCGCACGGAACTCGCGCTCGGGCAGGGTGTCGAGCGCGTCGACGTCGGCGAGCACGAGGCTCGGCTGGTGGAACGCGCCGATCAGGTTCTTGCCGTGGCGGGAATTGACGCCGGTCTTGCCGCCGACGGACGAATCCACCTGCGCCAGCAGGCTGGTCGGCGCCTGGAGGCAGCGCACGCCCCGGCGCAGCACCGCCGCCGCGAAGCCCGCGAGATCGCCCACCACGCCGCCGCCGAGCGCCAGCACGAGGTCGCCGCGCTCGATGCGGGCGGCGAGCAGATGGTCGACCACCTCGCCGAGCGTTCCGAGATTCTTGGAGGCCTCGCCGGGCGCGACCGTCACGGCGGAGGCGTCGATTCCGGCGCGCTTCAGCGACTCCATCACGCGCGGCAGGTGGGCGCGGGCGACGTTCGCGTCGGTGACGACGCCCACCTTGCGCGCCCCGAGCGCCCTGGCGGAGGCGCCGGCCTCGTCGAGCGCGCCGCGGCCGATGCGGATGTCGTAGGCGCGGTCGCCGAGCGCCACATGCACGGTTTCGCCCGCGTCCGCGCGCTTGAGGGCGGCTTCGGCCATCAGATCGGTTCCTCGTCCGGAGCGGCCGGCGCGAGCGCGCGCTTCAGCGCCGCGATCACGTCGGCGATCACATGCTCATGGGGGGCGTCGCGCGAGACGACGGTAATGTCGGCCAGCGCATAGACCGGATAGCGCGCCGCCACCAGCGCGCGCAGCGTCGCCTCGGGATCGGCGGAGGCGAGCAGCGGCCGGTTCGAGCGCTTGCGCACGCGCTTGAGCAGCACCTCCACGTCGGCTTTCAGCCAGATCGAGACGCCCGCCTCGGCCACGCGCCGGCGGGTGTCCTCGTTGAGCCATGCGCCGCCGCCGGTCGCCAGCACCTGCGGGCCGTTCTCCAGCAGGCGCGCCACCACGCGCGCCTCCTTCTCCCGGAAATGCGCCTCGCCGTGCACGGCGAAGATCTCGGGGATGGTCATGCCGCCGGCGGCGGCCTCGATCTCGGTGTCGGCGTCGAGGAACGGCAGGTCGAGCGCCTGGGCGAGCCGGCGGCCGACCGAGGACTTGCCCGCGCCCATCATGCCGACCAGCACGATCGAGCGGTTTCCGAGCGCCGTCCGGACGCCCACGTCGGGCTGGCGCGCGCCGTCCGCGCGATGCCCCGCGCCGCGGTCGGCCAGATGCTCCGTCGCAGCGCCCACGCCGCTCCCCCAGGGTCGATAAAACGGTCGCAACCTATTCCTAAGGTTCGGGCGGCACAACCAAAGGCGTTGCCGTCCGCGCGTTCCCGTGGTGTCGTGGGAGCAGGGGCGGCTGCGGTCCGTGTCATAGGGGCCGAGAGGTCGCGACATGCCGAGCTTGATGCGCTTTTTGACCGTCATCGGGGTGATCGCCGGGCTGGGCTTCGGCGCGATGTACGCGCTCGCGACCTTCGTCACGCCGCGCACCCGCGAGATGACCGTGACCATTCCGACCAACAAGCTGCGCGCGCAGCCGACCGAGGCCGAGGCCCGGCTCGACCGCGACGGCCCGCACGCCGCGGCCGGCGGCGGCGCGAGCCAACCGTGAGCGGCCGAGACCGCCGCCATCTCGACGCCTTCCTCGAAATGGCGAGCGCCGAGCGCGGCGCGGCGAAGAACACGCTCGACGCCTACGAGCGCGACCTCTCCGACTACTGCGCCTTCCTCGCGGGCCGCGGGAGCGACGCGCTGCGGGCGACGGCGGACGACGTGCGCGCCCATCTCGCCGATCTCGCGGAGCGAGGCTTCAAGGCGTCGTCGGCCGCGCGCAAGCTCTCGGCGGTGCGCCAGTTCCACAAGTTTCTCTACACCGACGCGGTGCGGACCGACGATCCGACCGCGGCGCTGGAGGGCCCGCGGCGGGGCCGGCCGCTGCCGAAAGTGCTGTCGGTCGAGGAGATGGAGCGGCTGATCGCGGCCGCCGGCGATCCGGGGCCCGAGCCGTCGCCGCGGGCGCGGCTCGCGGCGACGCGGCTCGCCTGCCTGCTCGAGGTCGCCTACGCGACCGGCCTGCGCGTTTCCGAACTCGTCGGCCTGCCCCGCTCGGCCGCGCGCCCCGCGGCGCAGGCGATCGCCGTCAAAGGCAAGGGCGGGCGCGAGCGCCTCGTGCCGCTGACGCCGCTCGCGAAGCAGGCGATGGCCGCCTATCTCGACGCGCTCGGCCCGGCGGACGGGCAATGGCTGTTTCCCGCGCCGGGGACGAGCGGCCACCTGACGCGGCAGGTGTTCGCCCGCGACCTCAAGGCCGCGGCCGCGCGCGCCGGCCTGTCGCCGGCGAAGGTCAGCCCGCACGTGCTGCGCCACGCCTTCGCGAGCCACCTCGTCCAGAACGGCGCCGACTTGCGCGCGGTGCAGCAGATGCTCGGCCACGCCGACATCGCGACGACCCAGATCTACACCCACGTGCTCGACGAGCGCGCGCGCGCCATGGTGCGCGACCTGCACCCGCTCGGGGACGTCGAGCCGGCCTGACGCCGGCCCCGGCGCGCCGTCGCTACGTTTCCCCGCCCGTCGCCTTGACTTTCGTCGGGGCTCCGAACCAGTGTGCGCCGCTTCGCATGGACCAGCGCCCCAAACCCCGTGCGCCTGCGGCGCGAAGCGGAGCCCATGAAAAGCTATCTCGATTTCGAAAAGCCTGTCGCCGAACTCCAGGCCAAGATCGTCGAACTTCGCGCGCTCGGCGAGAACGGCGACGCCGTCGCGATCGGCGAGGAGGTGTCGCGGCTTGAGGCGAAGTCCGTCCAGGCGCTGAAGGAGCTCTACGCCAACCTGACGCCCTGGCAGAAGACGCTGGTGGCGCGGCATCCGAACCGGCCGCATTTTTCCGATTTCGTCGCCGGTCTGGTCGAGGACTTCACCCCGCTCGCAGGCGACCGCGCCTTCTCGGACGACGAGGCCATCGTCGGCGGCCTGGCGCGGTTCCGCGGCCAGCCGGTGCTGATCATGGGCCATGAGAAGGGCGCTGACACCACCTCCCGGCTCAAGCACAATTTCGGCATGGCGCGGCCGGAGGGCTACCGCAAGGCCGTGCGGCTGATGGAGCTCGCCGACCGCTTCGGCCTGCCGATCATCGCGCTGGTCGACACCGCCGGCGCCTTCCCCGGCATCGAGGCCGAGCAGCGCGGCCAGGCCGAGGCGATCGCGCGCTCGACCGAGGCCTGCCTCAACCTGACGGTGCCGAACGTGGCGCTGGTCATCGGCGAGGGCGGCTCCGGCGGCGCGATCGCGATCGCGACCGCCAACGTCGTGCTGATGCTGGAGCACGCCATCTACAGCGTGATCTCGCCGGAAGGGGCGGCCTCGATCCTGTGGCGCGACGCCGCCAAGGCGCAGGACGCCGCCACCAACATGAAGATCACCTCCGCCGACCTGATGCGCCTCGGCGTGATCGACGGCGTGGTGCCGGAGCCGCTCGGCGGCGCCCACCGCGAGCCGGACGCCGTGATCGCCGCCGCGGGCGACGCCATCGCCCACGGACTGGAGCGTTTCGCGGGCATGTCGCCGGACCAGATTCGCGCGGAGCGCCGCGCGAAATTCCTCGCCATCGGCAGGAGCCTCTGAATACCGCTCGTGACGGATGACGGGCGCCGTGAAGCTGTGGTAACTTTCGCGTAACGGTATCGGGCGTTTATCTCTGTGGGAGAAGCCCGCACTTGCCTTTCGGGGAGACAGCCATGTCCGCACTGCGCGCGAGCCTGATCGGCCTGGCGGCTGCGGCCGCGCTGGCGACGGCCGGTTGCCAGAAGGACGAGCAGGCCACCACGGCGCGCAGCGTCCAGCCGCTTTCGATCCAGACCGTCTCTCTTATGCAGGAGAAGGGGATGACGAAGCAGGACCCGATCCTGCTGCGCATCTACAAGGAGGAGTCGAAGGCCGAGGTCTGGAAGAAGCGCCGCTCGGACGGCCGCTACGCTCTGCTCAAGACCTACGACATCTGCCGGTTCTCCGGAAAGCTCGGCCCGAAGATCAAGGAAGGCGACAAGCAGGCGCCTGAAGGGTTCTACTCGGTCGGCCCGGCGCAGATGAACCCGCGCTCGAGCTACTACCTCTCGTTCAACATCGGCTTCCCCAACAAGTACGATCAGGCGCTCGGCCGCACCGGTCAGCACCTCATGGTGCATGGCGACTGCCTGTCGGCCGGCTGCTACGCCATGACCGACGCGCAGATGGCCGAGATTTACGCGCTCGCCCGCGAGGCCTTCGCCGGCGGCCAGAAGTCGTTCCAGGTCCAGGCGCTGCCCTTCCGGATGACGCCGGAGAACATGGCGCGCCGCCGCAACAACCCGAACATCGCGTTCTGGCGGAACCTCAAGGAAGGCTCCGACCATTTCGAGGTCACGAAGGCCGAGCCGAGGGTCGACGCCTGCGGCCGGAAGTATGTCTTCAACGCCTCGGCCGGCCCGCTCTCCAGCATGAACGCCTCTGCGCCGTGCCCGAGCCTGACGGTGCAGCCGGAGATCGCCCGGGCGGTCGCCGCCAAGAAGCGCGCCGACGACATGGTGATCGCGGCGCTGTCCAAGGCGCACGAGCCCGCCCCCGAATATGTCGCTCAGAACGGCCGTCTGCGCCGCTCGCTCGACGAGCCGCTGACCCAGGTCGCGGCCGCCGCGCCGGCGTCCGCGCCGGCCTACGCCGCGGCGGAGGCCGAAGGCGCGTCGACGGTCGCGCTGCGGACGACCACCTCGGTCGCCGCCACGCAGCCCGCGCCGGCCGCCGCCGCGTCCGCCCGATCCGCCGCCGCTCCGTCCCCCGCGGCCGAGCCGACCGCTCCGGTGCAGGTCGCGGCCAACAAGGCCGAGCGCGGCCTGTTCACCCGCCTGTTCCAGGCCGAGGAGCCCGCGGCCCCGACGGCGGCGCCCGCCGCCGAGGTCGCGACCGCTTCCGCCGCGAGAGCCGGCGCGCCGGTCCCGCCCGCCCGTCGCGAGGTCGTGGTTCAGGAGCCGGTTCTGGCGTCCTCCGTCAGCCAGCATCCCGCCGCGGCGACGAAGCCGGCTTCCGGCGGCGTCAGCGGATGGGTCCGCAGCGTCGGCGGCCTGTTCGGCGGCCGTTCGGAGGAGCCCGCGGCCGCTCCGGTCGCCGCGCCCGCGACGGTCCAGCCGGCGGCGACGACCGTGTCGCCCGCGCCGCGTCCGCGCGATCGTTCGGCCCGCATGCCGGAGCAGTTCCAGCCGAAGCACCGGCTCGACCCGCGCATTACCTCGGCCTTCGCCGCGTTCGACTGAAGTCTTAAGTCGCGCGATCTGGCGGCGCACTATCCGCTTTTTGATGGGCCGCGGCCGGCACATGTGAGCGTCCGGCCCGGCCGATCCGGCGTCGTCGCGCGGCGCCGCACAACGGGATTTGCTTCTCAGGCGCCTGATCTACGGTATTCTGCGTAGACACCGACGGCGCTTCGAAGACGCGGCCAACGGCGTCGACAGCGTTCGTCCTCATCGAGGAGACGCGCTATGTCCATGCATGACCACGCTGACGTACACGTTCATCCCAGCCTGCTCGAACGGGGCCGCCGCTTCATCGGCGTCGTGACGCGCGATCCGAACGCGCGCGCCGATCTCGACATCGCGTTGGTCGTCGATCAGCTCAAGGCGCTCAGCCAGCAGCCGATCGAGGATCTCACGCCCGAGGAGGCGCGTCGCCAGCCGACCGTCGCCGACGCGGTGCGCGCCGTGCGCGCGGAGGTCGCGGACGAGCCTGCGCCGCATGAGGCGTTCGCGCATGACGTGAGCTATCCCGCCGCCGAAGGCGACCTGCCGGCCCGCGTCTACCGGCCTGCGGGGGCGGAGGGCCAGCTTCCGATCGTGCTGTATTTTCACGGCGGCGGTTTCGTGCTTGGCGGCGTCGCCGCCTACGACGCCACGCCGCGGGCGATCGCGGCCCGCGCGGGCGTGGTCGTGGTCTCGGCCGGCTACCGGCTGGCGCCGGAGCACAAGTTCCCCGCGGCCCATGACGACGCGGTCGAGGCCTATCGCTGGGTGCTGGAGGAGGCGGCCGCGCTTGGCGGCGATCCGGCGCGCGTCGCGGTGATGGGCGAGGACGCCGGCGCGGCGCTGGCGCTCCACGTTTGCGTCGCCGCGCGCGGCGAGGGCCTGCCCACGCCGGTCCACCAGGCGCTGATCTGCCCGTTGGCGGGCGTCGATCTGGAGACGCCCTCCTACGCCGTCAACGAGCACGCGCGGCCCCTGAACAAGGCGATGGTCGGCTGGTTCCTCGGCCACGCCCTGCCGGACGCGCAGGCGCAGGATGATCCGCGCGTCGATCTGGTGGGGAAGGCCGACCTATCCGGGCTTCCGCCCGCGACGCTCGTCACCGCGGAGATCGACCCGCTCCGCTCCGAGGGCTGGGCGCTCGCCGAGAAGCTGCGCGACGCCGGCGTCTCCGTGAACGCCATCGACTACGAAGGCGCCACGCACGGCTTCTTCGGCATGGGCGAGGTGGCGCGCGACGCCCGGCTGGCGCAGGAGGCGGTGGTGCGCGACCTCGCCTGCGCCTTCGCGCGCGACGAGCGCTGGACGCGGGTCGGCCGCGCGCTCTGAACGGCCCCGGCGGACGGTCCGCCGTTTGTTTTGGCCTGCGGGCTCGTCTATGACAGTGCGCCGCGGAGGCCGCGAGCCTCCGCGCGCCGCGCGATCATCCCAAGACGACGCCCCATGAACGACGCCCCCTCCGATCCGCTGACCGAAATCCGCCGGGAGATCGACCGGATCGACGAGGCCATGCACCTCCTGCTGATGGAGCGCGGCGCCGTCATCGACCGGCTGGTCGAGATCAAGCGCACCTCGGAGACGGGATCGGCGTTCCGGCCGGGCCGCGAGGCCGACATGATGCGCCGCATCGCCGCCCGTCATGGCGGCCGGCTGCCGGTCGCGACCGCCGAGCACCTCTGGCGCACGATCATCGCCACCTTCACCCATGTCCAGGCGCCGTTCACGCTGCATGTGGAGCAGGGTTCGGACGCCCTCGCGATGCACGATCTCGCCCGCTTTCATGTGGGCTTCGACGTGCCGCTCGTCGGCCACGGCACGCCGTCGCGCGTCGCCGCGGCCGTCGCGCAGTCGACCGGCGATCTCGGCCTCGTGCGCATCGATCCCGCGCCGGCCGCGATCTGGTGGGACGCGCTCGGCGGCGCCGGCCCGCAGGTGATGGCGCGGCTGCCGTTCCTGTCCGCCGCCGGACATCCGACGCCGACTCCCGCGCTGGTGCTCGCGCGCCCGCTCGGCGACGCCGCCTCGTCCGAGGTTTCGGTCTGGGCGGTGGACGACGACGGCGACGTTGCGCTCCCCGAGGGCGCCGAGACGCTGGCCGCGGTCACGCGCAACGGGCGCCGACATCGCCTCGTCGCGCATCCCGGCGCCGAGCCGCCCGCGCCGCATGCGCGGCCGCTCGGCGGCTACGCCCTCCCGGCCGGCTGAACGCCGCGCCGCTCTCCCTCTTCCGTCGCCGCAGGGCTGAAGCCCGCGGTTCGACCGCTCATCCGGAGCTTGCCGCCATGACGTCCGCGTCTCCCGCAACCCCCGCCGCAACGCGCCCCCTCCCGCGCGCCAGCGCCCTCGCGATCGAGGCCTATGTCCCCGGCAAGAGCAAGGCTCCCGCCGGGGTGCGGCTGCACAAGCTGTCCTCGAACGAGACGCCGCTCGGGCCCAGCCCGGCCGCGATCGCGGCGTTCCGTGCCGCGGCGGACGGCCTCGAGATCTATCCCGACGGCCAGTCGCGCGCGCTGCGCGAGGCGATCGCCCGCGCGAACGGCCTCGACCCGGACCGCATCGTCTGCGGCGCGGGCTCCGACGAGCTGCTGTCGCTGCTCGCCTACGCCTATCTGGAGCCCGGCGACGAGGGCGTGTTCTGCGAGCACGGCTTTCTCGTCTACCGCATCGCGATCCTGGCCGCGGGCGGCGTTCCGGTGGTCGCGCCCGAGACCGACCTGACCGCGGACGTCGACGCGATCCTCGCCCGCGTCACGGAGCGCACGCGGATCGTCTATCTCGCGAACCCCAACAACCCGACCGGCACCTACCTGCCGTTCGACGAGGTGAAGCGTCTGCACGCCGGCCTGCCGAAGACCGTGCTGCTCGTGCTGGACGCGGCCTACGCCGAATATGTCCGCGCCAACGACTACGCCGCCGGGATCGAGCTGGTGGCGGGGGCCGAGAACGTCGTGATGACGCGCACCTTCTCCAAGGTCTACGGGCTTGCCAGCCTGCGCATCGGCTGGCTTTACGGGCCGGAAGGCGTGGTCGACGTGCTGAACCGCATCCGCGGCCCGTTCAACCTGTCGGGTCCCGCGATCGCGGCGGGCGCCGCGGCGATCGCCGACCGCGCCCACATCGAGGCCGCCGTCGACCACAACGCCCGCTGGCTGCCGGAGCTGACCGGGGCGCTCGGCGCGCTCGGGCTCGCCGTGACGCCGAGCGTCGCGAACTTCGTGCTGGTGCGTTTTCCCGACGAGCCCGGCCGCACCGCGAAGGAGGCCGACGCTTTCCTGACCGAGCGGGGGCTGATCCTGCGCTCGGTGGCCTCCTACGGCCTGCCGGACGCCCTGCGGCTCACCATCGGGAGCGACGAGGCCAACCGCGCCGTGATCGCGGCGCTCGGGGACTTCATGAGGGACGAACGTGGCTGAGGCGGCTCCCTTCGAACGGGTCGCGATCATCGGGCTCGGCCTGATCGGCTCGTCGATCGCGCGCGCGGCGCGGGCGGGAGGCGTCGCCGGATCGATCGTGGCCTACGATCGCGACGAAGCGGTCGCGGCCCGGGTCGCGGCGCTCGGCATCGCCGACGTGGTGGCGGCGTCCGCGGCCGAGGCGGTCGAGGGCGCCGATCTCGTCATCGTCTGCACGCCGGTCGGCGCCTGCGGCGCGGTGGCGGCCGAGATCGCGCCGAAGCTGAAGGTGGGCGCGGTGCTCTCCGACGTCGGCTCGGTCAAGGGCGCGGTCGTGCGCGATATGGGCCGCCACGTGCCGGCGCACGCGGCCTTCATCCCCGCCCATCCGATCGCCGGCACGGAGGATTCCGGCCCCGACGCCGGCTTCGCGGAGCTGTTCCAAGGCCGCTGGGCGATCCTGACGCCGCTGTCGCCCGCCGACGAGGCGGACGTCGAGCGGCTGCGCCGGTTCTGGGAGGGCATGGGCGCGAACGTCGACACCATGACGGTCGAGCACCACGATCTGGTGTTCGCGATCGTCAGCCACGTGCCGCACCTGATCGCCTACAACATCGTCGGCACCGCCGCCGACCTCGAGGACGTCACCCAGTCCGAGGTGATCAAGTACTCGGCGTCGGGCTTCCGCGACTTCACCCGCATCGCGGCGTCCGACCCGACCATGTGGCGCGACATCTTCCTCAACAACCGCGACGCGGTGCTGGAGATCCTCGGCCGCTTCACCGAGGACCTGCAGGCGCTGCAGCGGGCGATCCGCTGGGGCGAGGGCGACGCGCTGTTCAATCTGTTCAGCCGCACCCGCGCGATCCGCCGCTCGATCGTCGAGCAGGGCCAGGACACCGCCGCGCCCGATTTCGGCCGCCGCGCGACGCCGCCGGCTTCGGCCGGCGAGCGCTGAGGCGTCAGAACGCCGGCGGCAGCCGCCCGAGCCGGGCCGGGCCGATCTCGATCCGCCCGGCGTCGATCCGGACGCGGTAGGCGGTCGCCGGCCTGTCGTCGAGCCGCGCGGGCTTGCCGAGCATCTGCGCGCCGGCGCCGAGCAGCGACGACAGCAGGTTATCGCGTCCGCCGCCGCCGAGCAGGCCGCTGACGACGCCGTCGACCCCGCGCGCCGTCAGCCGCAGGTCGCCGTTCACGCGGCCCTCCGTGTCCAGCGAGACATCGCCCTTCGCCTCCGCCGCGACGTCGCCGCGGGTCAGCCGCGCGAGCGCCACGTGCAGCTTGCCGCCGGCCTCCGCGAAGGCGCGCAGCCGCTCCGAGGTCGGGCCGGGGCGGAGGTCGGGCACGCCCTGCGCCTGAAGCTGCAGCTCGCCGGAGACCGGGCCGGAGCCGACCGGCAGGGCGTCGGCGAAGGGCGATACCACGTCGTCGGCGCTGGCGGCGAGGTCGTAGACGCCGTCGGTCGAGGCCGGGGCGCGGCGCATGTGGACCTCGACCCGGCGCGCGGCGCCGATCTCGACGCCGTCCGCGGTCAGGCGCGGCGCCGCGAGCGCGATCGATGCGCGGTCGAAGCGGTTGTCGGAGCCGGCCGCGGCGCTCGCCTGCGCGGTCGCGAAGGACAGGTCGGCGCGGCCGCCGGCGGCGTCAGTGAAGGCGATCGGGCCCTGCAGGTCGCCGATGATGCGGCGCGGATCGTAGATCTGCGCGACGCCGGTGAAGCGCGCGGCGGTCGCGACCACCGGGCCGCCGTCGCCGGGCGCCGTCATGGTCGGCGCGTCGCAGATCAGCTCGATGCGGAACGGGTAGCCTTCGACGCGCCGCGAGCCGCAGGCGTAGACGCGGCCCTTCGTCGCCTCGCGCGCGATCCAGGCGTCGACCGCTTGCTCCGCGCGCCCCGCGGCGACGTTCCAGAAGACGGACCAGAGCGCGGCCGCGAGCAGCAGCAGCGCGGTCGGCAGGTAGATCATCCAGCGCGATCGCGAAGCCGGTCTGGTGGGGTCGTCCTGGCTCGTCATGCTTCCGCTCCGCCGTTCGCGCCTGCGCGATCCGCCTGCGCCGGCCCGTGACCGTCGTCCCGGATCATGTCGATCTCTTGGGGACGCAGGCCCGACGGATATGGCGCGCGATCTTGCCTCGTCCCGCCCCCATCGCCCAAGATCGGACGCCTGCAAGGATCGCCGTGTTTACATGATTCCGACCGACGTCGACTTATGGGTGTTCGCCTACGGTTCGCTGATGTGGCGCCCCGGCTTCGACCATGCCGAGCAGCAGCCCGCCACGGTCGACGGCTATCACCGCGCGCTCTGCATCGCGTCGCACCGGCACCGCGGCACGCCGGAGCGTCCCGGACTGGTGCTCGGCCTCGACGCCGGCGGATCGTGCGAGGGCGTCGCCTTCCGCGTGCCGGCCGAGCGGGTGGCCGACGCGCTGGCCTACCTGCGCGAGCGCGAACTGGTCAGCCACGTCTATCACGAGGTGCTGCTGCCGACGCGGCTCGCCGACGGCCGGGTCGTGCGGGCGGTGACCTACGTCGCCGATCCGCGCCACCCGCAATATGTCGGCGACTTGCCGCTCGAGGAGACGCTCCACCGGGTCAGGCGCAGCGTGGGGGCCGCGGGCCCCAACCCCGACTACGTCCTGAACACCGTGCGCGAGTTGGAGAAGTTGGGCGTGACCGACCCGACGCTCGCCTGGCTCGCCGCCGCGTTGGCGGTGAGCACCGACGAGTAGCTCTGGGTCGCGGACACGAGGTCCTCGATCGCGGCGCGCCGCCGCGCGGGGATCGAGGCGATCAGGTGGACATGGGCCTCGATCTGCTGCCCGGCCGACAGTTGAAGGGCGGGAAGCCCGTCGCCCGGCTCGCCGGCCCAGATCACGCGGCGCGTCCCGTCGGCGCCGACGGCGACGACCAGGATCACGGCGTCCTCCGTCCGCAGGGCTTCGCCGAGCGGCATGACCGTCACCAGATAGCGCCGCCCGGATCGGCCGCGCCACACGCGGTAGCGCTCCCCGAACCCGGCCTCGCGCGCCACATGGGCGAGGCCCTGGTCCGCAGGGTCGGCCGCTCCCGACGCGCGGGAGGCGATCTGCTCGATCAGGGTTGCCGATGGAAACGAATCAGACATTGGGTCTGCGCCTCGTTAGCGTCACCATCGTACCTCCTATGAGCAGAGCGCTGTCAAGTCAGCGGCTTAACCGCCCTTTCCGGCCCGGTTCAAAGGTCCGTCACCGACGCTCGAGCACGCCGGGAGCGTCGGCGCCCAGCGCTTCCGCGGCCAGCGCGTTCGACGCCTGTTCGATGCGGTCGCGGAGCAGGCGCTCGAACGCCGCCCGCGGCAGTCCGGGCGCGATCGGCTCCAGGAACTGGATGACCGCGCGCCCCTTGCGGCGCTTCAGTGTGCCGCGCGGCCAGAACACGCCGGTGTCGATCGCGACCGGCGTCACGGGCAGGCCGAGCTCGGCGTAGAGGTGGACGATGCCCTGCTTGTAGCGCGGCTCGACGCCGACCGGGCGGCGCGTGCCTTCGGGAAAGATGACGATCTGCCGCCCGTCCGCGGCGGCCGTCCGCGCCTGCGACAGCATCTGGGACAGCGCGTCGCCGCCGGCGGAGCGGTTGATCGCGATCATCTTCAGCCGCATCAGGAACCAGCCGAAGAACGGCACCCACGTCAGTTCGCGCTTCAGCACGAACAGCGGGTCGTCGATGTAGGGGACGATCGCGAAGGTCTCGAGCGCCGACTGGTGCTTCGCCGCGATCAGCGCCGCCCCGTGCGGCGCGTGTTCGAGCCCCCGCATCTCCACCTCGACGCCGACGACCGTCTTGAGCAGCCAGAGATTGGCGCGACACCAGAACTTGGCGACGCCGAGCACGTGCCGGCGCGGGAAGAAGAGCACGACGGGAATCGTCGCGAGCGCGATGACGACGAGCTGAAGGGCGAACAGGACGTTGAAGGCGAGCGAACGCCAAAAAACGACGTCGCCGGCGCGACGGCGGAGAACGGACTGGGTCACGGGTCTGGGCGGTTCCGTCAGGAGCGCGACGGGGGCGCGCCGCGATCCGTCGCGGCGGTCTCGGTGGCGCTGAGGCGGGGAGCGAGGCGCACGCGCACCAGAGCGGCGACGTATTTCACATACTCGCCGGCGAGAAGCTTGGCCGTGGACCAGTCGCGCCACCACGGTTCGCCGCGCAGGCGTTCGGTCACGACGGCGTAGGGGACGAGATCGACGTTCGGCATTTCGCGCGCGAGCTCCATGAGCGTGCGCGGCATGTGATAGCCCGAAGTCACCACCACGAGCGAACGGAAATGATGGCGCTCGGCCCAGCGGCGGGTCTCGATCGCGTTCCCGGCGGTGTTGAGGGCGCGGCGGCCGAGATCGACGCAGCAGCGCGCATAGGCCGCGAAATCCGGCAGCGCGCGGGCGAGTTCGCTCTCGGTGGTGGCCGGGTGCACGCCGGAGATCAGCAGCCGCTTGCCGCTGCCGGAGGCGAGCAGCCGCAGCGCGTCCGGTAGCCGTTCGGCTCCGCCGGTCAGCACCACGATGCCCTCGCCGTGAACCGCCTCGGCCTGCCGTTCGCCGGCGGGCACCAGCGTCAGAAAGCCGGCGAAGCCGGCGACCGTCAGCGCTCCGGCGGCCAGGCACACGACCACGAGCGTGCGCACGGCGCGCCATGCGCCGTGCGCCGCCGGGCGGTCGCCGCCGTCGTTCCGCACGCCGAGGTCGGCTTCAGTGCTCATGGTCACAACGCATTCGTTTCCGTACGAAAATGCGTCCGGACGCGGCGTCCCGCAAGGGTCGCGCGCCCGGCGGCTCTCAGTCGAAGGTGCGCAGGGTTCGATAGACGGTGGCGCGCGAGGTCAGGGCGGTCAGAATCGCGATCAGCGCCACGATCGCCGCGACGCCGGCGTAGGCGGTCGGGCCGATCTGGAAATTGCCGAACAGCGCGTCGATCTGGTCGGCGGCGGCGCTGCCCACGCTCTGCTCGGCCGAGAACTCCGCGATCAGGAAGGTCGCGACGGCGGCGACGCCGCCCGCGAGCCCGCCCTTCAGGCCGAGACGCAGAAAGCGGCGCTGGAACTGGCCGGCGATATAGCCGTCGCGGGCGCCCACGAAATGCAGCACCTGGACGATGTCGCGGTTGCCGGCCATGGCGCCGCGGGTGGCGAACACCACCGACAGCACGGTCGCGGTCAGCACGAGCGCCAGAACGCCGAGCCCGAGGCCGACCAGCGTGTTGGCCATCGTCACCAGCCGGTCGAGGAAGCGCCTGTGGTCGTCGAGCGTGGCGCCCGGCACCTCCTTCTCCAGCGCCGACCGGAGCGCGGAGGGATCGAAGGGCTCGGTCTCCGAAAGCCGCAGCACGACGAGGCGGGGGATCGGAAGGTCGTCGAACGACAGGCCGGATCCGAGCCAGGGCTCGAGCAGGCGCGCGGTCTCGTCGTCGCTGTAGGGGCGCACGTCGACGACGCCCCGCGCGGCCCGCGCGAGGACGATGGCGCGCGCGGCCAGGGCGTCGAGATCGCGGCCCTCCGCCGGGCGGATCTGGATGGTGGTCTCGCGCGCCACGTCGGCCTCCCAGCCCGCCGCGGTCGCGCGCACGAGGTCGACGGCCCCGACGGTCAGCGCGGCGAGATAGGTCATGATCGCGATCACGATCACGAGCGTGTGGCCGGACACCGAGGACGACGGGACAATTGGGCCCTGCCGGCGCGCGCGCGGCTTCGGCGCCTCGTCGCGGCGGTCTTTCGTGGCGCCGGGCGGCTTGGGGGAGGGCTTCGCGGTCATTCGTACACGTGGAGGCGGCCGTCATGCAGCACGAGGCGCCGGGCGTCGTAAAGGTCCATCAGCGCGATGTCATGGGTGGCGATGACCACCGAGGTGCCGGATTTGTGCAGCTCCACGAACAGCCGCAGGATGCGGCGGGCCAGTTGCGGGTCGACATTGCCGGTCGGCTCGTCCGCGAGCAGCATCTCGGGCCGGGCGACCAGGGCGCGCGCGATCGCGGCGCGCTGCTTCTCGCCGCCGGACAGGACCGGAGGCAGCGCGTCGAGCTTGTCGCCGAGCCCGACCCAGCCGAGCAGCTCCACCACCTCGGCGCGGTACGCGCTCTCGTCGCGGCCGGCGACGCGCAGCGGCAGCGCGACGTTCTCGTAGGTCGTCAGGTGATCGAGCAGCCGGAAGTCCTGGAACACGACGCCGATGCGCCGCCGGAGCGACGGCAGCTCGCGCTTCGGCAGCGTGACGATGTCGCGCCCGAACACCGAGATCAGCCCGCGGGTCGGCTTCAGCGCGAGAAACAGCAGGCGCAGCAGGGTCGTCTTGCCCGCGCCGGACGGCCCGGTCAGAAACTGGAACGAGTTCGGTTCGATCTGGAACGTCAGGTCCCGCAGCACCTCGGGACCGAGCCCGTAGCGCAGGCCGACATTCTCGAAACGCAGCATGGCGGCCGTCATCTCCGGTCGTGGCGGGCTTGTCGGGGCGATCGCCCCGTTGTCGCGCCGATTATTTTAACGATCCATTAACGATAAGATGGCGTGGTCGTGGAGGGCGCGCGCCCGGACCCGCCCGCCGCGCGATCGCCGCTGCGCATCCCGTCCTTCGTCCGTCATACAGACTGCGATGCTGATCGTCTGCCCTTCCTGCGCCTCGTCCTACCGGATCGAGCCCGACGCCCTCGGCGCCGGGCGCACGGTCCGCTGCGCGCGCTGCCGCACCGAGTGGTTCGCGGCGTCGGACGTCGAGGACGCGGAATGGTCCCCGGCCGAGGAGCCGGAGTCCGGGGCGGCCCAGCCGCCGATCCAGGCGCTGGATGACGATGACGTCATCGACGCGCTGGACGCGGCGGGCCCTTCCGGAGAGGCCGATCCGGCGGCGGGCGCCGCCGCGCCCCGGCCCGGCGGCCGGACGCGCAAGGAGAAGGCGCCGCGGCTCCGCCGGGCAAGAAGCGTCTCCCGCCTGCGCAGGCTGCGCCCGGCCGCCGTGGTCGCGGCGCTCGGGTCGGCGGCTCTGGTCGCGGGTTTCGCGGCGCGGGCGGACGTGGTCAGGCATGCGCCGGCTACGGGCTCGCTGTTCGCGCTCGCCGGCTTCCCCGTAAATGTCCGCGGGCTGGAGATCTCCGCCCTCACTTCGGTCGAGGAGATCGAGGACGGCGTGCCGGTGCTGATGGTCACCGGCGTGGTGTCGAACGTCACCGGGGACGCCATCGAGCCGCCGCGGCTGCGGCTCGCGGTGCTTGCCGGAGACGACCGGGAAATCTACGCATGGACGACCGTGCTCGGCCGCTCGTCTCTCAAGGGCGGCGAGGCGGCTCCATTCCGTTCGCGGCTGGCGTCGCCTCCGGCGGAAGGGCGGCGCATCCAGGTGCGCTTCCTCGCCCGCCGCGACCTGCTGCAGACCAAGTGATTCCGGGGACCCCGACGATGAGCCGCCGCGTGAACGTGCTGTACGACGCCAAGACGATCGCCGCGCGCAACGCCGAGCTGGCGGAAGAGATCGCCGCGTCGCGTCCCGAGCGTCTGCTCGCGATCGTGGTGCTCAAGGGCAGCTTCGTGTTCGCGGCGGACCTGATCCGTGCGCTGCACGAGGCGGGCCTCGCGCCGGAAATCGAATTCCTGTCGTTGTCGAGCTATCTCGACGGCACGGTGTCTTCGGGCACGGTGCGCATCGTCCACGACATCGAAAGCGAGGTCGCGGGACGCGACGTGCTCCTGATCGACGACATCCTCGAATCCGGACGGACGCTGGCCTACGCCAAGGATCTCATGGCTGCGCGCGGCGCGCGGCGGGTCGAGACCTGCGTGCTGCTGGAGAAGCCCGGCAAGCGGGCGGTAACGATCGGCGCCGACTATGTGGGCTTCCAGTGCCCGGACTACTTCGTGGTCGGCTACGGCATGGACGTCGCCCATGCGTACCGTCAGCTGCCGTTCGTCGGCGTGGTCGAGGTCGACGACGGACAGACGTGAAGGAGGCTTCATGGCCCGTATTCTGCTGACTGACGACGAGGAGGCCGTGCGCGGCTTCGTGCAGCGCGCGCTCGAGATGGACGGCCATCAGGTGACGCAGGCGTTCGATGGCGCCGACGCGCTCGACAAGCTCGGCGCCGCGCGGACGCCCTACGACCTGCTGCTGACCGACATCCGCATGCCGATGATGGACGGCGTCGCGCTCGCGCTCGCCGCCGCGCGCGATCACCCGGAGACGGTGATCCTGCTGATGACCGGTTACGCCGATCAGCGCGAGCGGGCGGCCGGGCTCGACGCGCTGATCCACGACGTGGTGACGAAGCCGTTCTCGCTCGCCCAGATCCGGGCCGCGGTGGCGGACGCCCTCGGCTCGCGCGCCGAGCGGCTCAGCGCGTGAGCGCGCCCGGTTGACGCGCCTTGGCGAGGAGTCATCATCTCGCCGCGATCGCGGCGTTGTGGTTGCGCCTCGTCTCGCGCCCGTCCGTCCAACCTGTCGAGCAGGCCGTCAGATCACATGAGCATCGCAGATTCGGCGGCGCTGCAGTTCCGCTCGATCAAGACCCTGATGCTGAAGCGCTTCCGGACGCGCTACGCCGGGTCGCGCGCCGGTTACGCTTGGGCGATCATCGAGCCGCTCGCCTGGGTGTTCGTTCTGAAGTTCGCGTTCGCGGGCCACAGCAACCTGCCGCCGATCGGAACCAGCTACGAGGTGTTCTTCGCGACCGGGGTGACGCTGGCGCGCATGTGGCGCTCAGCCTCCGCCACGGTGATGGGCCCGCTGATGAAGCCGCCCCGGAAGACCTTCCCGGTCTTCAGCCGCCTGGACCAGACTTACGCCATCTGGGCGATGGAATCGATCACCGGCGGGGTGGTGCTGATCGTGATCCTGACGTTGCTCGGCATCTTCGGCATGGATTCCATGCCGGCCGACCTGCTGAGCTGCATCATCACCTATTTCGCGCTGACGGTGTTCACACTCTCCTTCGCCGCCTTCTTCGCGGTCATCATATTCGTCGCGCCGTTCATGTCGCACTTCCGCAGCATCGTCTTCATGATCATGTTCTTCACCTCCGGCTTCGCGACCGTGCTCGACCGGATACCGCCGGCTTGGCGCGACGTGATCTCGTGGAATCCGCTGGTGCATTTCATCGAGTGGTTCCGCGAGGGGTTCTATCCCGGATACGACTGCGCGAACCTCGACCTCGAATACGTCTTCACCTTCACGGTCATCTGCCTTCTGATCGGCCTCGTGGGCGAAAGGGCCTTCCGTCGTCGCGCGCTGGCGCCCGCAGCCTGACCGGGGGCGCATGATCGAGCTGCGAAACGTCTGGAAGGCGTTCGGCTCCGGCCGGAAGCGCCATGTGGTGGTGGGCGGCGCCACCCTCGTCCTGCCGCGTGGACGCAGGATCGCGCTGCTCGGCGCGCCCGGCATGGGCAAATCCACCCTGCTGCGGATACTCGCCGGGCTTGAAGAGCCGGATCAGGGCGTCGTCAGGGCGACCGGACTGCGGTGCTGGCCGTTCAACTACGGCAGCTTCATGGAAAAGAACTCGACCATCCTGCAGAACGGCCTTCTTTTCGAGCACCTCTACAAGGTCGACGGCAAGGAGGTGGCCGCGATCGCCGCCGAATTGAGCGGCGTGAAGGTCGGGGCGGCCAAGCCGTTCCGCAAGTACACGACGCTCGAGAAACGGGCGCTCATGCTCGGCTTCTCGCTGGCGGTGCAGTTCGACTGGTACTTCGTCGACGACAACCTTCCGCCCCCTCCGCTGGATCAGGGGCCGATCATCGACAGCGTGATCGCGGACCGCTTCGAGCGCGCGTCGGTCATCTGGGCGACGAGTGACTCTTCGTTCCTTGAAGGGTATTGTGACGCAGGGCTGGTTCTGCATCGCGGAAAATTGACTTTTTATGATACGTTAGCGGAAGCGTCGGAAGCATACGTCGCCGCGGCTCAGAACGAGGGCTCGAAGCGTAAATGACCGATACCAACGTTATGCGGTCCGGGGGGCCGGCCACCCAGCTCGGGGCTCGCGCCCGCACCATACTGAAATCGCTCGCCGAAAATGCGCCTGCGCGCGCCGCAGCGGTCGCGCCCGCCACGCCGAGCGTCGCGCCGGCGGCCGATGCCGCGCCGGCGCCCGCTTCCCAGGGCGCTGCGGTCGCGGCGGCGCCCGCCGCCGAACCCGCTCCCGGCAAGATCGTCGCGCTGCCTCGCCGCCAGCGCAATGGCGCGCCGAAGCCGAGCGAGGGGCAACTCCCCCGCCCGGCGGCGCGGCCGGTGGCGGCCAAGGCCAAGAGAAGCCTGCTCAAGATCTCGGCGATGCTCGCGATCGGCCTGCCGACGGCGCTCGCGACCGTCTATTACGGCCTGATCGCCTCGCCTCAGTACATCGCCGAGGCGAAGTTCGCGGTGCGCGGCGCCGAAGAGAGCAGCGCGGGCGCCATGGCCGGCGGCCTGAGCCAGCTCGCGGGGCTTTCGACCGCGGCCTCCACCGCGTCGGACAGCTTCATCGTCGCGCAGTTCGTCGAGAGCCGGCAGCTCGTCGACAGCCTGCAGAAGTCCGTCGACCTGCGCTCCGCCTACACGCGCGACGGCGCCGACTTCCTCGCGCGTTACCGGCCGTATGGAACGGACGACACGTCCGAGCATCTCGCCGGGTACTGGAACTCGGTCTCGCACGTCTATTACGAGCCGATCTCGGGCATCATCTCGTTCAACGTCCGCGCCTTCACCCGCGAGGACGCGCTCAAGATCGCGCGCGAGACGGTGCGCGAAAGCGAAGAACTCGTGAACAAGCTGTCGGCCCGCGCCCGCGAGGACGCGATCTTCGACAGCAAGCAGGAGCTGTCGCGGGCCGAACTCCGGCTCAAGTTCGCCCGGAAGGCGATCCAGGACTTCCGCGACCGCGAGGGCGCGGTGGACCCGGCCAAGAGCGCGGAATCCCAGCTCACCATCGTCTCGACGCTTGAGGCGGATCTTGCGAAGCAGGAGGCCGATATGGCCTCCGCCACCGCCTTCCTGAGCAAGGACGCGCCGACCGTGCGCGTCATGCGCAACAAGATCGACGCGCTGAAGCGGCGGATCGAGATCGAGCGCGCCAAGATCGGTTCGCTCGAGGCGCAGGCCAAGAAGGAGACGGCCCGCCCCCTGCTGTCGACGTCGTTCTCGGAGTTCGAGGAGTTGCAGACCGAACGGGACTTCGCGCAGAAGTCCTATGAGGCGGCGCTGGCGTCCGTCGAAAGCGCCCGCATGCGCGCCGAGCGCCAGTCGCGCTACCTCGCGACCTTCGTGGAGCCGCGCCTGCCGGAAGACTCGATGTATCCGCTGCGGATGCAGAGCATCCTTCTGGTGGCCTTGTGCGCGGCCATCGCCTGGGCGATCGGCGTCCTGGTCTTCTACGGTATCCGCGACCACAGCGCCTGATCGCGCACGGTCCGACGACAGTTCGCGCCGCGCCCGGCTTCGGAAGCCCGGCGCGGCGTTTTCGTTTGCTCCGCGCCGTCAGCCTTCCGGGGCGGCTTCGGGCTTGAAGGCCAGTGGCTTCGGCGCCGTGGTCTTTTTGCGCGTGGGCCTGGCGGGGGTGGGCGCAGGCGCCGCGGCATGCGGTTCGAGGACGAGAGCGACGGGGCTCGGATAGTGCTCGAGCGTTGCGCCGGTCGCCGCGTCCACGCCCATGCCGATCACGCCGCCGACCAGCACGTTGCCGGCGAAACCCGCCGCGCCCGAGCCGGCGAGCCGCGTCTTCACCGGCGTGGTGGCGTCCCTGTATCCGGGCATCGACGCGGTGACGACGAACTCGTCCTTCCGGCCGACCGTCAGCGTGCACGGGCTCTGGCAGGAATGGTTCATGGAGGTCTTCACGGCGGCGCCGGGCGGCGTGGTCGTGATCGTGAGCTGGTCGGTCGTCCCGCGAGTGATCGAGGCGCAGGCGGCGAGAGGCAGCGTCAGAGCCGCTGCGAAAAGAAGGCGCATTCGCGAATCATCTCCAGCGGCCGTTCCTTGCGACGACCGGAGATATGCTCGTATGGGTTGCTGAAATCCGGCGACATTAGGGCAAACGCGTATAGGGCTTCGATCGCGCGGCCCCGTGTCTTCCGTGCGTCATCGAGCTCTCTCGTCGCGCGTCAGAGCCCGAGCGCGGCGTCGACCCTGGCGAAATGCGAGGCCCAGGTCGGCGGAGCGTAGGCCGCCGCGCGCGCGAGCGCCTCGTCCCGGCGCGGAGACGGGTCGCGCATGAACGCGGCCACAGCGCGCTCCCAGCCGGGCCCGTCCAGCGGATCAAGATAGTCCGCGGCGTCGCCGGCGACCTCGCGGAACGCGGGGAGGTCGGAAGCGACCGCCGGCGCTCCAAGGCCGAGCGCCTCCGCGAGCGGCAGGCCGAAGCCTTCGGAAAAGCTTGGGAACAGCAGCGCGCGCGCCCCGCGCAGCAGCGCGACGAGGGCCGCGTCCGGCAGGTCGTTGGTCTCAATCACGTGGGCGCGCGCTGCCGGGCACCGTTCGAGGAGGTCGACGACCATCTCGTTTTCCCAGCCGCGGCGGCCGACCAGCACCAGCGTCGGCGTGGCCTCGCCCAGCTTTTCGGCGAGCCGGCGCCACACGTGGAGCAGCGTCAGGTGGTTCTTGCGCGGCTCGATGGTGCCGAGCGCGACGAAATAGGGCTTCGTCGCCGCGAGCGGCTCGACGTCGCGCCGGAAGCCGCTCTCGACGCCAAGTCTCGCTGGCACGATCGGGGGCGCGAACCGCTTCGTCTCCATCGCGAAGGCGGCGAGGTCGCGCGCCGTGTCCTCAGAGTTCGCGATCAGCGTGGTCGCGAACTCGAGCGCGGTCGCCATGCGCCGACGGTGACGCGCGTCCTCGCCGGCGCGGCCGTATTCGGGAAAGCGGATCGGGATCAGGTCGTGGACCAGCACGGTGAGGTCCGCGCCCGCTGCGCGGATGGCCTCGAACGGCGCCGTGCGGTCGAGGCGGATGTGGGAGACGTGGACATAGGTGTCGCCGGGCGCGACCGGGGGAAAGGCGAAGCCCGCGAGCGCGATCGCCCGCAAGCTGAGCGCGAGTCTGGTCGCGTCCTCGCCTTCGTCATGCTTGGAGGCGGCGTCCCATGCGGCGGGCGTCGGCGCCCCCAGCCTTCCGGCGAGCTTGCGGGCCGCAGCGGCGTCGCCGCGGCCTTCGCTCCAGCGCCGGTCGAGCGCCTCCACCAGCGCCGCCACCCGGCTGCGCGGCAGCCGGCCTGCGACGCGCCCCGTGATCGCGGCGAAGCCCGTGCGTTGGGGCGGCAGCTCCAGCATGCGGCGGGCGTAGGCGAGCTCGACCCGATCGACGCCAGTCGCGACCGGATGGTGCGCGCGCGTCAGAAGGCGTGTGACGTCGAGGACGGTGCGGGGCATGGCGGGCCGGGGATGCTCTGGGGCCGGACGGCGTGGGCTGTCGCGGCGTAACATGCGCCGCCGTCGGCCCGCGGCGCGGCGGGCCTTGGCGGCGGCGCGCTTCCGGCCGATCTTTCGCCCGATGACGACGCCAAAGGACCCGCCCATGACGCCGCCGGAAACGCCCGCCCCCGCCTTCGACTGGGAGGACCCGTTCGATCTGCGCTCGCAGCTCACCGAGGACGAGCGGCTGGCGCAGGACACGGCGGAAGCCTACGCGCGGGACAGGCTCATGCCGCGGGTGCGGGACGCTTACCGGCACGAACGCTTCGACCGCGAGATCCTCGCGGAGATGGGCGAACTCGGCCTGCTCGGGGCCACGCTGCCGGAAGCCTATGGCGGGGCGGGGCTCGGCTACGTCGCCTATGGCCTCGCGGCCCGCGAGATCGAGCGCGCCGATTCCGGCTACCGCTCCGCCATGAGCGTGCAGTCCTCGCTCGTGATGTATCCGATCTGGGCCTATGGCGACGAAGAGCAGCGCCGCCGCTTCCTGCCGAAGCTCGCCCGCGGCGAGGCGGTCGGCTGCTTCGGCCTGACCGAGCCGGACGCGGGCTCCGACCCGGCCGGGATGCGCACCCGCGCCGACCGGATCGACGGCGGCTACCGCCTGAACGGCGCCAAGACGTGGATCACCAACGCCCCGATCGCGGACGTCTTCGTCGTCTGGGCGAAAAGCGCCGCCCATGAGGGCCGCATCCGGGGCTTCCTGCTGGAGAAGGGCGCGAAAGGCCTCTCGGCGCCGAAGATCGAGGGCAAGCTCGCGCTGCGCGCCTCGGTCACCGGCGAGATCGTGATGGACGGCGTCGAGGTGCCGGAGAGCGCGCTGCTGCCGAACGTCTCGGGCCTCAAGGGGCCGTTCGGCTGCCTCAACCGCGCGCGCTACGGCATCGCCTGGGGCGCCATGGGGGCGGCGGAGTTCTGCTGGAAGGCGGCGCGGGACTACACGCTCGCGCGCGTCCAGTTCGGCCGGCCGCTCGCCCAGACCCAGCTCGTGCAGAAGAAGCTCGCCGACATGCAGACCGAGATCGCGCTCGGGCTGCAGGCGGCGCTACGGGCCGGGCGGCTGTTCGACGAGGGCCGGCTCGCGCCGGAGGCGATCTCGCTGATCAAGCGCAACGCCTGCGGCAAGGCGCTCGACATCGCCCGCGTCGCGCGCGACATGCACGGCGGCAACGGCATTTCGGACGAGTACCACGTGATGCGCGTCGCCCAGAACCTCGAGGCGGTGAACACCTACGAGGGCGCGCACGACGTGCATGCGCTGATCCTCGGCCGCGCCCAGACCGGGCTGCAGGCGTTCTCGTAGAGAACGAGCGTCAGCGTCCCGCCGCGGCGCGGGTCGCGAAGGCGTCGTCGAGCTTGGCGGCCAGCGCCTCGTAGTTTTCGTCGAAATGGTGCCCGCCGGGCTCCTCCAGCCGCGCGGAGGGCGGGAACGTGTCGGTGGCGCAAGCAACGTCGTTGTCCGCGTCCTTGAGCTCGTCCTTGCCGTAGATGCACAGCACCCGGTCCATCGGCAGCGCCGCGGCGGGCTTCAGCACGTCGTGCTCGCCCGACTTGACGCCGAGCCAGCCCGAGACGCTGAGCTCGAAATCGGCGGTCTTGGACAGTCCGAGCAGCGCGATCAGGCGCACGGAATCCCGGGTCTGCTTCGAGATGCGGCCCCAGGCGAAGGGGATGACGTCGGCGCCGAAGGAGTATCCGGCGAGCAGCGTCTTCGGCGCCTTCCACTCCGGCCCGTAGCGGCCGAGGATCGCCTCCAGGTCCTCGCCCATCTCGCGCGGGGTCTTCTCGTTCCAGAAGTAGCGCAGCGTGTCGACGCCGACGACGCCGTAGCCGCGCGTCTGGAACTCCTCGGCGAGCGTCTTGTCGAGATCGCGCCAGCCGCCGTCGCCGGCGTAGATCACGACGAGGCCCTTCGGATCGGGCTGCTTCGGCGGGTAGAGCACCAGCGGCAGGTCGTTTACCGCGTCCGCGTCGCTTCCGCCGATGTCGAGCGCCGCGTCGCGGGCGGCCGCGGCCATGTCGGAGCCCGCCGGCTGCTCGACGACGTCGCCGGTCGGCAGCGGCGCGACGAAATCCTTGACCGCCTGCGGCGCCGGCCCGTCGGTCAGCACGCGCCATTCGCCCTGCAGCGGCGCCGGCGTGTCGGAGCCGAGGACGAGGTTGGCGCCGTCGCGCGTCTCGGTCTTCGGGCCGTCGCAGAGCGGCTTCGCCAGCGGGACCTTGCCCGTGAAGCCTACCGAGACCGCGCCCGTGAACATGTTGGCAGGCGCCTGCGACAGCGCCGCATAGGCGACGTCCGCGCCGCGGCCGACGCCGAGCAGCACGGGGAAGCGGTAGCGCTTCAGGCCGAGCTCCTTGCCGGCGAGCCGGCCCCATTCCTCGACGTCGCCGGGCAGGAAGACGCAGTCCTCCTTCTCGCGCCCGAGCCCTTCGAGCCAGCGCGGCAGGTCGACCCCGATCACCAGCGCGCCCTGGCGCGCGAGCGCCTCGGCTTCGGCGGCGCGGGCCGGCGTCCAGCCGTCCATGTCAGAGATCAGCGCCACGATCGCCTCCGGCTCGTCGGCGGGAGCGACGATGGGCACGTTCGCGACGGTCTCGTTGCCGGCGGTCGCGCGGCGGAGGTCGTCGGCGGAGGCGGAGCCAGCGAGCGCGGCGGCGCAGGCGAGCGCCAGAAGCAGCCGCCGGGCGGTCACGCGGCGCTCTCCTTCGGCTCGGCCAGCAGCGCGGCGCGCATCGCCTCGTCCGCCCGCTTCGGCGCGCCGCCGATCAGCGCGGTGACGTCGAGCAGGATTTGCGGCAGCACCCACCCGCCGGGGCAGGCGAGGTAGCGCGGCTCCCACACCGGCGAGAACTTGGACTTGTAGGTCCTGAGGCCCTCGAAATTGTAGAAGTTGTCGCCGTAGCGGAACAGGAAGGCGCCGACGCGGTTCCAGGTCGGCCCGAGCGGGTGGTCGACGAGCCCCGACAGCGGCGCCATGCCGAGGTTGAACCAGCGGTAGCCGTCGGCCTTGGCGCGCAGCATCAGCCGCACGAACAGCGCGTCCATCACGCCCTTGGGCGCGTCGGGAAGGTAGCGCATCAGGTCCACCGTGGCCTCCTCCTTGTTCGCGCCGTACCACATGTTGGCGAAGGCGACGATGCGGCCCTCGTGCCGGACGATCGCCATGTCGAAGTGGCGGAGGTAGCTTTCGGACCAGAAGCCGAGCGAGAAGCCCTTCTCCCCGACCTTCTTGGAGGCCATCCAGACGTCGGAGACGCGGCGCAGCTCCGGCAGCAGGGCGGCGGCCTGCTCGCGCGGCACGATCGCGACCTCCAGCCCCTCCTTCGAGGCCTTGCGGTCGACGTAGCGCCACTCGTAGCCGGCCTTGCCCTCGAGCGTGAATTTCGAGAGCTCGACCCGCGCCTCCTCGCCGAGCTTCAGCAGCGACAGGCCGAGGTCGAGATAGGTCGGCAGCCGCGCCACGCTCGCCTGGTAGAACACCGGCCAGCCGCCGTGCTGGTCGGCGAGTTCTCGGAACGCCCAGAGCAGCTCCGACACCTTGTCCGCGGGGCCGATCGGGTCGCCCATCGCGACCCAGCTCCGGCCCTGCACCTGGTACATGATGAAGGCGTCGCCGGCCTCGGAGAACAGGAAGCGCTTGTCGCCGAGAAAGGCGAGGTTGGCGTCCGCCCGCGGCGACCGGGCGACGATCTCGGCGACGCGGCCGGAGGCGGCGTCGGCGGAGGCCTTCGGCGCGCTGTGACGGTGCAGCAGCGCGTGCAGGCCGATCGCGAGCGCGGCTACGCCCGCCGCGAGGCTCGCGCGCAGGAAGCGCGGCGCGTCGCCGCGATAGGCGAAGTCCCACCACAGGTCGTTCGAATATTCGACGTTGCGGTAGGCGAAGAAGCCGAGCCAGACCGAGCCGCACAGCACGATCGCGACCGCGGCGAGCCAGGCCGGCGCGAGGTCCTGGTCCCACAGCGAGGCGCGGCGGTAGAAGGCGCGGCGGTTGACGGTCAGCAGCGCGAGGACGACGCCGAGCACGATCGCCTCCTCGACGTCGACGCCCTTCACGAGCGAGAACACGAGGCCCGCGGCGAGCAGGAGCTGGGCGATGCGGTAGGCGCCGTCGAGCCGCCGCAGCAGGCCGCGCGCCACCACCAGCAGCACCACGCCCACGACGCTCGCGAGCAGGTGGGAGGCCTCGACGAAGGGCAACGGCACGAAGCCGCGCAGCACGTGCAGGCGGTCGGTCTCGGCCGGCAGCGCGCCGGAGATCAGCAGCACGATGCCGCCGAGGAACACCGCCGCGCCCAGCACGATGGGCGCCACGGGCCGCATGACGGCGGCGAGCATCACGCCGGCGCGGTGGAAGTAGCCCTTGCGGCGGGCGAACTCCGAGCCCCCGAGCAGCCCGAGCGCGAGGGTGAAGGGAATGAGGTAATAGACCACCCGCCAGAGCAGCAGGCTCGCCAGCACCGCGTCGGCCGGCAGGTTCGGCAGCGCGATCAGCACGGTCGCCTCGATGACGCCGGCGCCGCCCGGCGCGTGGCTCAGCATGCCGAGCGTCATCGCGACCACGAACAGCGCGGCGAAGGTCGGGAAGGCGATCACGGCGTCCGCGGGCAGCAGCACCCACAGCGCGAAGGAGGCGCCGAGCAGGTCGACGAGGCCGATGACGATCTGGGCGCCGGTCGATTTCACGCCCGGCAGCGCGAGCCGGTAGCCTTCGATCGTGACGGCCCGCTCGCGCCGCGAGATCCAAAGCAGATAGAACGCCAGCGCCGCCAGGATCGCGATCCCGATCGCCATGTTGACCGAGACCGGCAGGCCGTCGAGGCGGGAGACGTCCGGCGCCTCGGTAACGAGGCCGATCGCGAGCGTGAAGAAGATGCCGAGCCACAGCGTGAGCGCCGAGATCGCGGTGATCGCGGCGACCTCCGCCGCGCCGAGGCCGGCGCCGGCGTAAATCCGGTAGCGAACGGCGCCCGCGACCACGAGCTGGAACCCGATCGTGTAGGACAGCGCGTAGCCTGTGAACGAGGCGAGCGCGGCGACGGGATAGCCGACGTCGCGGCGCTTGATGTGCAGGATGCCGAACCAGTCGTAGCCCGTGAGCGCCACGTAGCTCGCGGCGGTCGCGGCGAGCGCGACGCCGAGCGTGCTCCACGGGGTGGCCGCGATCGCCTTCTTGACGTCGTCGAGCTTGACCTCCTCGACGAGGCCGTGGAGCACATAAAGCACCACGGCGAACAGCAGCAGGGAGGCGAGCGCGCCGACGGTGCGCCACGGCACGGTGGCGGCCCAGGCGCGAAGGCGCGGGAAGGCCAGAGGCGGCGGGGCCTCGCCTGGGGCGGCGCCGTCGTCCGACGTGGCCGCCTGCACGGCGGAGGCGTCGTCGGGCGGTGCGTCGCCAGGCGTCGTCGCGTCGGGGGCGGGGGCCGTCTCGGTCGGTCGGGACATGTCAGCCGTGGCACATTGCGTGAAGCGGGCCGCGAAGCAAGCCGCGCGACGTATGGCGCGGAGAGAAGGCCTCGACAATCGCGGCGGACATAGGGCGGATTTTAACCCGAACGCGATAGCAGAACGTCATGCGTCTTACGACAGGCGTCCGGCTGGCGCCGGCGCGCTCGACCGGACGCACGCGAACGGAGGCCGGCATGAGGGCCGCAAGCATGACCCTGGTCGAGGAGGTCCGCCGCCCCGCGCCGTCCGGCCTCGCGCCGCTGGCGGTCGACGTGGACGGCACGCTGATCCGCGGCGACCTGCTCGCCGAGCAGGCGCTCGTCTTACTGCGCAATCCGCTGCGCATCTTCACGCTGCTGTTCTGGATGCTGAAAGGGCGCGCCGCGCTGAAGCGGCGGCTGTCCGAAAGCGTCGAGATCGACGTGGAGGCTCTGCCGGTCAACGAGGAGCTCGTGGCCTTCATCGAGGCGGAGCGCGCGAAGGGCCGCGAGATCCATCTCGCCACCGCCTCCGACGCGCTGGTCGCGGCCAAGCTCGCCGCCCGCTTCGGATTCGTCGACGGCGTGATCGCGAGCGACGGCGTCTCGAACCTGAAGGGCGAGGCCAAGGCCGCCGCGCTGACGAAGCGCTTTCCCGACGGCTTCGCCTATGCCGGCGACGCCGCCGCCGACCTGCCGGTGTGGCGCGCGGCCAAGGAGACCGTGGTGGTCGGGGCGCGCGCCTCGACGCTGAAGGCCGCGCAGGCCATCCGTCCGCCGCTCGCCGTCATCCCGCGCCCGAGGGTCGGCGTGAAGACCGTCGCCAAGGCCGCCCGCGTGCACCAATGGGCCAAGAACGCCCTCGTGTTCGTGCCGATGATCCTCGGCGGCGAGGCGCTCGACCTCCACACCTGGGCGGTGACGCTCGCGGGCTTCGTCCTGCTCGGAATTCTGGCGTCGTCGACTTATCTGCTGAACGACCTCTGGGACATCAATGACGACCGCCGGCACTGGTCGAAGCGCGACCGCGCCTTCGCGAGCGGCCGGCTGCCGATCGCGGCCGGCCTCGCCGCGGCGCCTATCGGCATCGCCGTCGCGCTCGGCGGCGCGGCGCTGATCGGGTGGGGGGCGTTCTTCGCGCTGCTCGGCTATCTCGTCGTGACCCTCGCCTACTCGTTCCGGCTGAAGCAGGTCGCGGTGCTCGACGTGTTCACGCTCGCCGGCCTGTTCACGATGCGGCTCGTCATCGGCGTCGCGCTCGCGGGCGTGGTCGCGTCGCCGTGGCTGCTGGTGTTCTCGATGTTCATCTTCGCCTCGCTGTCCTTCGCCAAGCGCCACACCGAGATGGTGCGGGTGGCGCTTGCGGGTAAGGACAAGGCCGCGGGCCGCGGCTACGTCGCCGCCGACGCGCCGTTCCTGATCTGCATGGGCACGGCCACCGGCATGTCGGCGGTGCTGGTCATGGTGCTCTACATCTTCAACGAGGCGTTCCCGGCCGGCATGTACCAGACGCCGGGCGCGCTCTGGGCCTTCCCCTGCGTGCTGTTCCTGTGGCTCGGCCGCGTCTGGGTGCTCTCGGGCCGCGACGAACTCCACGACGACCCAGTCGCCTTCGCGGTCCGAGACCGACCGAGCATCGCGCTCGGCGCGGTGATGGCGCTCGCCTTCGTCGCGGCGATCGCCCCTGTCGGCCGGCTGTGGTGAGGCGGCGATGCAGAGCCTCGTCGCCGTCCTGCCGCCCGCTCTGCGCGCCCGCATGAGCCCGGCGGAGCTTCGCCGCATCGGCCGCTTCCTGCTCGCGGGCGGCTTCGCGGCCTTCGTGAACTGGGCGGCGCGATTCCCGCTCAACGAGATCATGCCGTTCTCGGCCGCGGTTCTGGTCGCCTACGGTATCGGCATGGTGGTGGGCTTCTTCCTCTACCGCCTGTTCGTGTTCGAGGCGCGCGAGGGCGACGCCCGCTCGCAGCTCTGGAAGTTCGTCGTCGTGAACCTCGTCGGCGCCGTCGAGGTCTGGCTGCTCGCGCTCGCCTTCGTGCACTGGCTCGCGCCGGCCGTGGGCTGGACGCTCTGGGTCGAGCCCATCGCCCACGCCGCCGCGATCGGCATCGGCGCGGCGACGAGTTATGTCGGCCACCGTCTGCTGACGTTCCGGGGGATGTGAGGGGGCGGGGGCGTCCCGCCTCGCGCTCCGGCGATCCCGTGCTAAGCCCCGTCGCGGACAAAGACGGGAGCGGGACGATGAACTGGCTTTACCTGACGGCGGCGATCCTGTGCGAGGTGTTCGCCACCTCGGCGATGAAGACGACCGAGGGCTTCACCAGGCTCGGTCCCTCGATCCTGACCATCCTCGGCTACGCCGTCGCGTTCTACTTCCTGTCCCTGACGCTCCGGACGATCCCGATCGGCGTAGCCTACGCCGTATGGTCGGGCGCCGGCATCGTGCTGATCTCGCTCGTCGGCTGGCTCGCCTTCGGCCAAAAGCTCGACGCGCCGGCGATCGCGGGCGTCGGGCTGATCGTGGCGGGCGTCGTGGTGCTGAACCTGTTCTCGAAGGCGGGCGCGCATTGACGCGCTAGGGTCTCACCCGCCCTTGGTGATCGCCACGACCGCGAAGGCGGCGACGTTCAGGCCGATGGCGTAGGTCGTCAGAAGCTTGAACGGCTTCAGCCGCTCGGCGACCTTGTCGGCGGCGCCGGTGAAAGCGCCGGCGATCAGCAGCAGGTAGATCACCGGCAGCCAGTCGAGCGCGTAGCGCTGCACGTTGTGCTGCGAGAAGCCGTTCGAGTGGTAGAACAGCGTGATCCCGCCGATCACCGCGGCGACGACGAGGCCCACCAGCAGCTTCGCGTCGGGGCGGGCGTAGAAGGCGTAGAGCACGAACGGGCTCGCGGCGAGGATCGACGTCCCCATCTGGTCCATCCGCACGATCTCGGTCATGTACTTGCCGCCGAACTCGATGTGGAAGCCCTGCAGGAACATGTGGGCGACGTTGAAGACGAAGTAGTCCTTCGCGAACAGTCCGATGTCGATGATCCGCCAAGTGATGAAGTTGCGGTCGTTCTCGGCGGGGTAGGCGGCGATGTACTTGTAGCCGGTCTCCATCGGCGCGCCGAAGCGCAGCCAGTTGTAGAGACAGTAGGCGGCGATGGCGGCGAGGATGGGCGCGCCGATCTTGAGCGCGTCGGCGATGGTCTCGCGGTCGAAGGCGATCAGCGGCTCGTCCTTGGGGCGCGACAGCGCGAAGACGAAGGGCGCCACGAACAGCGCCATCTGGCGTGACAGGAAGGCGAGTCCGATCAGCAGGCCTGCGAGCCAGAGCCGGCGGTCGAGCGCCGCGAGCAGCGCGAGGCTCACCAGCGGCAGCGCCACCGCCTGCGCGAAGAACCAAACCGCGTCGCCGCGCAGGGCCACGTAGATCGCGGGCGTTCCGAACACGAAGGCGAGCGTGGTCCAGAGCCGCGCCTCGCGGTCGGCGCCCAGGCGGGCGGCGATCGTCCACCAGGTCCAGCCGGTGACCGCGAGCAGAGCGCCGGAGATGATCAGGAAGCCGGAGGCGTTCGGGCCGAACAGCGCCACGACGGGCAGCGCGAAGAAGGCCGGGACCGGCGGGAAGATCACGTAGATCTTCTCCATGAACACCGCGCAGTCGCTGTCGAAGCAGGCCGTGCTCCAGAACCGGCCGTGGAGCCAGGCGTCGGCGAGCAGCGCGTAGCTGTTGCCGCCGCCGCTTTCCCGCAGGGCGCGGTAGGCGAGCGCGGCGAGCAGGGCGCCGGCGAGCGCGAAGGCGACCGCGGTCACGACGGTCCAGCGGTCGAACCGGAACGAGCGGCGCGTGTCGCCTGCGGCGTGGGTCGCGGTCATCGGTCGGCGCTCCGGTCAGGCCTTGCGGCGGTCGGACCGCATGATGACAGCAAGGCTTTGGCGAAACGCTAACGCGTCCGCAGGCCGAAAGGCCGGAACATGACAAGCTCGGGAGACGTCGCCGCCGCGCTTTCGCCGCCTGGGGAGGTCATGCGATACCGGTGGCTCACGCGCGCGACGAGGTTCCACGCGACCGATGATGCGGACCGCCATCCTTGTTCTCCTCGCGGGGCTCGCGTCTCCGGAGGTCCGGGCCGAGACGCCCCAGGCTCCGGAGCCGGCCCCCGCCGCGGGCCTCGCGACGCCCGCCGTCGCTCCCCCGGCGCCGCAGGAGACGGTCGCCGCGCCCAAAGCTCCCGAGACCGCGGGCGACGAGGCCGTGATCCGGGGCCTGATCCGTGTCGCCGCGGCCGAGAACGGCGTGCCGGCCGAGCTCGCGGAGGCGGTCGCGGAGGTCGAGAGCGGCTTCAACCCGCAGGCGGTCGGCGGCGTCGGCGAGATCGGGCTGATGCAGGTGCTGCCGTCGACCGCCCGCATGCTCGGCTTCCGCGCTCCGCTGAACGAGCTGTTCGATCCCGCGACCAACGTCCGCTACGGCGTGCGCTACCTCGGCGACGCCTGGCGCATGACCGGCGAGGACATCTGCGGCACGGTCATGAAGTACCGCGCGGGCCACGGCGAGACCCGTTTCTCCCACCGCTCGGTGGCCTACTGCGTGCGGGTGCGGGCGATCCTCGCCGCCCGCGGCTTCAAGCTCACCGGCTCAGTGCCGGTCGCGACCTTCGGCGCGCCCGTCGGCGTCTCGACGGCGCCGGGCGTCCGCCGGCTCGCAAACGGGCGGGTGCGGATGCGGTTCAACTGGCGCAGCGTGGACGTGCGGCGAAAGGCGCTCGACCGCGCAGGGGCGCAGTCGCTTTCGATCATGCGTTAAGCAGCCCGGGCGAAACCGCCGGGAAAAAATCCCGCCAATGCATCTTCGCGCTGGACGCCGTCCGCCGTTGGCCTCATGTGGAGCGTAGGGGCTCGCGAGAAACAGAACGCGACGTCGCCGCGAGCGTCGCGAGACGCCGTGAGGCGCCGATCGCGCGGGAACGTCATGGACGCTGCGCCATCCGGCGAACGTAAGGCTCGAAAAGAGGTCCTGCTTCTGGCGCTGGGCTTCGGCGCGCTCGCGGTGGTCGGGGCCTCCTCGGTCTGGCTCGCCAAGCGCAACGCCGCGTTCAACCGCCAGGTCGCGACGACGCTCGAGTACCGATCCGACATCCGCCGGGTGTTCGACGTTGCCCAGGACGCGGAGTCCGGCCAGCGCGGGTTCCTGCTCGCGCGCCTGGACACCTATCTCGCGCCCTACAACGAGGCCATCGAGCGGCGCGAGGCGCGTGTTTCCGATCTGCTGGCCCACGCGGCCGCGGAAGGCGGGCAGGACGAGGCCCGCGAGCTCGTCCGGCTGCTGGACGAGAAGCTCGGCGAACTCGCCCGGACGCTCGAATACGCGCGCTCTGGCCGCTGGGACGAGGCGGTCGAACTGGTGCGGACGGGCGAAGGCCGCGAGAGGATGGTGCGCCTGCGCGACCATGCCGACCGCATGGTCGCGGTCGAGACCGAGCGTTTCCAGAGCGGCCTCGCGCGGGCCGAACGGACGGCCAATCTCCAGCTCGCCGTGGTGACGCTCGGCCTGCTGCTCGCGGCGGGGCTGGCCTTCGCGGCCCAGCTCGTCGTCCGGCGCCAGGCCCGCGCGATCAAGGCCGCGCATGGCGAACTTGCGCAGGCGAACGCCGGCCTCGAGGCCGCGGTCCAGGAGCGCACCTCCGACCTCGTCGCGGCGAACGCCGAGATCCAGCGCTTCGCCTACATCGTGAGCCACGACCTGCGCGCGCCGCTCGTCAACGTGATGGGTTTCACCTCCGAGCTCGACGCCGCGCGCAAGACGCTGAAGCAACAGATGGACGTTCTGGCGCGCCATGCGCCCGACCAGATTTCGGAGGACGCCCGGCTTGCGGTCGACGAGGATCTCCCCGAGGCGATCGGCTTCATCCGTGCCTCGACGGCCAAGATGGATCGTCTGATCAACGCCATCCTGAAGCTGTCGCGCGAAGGCCGGCGGGTCATCACGCCCGAGACCATCCGCGTCGACCAGATGGTGGAGGCGATCGCGCAGACGTTGCGCCAGCAGACGGAAAGCGCCGACGCCGAAATCGTCGTGGCCGGCGATCTGCCGACGCTGGTCACGGACCGGCTTTCGTTCGAGCAGATCATGCAGAATCTGATCGAGAACGCGGTAAAGTACCTCGACAGGTCGCGCCCGGGCCGCATCGTCGTGCGCGGCCGCTACGCCGGCCATCGCGCCGAATTCGACATCGAGGACAACGGGCGCGGCATCGATCCGCGCGATCATGAGCGGGTGTTTGAGCTGTTCCGCCGCGCCGGAGCCCAGGACCAGCCGGGCGAGGGCCTCGGCCTCGCCTTCGTGCGCGCGAGCGTGCGCAGGCTCGGCGGCGTCATCACGCTGACCTCCGAGCCCGGCAAGGGCTCGACGTTCCATCTGAGCTTTCCGGCCGTCTACAAGGCGCCGCAATCGGAGACGTACGCCGCATGACCGCCAACCAGCGCCCAGTCGTGATCGTCATGATCGAGGACGACGAGGGGCATGCCCGCCTGATCGAGAAGAACGTCCGCCGCGCCGGCGTGAACAACGAGATTCGCCATTTCGCCGACGGCACCTCCGCGCTGCGCTTCCTGCAGTCGGAGGACACGACGGCGCATGGGCCGATCCTGATCCTGCTCGACCTCAACCTGCCCGACATGACCGGGATCGACATCCTCGGCGTGATCAAGACGCATGAGCGCCTGAAGCGCGCGCCGGTGGTCGTGCTGACGACGACCGACGACAAGGTCGAGATCCAGCGCTGCTACGATCTCGGCTGCAACGTCTACATCACCAAGCCGGTGGACTACGACACCTTCGCCACCGCGATCCGTCAGCTCGGCCTGTTCCTGTCGGTCATGCAGGTGCCCGACGCATGAGCCCGGCGGCCGCGCCCCCGGGAGCCCCGCGCAGCGTCCTCTATGTCGACGACGACGAGGCGCTGCGCCGTCTCGTCGCCAAGGATCTGACGCGCGCGGGCTACCAGGTGACGGCGGTCGCCACATGCGCCGAGGCGCTTGCGCTGCTCGGCGAACGCTCGTTCGACACGGTCGCGCTGGATCATTACCTCGCGGGCGAGACGGGGCTCGACCTGCTGCCCGCGATCGGCGCGCTGCCGGAAGCGCCTCCGGTGATCTACGTCACCGGATCGGACGAGGGGCGCATCGCGATCGCGGCCCTGAAGGCGGGCGCGATCGACTACGTCGTCAAGGACGTCGCCGGCGAGTTCATGGCGCTGCTGCGAGCCGCCGTCGCCCAGGCGATCCAGCATGTGGAGACGCGCCGGCTCAAGGAGGCGGCGGAGCGCGCCGTGGTCGAGGCCCGCGACCGCGCCGAGGCGCTGCTGCGCGAGGTGAACCACCGTGTCGGGAACAGCCTGCAGCTGGTGTCCGCCTTCGTGCATCTGCAGTCCGGCGCCGTGCCTGACGGTCCGGCGCGCGACATGATGCGGGAGACCGAGGCCCGGATCCTCGCCATCGCCCAGATCCACCGGCGGCTCTACACCTCGGACGATGTCCGCTCCGTGGACATGGAGGAGTATCTGCGCGGTCTCGCGGAGGAGCTCGAAAGCTCGCTGAAGACCGCCGACCGCCCGCACCGCATCGAGGTCAGCGTCGAGCGCGTGAAGGTCGCGACCGACCGGGCGGTCTCGATCGGCGTCATCGTGACGGAGCTCGTCACCAACGCGTTCAAGTACGCCTATCCGATCGGCGTCGAGGGCGCGGTGCGCGTCCGGCTTGGCCGGAACGGGGCGCTGCTGTCGCTCGTGGTCGAGGACGACGGCGTCGGCTCGGCCGACGACGTCGCGCCGCGCGGCACCGGGCTCGGCAAGAAGATCATCCGGACCATGGCGGCCAGCATCCAGTCCCAGATGGAGCGCGATCCGCAGCACAAGGGCACGCGGGTCGTGTTCGCCTTCCCGGACTGAGCGCCGCTCAGGCCAGCGCCGCGGCCAGGAAGGCCTCGATGGCGTCGAGCGCGGGCGCGGCGTTCGGGTCCGGCAGCGCCACGTGCACATGCGCCGATCCCGGCCAGACATGGAGTTCGGCGCCGGCGCCGGCCGCCGTCCAGCGCGCGGCCATGAACAGCGTGTCGTCCACCAGAGGGTCGCGCCCGCCGACCGTGAAGATCGCCGGCGGCAGCCCGGCGAGGTCGGCGTAGAGCGGCGACACGTCCGGCGCGCCGCGGTCCTCGCCGCCCTGAAGATACATCGCCGTGAACATCCGCAGATCGCGGACGCTCAGCACCAGACGCTCGGCGCCGCGGCGCGCGCTCGGCGTCAGGCCGAGGTCGAAGCAGCCCGCGGTGACGTTCGCCGCCGCGAAGGGCGTCAGCCCATGGCGGTCCCGCAGCCGCGCCATGGTGACGACGGCGAGATGCGCGCCGGCCGATTCGCCGCCGATCAGCAGTCGCCCGGCTCCGAACCGTCCGGCGGCTTCGCGCGCGAGCCAAAGCGCGGCCGCCTCGCAGTCGTCGGGCGCGGCCGGATAGGGATGCTCGGGGGCGAGGCGGTACTCGACCGAGACGCAGGCGAGGCCGAGGCCCGAGGCCAGGCGCTCGAGCCGCGGATCGTCCTGGTCCGCGGAGCCGAAGGTCCAGCCGCCGCCATGGATGTGGAGATAGGCTCCGCGGGGACGCTCCGGCGCGATCACGCGCAGGGGAAGGGGGCCGCCGGGGCCCTCGATCTCGACGATCTCGGCCCGTTGGCTCTTCGGCTCGCCGATGAAGGGCGACAGCCCCTGCCTGCGCCGCGCGCGCACCGCCGCCGGCCCGATCGACCACGCGTCCGCCGAACGCGCCGCTTCGGCGATCAGCCGCGCGTTCAGCGCGTCGGTCTCCGCAGGCGCGGCGTCGGGCGCGAAGCGGGCGGGATCGATGATCAGCGGACGTGTCATGGCGGCCTTCGGGGAGATTCGTCGCTCCCCCGCAGCAAGCCCGGAGCGGGGGCTTCGCCGCAAGCCCGAACCGCGCCATGTTGGCCGCATGTCGAAGCGATCTTCCCAGTCCGATCCTGTCGCGGCCGGTCCGGCGCCGCATCAGGTCATGCGCCGCGTCGTCGTCGCCACGCGCGGGCCCGGCCTCACAGACGTCACCCGTCAGGTCGCCGAGGCGCTGCGCGAGGGCGCGGCCGGCGACGGGCTCCTGACGCTGTTCGTGCGGCATACCTCGGCCTCGCTGACGATCCAGGAGAACGCGAGCCCGGAGGTGCGGCTCGACCTCGTCGACGCCCTCGACCGCCTCGCGCCGCGCGACGCGGGCTGGCGGCACGATCTCGAAGGCCCGGACGACATGCCGGCCCATGTGAAGGCGGTTCTGACGGGAGTGTCGCTGTCGGTCCCCGTTCTCGGCGGCAGGCCCGCGCTCGGCCAGTGGCAGGCGCTCTATCTGGTCGAGCATCGCGACCGTCCGCACGAGCGGGAGATCGTGATTCACTTCATCGGAACCCGCGATGACGGCCTTCGGGACGGCTTTGGCTAAGCCTTTCGTTGCAGCGCAACAAAGGTGCGGAGCCTGCATAATTGCGATCGGGTAGAAATTTTAGGTTCTGGTCGCGTAAAGTGTTGAACATTGCGCGGAGAGGCGTTCTAACGCATCGACTTTGGTATCGACGGGGCGCTAAGACGTTTACATGACGACAGCCGAATCCTCGTTCCGCCTCCTCATCGCAGACGATCACCCGCTTTTCCGCACCGCTCTCAAAGAGGCGGTGAAGGGCGAAGCGGCGGAGATCGTCGAAGCCGGTTCGTTCGACGACGCGTCGAAGACGCTTGAGGGCGATTCGTTCGACCTCGTGCTTCTCGATCTCACCATGCCCGGCGTCAGCGGCTTTTCCGGGCTGATGTACCTGCGCGCTCAGTACCCGGCGACGCCGGTGGTCGTGGTCTCGGCCAACGAGGACCCGACCACGATCCGCCGCTGCATGGACTTCGGAGCCTCGGGCTTCATTCCCAAGACGCTCGACGTCGAGAAGATGCGCGACGCCGTGCGCGCCGTGCTCGCCGGCGACACCTGGACGCCGCCGGAGCTCGATCTTTCCAGCGCCGGCGACGACGCCTCGGCGAAGCTCGTGTCCCGCCTCGGCTCGCTGACGCCACAACAGGTGCGCGTTCTGATGATGCTGAGCCAGGGTCTGCTCAACAAGCAGATCGCCTACGAGCTCGGCGTGTCGGAGGCGACCGTCAAGGCGCACGTCTCCGCGATTCTCGCCAAGCTCGGGGTCGAGAGCCGCACGCAGGCGGTCATCGCGGCCTCGAAGATCGAGGCGGGCCAGTGGCCGGAGCGCGTCACGGGCTGAGCGGCAGGCTCGGCCGGGCCTGAGCGGCGGCGATCGCCGGCGGGCTCCAGGTCCGCCCGCGCCGCAGCCAGAACCGCTTCTGCCGGCGTCGGGCCTCCACGGACCGTTCGAGGCCGAGACTCTCGTAGATTGCGTCGACGCCGCGCAGCGGCGAGGGCGCGAACGTCTCGTACCGCACCTCCACGCGCCGTTCCGGTGTGATCTTCGGCCAGTCCGCGTCGAGCTTCGCCATGACGCGCGCGTGGAAGCGGATGGCGGCCTCGCGGTCAAGCGGCGGCGCGCGGCCCTGAAGCGAGAACGCCTCGTTCGCCACGTCCGTCATCCGCTGGAATGACGGGACGACCTCGGCCGGGTCCCGGTCGATGCGCACGAACAGCGCGCGAGGGTAGAGCGCCAGCAGGTCGGGAATGCGCGTCGAGTTCGACGGGTTCTTCAACAGGATGCGGCGGCCCGGATACTTCACCGTCAACAGGCGCATGAAGTGGTCGTGCGCCGCGCGCCAGCGCTCGCGCGCGTCGGGCGCGCCGTCGAAGAACAGCGCCTCCTCCAGGATCGCCTCACGCCTCTTCGGGAAATAGGCCGCGGCGAAGCTCGAGGGCGCGCCGAGGTGGCAGAGCGCGGCCTCCTCCTCCTGCGGGCTGCGCGGGGTGACGGCGACGCTGTCGACCACGCGCGTCGCGGGCATCAGCGTGGCGATCGCGCCGGTGAGACTCAGCTTGGCCTTGCGGAGATAAGGCGCGTCCGCGGGGCACAGCACGTCGATGAGCGAGGGCGCCGCGAAGCTCCGGTCGGCCGCGAGCATCTCGTGGAGCAGGGTGGTGCCGCTGCGCCAGAACCCGACGATGAGGACCGGCGGCAGCGTAACGCTCCAGTCGTCGGGCACGGCCGCGGCCGCCGCCTGCGCCTTCTCGATCCAGGGCCGCCGCAGCCGCTCCGTGAGGGCGGAGCAGAGCAGGGGCCCGAGATGCGACAGGCGGAAGCGGTCGTCGTTCTGAAGCGTCCAGCGGACGATCCGCAGGTCGGCGGCGGCCAGCGGGTGGATCGCGATCCGGCGCGGCGGAGGCGCCCGGCCGCGGGCTACTCCGCCGCCGCGCGCCGCGCGAGAAGCTGCGCCAGCAGCGCCCGGAGCGCCGCCGGCCGGATCGGCTTCGGCAGGACCTGGATGTCCTTCTCGGCCGCCAGATTCCGCAACCCCGGCGAGCGGTCCGCCGTGATGAGCACGGCCGGTATCGGCGTCCCCAGCTTCCATCGCAGGTTCACGATCGCCTCAAGGCCGTCGGCCTCATCGAGGTGATAGTCCGCAAGCAGGACATCAGGCGTCAACTTATGCTTGTGGACTACGCGTTCTCCCTCACGCTGGCTGGCGGCGGTGAGCGCGGTGCAGCCCCAGCCCGTCAGCAGCGTCGACATGCCTTCGAGAATGGAGGGTTCGTTGTCGATCGCGAGCACGACGAGGCCCGACAGCGGCGAGCTGTTCGCGGCGGCGGGACCTTCGACGGCCCGCGCCGGAGGCGCCGCCACGGTGGTCGGGATTTCGACGGAGAACACCGATCCGACGCCCGGCTGCGACCGCAGCGTCAGCGGGTGGTCGAGCACGCGCGCGATGCGCTCCACGATCGAGAGGCCGAGGCCGAGGCCCGGCGCCACCTTCGCGCCCTGCTCCAGCCGCTTGAACTCGCGGAACACCAGCTGCTGTTGGCCCGAGGCGATGCCGAGGCCGGTGTCCCAGACCTCGACGCGGATGCGCCCCTTCAGCCTGCGGACGCCGACGATGACGCGGCCGCGCGGCGTGTACTTGATGGCGTTCGAGATCAGGTTCTGCAGCAGCCGGCGCAGCAGCTTGCGGTCCGACCGGACGGTGAGGCTGGTCCCGATGACGCTGAGTTTCAGCCCCTTCTCCGCGGCGACCGGCGCGAACTCGCGGCCGAGCTGCGCGGTGATGTCGTCGAGCCGGAACGCCGAGAGCTCCGGCCGCATCGCGCCCGTGTCGAGCCGGGAGATGTCGAGCAGCGCCGACAGGATCTCCTCCACCGCGTCGAGCGAAGCCTCGACGTTGCGCGCCAGCCGGCCTTCCTCCCGGTCGGGTCCGATCCGCTCCATGAGGCTGGTGGAGAACAGCCGGGCCGCGTTCAGCGGCTGCAGGATGTCGTGGCTCGCGGCGGCGAGGAAACGCGTCTTCGAGATGTTGGCCTCGTCCGCCACGGTCTTGGCGCGGGCGAGCTCCTGGTTGAGGCGCGTCAGCTCGCGGGTGCGCTCGCGCACCCGCCGTTCGAGGTTCTCGTTCGCGACCTCGAGCGCCTGCTGCGCGGCGACCGTTTCGGTGATGTCGGTGTAGGTCGTCACCACGCCGCTGTCCGGCATGCGGGCCGAACGGATCTCGATCACCCGGCCCGAGGGCTGCAGGCGGGTCCGCATGGTCTCGAGCCGCACCACGAAGCGCTGGATGCGGTCGGCGACGAACTCCTCGGCGTGCACCGGGCCGTACAGCCCGCGCGCGGCGTTGAAGCGGAAGATGTCGTCGAGCCCGACGCCGAGGTAGATCATCTCCTCCGGCAGGTCGAACAGCTCGCGGAATTCGCGGTTCCAGGCGACGAGCTTCATGTCCTTGTCGATCGCGGTGATGCCCTGGCGCGCATGGTCGAGCGCCGTCTGCAGCACGTCGCGGTTCGACTGCAGCGCGGCGGAGGCGTCATCGAGCAGCTGGAGCGCGTCCCGGGTGGTGACGTTCCGGCGGCTCAGCAGCATCGACAGCACCATCCGGGACGAGGCGGCGCCGATCGCGGACGCGAGCAGATGCTCGGCGAAACGCAGCGTCTGCACGTCCACTTCGCCGTCTTCGGCCACGGCGCCGCCGCGGCCGGCCTCGTAGCCGAGGAAGGCGCGCTCCGCGCGCTCCGCGCCGATGTAGCGCGCGACGGCGTGCTTCACGTCCGCGGTGGTGACGCGCGCTCGCCAGGGCCGGAACGGCGCGGCCGAGACGCCGGCATCCTGCGGCGCGCCGTCATTGGCGAAGCTTTCCGCCTGTTGGCGTTCGATCGCGCTCGGACCGCGGCTCAGCGAGGCGAGCACGAAGGCCGCGGCGTTGAGCGCGAGGCTCCAGAACACGCCGTTCGCGAAGGGGTCGTCGAACCCGAAGCCGAACAGGGTCTGAGGCGCCAGCCAGGCGACGCCGAACGGGCCTTCCGCCGTCAGCCGCGCCGCGAAGGCGATGTTCGGGATCACCAGGGTCCAGGCCCAGACCGCGAGCCCGGCCAGCAGGCCGGCGACTGCGCCGCGGGCGGTCGCGCGCCGCCACATCAGGCCGCCGAAGAACGCCGGCGCGAGCTGGGCCGCGGCGGCGAGCGCGATCAGCCCGAGCTTCGCGAGCTCCGCCCCGCCGGCGAGCCGGTGGGCCGCATAAGCCAGCAGCAGGATGGCGACGATCGCGACCCGGCGGATGGTGAGCAGCCGGCGGACCATGTCGCCGCGCCGCGCGGAGCCGCCGCCCCGCAGCAGCGCGGGGACGGCGAGGTCGTTCGAAGCCATGATCGCGAGCGCGACCGTCTCGACCACGACCATGGCGGTGGCCGCCGAAAGCCCGCCGACAAAGGCGATCGCCGCGATCGCGGGCGCGTCGACCGCAAGCGGCAGCGCCAGGACGTAGAGATCGGGCGGCGGCGATCCGGGCGCCTGCGCGAAGACGACGAGGCCGCCCAGCGCGACCGGCGCGACGAACAGCGCCATCGCCAGCAGGTAGACGGGGAACAGCCAGGCGGCCTTGCGGGCCTCGGACGGATCGCGCGCCTCGACCACCGTGACGTGGAACTGCCGCGGCAGCAGCAGCGCGGCGCAGAACGACACCACCAGCATGGCGGCGAAGGGCGCCGCGGCGGGCGCCTGCTCGAACGGCGCCGAGACGCCGGCTGCCCTCGCCCTGGCGAACAGGTCGGCCGGCCCGTCGAACGCGCCCCACAGCACGAAGCCGCCGACGATGACGAAGGCCGCGAGCTTGGCGACGGATTCGGTGGCGACGGCGAGCATCAGCCCGTCATGGCGTTCGGTCGCGTCCACCTGGCGCGTGCCGAACAGGGCGGCGAACAAGGCGAGCCCGAGGGCCGCCGCGAGCGCGGGATCGAACGACTGGAAGGCCTGCGGGCCGAGCGCGACGCCGAGCGCCGCGGTGATCGCCTTGAGCTGCAGCGCGATGTAGGGCAGCGCGCCGACGATGGCCGCCAGCGCGACCAGCCCGGCCACCGGCTGGCTCTTGCCGTAGCGCGCGCCGATGAAGTCGGCGACCGAGGTGATGTTCTGCGCCTTCGCGACGCGGATCACCCGCGCGACCAGCGGGTGGAACAGGCCGATCGCCAGCGCCGGCCCGATCGCGAGCGCGAGATAGGCGTAGCCGGCGGAGGCGGCGTAGCCGACCGCGCCGAAGAACGCCCAGGCCGTGCAGTAGACCCCGAGACCGAGCGCGTAGGAGCAGCGCCTCAGCCGGCCGGTGAGCCAGGCGGGCTTGCGCGCGTCGCCATAGACGGCCACCGCGAACAGGACGGCGAAATAAAGCGCGGCGGCGCCGACGACCCAGGACTGCACGTAACGGCTCCTCACGCGCGGGCGTCGCGGCGCCGACCGGAGAGAGGGCTGCTTGCCTTGCGCTTCAATCCTTCGTTAACGTCGGGCGGCTCGGCTGACAATTTGTCCGTTGGTTCGGCCGGCCATGCATTACGGGGCGTCACATGTCGATGATTCAGGAATTCAAAGAATTCGCGATGAAGGGCAACGTCGTCGACCTGGCGGTCGGCGTCATCATCGGAGCGGCGTTCGGCAAGATCGTCGAAAGCCTGGTCGGCGACGTGTTCATGCCGATCATCGGCGCGGTCGTCGGCGGCCTCGACTTCTCGAACTATTTCGTCGGCCTGTCGTCGGCGGTAACGGCCACGTCGCTCGCCGACGCCAAGAAGCAGGGCGCCGTGCTGGCCTACGGCAACTTCCTGACTATCGCCATCAACTTCCTGATCATCGCCTTCATTCTGTTCCTCGTGATCAAGGCCGTGAACCGGCTGAAGAAGAAGGAAGAGGAGAAGCCGGCTCCGGTCGCGGAAGTGCCGCAGGACGTGAAGCTGCTCGGCGAGATCCGCGACCTTCTGGCCGGCTCCCAGGCGCGCCTCTAAGGCGAGGCTTCAGTGCAGCGCCCGTCGCGCCGTCGCGGCGGGCGGCTCCCCCACCAGCCGGTCGAGATCGGGGTTCTCGCAGACGCCGCGGGCCTCCTCCAGAAGCTTGGCGTGCTCCGACGTCGTGATGACGCCGTCGCGGCGAAGCCAGTCGAGCACGTCGGTCTGTTCCTCGATGGTCCGGGCGGGGTTCGGCCGCGCGAAGGCCCGCAGCGCCGCGAGGCGCCGGGCGTCGATCGCCGCCACGATCGTCTGCGCCTGCCGGTCGGCGATCAGCCGTATCCACGGATAGGGCGCGGCGTATCGGGTGCGCGCCACGACGCTCGCAAGCGCGACGCCGCCGAGCAGGATCAGGCCGAGCGGCCCGAAATCCGCGATCGCGCGCGGCAGCCCCGGCCCGCCGACATAGTGGTCGGCCGGAACGCCGGCGGTGACGATGGCGGCGAGCGCCGAGACGATCGCGAAGGTCCACAGCATCGCGCCGGCGGCCAGCACGAAATCGAGGCCCGTGTCGTAGTCGTCCTCGGCGGCGGGCTCGGGCAGGTCGGCGTAGGCGAGCGAAATCTCGCGGCCGCCTTCGAACAGATGGTCTCCCCGCCACCTGAGCCGGTCCGGGGCGAGCGTCACCGTCACGCTCTCGAAGGCGCGGCGCTGGCGGAAGGTCTGGTCCGGCGCGGCCGCCGGCGCGGGCTCGGCGCCGATCAGCCGGGCGCGCTCCGCCTCCGCTTCGGCCGCGGAGATGGCTTCGGCGCGCGTCAGGCGTTCCAGCCGGCGCAGGCGCTCGCGGACCGTCTGCGGCGAGTCGTCCTCCTCGGCGGCGAGAAGGGCCCCCGCGCGCCGGCTTTCGATCTCCGCCAGCAGCGTGGCGCGCTGCGGATCGTCGAGCACCGTGATTACGCGATCGCCGGCGAAGATGCGGGTCACCTCGCCGCCGCGCCATCGCCGGGTGAGCAGCGCCCCCGCGAGCAGCACGAGCGCCCCGGCCGCATGAACGGCGAGCGTGACAGGCTGCGGCCCGTCCCGCCAGGCGGCGAAGATCGCGAGCCCGGCCGGCACGAGGATCACCCAGCGCAAAGCGCCGTCGGGCAGGATCAAGCGCTCGTAGCTGGAGGGCGCGCCGATCTCCGGCCACGGGACCTTCACGCGACGGGCGTGCTCCCGCTTCTGCTCGAGCGTGTGCTCGAGGGCGTCGGGACGGAAGCGGAAGCTCGTGCGGAACGCGCCGCGCTTCTGGGTGAACTCGGTTGACGGCGCCATCCGTCGCTGGCCTCGGCTGATGCGAAGGCCTCACCCAAGCGCGCCGCGGCTTAACGCGGCGCTTCCGGCCGCCGGGATTCTCGCGGCACGGTGAGCGCCGCGTGAACGCGTTGAAGCGATTTTCGCGCGCACCGCTCGATTCCGGGACGAATGGCGGGGCGAAACGCCCGGACCCGAGCGCTTCGCGGCCTATTGGGAGCGGCTGAACGCCCCGCCCGCGGCGCTCTGGGCGCAAGGGTGAGCGCGGGCCGGTTTGCGTTTTCGCGGTTCAGTCCTACATTGGATTGGGACTGGCGTAGAACCGAGTTCAGGAGCCATCGCCGTGACGGGTTTTGAAGTGTCCGCCTTCGTTGGAGTGTTGCTGGTCGCAATGGCTTTCGCCTGGTCCGCCGCGAACGCTCCGCGTCCCCAGCCCGTGCGCGTGAAGGCGAAGGGCCAGCGCCGCCGTTGAGCGGCCCAAGGGCGCTGCAACGAAGCCGCGCCTGGAACGTTTGCCCCCTGACATCCGAACCCGGAGAGCAGGCGGCATGAAAAATCCCTGGATGAGCATGTGGCTGAGCGGCGCCAACGCTTTCGCGAGCGCCGCCCGTGGCCTGACAGCCGCCGAGATGCGGCGCGCGCAGTCGGCCATGTTCGAGGAAGCGACGCGCCAGAGCGTCGCCTTTTGGTCCGGGGCCGCCTTCGGCGCGAAGCTGGCCCCGGCGAAGCGGCGGGCGCGAACGCGGAAAGCCTGAGGCTCCGCCGGCGGCCCGAAGCGCCTCAGTACTTCCAGAAAATCTCCTGCAGGGCCTTCGGGTCGTCCGTCTTGGTGAGCGCCAGCGCCGTCAGGAGACGCGCCTTCTGCGGGCTCTGGTCGCCGGCGGTCACCCAGTCCTGCTCGTCGTCCTTCTCCTCGCCGTTGCGGATCACCATGCCCCCGCCGGTGCGGGTGGCGCGGACCACCAGCGCCTTCTTGCGGACCTCGGCGAGCGGCGCCTCCATGTAATCCGCCACGCTGCCGTTGCCGGTGCCGGCGTAGATGAGCGCCTTGCCGCCGAGATCGGCGATCGCCGTCAGGGCCTTCGGGTCCATGGTCACATGGGCGTAGAACACGTCGACCTTCGGCAGGCTGTCGATCTTGTCGATGTCGAACTCCGTCGCCGTCGTGTGCGGGCGGGCCGGCAGGCGGTAGAAATAGGGCTTGCTCTCCACCACCACGCCAAGCGGCCCGTAGAGCGAGCGGAACGCCTCCACCTTGAGCGCATGGCCCTTGGTGACGTCGCGCGCGGAGTGGATCTCGTCGTTCAGCGCCACCAGCACGCCCTTGCCCTTCGCCTCGGGGCTCGCGGCCACCACCGTGGCGTTGTAGAGGTTGAGCGGGCCGTCGGCCGACAGCGCGGTTCCCGGCCGCATGGCGCCGACGATCACCACGGGCTTGTCGGTCTTCAGCGTCAGGTTGAGGAAGTACGAGGTCTCCTCGATCGTGTCGGTGCCGTGGGTGATCATCACGGCGTCCACATCCGGCTGCTTCACCAGTTCCGACACCCGCTTCGCGAGCTTCAGCAGCCGTTCGTCGTTGAAGCTTTCGGAGCCGATCTGGAAGATCTGCTCGCCGCGGACGTCCGCGACCTGGCTCATCTCCGGCACGGCGGCGATGATCTTGTCGACCGCGACCTTGGCGCTGTCGTAGTCGCCGGTGTTGACGCTCGACGCGCCCGCGCCGGCGATCGTGCCGCCGGTGCCGATCACCACGATGCGCGGCTTCGCCGTCGCCTGCGCCTGCGGAGCCGGCGCGCCGGCGTCCTGCGCCACGGCGGGAGCGGCGAGGGCGACGCCCAGAAGCGCGGCGGCGAGCAGCGGGGCGGCGAAACGGACGATTGTCGCGGACATGAACCTTGGCCCCGTGCTGCGGCCGCGGCGCGGCCTTCAGCCCATGGGTTTAGGCCGCGAGCGGCTCAAGGCGAGAGGCGCGGCGCCCGAACGCGCGCCATGGCTGCGAAACGGGCGAAGCCTCAGTGCGCCTCGTCCCAGTTTTCCGCGGCCCGGGCGTCGACCTTGAGCGGCACGCTGAGCTGGAGCGCCGGCAGCGGCGCCTGCTCCATCACGCGGGCGACCACCGGCAGCGTCGCCTCGACCTCGTCGTCCGGGGCCTCGAACACCAGTTCGTCATGCACCTGCAGCAGCATCTTCGCCGACAGGCCGGCGTCCGACAGCGCGGCCTCCATGCGCGCCATGGCGCGGCGGATGATGTCGGCGGCCGAGCCCTGGATTGGCGCGTTGATGGCCGCACGCTCATAGTTCGCGCGCTCGGCCGGGTTCTTGGCGTTGATCAGCGGATAATGGCACTTCCGGCCGAAGATGGTGGTGACGTAGCCGTCCTCGCGCGCCGCCGCCTTGGTCGCCTCCATGTAGTCGCGGATGCCGGGGAAGCGCTCGAAATAGGTCCTGATGTAGAGCCCGGCCTCCTCGCGCCCGATCGAGAGCTGGTTCGCGAGGCCGAAGGCGGAGATGCCGTAGATGATGCCGAAGTTGATCGCCTTCGCCCGCCGCCGCACGTCGGCGGGCATGCCCTCGACCGGCACGCCGAACATTTCGGACGCTGTCATGGCGTGGATGTCGAGGCCGTCGGCGAAGGCCTGCCGCAGCTGCGGGATGTCGGCCATATGGGCCAGCACGCGCAGCTCGATCTGGCTGTAGTCGGCGGAGATCAGCTTCCTTCCTTCCTCCGCCACGAAGGCGCGGCGGATCTTGCGGCCCTCCTCGGTGCGGATCGGGATGTTCTGGATGTTGGGTTCGGTCGAGGACAGCCGACCGGTCGTGGTCGCGGCGAGCTGGAAGTTGGTGTGCACCCGCCGCGTGTCCGGGTGCAGGTAGGTCGGCAGCGCGTCGGCGTAGGTGGACTTGAGCTTCGAGAGCTGGCGCCAGTCGAGGATCAGCCGTGGGAGGTCGTGGCCGGCGGCGGCGAGCTCCTCCAGCACGTTGGCCGCCGTGCCCCAGGCGCCGGTCTTGGTCTTCTTCGCGCCGGGCAGGCCCATCTTGCCGAACAGGATGTCGCCGAGCTGCTTCGGCGAGCCGAGGTTGAACGGCTCGCCGGCGCGGGAATGGATTTCCGCCTCGAGCGCGCCCATGCGCTGGGCGAGCTCGCCTGACAGCCGCGACAGCATCGCCCGGTCGATCGCGATCCCGCGGCGCTCCATCACCGACAGCGTGGCCGGCATAGGCCGCTCCAGCGTCTCGTAGACGGTCGTCATGCGCTCGGCGATCAGCCGCTGCTTGAACAGCCGCCACAGCCGAAGGCTCGAATCGGCGCGCTCGGCGGCGTAGGGCGCGACCTTGTCGATCGGCGCCTGCTCCAGCGGCAGCCGCGCGCGGCCGGTTCCCGTCACCTCGTCGGCCGTGATCATCGCGTGGCCGAGATGACGGCGGGCGAGTTCGTCCAGGCCCTGGCCGCCGAGGCCGCTGTCCAGAACATAGGACATCAGCAGCACGTCGTCGTAGGGAGCGACGCCCCGGCCGCGTTCCGCGAGCAGCGTCAGGCCGAACTTCACGCCGTGGCCGATCTTGAGGATCGAGTCGTCCTCCAGCACGTCGCTCAGCAGCGTCAGGGCTTCCGCCTCCGGAATCTGGCCCTCGACCGGCCCGGCCCCGCCCTCGCTCAGCAGGTCGCCTCCGGCCGAGACGTGGCCGAGCGGGACATAGGCCGCGAGCCCCGGCGCGACGGCGAGCGACACGCCGACGATCTCCGCGCGCATCGGGTCGATCGACGAGGCCTCGAGGCCGAACGCGACATGCCCCTGCTCGCGGATGGCCGCGATCCATTCGGCGAGACGCTCCGGGTCGCGCACCACGTCGTAGCCTGCGCGGTCGACGGCGACGGTCGCCGCCTCGGCCCGAAGCTTCTCGGCGAGCGCCTGCGGCGTCGCGCCGTCGGCCGTCGCGGCGGCCCGCTCGAGCCGGTCGATCTCGCCGGCGCGGCTTGCGGGCGAATCCGGTTCGGCGTCGAGCGCGGCGCCGTCGGCCTCCGGGGAGGGGGAGGGCGCCGGGCGCCGGGTCGACATCATCTCCGCGTCCGGCGTGACGGACGCGATGTCGACGCCGGTCGCCTCCGCCACGCGGCGGGTCAGCGTGTTGAACTCCATCGCCTTCAGGAAGGCCACGAGCCGGGTCGGATTGGGCTCGTCGACGCCGAGCGCCTCCAGCGGCACATCGAGCGTCATGTGTTGGTCGAGCGTCACGAGGCGCTTCGAGATGCGCGCGAGCTCGGCGTTCGCGATCAAGTTCTCGCGCCGCTTGGGCTGCTTGATCTCATGGGCCCGCTCCAGCAGCGTCTCAAGGTCGCCGTACTCCTCGAGCAGCTGCGCGGCGGTCTTGGCGCCGATCCCGGGCACGCCCGGCACGTTGTCAACCGAGTCGCCGGCGAGCGCCTGCAGGTCGATCATCTTCTCCGGGCGCACGCCGAACTTCTCGAACACCTCGTCCGGCCCGATGCGCTTGTCCTTGACCGGATCGAGCATGGTCACGCCGCCGCCGACGAGCTGGAACAGGTCCTTGTCGGAGCCGACGATGGTGGTCTCCGCGCCCGCCTCGGAGGCGAGCCGCGCATAGGTCGCGATCAGGTCGTCCGCCTCGTAGCCGGCCTGCTCGAGCGCGGGGATGGAGAAGGCGCGCGTGGCGTTCCGGATCAGCGGAAACTGCGGGATCAGGTCTTCCGGCGGCTCGGAGCGGTTCGCCTTGTAGTCGGCGTAGACCTCCTTGCGGAAGGTCGTCTCCGACTTGTCGAACACCACCGCGAGATGGGTCGGGTCGACCCAGCCGGCGTCGCGCAGCAGCTTCCACAGCATGTTGCAGAAGCCGGAGACCGCGCCGACCGGCAGGCCGTCGGACGGCCGGGTCAGCGGGGGCAGCGCGTGGAACGCCCGGAAGATGTAGGACGAGCCGTCCACGAGGACGACGTGGTCGCCTTTGGCGACGGGGCGGCTGGGCATGCGTTCGGCCTGATCCCGGAGGAGGGTGCGGCCGGGACTATAAGCGCCGCCGGCCCGAAGGGAACCCGACGCCGCGCCCGGGAGGCCAGCGCGATACGAAACAGGCCGGACCGCGGGGGCGGTCCGGCCTGTTTCCGAAGGTTCCGCGCGGCGCGCGGAGCCGTCACTTCTCGAGGGTGATCGCCTTGCCGCTCTCGGCGGTGAACTCCTTGTCGCCGGCCGTGTAGCCGTTCAGCGACAAGATGTAGGCCATGATCGGGTCGAGCTGCTCGTCCTTGAGCGACTTCGGCGCCGTCTGCGGCATGTTCTCGTGGATCCACGTGCGGGCGTCGGTCGCGGTGCCGCCGCCGAAGCGGGCCTTCCAGACGTCGCCGAACAGCGCCGGGCCGAGCGCGCCCTTGCCCTTGGCCGCGTGGCAGGTGCGGCAGTGGGTGTTGTACTCGGACGTGCCCTTGTCGAGCTGCGCCTGGGTGAACGCCGGCTCGGCGGCCGAAGCCGAGGTGGCGAAGCCCGCGGCGCCGACAATCAGGCCTGCGAGAAGTCCGAAAGCCCTCATGGGTATCTCCCTTTTCTTAGATACGCAGTTCACCTCTACGGTAGGGCGTTCTTACCAATCCGGAGCGGTTCGAAGGTGAACTTTTTCTAGTTAAAAAGGAGCGGTGCGTCCTCTCGCCGCGGATGGATTGAGTTTCTGGTCCTACTCGGCCGGCGCGAGGCGGCCTTCGTTCCTGTTCGGCCGGTCGATGCGGAATTTCCGTGGCCTCCGGAACAGGAACATTCCCCAGCCCGTCCGCAGAACGATCCACTCAAGGATCAGCGGCGCCACGACGCCCGCGATCGTCACGAGAAGCGAGATCGTTCCGACGTCCGGAATGATCCCGAGCTTCAGCAGCAGCGTGCGGGTGACCGCCATCGGCAGGAAGAAGGCGAGATAGACGACGATCGAGCGCTCGCCGGCGTAGCGCAGCGGCTCCGCCGCGGTCGTTCCCGCGATCAGCGCCGCGACTGCGACCACCGCGACGGCGCCCGCGACGCCGAGGAGCAGGCCGACGCCGGGCAGCTCCGACACGCCGCCATACACCGCCGCGCCGTTCACAAGCGCCCAGACCACGAGGCCGGCCACGGCGAGGCCGCGGCGCGAGCGCGCCTTCTCCGCCAGCGCGAAGATGTAGGGCGCGCCGTACCAGCCGAGCATCACGTAGAACAGCCGCGCGCAGAACTCGTCCGGCACCATCCAGCCGGTCTCGATCGGCGCGATCTCCAGCACCGCGGCGAAGCCCAGCACGGCGGCCGGCGGCAGCTTCCGCACCAGTTTCGCGAACACGAAGAAGATCGGCAGCAGGTAGATGAACCAGAGCGTGCCGAACGGGTCGATCAGCGCGATGAGGAAGGCGTGGACCACCGCGCCGAAGCCCTCCTCGAGCGCGAGGCCGGGCCATTTGAACGCGCCCTGGATCAGCAGCCACAGCACGTAGAAATAGGCGAAGTGCACGACCTTGCGGTCGAGATAGGTGCGCCAGTCGCGGTCGATCACCAGCGCCAGGAACAGGCCGGAGATCAGGAAGAAGTCCGGCATGCGGAACGGCTTCGCGAATGCGACGGCGTGGTGCATCCAGCCGGTCTCGCCGGCGGCTTTCTCGACGCCGAGCGTCGAGTGCATCATCACCACCATGACGATGCAGACGCCCTTGGCGACGTCGACCCAGTCGACGCGGGGCTTCGCGGATACTGCGGCTGCGGGCATGGGGGCTCTCCCGGCGATCGGCCCGATCGGTGCGTGATCAGGCCATCATGCCGCAAAAGCCGTTCGGAACCGTGAACGACGACGGATAGAATCCGACTCGTCGCGGTCAGGGACCGTTCACCATGACCGGCGCGGTCAGGCGTTGTCGGTGAGGCCCGCGCCGCTCAGCACCGCCTTGCGCACCAAATCCTGCAGCGTGGTGACGCGCAGTTTCTCCTTGAGGCTGGAGCAGGTGTTGGCGACCGTCTTGTAGCTGACGCCGAGGCCGTCGGCGATCTGCGCGTAGGATTTGCCCTCGCCGAGCAGCGCGAGCGTCTGCAGCTCGCGCGCGGTGAGGTCGCTGCGGTCGCGGTTCGCGCGCGAGCCGAGCAGGGCGACCTGAACCGCCATGTCGTGGGCGATGTAGGGCTGGCTCCGCCGCACCTTCTCGATCGCCTCCAGGAAGGTCTTCGGCCCGGTGTCCTTGGCGAGGAAGCCGGTGGCGCCCGCCTTGAGCGCGCGGCTCGCGATCACCGGGTCGCCGTGCATCGAGAACACGAGGATCGGCGTCTGGTCGTCGCGCACCCGGAGCCGCTTGATCAGCGAAAGCCCCGCGAGTCCCGAGCCGCGGATGGCGAGGTCGACGATGATCAGGTCGGGCTTGGCGCGGCGGTAGAGCTGGAAGCCCGCGAGCACCGTGCCCGCCTCCAGCACGTTGTCGAAGCCCGCGTCGAACAGAACGCGGCGGCAGCCCTCGAGCACGATCGGATGGTCGTCGATGATCAGCGCCGAGCTCATGGCCTGCGTCCTCCGCGCGGCGTCGCGCCGTCGAGCGGCACCGTGACGGCGAGGGTCGCGCCGCCGCCGGGCGCGCCTTCGAGGCGGAAGCGCCCGCCGAGCGCCTGCAGCCGCTCGCCGAGCCCCACGAGCCCAAATCCCGGCGGGGTCTTCTCCGGCACGCCGTCGCCGTCGTCCTTCACGCGCAGCACGATCGCAGGATCTCCTTGGTCGTCGTCGCCGATCGCGACGCTGACTTCGATGAGGGAGCCGTCTCCGTGCCGGAGCGCGTTGGTGACGCCCTCCTGCACGCAGCGGTACACGGTCAGGTCGATCGCCTCGCCATAGCCGTCGGCGAGGCCGTCCGACGCGAGGGTGAACGTCCGTTCGGGGTGGTGCCGTTCGAAGTCGGCGATCAGGCCGGCGAGAACGTCGGCGAGCGGCGCCTCGCCGAGCGCCATCGGGCGCAGCCGGCGCAGCAGGCGGCGGTTGGCGTCGGACAGCCGCTCCGAGATTTCGATCATGGAGCGCACCCGGTCGCGCGCCGCCGGCGCCGTGGCGTCGCGTTCGAGCGAGGCCAGGTTCGCGCGCAGGCCGAACAGGCAGGGGCCGAGCTCGTCGTGAAGCTCGTTCGCGATCTGGCGGCGTTCGTCGTCCTGCAGCGTCACCATGCGGCGGGAGAGCCGGGCGTTGGTGGCGCGCTCGGCGGCGAGGGCGTCGGCGAGCGCGTTGAAGCGTTCCGCCAGCGCCGCGAGTTCGAGGCTCGGCGGCGTGGGCAGGCGGCGGTCGAGCTTGCGGCGCTCAAGCTCGGACAGTCCTTCCGCCAGCGCGCCCAGCGGCGCGAGCACGCGGCCGAGCGCGACCGCGAAGATCGCGAGCGCGAGCACGTTGAGGATCGCGAACAGGACCGCGAGCGAGACGAGGTCCTCCCAGACCTCGGCGACCTCGTCCGAGGCCTCGCCATGGATGACGACGCTTCCCGCGGCCTCGCCGTTGATGACCACGGGAATCTCGCGGCGCTCGGGCGCGGAGGCGATCAGCCCCGCGAACCATTCGGGCGCGTCGTCCTCACCATGCGCGCGGAGCGGCTCCGGCTCGCGCGCGGCGACGAGCGCGCCGGAGGCGTCGAGCACGGAGATCCTTACATGGCGCATGCCGGGCAAGGTGAGCTGCACGTCCTCGATCGAGCGGACCCGGCCGACGTCGCGCTGCAGCCTAAGCAGCGTCTCGCGCACGAACGGCTCGGCCAGCTCCAGCGAGGCCGCGATTTCGACCCGCGTGGCCTCGCGCGCGTTGAACACGGTCACCGCGACCGCGGCGAGGCAGCAGGCGACGTCGATCGCCGCGACGACGGCGAGAATCCGCAGCCGCAGGGACCGGGCCGGCCGGGGAGCGGCCGCCGGCGCGTCCTCGGCTGGCGTCGACGCCGCGGCCAAGGCGAGATCCGTCACCGTTCGTCGCCGGGCTTGGCGGTAGGCAGCGGCGTGCGGCGAAGCGCGGCGAGGGTGTCCTCGCGCGACAGGCCGGAGATGCGCGAGGTGACGTAGTGCTGGCAGGTTTCGCCGAATCCGGCGCGCTCGCCGTCCGCCTCGGTCGCGAGCGAGGCGAGCGATTCGATCACCACGCTCGGCGCTTCCTTCACGCCGTTCTCCGCCAGCATCTCCTGCACCTGCACGGCGCGGTTCGCGATCATGCGCGGGCCTTCGGTGAAGCGCGCGTCCGCTGTCGCGATCGACGCGCGGATGCGGTCCACCTCCGGCGCGCGCTCGTCCAGATCGCGGCCGGCCTCGCGGCTGGCGAGCCAGAGCGCGGGCGAGACCTTGTCCTTGAGCTCGAGCCAGCGCCGCTCCGCGAGCGGCGTCTCCGTGGTGAGCGTCGCGACCACGTCGTGGGGCGGCTCCGGCGGCGCAGGATCGTCGCAGGCGGCGAGACAGAAGAGCGCCGGCAACATCATTGCCGAACCAATTCTCTTAATAAGTGAATATTGAGACATGGTGATTTTTGACTGTCGCGAAGGGTCTGAAACCGCTCATAAACGTTGGTCTAATGGATGGCGAGAGGGCGCGCATCCCCGACGAAAGCCGGCGCCGCCGTCGCGGCGCCGCTTCGGTGCGGTTCCCTTAGAGAACTGAGCGAATTGAATTTTCTCGAATTTTGACGCTTGTGCGCCGCGGCGCCATGACATGGAAAATAAATGGGGAAATGTTCCCGGTCCATTTTTCCATTTTGGCCCGAGACAGTCGTCACGTCTTCGGAAAGAGTTGCGCCGCTGCAGAACGCAAGAAGCGCGTCAGGCGCCAATTAAAATGACGGATCATTCGCCACGGTTATTCCGTCCAGCGTCGCAGCGCGCCGCAGGCGCCGGCCCTCAGGGACGTCGGCGCCAGCACCACAAGAACGGGAAACGCAAGGGGTTCCACATGATCAACCTTCGAACGTCCGTTTCGGCGTTCACGCTTGCCGCGACGGCGGCGATGGGCGTGGCCGCGACGGGCCTCCCGGCGTTCGCCAACGACAAGCTCGTCGAGCTGTCGAAGAGCGAAGCCAACTGGCCGATGACCGGCAAGAACTACAGCGCGCAGAACTATTCGACGTCGAAGCAGATCAACGTCGACAACGTCAAGGATCTGAAGCCGGCCTGGGCGTTCTCGACCGGCGTGCTGCACGGCCACGAGGGCACCCCGCTCGTGATCGGCGACCGCATGTACGTCCACACCCCGTTCCCGAACATCACGTTCGCGCTCGACCTCAAGGAGCCGGGCAAGATCGAGTGGATGGACAAGCCGAAGCAGGCTCCGACCGCCCGCGCGGTGGCGTGCTGCGACGTCGTGAACCGCGGTCTGGCCTACTGGCCGGGCGACGGCAAGACCCCGGCGCTCATCCTGAAGACCCAGCTCGACGGCCACATCGTGGCGCTGAACGCTGAGTCCGGCGAGCTCGTCTGGAAGATGGAGAACTCCGACATCAAGGTCGGCTCCACCCTGACGATCGCTCCCTACGTGATCAAGGACTCGGTGCTGGTCGGCTCGTCCGGCGCGGAGCTCGGCGTGCGCGGCTACGTGACCGCCTATGACGTCAAGACCGGCGCCCAGAAGTGGCGCGCCTACGCCACCGGCCCGGACGAGGAGCTGCTGCTCGCCAAGGACTTCAACTCGGCGAACAAGCACTACGGTCAGTTCGGCCTCGGCACGAACAAGACCTGGGAAGGCGACGCCTGGAAGATCGGCGGCGGCACGAACTGGGGCTGGTACGCCTACGATCCGGACACCAACCTCTTCTACTACGGCTCGGGCAACCCGGCGCCGTGGAACGAGACGATGCGTCCGGGCGACAACAAGTGGACGATGACCATCTGGGGTCGTGACATCGACACCGGCGAGGCCAAGTTCGGCTACCAGAAGACCCCGCACGACGAGTGGGACTACGCCGGCGTCAACGTGATGATGCTGTCGGAGCAGAAGGACAAGGAAGGCAAGCTGCGCAAGCTGCTGACCCATCCGGACCGCAACGGCATCGTCTACACGCTCGACCGCGAAGACGGCACGCTCATCTCGGCCGACAAGCTCGACGACACGGTCAACTGGGTGAAGCAGGTGGATCTGAAGACCGGCATCCCGGTCCGCGATCCCGAGTTCGCCACCCGCATGGACCACAAGGCGACCGAGATCTGCCCGTCGGCCATGGGCTACCACAACCAGGGCCACGACTCGTACGATCCCGAGAAGCAGCTGTTCTTCATGGGCATCAACCACATCTGCATGGACTGGGAGCCCTTCATGCTCCCGTACCGCGCCGGTCAGTTCTTCGTCGGCGCGACCCTGTGGATGTACCCCGGCCCGAAGGGCGATCGCCAGAACTACGAGGGCCTTGGCCAGATCAAGGCTTACAACGCGATCTCCGGCAAGTACGCCTGGGAGAAGATGGAGCGCTTCGCGGTTTGGGGCGGTACGCTCGCGACCGCCGGCGACCTGGTGTTCTACGGAACGCTGGACGGCTTCCTGAAGGCCCGCAACTCGAAGACCGGCGACCTGCTCTGGAAGTACCGCCTGCCTTCGGGCGTGATCGGTCATCCGATGACCTACACGCATGACGGCACCCAGTACGTCGCCATCTACTACGGCGTCGGCGGCTGGGCGGGCGTGGGCCTCGTGTTCGACCTGACCGATCCGACGGCCGGTCTCGGCGCGGTGGGCGCGTTCAAGAACCTGCAGCACTACACCCAGATGGGCGGCGGCGTTCAGGTGTTCTCGCTCAACGGCAAGAACCCCTACGACGATCCGAACGTCGGCGAGTGGGTCGGCAAGGCGAACTGATCGCCGGATCTCCGATTCCGACACGATGACGATCCCGCCGGCGGCGACGCCGCCGGCGGGATCAGTTCCCAGACGATGACGACGTAGGTCCCAAGGGATCGCCCCCCGCACGCCCCCGGCGGTGGAGAAGCGACCCGGGCCGCAGGGAGACGACGTTGATGACTGTGTTTAAGACGCGCGCGCGCGCCGCGCTGTTTGGAGCCGCAGCCCTTTCGCTCGCTCCGTACGCCGCGGCTGAGGCCGCCGAACCCCTCCGCATCTGCGCCTCGAGCGTGGAAGCGCCCTATTCCCAGGCCAAGGCCCAGGGTTTCGAGAACAAGATCGCGATCGCCGTCGCCCAGGCCATGGGCCGTGAGGCCGAGTTCGTCTGGAGCGACAAGCCGGCGATCTACCTGGTCCGCGACTATCTCGACAAGAACGCCTGCGACGTCGTCTTCGGCGTCGATTCCGACGACGAGCGGGTGCTCGCAACCAAGCCCTATTTCCGCACCGGCTACGTGTTCGTCACTCCCGCCGACGGCCCCGAGATCGGGTCGAGCTGGGAAGACGCCGCCAAGCCCGAATACAGCCGCTTCGCGGTGAGGTTCAGCACTCCGGCCGAGCAGATCCTGAAGTACGCCGGCAAGTACGAGGAGAACCTCTCCTACAACCTCTCGATGGTGAACTTCGAGGACAAGCGGAACAAGTACACCCAGGTTCCGGCCGACAAGCTCGTCAACGAGGTCGTCAACGGCGACGCGGACATGGCGATCGCCTTCGCCTCCGATGTCGCGCGCTATGTGAAGTCGGCGTCGAAGCCGCTGCGGATGACCATGATCCGCGACGACTTCGCCCGTTCCGACGGCATGAAGATTCCACTCCACTTCGACCAGGCGATCGGCGTCCGCAAGGACGATGCGAAGCTCCGCGACGAGCTGAACGCCGCGATCGACAAGGCGAAGTCCCAGATCGACGAGACGCTTTCCGCGGAAGGCATCCCGACGCTCGAGCCCAACGGCTGAGCGTGGCGATCGGGGATCCGTCCTCAACCGTTCAAGCGAGTTTCTCGATGATCAATCGCATCGTTCTGGCCGCCGGCGTCGCCGCGTTCGCCCTTCTCGGCGGCCCGGCGACCACGCAGGCCGCTATCGAGCTGCACAACACCGTGACCGGCGAGCCGCTCAACCTCGACGACGCCGGCCCGGAAGGCCGCGACACCGAGGCGTTCAAGTCCTTCATCGAGACGGGGAAGAACCCCTACAACAACGAGCCGAACTGCCTGGCCAACGGCGAGCAGCTCTATCTCGGCATGTGCTCGGGCTGCCATGGCCACGTCGCCGAAGGCAAGATCGGACCCGGCCTCAACGACAACTACTGGACCTATCCGGACAACAACACGGACAAGGGTCTGTTCGAAACCATCTTCGGCGGCGCGAGCGGCCAGATGGGACCGATGTACGGCGCCGTGAACCCCGACCAGATGCTCCAGATCATGGCGTGGGTCCGGCACCTCTACAAGGACGGCGTGGAAGACGCGAAGTGGCTCGACGACGCCCAGAAGGCGAACTTCAAGCCCTACGACGGCCACAGCCATGCCCCGAAGCCCGACCCGGCCAAGACCCCCGAGGCCTGCAAGGTTTCGGAATGACGCGAATCTCCGCCGACGACCGGCGCGGGACGGACGCGCGCGCCCAAGACGCGCGGTCCGCGGTTGGAAAGCCCGAATGACAACGCCTCAAGGAGGAATGCCCATGTCCAAGATCGCCGCCTACGGTCGCCTCTTCGCCGCCGCCGGTTTCGCCGTCGCCGCGCTCGCCGCTCCGGCGCTCGCCTATGACGGCACCAAGTGCAAGGAGCCGGGCGTGTGCTGGGAGCCGAAGCCGGGCTACCCCGCGAAGAACGAGATCAAGGGTTCGAAGTACGACCCGAAGCACGACCCGAAGGAAATCGGCAAGCAGTCGGCCTCGATCGCCGCGATGGAAGAGCGCAACAAGAAGCGCGCCGACAACTTCGCCAAGACCGGCAAGTTCGAATACGACGTGTCGAAGATCGGCGCCAAGTAATCCTCGACGGCGGGCGGGGCGTAGCGGCTGCGGCCGCGCGCCCCGCCCGCTGATCAGCAATCCCGCGCGGTTCGATCGCTGTCGGATCGCTCCCTCTCGTCGTCGGGGCGGATGTCTTCCGAACGCCCCACGGGATGGCGACACGCACCTCAGCGGTCGCTGCGGCCGGCGTCGGCATGCCGGAGCCCGTCGCGGCGACCGCCTTTTTCGAAAGGCCGCCTGTCGAGGACACGGAAGTTCGAGGTTCATCCATGGCGGCTGCAACGATCGCCTCCGAGCGCCGAGCCGGCGCGACGGAGATCAACGGCCAGGGGCTCGACGCCTGGCGCGACCAGGCGCTGGCGTTCGAGGCCGAGGTGTCCCGCGCGGTGGTCGGCCAGCCGCACGTCGTGCGCCTCCTCACCATCGCCCTGTTCGCCCGCGGCCATGTGCTGCTCGAAGGCGACGTCGGCGTCGGCAAGACCACCATCTTGCGCGCCGTGGCCCGCGCGCTCGGCGGCCCGTTCGAGCGCATCGAGGGCACGGTCGACCTTATGCCGACCGACATGCTCTACACCGCCTTCGTCGACGACGACGGCAAGCCGCGCGTCGAGCCGGGTCCGGTGCTGCACCATGGCGAGAACCTCGCCGTGTTCTTCTTCAACGAGATCAACCGGGCGCGTCCGCAGGTGCATTCGCTGCTGCTGCGCCTGATGGCCGAGCGCAGCGTCACCGCTTTCGGCAAGGAATGGTCCTTCCCGCACCTTCAGGTCTTCGCGGACCGCAACCGGGTGGAGAAGGAGGAGACCTTCGAGCTCCCGGCCGCCGCCCGCGACCGCTTCCTGATGGAGATCGCGGTCGACACGCCGACCGATCCCGAGGTGCGGCGGGAGCTGATCTTCGACCCGCGCTTCCACGACGTCGACCGGCTGATCGGCTCGCTGAAGGAAGGCGTGCTCGATCATCGCGGTCTCGGAGAGGCCGGCCGCGCCATCCAGAACACGGTGAAGGCCAGCCAGACGCTCGAGACCTACGTGCTCGGGCTATGGGACGCGATCCGGCAGCCGGTCTCGGCCGGGATCGAGATCGCGGGCGTCGACATGAACCGCCTGCTGCAGGGCGGGGCGAGCCCGCGCGGCGTGGGCGCGCTGGTGCGCTCGGCGCGCGTCCGCGCCTGGCTCGAAGGCCGCGACATGGTGCTGCCGGAGGACGTGCGCGCGGTGTTCGGCCCGGTGATGGCGCACCGCATCTTCCTCGACCCGATCTACGAGGTGCGGCGCGACCGCATCGTGCCGGACCTCTGCCGGCAGGTGTTTGAGCGGGTGCCCGCGCCGTGAGCGGTCCGGCCGGACGCGAAGGCCCGCCACGGGCGGATCTGCCGTATCGCCTGTTCGGCCGGGCTCGCGGCGTCGCGCCGGGCTCGCATCGCGCGGTCGGGGTGGGCGCCAACGGCGCCTTCCTGCGGCACGCCTCCATCCTCGAAATTCCCGACGCGCGGCGCATCGACATGCGCGCCTCGCTGCTCGATCCGCTCGGCGGCGTCAAGGTGCGCCGCTTCGAGAACCGGGCCCGCATCGACGTGTTCGTGCTGCTCGACCTGTCGGGCTCGATGGCGTTCGGCCGGGGCGGGCGCGCCGACGATCCGGTCGCGGAGCTGGTGTCGGCCATCGCCTACGCCGCCGCGCGCGGCCAGGACCGCTTTGGTCTGATCGCGGCCGGCCCCGATCCGCGCGGCGACATCGCCATCCGGCCGACCCGCCGGCGCGGCGCCGCCGACGAGGTCTGGGACCTGCTCCATCGCGAACTGGGCGCTGGCCGCGGCGTCGCGAGCCTGATCGAGGCCGCCGACGAGCTACCGCAGCGGCGCGCGCTGGTGTTCGTCGTGTCCGACTTCCTGATGCCGGAAGACCAGCTCGAGGAGCTGATGGGCCGACTTTGGCGGCACGACGTCGCCCCTGTCGTGGTGCGCTCGAGCGCGGTCGAGACGCGTCTGCCGCGCTTCGGCCTCGTCGAGACGCGCGATCTCGAGACCGGCCGTCGCCGGCTGATGGTGATGCGCAAAAGCCTGCGCGAGCGCTGGATCGCCGCCGCCAAGGCCCGCCGCGCCGCGCTCGACGCCGTGTTCCGCCGCCATGGGCGGCCGGCCTTCGACCTCGTGGACCGGTTCGACCCGGAAGCCTTCGCCGACCACCTGCTTTCGGGGGGCGTGTGATGCGAAGACGGATCGCGGCCGTCGTCCTGCTGCTGGCGGCGTCGGGGCTTCCGGCCCAGGCCCAGGTCCGAGGCGGCGAGACCTATGGTCCGCGGCCGTTCGGCGTGCTGATCGGCGACGTGTTCACCCTGCGCACCGTGCTGGTGGCCGACGCCCCGTTCAAGCTCGACCCGGCTTCGCTGCCGAAGACCGGGGCGCTGACCTACGCGCTCGACCTGCGCCGCATCGACGTCGCCGAAAGCGCAGGCCCGAACGGCGCCACGCGCTACGACGTCACCGCGCAGTACCAGACGTTCTATTCCGCGTTGGAGACGCGCGAGGAGACGGTGCCGCCGCTCAACCTCGCCTTCGTCGACGGCAAGGGCGGCCGGCGGGAAGCCAAGGCCGGCGGCTGGGCCTATCTCACCTCGCCGCTCAGGCCGATCGCGACCACCTCCGGCGAGACCCAGTACGCGCTCCGGCCGGACGCCACCCCGCGCGTCCCGAGCCTGCGCGAGGCCGAGATCGGCTTCGCCTACGCCGCCGCCGCGACCCTCGCGGCGCTCGCGCTGCTGGCGTGGAGCCGGGCCTGGCCGCCGTTCCATCGCCGCCCGTCGCGGCCGTTCGCAGCCGCGGCGCGCTCCGTCGCGCGGCGGGCGCCCGCCGGCGAGGCCGGCTGGCGCGACAGCCTGCTCGCGCTGCACCGCGCCTTCGACGTGGCGGCCGGCAAGCGCCTGCTCGGCGACGACGTCGCGGCGTTCCTCGGCGCGCGGCCGTCGTTCAAGCGCCACGAGGCGGCGATCCGTGCGTTCTTCGACGCCTCCCGGCGGGCCTTCTTCGGCGGCGCCTCGCCGGCCGCGAGCGGCCTGTCGGCGGATGCGCTGACGAAGCTCGCGCGCGATCTGGCGTCGGCGGAGCGCGCCGCGTGAGCTGGATCGGCTTCGACCACCCCTGGGCGCTCCTGTTGCTGCCGCTCGCGCTGCTGCCGCTGTTCGTCTCGCCGCTCAGACTGTCGAGCGTGCCGGCGGATGAGGTCGCGCCGCCCGATCCGCTGTCGGCGATCGCCGGCGCGGCCATCGCCGGCCTTGGGGCGCTCGCGATCGCGCTGATTGTGTTCGGGCTGTCCGGCGCGCACCGCCGCGACCAGACGGTCGAGCGCCGCGGCGCCGGCGCCAATATCGTGCTGCTGATCGATCGCTCGTCGAGCATGGACTCGACCTTCGCCAACCGTGCGCCCGACGGCGGCGAGGAGTCGAAGTCCGCCGCCGCCCGCCGGCTGCTCACCGATTTCGCCGCGCGCCGGCCGGCGGACCGGGTCGCGGTCGCGGCCTTCTCCACCGCGCCGATGCTGGTCACGCCGATGACCGACAAGCACGACGCGATCCGCGCCGCGATCGCCGCGATCGACCGGCCGGGCCTCGCGCACACCGACGTCGGCCGAGGCTTGTCGCTGGCCTTCTCGCTGTTCGACGACGAATCCAGCGAAACCTCGCGCGCGATCGTGCTGGTCTCGGACGGCGCCGCCGTCATCGACCGCCGGGTGCAGGACGCACTGCGCGACGCCGCCGCGCGCGATCCGGTGCGGCTCTACTGGCTGTTTCTGCGGACGCAGGGCGCCAAGGGCATTTACGACGCGCCGGCGCCGGGCGAGCCGGACAGCCCGCAGGTCTATCCCGAGCGCCATCTCAACCTGTTCCTGAAGAGCCTCGGACTGCCGTACCGGGCGTTCGAGGCCAACGGCCCGAAGGAAGTGTCGGACGCGATCCGCGAGATCGACCAGCTCGAACAGCGGCCGACGACGTACCGCGAGGTGATCCCGCGGCAGGACCTCGATTGGCTCTGCTACTGGCTCGCCGCCGGCGCGCTGCTGCTGCTGCTCGGCGCCAAGTTCGCCGAGCGCCGGCTGGACGACGGTCCGATCGCGGCGGACTGGAACTACGGCGCGCGGCCTGCGGGGAGGGCGACATGAGGCTCGGCGCGCTCAGGAGCCTGCTGCCGCCGGCGTTGGCGCTGGCGGCCCTCGTCGCGCTCGGCTACGCGGGCTGGCGGCTCTACGAGCAGCGGCAGGAGCGGGCCTATATCCAGGCGCTCGCCGCGAACCGCGACGTGCAGCCGGCGGACGACGCCACCGCCGCGGCGCTGTTCGCCCGCGCGCATTACCTGCTGGCGCGCGACCGCATCGACGAGGCGCAGGGGCTCGTCGGCCGGATCACCGAGCGCGGTTCGCCCGCGGTCGTCGCGCGGTTCCACTACGACGTCGGCAACGCCCGCACGCGCCGCGCCATCGCCGCGATCGAGGCCACCAAGATCGACGTCGCGATCCCGGAGGTGCGTCTCGCCAAGGAATCCTACCGCGAGGCGCTCCGGGCCGATCCCGAGCTCTGGGACGCCCGCTTCAACCTCGACGTGGTCATGCGTCTGGTCCGCGACTTCCCCGAGGTCGAGCGCGGCGAGGAGGAGACCAAGGCGCAGCCGAAGAAGCTCTGGACCGACCTGCCGGGCCTGCCGCGGGGGCTGCCGTGAAGCGGCCCGACCTGAGGACGCTGGCGCTCGGCGCCGCGCTCGCGCTTAGCGTTGCGGCGGCGCTGCAGCCGGAGGCGGAGGCGGAGCAGCCGACCTACGACGTGATCGCCTTCGTCGACATCACCGGCAGCATGAACGCGCGCGACTACGCCGCCGCGGACGGCAAGCCGCAGAGCCGGCTCGACGCGGTCAAGAGCCGGCTCGCCACGGCGGTCGGCCGGCTTCCCTGCGGCTCGCGCTTCGGCCTCGGCGTGTTCACCGAGCGGCGGGTGTTCCTGCTGTTCGAGCCGATGGAGACCTGCCGCAACTTCAACGCCATCTCGGGCGCGATCGCAGGTCTCGACTGGCGCATGGCGTGGGAGGGCGACAGCCGCGTCTCGGCCGGGCTGTTCCGCGCCATCGACGCGGCGCGGCCGGCGGGCGCCGACGTGATGTTCCTGACCGACGGGCAGGAGGCGCCGCCGCTCCGTACCGACATGACCCAGACCTATGACGGCGAGAAGGGCGAGGTCCGCGGCCTGATCGTGGGCGTCGGCGGGACCGACCTCGTGCCGATCCCGAAATACAACGACTTCGGCCGCGAGGTCGGCTTCTTCTCCATGGACGACGTGCCCCAGGCCTCCCGCCTCGGCCCGCCCCCGGAAGGGGCCGAGGGCCTGCCCGGCTACAACGCCCGCAACGCCCCCTTCGGCGAGATGCCGGCCGGCGAGGAGCACCTGACCTCGGTCAAGGAGCCCTATCTGCGCGAGCTCGGCGAGATGACCGGGCTCGGCTACGCCCGGCTCGGCACGCCGGACGAACTCGCCGCCGCCATCGCCGCCAATGCGCGGCCACGGCCGCTGCCGGTCGCGATCGACCTGTCGCCAGCCCCCGCCGCGGCGGCGCTTTTCGCGCTCGTCGCCCTTTTCGGAGCGCCGCTCGCAGCCCGGCTGCGGCGTCCGCGCCAGACCTACGCCTGAGGAGTCTCCACGTATGATCAAACGCGTCGCAGCCGCCGCAGCCCTCGCCGCCGTCCTTGTGGCGCCGGCCTTCGCCCACGGGCCCACGCCGCAGAAGGTCGAGGAGAAGGTCGAGATCAAGGCCCAGCCCGCCAAGGTCTGGGCCGTGCTGAAGAACTACGGCGCGCTCCAGGCCTGGCACCCGGGCGTCGAGAAGAGCTCCGGCCCGGAAAGCGGCCAGAGCGCCGAGCGCACCTTCTCGGTGAAGGGCAAGCCCGGCGAGATCGTCGAGGGCCTCGACGAGTATGACGAGGGCAAGATGATGTATGGCTATCGCCTGTCCGGCGAGGCCGGAGAGGTGCTGCCGGTCAGCTCGTACTCGGCCACCATCGCCGTGAAGCCGAAGGACGGCGGCTCCGAAGTGACGTGGCAGGGCCGCTTCTACCGCGCCGACACCTCGAACGAGCCGCCGGAGGGCAAGGACGACGCCTCCGCCGTCGCCGGCATGACCGAGTTCTTCAAGACCGGCCTCGAAGGCCTGAAAAAGAAGGTCGAGGCGGGCGGATGACCCAGAGCCGGCTCCGCATCGCCGGCGTCGTCGCGCTCGCTCTCGCGGCCGGCGTCGCCGGCCGCGCCTTCGCGGCGGAGCCGACCATCGTCGTGGTGTCCCAGAAGGGCGCGACGCTCGGCTTCCTGCCGGTCGGCGAGGGCGAGCCGGAGCGCGTCGCGATCGGCGAGGCGCCCGCGGGCGTGGCCGTGGGGCCGGACGGCCGCACGCTTTACGTCACCCATCCCGACCGCGGCCGCGTCACCGTGCTCGACGCGGTGACGCGCCGCGTGGCGGCCTCGTTCCCGATCAAGGGCTCGCCCTTCGGGGCGGCCGCCACCGACGAGAGCCTCTACGTCACCGACTGGACCGGCAACGTGCTGCACCGGATCGAGGTGGCCACCGGCGCCTCGGTCGGCCAGGCCTCGGTCGGGCGCTCGCCGGCCGCGGTGATCCTCGACAAGGCCGGCCGCCGCGCCTTCGTCGCTGCCCGCGAGGCCGACGCGGTCTCGATCGTCGACCTCAGGACCATGACGGAGACCGGCCAGATCAAGGTCGGCCGCGCGCCCTTCGCGCTCGCGCTGTCGCCGGACGAGCGCCGGCTCTACGTCGCCAACGTCCAGAGCAACGACCTGTCGGTGGTCGATCTCGAAAGCGGGCAGGAGCTGAAGCGCGTGCCCGTGGGCAAGATGCCCTACGGCGTCGCGGTCACGCCCGACGGCGCGAAGATCGCCGTCACCAACCAGCACGACGGCACGGTCTCGATCGTGGACGGGGCCTCGCTCGCCGAGACCGCGAAGGTCAAGGTCGGCGACTATCCCGAAGGGGTCGCGCTGACGCCCGACGGCAGGCAGGCGGTGGTGGCGAACTGGTTCGACGACACCCTGTCGCTGATCGATCTCGCCAGCGGCAAGGTGACGGACACGCGGGAGACCGCGGAAGGTCCGCGCAACCTGGTGGTGGTCGCTCCGTGATCCGCGCCGCTTCGCATCCTGCGAAGCGGATCGCGGCCGCGCTTCTGGCGCTTGTCCTGTCGGGCGCAGCCGTTCACGCCGCGCCGGCCTGCCAGGGCTCCGACCTCGTGGGCAAGCTGCGCGACGAGGATCCGGAGGCCTTCGCCGCCTTCGAGACCGCCGGCCGCCGCACGCCCGACGCCGAAGGGCTGCTCTGGCGGGTCGAGAAGGGCGGGACTGCGCCTTCCTTCCTGTTCGGCACCATCCATTCCTCCGACGACCGGCTGAAGCCGCTTCCGCAGCCGGCGCTGGACGCGATCGCGGCGGCGCGGCTCGTGCTGGTGGAGCCGCGCGAGATCTCGGACCCGCAGGCGGGCGTCGCCGCGCAACGCGCCGCCGGCCGGAGCGCGTTGCGGCCACAGGGCGGCGCGCTGTTCCTGGTGCCGGAGCGGGACCGGCGCGCGGTCATCAACCTGCTCGCCGCGCGCGGCGTGCCGGAGCTGACGGCGCAGAAGCTCGAGCCCTGGTTCCTCGCCATGCTCGCGACCGCGCCGAGCTGCGAGATCGCGCGCATCGACCGCGGCGAGCTGAACGTGGACCAGCTCGTCGTCGAGGCGGCGCGCGCCGCCGGCGTGCGCGTGGAGGGGCTGGAGGCCGCCGAGGAGCAGTTCGCGACGCTCGCTTCCGTCGATCCGGAGCTCGCGCTGCGCGTGCTGATCGACACCGCGCGTCTCGGCCCTCTCTTCGCCGATTACGTCGAGACCACGCTCAACCTCTACCGCGACCGCCGCATGAGCTTCCTCGCCGCGGCGCTGCGCGACGCCATGGTCGGCGGCGAGCGCATGGTCACGCAGATCGATTATCTCGAAAGCCTGCTTCCCGGCCGCAACGCCCGGATGCACGAGCGCTCCCGGGCGGCGCTCGCCGAAGGCGGCGTGGTGGTCGCGGTCGGGGCCCTGCATCTGTCGGGTGAGGACGGCCTCGTCGAGCGGGTCCGCCGCGACGGCTACCGGGTCACGCGCGTCTGGTGATCAGCGGCGTGCGAGCGCCTGCGCGCGGATCGCGGTGAGCGTCGTCGCCGGCGAGATGGCGTCCGCGTCGATCGTCACATGGATCAGAGCCGGCCGGCCGCAGGCGCGGGCGGCGGCGAAGGCCGGCGCGAACGCGCCGCGTTCGGCGACCGTGAAGCCCTCGGCGCCATAGGCGCGGGCGAGCGCCGCGAAATCGGGATTCCTGAGCGCCGTCCCGAACGGCGCGCCGGGAAACTCCCGCTCCTGATGCATGCGGATGGTGCCGTACTGGCCGTTGTCGATGACGATCACGACGACCGGCAGGTCGTGCTGGACCGCGGTCGCCAGCTCCTGCCCCGTCATCAGGAAGCAGCCGTCGCCGGCGAGCGCGACCGCCTCGCGCTCGGGGTTCAGCCGCTTCGCCGCGATCGCGGCGGGCAGGCCGTAGCCCATGGAGCCCGATGTCGGCGCGGCCTGCGTCCCATAGCGGGTGAAGCGATGGAAACGGTGCAGCCAGCCGCAGTAGTTGCCGGCGCCGTTGGCGACGACCGCGTCCGGCGGCAGCGTGCGGAGCGCCGCCATCACCTCGCCCATCTGGACCGCGCCGGGATGCTCGGGCGCTGTTTCCGACCAGGCGAGATAGTCGGCGTGCGCCGCCTCGGCCTCGCCCTCCCAGCCGAGCGCGTTCGGCGGCTGCAGCCCCTCGAGCGCGGAGGCGAAGGCGTTGGGCGTGGCGTTGATCGCGAGCGTCGGCTGGTAGACCCGGCCGAGCTCCTCGGCGTCGGCGTGCACATGGACGAGCGTCTGGCGCGGAGTCGGCACGGCGAGCGCGGTGTAGCCCTGGCTCGGCATCTCGCCCAGCCGCGCGCCGATCAGCAGCACGAGGTCGGCGTCCCTGACGCGCGCCGCGAGCGCCGGGTTCGGGCCGATGCCGAAATCGCCGGCGGCGCAGGGGTGGTCGGCCGGGAACAGCATCTGGCGCCGGAAGGTGGTCGCGACCGGCAGCTGGAACCGCTCGGCGAAGCGGGCGAGGTTCTGCGTCGCCTTCTCCGACCAGCGCCCGCCGCCGACGAGCGCGATCGGGCGCCTCGCCGCCCACAGCAGCTTCTGGAGCTGCGCCATGTCGGTGAGGCCGGGCCAGGTCTCGGCCGGCGCGACGGGCCGCGCGTCCGCGACCTCGGCGGTCTCGGCCAGCATGTCCTCCGGCAGCGCGATCACCACCGGGCCGGGGCGCCCCTGCGTCGCGACGCGGATCGCGCGCGTCACGAGTTCCGGTATGCGGGCGGCGTCGTCGATCTCGACCACCCATTTCGCCACCGAGCCGAACACCGCGCGGTAGTCGAGCTCCTGGAACGCCTCGCGCTCGCGAAAGCCACGCTCGACCTGCCCCACGAACAGCAGCAGCGGCGTCGAGTCCTGGCTCGCCACATGGACCCCGCTCATGGCGTTGGCCGCGCCGGGGCCGCGGGTGACGAAGCAGAGGCCCGGCGCGCCGGAAAGCTTGCCCCAAGCGTCCGCCATCATCGCCGCGCCGCCTTCCTGGCGGCAGATGACGAAGTTGAAATCGCGGGCGCGCATGGCGTCGAGCACGGCGAGGTAGCTCTCGCCGGGTACGCCGAAGCCGGTCGTGAGCCGGTTCGCGATCAGCGCGTCGACCAGAATCTCGGCGCCGGTCCGGGGGCGGGGGGAAGGCGTCATCGTCGAAGCTCCGGCCGTCAGCCGTGCTGGTCCGGGGCGATCGTGACCGGGAAATGCGTCAGCGCGTAACGCGCGACCCGCCGCGGCAGCAGGTTGGAGAGGCGGATGAGGGCGACCATCGGCCAGGGGAAGGCGATTAGCTCGCGGCCCTTGGCGACGCGCCGGGCGATCAGCGCCGCGGCTTCGTCCGCGGACATCTCGAAGGGCTTCGGGCCGAGATAGCGGGCGCTCATGTCGCTGGTCACGAAACCCGGGCACACCACCGATACGCCGACGCCGTCCGGCGCCAGGAAATCGGCGAGCGCGCGTCCCCACATCAGGATGCCGGCCTTGGAGGCGGAATAGGCGGCGGTGTCGCCCACGGCCTGCAGGGCGGCGAGCGAGCTCATCAGCACGATCCGGCCGCGCTTGCGGGCGCGCATCGGCTCCAGCAGCGGCGTGACGGTCGCAACCGCGCCCTCGAGGTTGATCCGGAGCTGCCGCTGGGCGCTCGCGAAGGTCTCGGCCTCGCGGTTCGGGCCGAGTCCGCCCGAGACGCCGGCGTTGGCGATCACGAGATCGACCGGATGGCGGGCGTCGAAGGCGAGCAGAATGCGCTCCAGCGCCGGAGCGTCCGAGACGTCGGCCGCGGCGGTCTCGACGGTCGCTCCGCGCGCGCGGACGTCGGCCGCGGTCGCCTCCAGCCGGCCCGCGTCGCGGCCGACGAGCAGCATTGTCACGCCCGGCGCCGCGTAGGCGCGGGCGAGAGCGGCGCCGATGCCGCGGCCGCCGCCGGTGACGACGACGTTCGTGAAGGCGGGGATGGCGCTCACTCGCCCGGAACGGTCGATCCGACGTCGACCACCGCCGGCGGACGCCATCCGAGCGCGACCGGGCGGCGCTGCGACAGCGGCGCGATCTCGGTGAGGCGCTCGACCACGTTCGCCACCGCGATCTCGACCGACTCGCGGGAGTAGAAGCCGCCGTTGAGCTGCGTGCGCGCGATGACCACGCGGCGGAAGTCGGCCGCGAGCTCCGGATCGGGCGGCGTCGGCGCGGTCCAGAAGGACTCGAGCGAGCCCTGATGGGTGAGGCCGGGCATGTCGTAGATAGCCTGGCCCAGCGCGACCACCGGCTTGAGATGGTGGAGCGCCTGCGTGCCCACGGTGCTGTTCACCACCACGACGCCGCGCGATCCCTCGATCAGGGTCGGCATGTGCCCGCCGTCGATGAAGATCAGCCGGTCGCCGAGATCGGTCTTGCGCGCCGTCACGCTGGTCGCGCGCCGCCGGTTCACAAGCCCGTTGTCGAGGGGGTGCAGCTTCACGATCAGCTTGGCGTCCGCCGGCGCGTGGGAGGCGAAGGAGCGGGCGACCAGATTGACCACCTCGTTCATCGCGCTGAACGGCGAATGCAACCGGATCTGGTAGTCGCTGTCGAGCTGGAGCGGCAGCAGGAAGTAGGGCGTCTTTCCGTCGGCCACGCTCGCCTGCACGGCCTCGGCGCGTTTGGTCTCGGCCTTGGAGCGCACCAGCCGCGCCACCCAGCCGGCGTACTCGACGTACGGGTGGTGAGGCCGGTAGCGGCGGTAGGACGGATAGAGATACGGGAAGAACGTGTTGGCGGAGTTGTAGACCACGTCCCACAGTGTGCGGGTCCGCATGTCGCCGTGGATCGGCGCCGGGCGGGGCTGCTCGGGGAGCGACCGCGCCAGCGCCCGGATCGCTTCCGGCTCGCGGGGCAGGCTGGAGAAGCCGTTGACGCCGCCCGCCTCCATCGTGATCCAGTCCGGCCGGATGTAGCCTTCCTCGAACACGTGCACGTTCACGCCGCGGAGCTGCGCGGTCGCGATCGCGACGCGGTGGTAGGGGCGCCCGTCGCCGAACAGCACGAGGTCCGTCACCCCGCGCTCGTCCATGAATTTCGCGAGATAGCCGCGCCAGTTCTCAAACCGGCCGCGATAGTCGGCCGCGCCCGGCAGCGTCCAGAACAGCCGGTCGCCGAGGTTCAGGTTGATGCGTTCGACGCCGTAGCCCTTTCGCGCGAGCGTGCGGCCCAAACGACGGAAAAACGGCGAGGCCAGACCCTGCAGAAACAGGAAGGTCCGGTCAGGCCGCGTATGCGGATCGTCTCCGGTACGGCTCATCAATCGCCCAATAGCACACGCCGGACGCATCCAGCGCACGCCGATAAAAACGATGCCCCATTCCACGGATGCTGCGCCTGCGAGACAGGCGCGTCGACGATTGAGTTTTTCGGAGCCATTGCCACGCTGTCGATAGGCCGATAGCGCTGCGCGGGCCCCTGTCGCAATTCACCCGGACGTGACCGATTGAACCATAGCCCCCGCAGAGTGGCAATCATCTCCGAGCGCTTGGCGCGGAGGACGGCCGACGTGGCCGCGATTTTCGGGCGGCCTGTCGCCTCTCGACTGAGGCGTTTGAGTCATGTCGCCGCAGTCGCGACCGCCTCCGGCGACGTTCGCGAGCGCGAAGCGGAGGCCTTCGCGGCCGCGAACAGGGTCGGGCTCGTCCGGCTCTCGCCCGGCCCCGTCGCGCTTCCGATCCTCGATCGCGGCGGTCGATCTCTCTGTTATCGATTGATAAATTTCGATAATCCGCTGCCGGCGCCGGGCGCGCCAAACCGCCTGGCGGAGCTCCGCACGGAGCTGCTGGAGCTCGCGGGGCCGGGCGAACTTCGCATGGAGGCCGACTTCGACCCGGCCGATCCCGCGCTCGCCTGGCTCGATCCCCACGTCCGAATTCTGGTCCCGGCCGCGGATGCGCTGCGCTCGGCCTGCGACATCCTGCGCCACCGGGCGCGCACCGCGCGCCGGTCGGTCGGCTGCGGCGTGACCGGCTGGAAGCGTGCGACGGTGGCGGGCTTCCTGGACGGCCCCAACGGTCCGCCGCTGTTCGAGGCCTCGCCCGAGGCGGCCGCGCAGGCGGCGCGGGCCTGCTCCGGACGGGTCGTGGTCTGGGCCTCGCGCGGCGCGGGCCCGGCGGTCGCGGCCGCCGAAGGGGCGGGGGTCCCGGTCGCCCGCATGGAGGATGGTTTCCTGCGCTCGGTCGGCCTCGGCGCGGCCTTCGTGGAGCCGCTGTCGCTCGTGCTCGACGACAGCGGCGTCTATTACGACCCTTCCGCGCCGAGCGATCTCGAGCGCATCCTGAGCGACGGCGAGATCCCGCCGGCGCTCGCCGCCCGCGCGGCGGCGCTGCGCGAGCGGCTGATCGCGGAGAACGTCACGAAGTACAATGTCGGCGAGAGCGTCGCTTCGATCGTGCCGGCGGACCGCTTCGGCGTGCTGGTGCCGGGACAGGTCGAGGACGACGCCTCGATCCTGCGCGGCGCGGGCGCCGTGCGCACCAATCTCGGGCTGCTGCAGGCCGCGCGCGCGCGGCGGGGGGACGACGCCTTCATCATCTACAAGCCGCACCCGGATGTCGTGGCCGGCTACCGCGCCGGCGCGGTCCCCGAGCGCGAGCTGCGCCGCCTCGCCGACGCCGTGGTGACCGACGGCGCGATCGCGGCGCTCTACCCGCAGTGCCGGGCGGTCGAGACCATGACGTCACTGTCCGGCTTCGAGGCGCTGATGCGCGGTCTTGAGGTGACAGTCCATGGCCAGCCGTTCTACGCCGGGTGGGGTCTGACCGAGGACCTCGCCGCCCAGCCGCGCCGCGGCCGCCGCCGCAGCCTCGACGAACTGGTGGCGGTGACGCTGATCCTCTACCCGCTCTACCGCGATCCGGTCTCCGGCCTTCCTTGCGGGCCGGAGACCGCGCTCGACCGCATCGCCGAGGCGCGCGCCCGCGCGGCGACCGCGAAAGGACGCGCGCTCGCCCGCGCCCGGCGCGTCTATGCGCTCGCCCGCCACCGCCTGCTCGGGCCGTTCGACCGGAGGGCGCGGTGACCGGGCTCGCGCTCGCCTTCGCGCTATCCTTCGCGGCCTCGCTTGCGGTCGAGACCATGCCGCCGTCGCTGCGCGCCTTCCGCGCGCCGCCGAAGGCGCTGCTGCTGCGGCTCGCGGTCCATCTCGCGCTGTTCGCCGCCCTGTTCGCGCTGTCGTGGCGGCCCTGGCACGCGGCCTTCGTGGTGACGGTCACGACCGGCCTGTTCGCGGCGGGCAGCAACGTGAAGCGGGGCATCCTGGGCGAACCGCTGATCTTCACCGACGCGGCTCTGGTGCGGCATGCGATCCGGCATCCGCGGCTCTACTACGCCGAGCGCCTCGCCCGGCCCCCGGCGCTCGCGGCGCTCGCCACGCTGCTGGTCGCGACCGTGCTGTGGTTCGCGATCGAGCCGTCGATCCTGCCCCGCGACGCGCCGATGCTCGCGCTCGCGCCCCCGGCGGTCGTGCTTGGCCTATGGGCGGCGCTGGGCTCCGCTCCGGTCGCGGCTTTCGCGCGCTCCGTCGTCGCCGATCCGGCCGACGCGGACGGCGACGTGCGCCGCTTCGGCCTCGTGGCCGCGCTCGTGCTGCACTGGCTCGCCTGGCGGTCCGCCGCGCGGCCGTCCGAGGCGGCGAAGGCGGTCGCGGCGGCGCTGCCGGCTCCGCGCCCGGCGGCCGAAGGTCCGCGCGTCGTGGTGGCGATCCAGTGCGAAAGCTTCGTCGACATCGCCGCGCGGGGGTTCGACGGCCCGCCGCTGCCGGCGCTCGACCGGCTGCGCGCCGAAGCGCTGGCCTGGGGCCGCTGCCGCGTGCCGGCGGAGGGCGCCTACACCATGCGGAGCGAGTTCGCCTTCCTCACCGGCCTGCCCGCGGAAGCGCTCGGCCTCGACGCCTTCGACCCCTATCTGACGGCCGCGCCCTATCTCGCGCGCAGCCTGCCGGCGCTGTTCGCCGCCTCCGGCCGCGCCACGACCTTCCTGCACCCCTACGATCGGCGGTTCTTCGACCGCCACCTGCTCGTGCCGAAGTTCGGTTTCGGCCGCTTCGTCCATGGCGAGGCCTTCGCGGGAGCCGCGCGCTTCGGTCCCTATGTCGCCGACAGCGTGGTCGCCGACGCCCTCGTCGCGGAGATCAAGGCGGCGCTGCGGCCCGCGTTCCTGTTCGCCGTGACGATCGAGAACCACGGGCCGTGGGGGCCGGGCCGGCTGCCGCAGACCGACGACGCCGCGGCCCAGTACGCGCTCCATCTCGCCAACGCCGACCGCATGATCGGCCGGGTGGCCGAGGCGCTGCGCGCGCTGCCGGGCGGCGGCGTGCTCTGCCTTTACGGCGACCATGCGCCCGGCCTGACGCTGCATCCGGAGTTGCCCGATCGTCGCGCCACCGACTACCTGCTGTGGGACTCGCGGAAGGTGGTCGATTCGCCGGCGGCGCCTGAAACTCTCGACGTTTCGGATCTCGCCCGGAAGCTTCTGGCCGCGGTCTGACCGCCCGGCATGTTGCCGGAACGCCTCACCCCGGCGGGCGCGGCGTGGCGGTTTCGTGAACAGGGCCGTGCTTAAGGTTCCGTTAGTTGGCACGAAAGGGCTTCGGTGCTACCTCGGCGGACCGGGGTTAAGGTCAGAGCGAGGGCGTATGCACTCCAAACATGCTTCCGGCGCGGTCGCGTTCGCGGTCGTGGCCGGACTGCTGAGCGGTTGCTCCACGCTGCCGGCCACGGGTCCTTCGACCGAGCAGATCGACCCGCCGAGCGTTTCGAACGACGCGATCCGCGACTACGTGCTGGTCGATTTGAACCAGCGGGTCGTCGATATCGTCTCGCAATACCGCGCCGCGCCGTTCTCCAAGCGTTTCGCGGCGGCGCGGCCCGCGCCGGGCCAGATCGTCGGCGTCGGCGACGTGCTGGCGATCCAGCTGTTCGAGGCCGGCCAGGGCGGCCTGTTCTCCAGCGACATCGGCGCACGCGTCCAGTTCACCCAGCGGGTCGATTCGGACGGTTCGATCACGGTTCCCTACGCCGGCCGGATCATGGCCGCGGGCACCGGGACGCAGGCGGTCGAGCGCAAGATCGTCGCCGCGCTCGAGGGCCGCGCGATCCAGCCTCAGGCGCTTGTTCAGGTCACCGAGACGGTGAGCCGCAGCTTCGTCGTCAACGGCGAGGTCAACAGCCCAGGCCGCTTCCCCGTCACCGCCGCGGGCGACCGCGTGCTTGACGCGATCGCGATCGCCGGCGGCTCCAAGCAGGAGGCGTTCCAGACGCGCGTGACGCTGGTCCGCGGCTCCTCGCAGGCGTCGGCGATCATGAAGACGCTGATCGACAATCCGGCCGACAACGTGTTCGTGCAGCCGAGCGACCGTATCTTCCTCACCAAGGATCCGGAGCAGTTCCTCGCCTTCGGCGCGGTGCCGAAGCCGGGCCCGATCCCGTTCGATCTGGAGCGGATTTCGCTGCTTGAGGCGGTCGGCAAGGCCGGCGGTCTGCTGGACGAACGCTCCGATCCGGGCGCTCTGTTCCTGTTCCGCTACGAGCCGGCTTCGGCGGTGCGCGCCATGCGGCCGGACTACAACGGCCGCTTCGGCGAGCGCGTGCCCGTGGTCTACCGCGTGAACCTGCGCGACCCGGCCGCCTACTTCTACGCCAAGGCCTTCGTGGTCCGCGATCGCGACGTGCTCTATGTGGCGAACGCCAAGCTGTCGGAGCTGCAGAAGTTCCTGCAGATCCTCGCGAGCGCCCGCAACATCGCGCAGACCGCGCAGACCGTGCAGCGCATGCAGCCCTGAGCGGCGGCGCGACGACGAAACGAAAAGGCCCGGCTCGCGCCGGGCCTTTTGCGTTCGGGCCGCGGGGAGCTCAGGCGGCGTGGCGGCTCGCGTCCGCGCCGTAATAGGCGACGTAGCGCGGGTTGATGACGCTGCGCGGCAGCACGATCAGAACGTCGGTGGTGCCGAACTGGCGGTCGACGACCGCGCCGTCGCCCACATAGGCGCCGAGCCTGAGATATCCCTTGATCAGCGGCGGCAGCGCGCGCAGCGCCGCGCGCGGATCGATCGCCTCCTTCGGCGTCAGGTCCATCGGCGTGCGCCGTTCGGGCAGCGCGCTGGCGCGCCATTCGGGCGGCGCGGCGTGGAAGTGGTGCAGATAGGACAGCGGCAGCGCCAGCCGTTCCGGATCGGCGCCTTCGAGGCTGGCGCAGCCGATCATGACGTCGACGTCATGGGCCACCACGTAGCGCCAGATGCCGTGCCACAGCAGCTCGACGGTGCGTTTGTCGCGGAACGGCTTCAGTACGCACGAGCGGCCGAGCTCAAGGAACGACCGAGTCGGATGGCGCGCGATCAGCTCGTCGATGCCGAACTCGCCCGCGGTGTAGAAGCCGAAGGCGCGGTCGGCGGTCTCCTGCCGCAGCAGCCGGTAGGTGCCGACGACGCGCGGCTTGTTCGGTTTGGCCGGCGCCGGCGGCTCCGCGGCCTCCACCAGGCGCGTCCGGTCCAGACCCCGGAGGTCGAAGCCCTGCAGTCCGGCGAACAGCGCGGCGGCGGGGCTGCGTTTCGGGCTGTGGTCGAGCACGAGCAGGTGGTCGCAGACCGTGTCGTAGGCGTCCATGTCGCGCCGGGCGAGCCGCGCCAGCGGGTCGGCCACCGCCGACATCTCCTTATAGAACACCTCGTAGCGCAGCCGTTGGGCGCGCTTCACGTCCTTCGGCCGTTCGGCGAGCTTCAGCTCGAGCTGGCCGATGCGGCCGAGCGGCGTCGGCAGCAGCGCCGCGGAGGCCGCGAGTTCGGCGCGGCTCGGCGTCGCCTGCGGCGCGCCCTTGCGGCCGAACATGGGCCAGCGCGCGGTTCCCGACGCGGGACGATGCGAGCGGAAGCGGCGCACGATGCCTCCGGGGGCGGCGCGCGTCGCACGAACGATGGCCATGGGGAGCCTCTGGGGATGGGGGCGCGGGACCGCCCGCGCCGCGACTTTCGGGCGTCGGACGCCGCTGGCGCTCGTCCGCCGACGACCGATCAGGCGGCCGCGATCCGGAGATCAACATAGTCAGCCGACGAACGTGTGACAACGCAAGCGGCGGCCGCTGCCTAAGAACGAGGCGTAAGCGGAGGTCAGGCGACGCGCGCGCGATCCTCGCGCCGGGCTTCGAGCAGAGCGCCGAGGCGCGCGGGGTCCAGCGGTTTGGCGAGCATCTCGTCGATGCCGGCCTCGCGCGCGGCGTCGCGGTCGTCCTCGGCCACGTTCGCCGAAACCGCGAGGATCAGCGCCGGCGGACGCCCAGACGCGTTTTCGGCCTCGCGCATGGCGCGCGCGGCCGTGAGGCCGTCGCGGCGCGGCATGCGCAGGTCGAGCAGCACCACGTCGAACGGCTCCGCGTCGAAGGCCTCGCAGGCGGCGACGCCGTCGCCGGCCTGCTGGACGGAGCAGCCCAGCCGGTTGAGATGGGCGAAGGCGATCAGCGCGCTCACCGGATCGTCCTCCGCCAGCAGCGCGCGCAGGCCGCCGGCGCGCGGCTGCGCGGCCCCGGCTGCGTCGGCCGCCGGCGCGCCCGCCAGCGCCGAGATCGGACGCGGATCGGCGAGCCGGCTCACGAGCGAGCCCGGCCGCACCGGCTTGATCAGGAAGCCGTCGAACCCGTCCGCGGCGAGCGCCGGCAGTTCGCGGCGTTCGGAGGCGGCCAGCAGCGCGACGCAGAGCGTGGCTCCGCCGAGTTTCGCCGCGATCGCGAAGTCGTTGGCCCGGCCCGTCGCGCCCCGGTCGATCAGCGCCGCGTCCGCGCGAAGGTCGCGCACGGCGGCGGCCACCTCGTGCGGGGCGGACTGCGTGACCAAAGTCGCGTTCGCGCCGCGGGCGGCGAGCGCCTCGACCAGGAACGGTCCGCTGAAGGGCGCGGCCGACACCACGGCGACGCGTCGGCCTGCGAGCGCTTCGGCGGAGACGGGCTGCGCCGCCGCGTCGGCCGCGGGCAGCCGCAGCGTGAAGGTCGCGCCGGCGCCGGGCGTGGAGCAAGCAGTCAGCGCGCCGCCCATGGCGCCTGCGAGCCGCTTCGAGATCGCAAGCCCGAGGCCGACCCCCGGCAGGGCGGGATCGGCGCCCGCCCGCTCGAACTCCGCGAAGATGCGGGCGCCGTCCTCCGGGTCGAAGCCCGGCCCGGTGTCGGCGACCTCGAAGCGCGCGCCGTCGCCGTCGCGCGCCAGGGTGAGGCCGACGCCGCCGGTCTCGGTGAACTTCACCGCGTTGCCGGCGAGGTTGAGCAGGATCTGCCTCAGCCGCGCGGCGTCGCCCATCATCCGCGCGGGCGCGTCGGCGGCGATGCGGATGGCGAGGTCGAGCCCCTTGTCGTGCGCGCGCGGCGCGAGCAGCTCGGCGACAGCCTCCAGCACCTCGGCCGGATCGAACGGAGCCGCCTTCAGCGCGACCGCGTCGGCCTCGATGCGCGACAGGTCGAGAATCTCGTCGACGAGCGACAGCATCGCTTCGGCGGAGGTCTTCATGGCGAGCGCGTAGGTGCGCTGGTCGGGCGCAAGCGCCGTGTCGAGCAGCAGGTCGCCGGCGCCCACGACGCCCGTCAGCGGGGTGCGCATCTCATGGGTGACGGCGGCGAGGAACCGGGATTTGGCCCGCGCCGCGGACGACGCGTCGCCGGAGGGGGGCGAACTGTCCTCGCGGTCGCGCGCCTCCCAGAGAGCGTCTCGGGCGGTTTCGAGCGCGTCCTCGAGCGCGTCCACGCGCCGCCGAGCCCGCGTCCAGGCGGCCGTCGCCATGACGGCGAGGGCCGCGGCGACGGCGGCGAGGATCAGAGCTGCGGCGTCGATACCCACGTGGTCGGTCTCCGCCGGCGCGAGACGTTGCGCGCCGCCGGGACATGCTAGAGTGGAGGGCCTTGCGGAACCCTTGACGACGGACGCGCGGCTTCGCCGCCGTCTCGGCGGGGCCCCGCGCCACAGGAAGGCACGGCATGAGCGTCGCGTTCACCCGCGAGCAGGACAACGAGGCGACCGCGGCGGACCTGCCCGATCGCCCGATCTCGCCGCACCCCAATCTCGTCACCGCGGAGGGCCTCGCCGCCCTCGACGCCGCGCTCGCCGAGGCAAGGGCGGCCTACGCCGCCGCGCAGGCCTCGGGCGACATCCAGACCGACCGCACCGCGATGGCGCGCGCGACCCGCGACCTGCGCTACTACGCCGCCCGCCGGGCGAGCGCCGAGCTGGTCGAGCCGCAGCGCGGGTCGGGCGTCGCGACCTTCGGCAGCCGGGTGACGTTCGACCGCGAGGACGGGCGCCGGCAGAGCTTCCGCATCGTCGGCGAGGACGAGGCGGACCCCGCCAGGGGCTCGGTGTCCTACGTGTCGCCGCTCGCCCGCGCGCTGGTCGGCAAGGCCGTGGGCGACGCCGCGACGGTTGCAGGCGGCGAGGTCGAGATCGTCGCGATCGACTGAGCGCGGTCCGGTCAGGGCCGCGTGTGGATCGGATCGATCCAGTAGACCTCTTCCGGAGCCTCGACCGGGTCGACGTCGGCGATGTTCACCACCACCGCCTCGTTGTCGGACCGCACCAGCACGCATTCGAGCGGGTTGTCGGGGTCGGCGTTGATCTCCTGATGCGGCACGAAAGGCGGCACGAAGATGAAGTCGCCGGGGCCGGCTTCGGCGACGAACTCCAGCCGCTCGCCCCAGCGCATCCGCGCCCTGCCGCTCACCACATAGATGACGCTTTCGAGCGCGCCGTGATGGTGCACGCCGGTCTTGGCGTCGGGCTGGATCGAAACCGTGCCGGCCCAGATCTTCTGCGCGCCGACGCGGGCGTGGTTGATGGCGGCCTGCCGGAACATGCCCGGCGTCTGCGCCGTGTTGGGGTCGAGCCGGTCGCCGCGGATGACGCGCACGCCGTCGTGCTTCCAGCGCTCGCCCGCGGGGGCGTCATGGTCGTGATCGTGGCTCATGGGCGGCCTCCTGAAGCGGGGACGATCCCGCGTCCCGGCGCCGACATCAAGCGCCGGCGTTTCTTGGGCCAGGCGCCGGCCATGGTCCAAACGCGCTACGCACTACCACCAGTTGCTTCGGCAGGGAGGATTTGCTTGCCTCTGGTTGGGGAACGCTCGGCCGCAAGCCGACGCCGGGGGAGGACAGCATGCGCGTTGCGGATTTCGATGGGTTCGATCCGGCGTCCGGGGCGGCGTCGCGCGTGTTCGACGACACCATTCCGGGCGACGCCACCACGACCGAGACGATCGCGGTCGGCGGCTCGGAAGTCGGCTACATCGGGCCGGACTCCAGCGACGAGGACTGGTACGGCGTCACGTTGACCGAGGGCGAGACCTACACGGTCAGTCTCGCCGCGAGCGGCGACGGCGAACTCGATCCGTATCTCTATGTCTATGATCTGGCCGGAGGTCTGCTCTACGCCAATGACGACAGCGGCGAAGGCCTGAACTCAAGCCTTACGTTCACCGCCACGTATACGGGCCAGTACTATCTCGGCGCCGCGGCCTACCTCAGCGGCGGAAACATTGGCGAGTACACGCTCAGCATCGACATCGACGTCCCGCCGCCGCCGGCGGACCTGCTCGACTCGATCGACTGGGGCACGCAGGTGTCGACGCAGGACAACGTCATCCGGGTCTATTTCGCCGCGGATGGCGAGACCTTCGACGGCGAGACCTCGATCGGCTGGAGCGCCTACGAAATCACGCAGGCGATGCTCGCCTTCGAGACCTACGCGCACATCCTCGACGTCACGTTCGAGATCGTCGACGACGTCGTTTCGTCCGATTTCCAGCTCGTGCTCGATCTGGATGATCCGGGCAGCCTCGGCTACTTCAACCCCCCCGGCGAGATCAACGCCGGCGTCGGCTGGTTCAACGCCGACGGCGTCGGCTGGAGCGACGGGCTGGAACAGGGCGGCTACGGCTTCATCACGCTGATCCACGAGTACGGCCACGGGCTTGGCCTCGCGCATCCGCATGATAATGGCGGCACGTCCGTCATCATGGACGGCGTGACCGGCCCGTTCGGCAGCTACGGCGTGGCGGACCTGAACCAGGGCGTGTTCACGACGATGTCCTACAACGACGCGTGGCCGCTTGGCCCGCTTGGGCTGTCGGGGACCTACGCCTATGGGTGGCAGGGGACGCCGATGGCGCTCGACATCGCCGTGCTGCAGGAGAAGTACGGCGCGAACACGGACTACAACTCCGGCGACAACGTCTATCTGCTGCCCTCGGCCAACGCGCTCGGGACGTTCTATTCGGCGATCTGGGACGGCGGCGGCGTCGACGAGATCCGCTACGACGGGACGGCTGCGGCCACGATCGACCTGCGGGCGGCGACGCTGCTGTACGAATATGGCGGCGGCGGCTTCATCTCCTACGCCAGCGACGTGATCGGCGGTTTCACCATCGCGAACGGGGTGGTGATCGAGAACGCGACCGGCGGCTCGGGGAACGACGTGCTGGTCGGCAACGCCGGGCGCAACGTGCTGAACGGACGCGGCGGCGCGGACGAGATGATCGGCGGCGCCGGGAACGACCGCTACATCGTCGACAACGTCGGCGACATCGTCTTCGAGTACGAGAGCGAAGGCGCCGACGTCGTCGAGTCCTCGGTCACCTACGCGCTTTCGGACAACATCGAGAACCTGAAGCTGACCGGGACGGCGTCGATCAACGGCACGGGCAACGGTCTGGCCAACGTTCTGCTTGGCAACAATGCGGCCAACCGGCTGAACGGCCTCGGCGGCGCCGACGAGATGCGCGGCGCCGACGGCAACGACCTCTATGTCGTCGACAACGTCGGCGACATCGTCATCGAGCGCGCGAACCAGGGCGCCGATAGGGTCGACAGCTACATCACGTACACGCTGGGCGCGCATGTCGAGCACCTCAAGCTGATCGGCGACGCGACGATCAACGGCTCGGGCAACGAACTCGCGAACATCATCTCCGGCAACGCCGCGAACAACCGCATCGACGGCCGCGGCGGCGCCGACGACATGCGCGGCGGAGCCGGCAACGACACCTATTACGTCGACAATGTCGGGGATCGCGTCACCGAGCGGGCGGGCGAAGGCGTCGATCTGGTCGATTCAACCGTGAGCTACGTGCTGTCCGCCCATGTCGAGTACCTGCGGCTGTCCGGCACGGCGGCGATCGGCGGCGTCGGCAACGATCTCGCCAACGTCATCTCGGGCAACGGCGCGAACAACCGCATCGACGGCCGCGGCGGCGCCGACGACATGCGCGGCGGAGCCGGCGACGACACCTACTTCGTCGACAACACCGGAGACATCGTCACCGAGCGCCCCGGCGGCGGCGTCGATCTGGTCGACTCGACCGTGAGCTACGCGCTTTCCGCCCATGTCGAGTACCTGCGATTGTCCGGGACGGCGGCGATCGGCGGCGTCGGCAACAACCTCGCCAACGTCATCTCGGGCAACGGCGCGAACAATCGCATCGACGGTCGCGGCGGCGCCGACGACATGCGCGGCGGAGCCGGCGACGACACCTATGTGGTCGACAATGTCGGCGACATCGTCACCGAACGCTCGGGCGGGGGAACCGACACCGTCGAGAGCACGGTGAGCCACACGCTGTCCGCGCATGTGGAGAACCTGAGTCTGCGCGGCGCCGGCGCGATAAACGCGACTGGAAACGGCCTCGCCAACGTCATTACCGGAAACAACGCCGCGAACGTGCTCAACGGCGGACTCGGAGCCGACACGCTGACCGGCAACCGCGGCGCGGACATCTTCGTGTTCGACACGGTGCTCGGGGGCGGCAACATCGACCGCATTACCGACTTTTCGGTGCCGCAGGACACCATCCGGCTCGATGACGGGATCTTCACGGGCCTCGCGGTCACGCCGACCCCCGCCGGCAACGTGCTCGCCGCGAGCGCGTTCACGATCGGCGCGGCGGCGACCGACGCGTTCGACCGTATCATCTACAATTCCGCCACCGGCGCGCTGTTCTTCGACTTGGACGGCGTCGGCGGCGCGGACCAGGTCCAGTTCGCTACGCTGACCGCCGGCCTCGGCCTGACCAACCTCGACTTCCAAGTGGTCTGACCAAGCTGTCAGCACATCTGGAGAACGAGGCCCGCACCCCGCGCGCCGGGCCTCGTCAGTCGTCCGTTCCGCCATGCGCCGGGGCGTCCCGCTTCGGATCGAACAGCCGATACTCCTCCTCCCGCTCGCCAAGCGTCAGCCGCAGAGCCGCAGGGTCGATCGCCGTCACAAGCCAGCCGTCAAGCATGTCGCCGAGCCGGAGCTGGCTGACCTGTTTGGAGTCGAGCTCCTCGATCACGGCGACGGACTCGTCCGGGCCCTCGATCACGCCGGTGAGGCGGAGACTGGGCTGAACCGCGGGCGGCGGCTCCGGCGCGGCGGCCTCCTCGAGCGGCGCGGGCGCTTCGTCTGTCGCCGGCGCGGGCGGCGGCCGGCGCGAAGGCGTGAACAGCGGGCGGTCGCGGAACCCGGTCAGGCTCGCAGCGTCCAGGCTTTGCAGCGGGTTGAGGCCGGAGGGCGCGGCCTCCTGCGCCCGCGCGGACAGCGCCCCGGCGACGGCCAACGCCAATGCCACGAGCGCATGCATGCGGCTCATGGGGCGGCGCTCCGCACCGGGCCCGCCGCGACCAGGCCGACTCGCAGGGCCGGGTTCTCTGGGTCGCCCTCTCCACCCGCTTCAAGCCGTCGGATTTCCAGCCGCTCGATCGCGATCAGGGGCAGGCCGGTCTCCAGCCCGTGCATCAGCGCGAGCAGGCCGGCGTTGTCGGCGTCGAAGGCGACGCGCAGGCGCACGCGTTCGCCGCCCGCGTCCTCGGCTTCCGGCGCCGGCGCGTCCAGGGTCTCGATCACGCTCCCGCCGGAGGCCGCGACCGCGTCCGTCAGCAGGCGGCGCAGGCTGGCCTTGGCGAGCTCCGCCGTCGCGCCCGGCACGTAGATCGCGGAGCCGTCGCGCTGCGCGACCGGGCGGCTTTCGGCCTCGCGCACGCGCCGCTCCAGCGCCGCCACGGTCGCCTCCTGGCGCGCGGCCAGGCCGTCGAGGTCGCGCGCCGCAAGCAGGTTCAGGGCCGCGAGTGCGGCGAGCGCCGGCGGCGTCGCGAGCGCGAGGCAGAGCACGGCGAAGCGCAGCGGGTCGCGGGGCGCGGTCATGGCGTCCGGCCCGCGGCGCGAGGGACGGCCGGCGTGCGTTCGGCGGCGATCTCGAACCCGTCGCGGCCGTCCGGCCGGCGCTGGACGGGGGCGGCGAAATGCGCGCCGCGCAACGCGCCCGTCGCCTCCAGCAGGCCGATCAGCTCGGGCGCGGCCTCGGCGTCGCCGGCGAGCCGCACCCGCGCGCCGTCGAGTTCAAGTTCGCGCAGCGCAGCGCCGTCGGGAAGCGCGGAGGCGAGCCGGTCAACGAAGGTCACCGCGGCGGTCTCCGGGCGCTTTTCCGCGATCAGCGAGGCCTCGCGGGAGCCGCCGCCGGAAAGACGGAGCAGGGCGGCGCGGCCGGCGGCGGCGCGAGCCACGAGATCGGCGGCGCGGG